>CAZJTX010000033.1:0-1661 GCA_964549115.1 uncultured Muribaculaceae bacterium | reverse complement strand
GTATAAAGCATTTAGCTCAAAACACATCTTTAATTCAAGATGTAGATGAGGATGGTACAGTACAGCCATTAAAGTTGTTAAATGTATTTAAAGAAGAGACTATTGATCTTTATGAAAACAGATTTGTTTATTCTTTATTAGTAAATGTGAAATCATTTTTAAATGAACAACTTATAGTAATGGAAGATGATATAACTTCTAGATATGAAAAAACTCTAACATATAGTAGTGAAACAGATTATAAAGGGGACCATACTAGACTAGATATGAAACTAAGAACTAATTATAGTGCGGGTACTACTGAGAAATTAAAAGAAGAAGACACAAATCAAAGAATTAGAAATTTAAGTGAAATATTTGATGATTATTTAGGAAGTGTATTTGCTAAGGAAATGTTTGGATCAGTCCCAGTTAGAAGTCCACTTAGAAAAACAAACGCTATCTTAAAAGATAATAACTTAAAAATGTTAGTGGCTCTTTGGGAATTCTTAGAAAGTTATAACAAAGAAGAAGCAGTTAAGAAAATAGAAAGTGATAAAGAAGAAGATCCACTAGATTTAAATGAAAAATTAAAGTTAACAACATATTTAGACTATTATTTTCTACACAACGTTAGTAAAAAAGAAGAAGAAAAACATGATAAATTATCAACTCCATATTTAAGAAGCATAATAGAGGTTTATGTAAGTGAGCATGATATAAATGAATCAGAGTTTAAAAAACTAATTAACAAAGAATTTAGAATAGCAAAAGAGAAAAAAGAAAAAGAATATTTTGTAATAAAAGATATATATGATGAGGTCATAACTAATTACAATAAAAACAAAGAAACCGCTCTTAAATATTTAAAATAGTATGATATACTAAAAGTGATATCAATATGAAGATAAATAAGAAACAAAAAACAATTATTTTATCAATAATAGGAAGTCTAATTTTAGTACTTTCTATTTCATATGCTTATTTTGTTTTGGATGAATATACTGAGTCTAAAACAAAAGTAACGGTATCTAGTCATTCACTGGATCAATTAACCTTTACCGAAGGAGATCCAATAAGTTTAATAGTAAATCAGTTTACTTTACCTGAAGGTGGAGAAAACTTACAAGCATCAACCACATCATCAGCAACGTTAATAGCGAACTCCAAAACAGAAACTGCCACTAAATATTATAATGTAATATTTGATATAGAAACTAATGAATATGTATATACAACTCAAAATAATACCCCAGAAATAATACTTACGGTAAAAGATCAAAATAATAATAATATAACCTCAATACCGGGATTAACTTATGTTAATCAAGGCGGAGTAGCAGGTTTTGATATAACCGAGTATGATGGAGAAATATTAATAAAAGAAAGACAAGAAATATCAACTACGTCAACTACAACTGGCACAACTCACACTTGGACTGCAACTCTAACTTTTATAAATTTAGATACTCATCAAGGAGACAATGAAAATAAAAGTTTAGAAGCTAATTTGATATTGGCAGAACCTAAACCAACATTTGCTGAGACTCTTTTATTTAATAATGGAGGACAAGAATATATAGAAACAAAATCTCATCCATTTAATGAAATAGCTGATACCAATGAAGGAATGTATGCAACGGAAGATGATTATGGAACAAGTTATTATTTTAGAGGAGCAA
>CAZJTX010000032.1:0-1712 GCA_964549115.1 uncultured Muribaculaceae bacterium | reverse complement strand
GGGGATACAATAACTCCAAGTGCAATTAATTATAAATATCTTCCAACATTAAGTGATAATCATATTAATTTATGGGCCTACAATATTGAAACGGTATTAGCTGAGAAACTTGAAACAACTTTAATTAGAGGTGAAGCCAATAGTAGAATGAGAGACTTTTATGATATTTATTTAATTTATAAAATCAACTTTGATAAGTTAAGCATAGAACACCTGAAATTAGCAATTAAAGAAACTTTCGAAAATAGAAATTATAACGGCAATCCTAAGGAAACGTTTAATACTATAAAGAACAGCGATATTTTAAGTGATAGATGGAAACTTTATTCTAATAAAAATCAATATGCTCGTGATATTACTTTCGCCGAAATCATAAAATGTTTATCATTATTAATAGATGTAATAAAATAATTGTTTAATTAAATTGATATGGAAGTTAAACGGTTATGTTATCTTTATACATTTAATTAATGCATGTAGATAAACTAGTCAAAGATATCAATTTGAATAAAATAATATTTAAATATTCAAGAATGTTTTGTGATGTAGAAAGATTTGAAGAAAATGAACCTATGGATAAAAAAGGAATGGGTATAGTATATACAAAAACATTAGATCAAAAAGATTTAATAAAGATTGATTATAAATATGAAAGATGGGTTATAAATAAATATTATAAACCCCATCATAATCTTTTAAATAAAGAAGAAAAGAAATTAGCTTAGAAAAAGGTAAAACTTTTCAAATTAAAGTTACATATTCACCATCGGATGCAAAAGATAAAACTGTAACTTATAAATCAAGTGATACAAGTGTTGCAACTGTAAGTAACAAAGGATTGGTTACAGCAAAGGCTAATAAAACTTCTACGGCAACTATTACTGTTACAACAAAAAATGGAAAAACAGCCACATTAAAAGTAACTGCATCTAACCCAGTTACAAAAGCAACCTTATCAAAAACAAGTGGAGTTAGTTCAGGTCATGCTATTACAAGACATTTACCAAATGGTGGAAGAATATCTTATAAAGTAAACTTTACTGGCGAAGAATATGAAAGTATTAAATGGGTTGTAGAAAAAGATGGAACCGTTCCATATGCGGCGCTTTATAACTGCACGCCTAATGTTCAACAATGTACAATAAGAGCTAATGCACTTGGAGATGATGTATATAAAACAGCAACCCTAGTAGCTCAAATTACTAGAAAAGACGGAAAAGTAATTGAAGCTAGACAAAACGTTCATGTTGAAGGGCTATTTACAATGGTTAATACCAGTGGAAATGATATAAATAAAACACTTGATGTAATATATGATGAAACTGTAACAATTAGAGTTCATCCTAATAGAGTTAATAGTTATACTATGAAATCATTAGATCCATCAAAAATTAAAGTTACAAAAGTTAACTCTACTGATTATAAAATCAGTTGTGACCCTTCAGTAGAATTAGGAGTACCATACTCAGTGTTAGCTACATCTGAAGCTGGACAAGAATATTCAATTTCAGTAAGCTGTTTTGTTATATAAAATAAACGTTCTATAAAGAACGTTTTTTATTTTAAGTTATCATTATATATTAAATCTAATAAAGTTAATATTTTATTTTTATATTTTTTATCTTCATTCGTAAAATAAAAATGTAAGTACCCGTTTATTAAACACCATTTTAATTTTTCATATTTATAAGAGTTATAGTTATTATATCCTT
>CAZJTX010000031.1:0-1731 GCA_964549115.1 uncultured Muribaculaceae bacterium | reverse complement strand
CTTGTTCCATAATCATCTTCCATTGCGTACATCCCTTCGTTGGTATCAGCTATTTCATCAAATGGATGAGATTTTTGTTCTATGGATTTTTTACCACCGTTAAATTCTAGTATGCGTTTACTTATTTCATTAGAAACGTTATTTACGTCTTTAAAATATGCATAACACTTATCGCTACCTTTTGTTTGGATAGTTAATTCGTCAACACTCCAGATTAAAATCGAATCATTAACACAATATGATTTTTCAGAGTCAAATACATGCTCTTCATCACTGGGCCAATTATTAGATTGTGATTTTGTATATACTCCTGGTTCTGTTTCTAACATAATAGCTATAGAAGCGTTGTCAATTATAACTACATTACGCTGTTTATTGAATGCAAAAAATAATAGGGTGAAAACCATTAAAATAGATATGCTTAATAAAATAATTTTCTTATTGTGTTTCATATCTTTATACTCTTTTTTTAGTATATAACATTAAGTTTAAATTTTCAATTTATTTAGTTAATAAAACTAATATTAAAGTAATAAATACAATGATGCCAATAAAAATTAACCAATAAATTAATTTCTTAGTAGCTTTTAATACTCTATTTTCTTCTTCCACTATTATCACCTACATACGTGTTTAATAAATTATCTTTATTTATGCCATTAATATAACTTTTTATGTCCATTTCTTTTTTAGATTCTGGTTTTATTATATCTAAATATATTATACCATCTAGTGTTTCTATTCCAAAAGAATTTTTAGTGATTTCGCTAATCTTGTTAGAACTAGATTCATTTTTTATTTCATAATGTGTTTTTAATATTTTAATTTCTTTATCTAATATATTAATATAAGCATTGGGATAAAGAGCCCTTACTTTATTGTGGATATTTTCTGAAGTATCATGAAAATCTACATATTCATCATCTCTTGTTATTTTTCTTGTATATGTTGCTTTATCATTATCCTGTTTTATTATTTTCAGATTTCCTTCATATATATCCATTAATTTTTCCTTAATAGATGACGCTGCTAAGTCGCTTAATTTTGTATATAAAGTTATATAATTATCCTCATTATCTATATCTAAATAATGATAACTTATTATATCTCCTGTATCCATACCTTCGTCCATATACATTAATGTAATACCTGTTTTATCATCACCATTTAATAAAGAAAATGTTATAGGGTCTGCTCCTCTATATTTTGGTAATAGCGATGCATGAATATTAATATTACCTTTTTTTGGAATATCCAATATTTCTTTAGGTACTAAGTTACCATAAGCACAAGTTATTATTAAATCTGGATTAATATTTTTTATCTCATCATATATATCCATTAACTTTAAAGGTTCTAAAACTTTAACATTATGTTTTAGTGCAACATTTTTAACTGGGGATGATTGTATCTTATTTCCCCTTCCCATTTTAGTATCTGGTTTAGTAATAACTAACTTAACATTGGCTATTTTAATTAGTTCTTCTAGGGGTTTAACACTAAATTCGGGTGAACCCATATAAACAATATTTATATTTTTCATTATACTCCTAAAAAGAACTTATACTTCCATAAGTTCTTGTTCTTTCTTATCAATTTCTTCATCGATTAATTTATTATATTTATTTACTATTTCTTGTAATTGATCTAACAATCTTTTTTCTTCATCTTCTGAATACTTCTCTTTTAAAATATCATCTTTTTCACTTTGGCGTATATTTCTTATTACTA
>CAZJTX010000030.1:0-2028 GCA_964549115.1 uncultured Muribaculaceae bacterium | reverse complement strand
TATGTTACCAAAATGTGGATTGGTCGTATAATATGAAGGGAAACATTACTAAACCAGCATCAGATACCCGTGTATACAGATACCGAGGGAATGTAACCAAACCAGCATCAGACACCCGTGTATATAGATATGAAGGGAATGTAACCAAACCGGCATCAGACACCCGTGTATATAGATATCAAGGGAATGTAACCAAACCGGCATCAGATACCCGTGTATATAGATACCAAGGGAATGTTACCAAACCGGCATCAGATACTCGCGTTTATAGATATCAAGGTGAAGTAATAAAACCGGCATCAGATACCCGTGTATGGCAACAAGATTATCTGGGTACAGCATATAAAGGTGGAGATCAAGATCTTTATTCATATAAAATTACAATAGTATATAATTTAAAATAAAAAAATAATGGAAAGGAACAATATGAGATCAAAAAGCATTAAATCAAATAAAGGATTTACGTTAGTTGAAATGTTAGGAGTTATAGTAATAATTGGAATTATTGCAGCTATAGCAGTGCCTGTTTTTAATGCTTCGGCTAGAAAAACTAAAGAAAACTTGCTTCGTATTAAAATAGCAAATGCGAATCAAAGTGCTGAATTATGGGGTCAAGAAAATTTAGGGTGTTTTAAATCAAAAGGTTGCACTGATAAAATATCTCCTATAGATTGTGAAGTAGAAGGAATTAATGCTAATGATGAGTGCTATATAATAGCTTTAAAAACTTTAGCACAAGAAGGATATTTTAAATATGATGATAAAAAGAATGAATTAATCTTAAATCCTTTAGATAATTCTTTAATGAATGAAGAACAAATATTGCTAATATATAATAGGGCAATAGATCATGTTAGATCAAATACAGGGACTAGTACTTTTACTAGAAATAACGATAATATAAGTATTACTTTAGATAATGGAACTCCGATTTCATCCGAATGGAACCCACAACTTTATAATAAATCAGTAACTGAAAGTAGAACTTCAAGTTCTGACGAATTTGACGATACATTTAATTATGATTATGATGGATATAGCGGAATATTAAACAAAAGTGGTTCTTCTAGTGTTATTAGTGGTGCTTGGATTGAAGAACACACAAAATATGTAACAGCACAAACTAATAGAAATTATAATTCAGACGGCTATACGGGTACTTTAACTAGTTATGTTTATAGTGGTAGTTATTACCCTGGAGATTCTTTTACAGCAAGTCATACTCTTTATAAATCTTATTATAATCAAGTATGTTGGATAGAAAGCTGTGCTATGGGTAATTGTTTACCAACTTCCTATTATTATAATAGTGGAGGTTACAGCGGAACACTAACAAGACCTAGTGGATTTGCATATGTTGATTCCTGGTCTGATAATATTTATCTTCCACCAGGTGAAACTGATGAAAGATGCGACCAACATTATTCAGCAACCTTAACCGGAACGGTATCAAAACCAGGGTACGATACTAGGGTATATAAATATCAAGGAAATGTAACCAAACCAGCATCAGATACAAGAGTATGGGAACAAAATTATAGTGGTACAGTGTATAAAGGTGGAGAAGAAAATCTTTATTCATATAAAGCTACAATAGCTTATATTTTAAAATAAATAATTAATTTAAAAATTCAAAGAAGGTGAATTTATGAAAAATAGTAAAATAAAAATTAAAAAAGGTTTTACATTAGTTGAATTACTAGCAATTATGGTCATAATAGCAGTAATTACTGCTATTGGTGTACCTGTATATCAATCATCATCTATGAAAACAAAAGAAAAAACATTTAATATCAAAATAGATAACGCACATCAAAGTGGTAAATTATGGGCACTTGATCATTTGGATTGTTTTAAAACTGATGCTTGTTCGGAATTGATAACACCAGTAGAGTGTGTTCAAGGGGGAAGTAATGATAATGATGATTGTTATGTTATGTCATTGAACACTTTAGCATCAGAGGGTTATTACGATTATGATGATAAAGAAGGAAATATTTTAAATCCAATAGATAACTCTTCCATGAA
>CAZJTX010000029.1:0-3128 GCA_964549115.1 uncultured Muribaculaceae bacterium | reverse complement strand
ACCAGAGATACAGTTGATACTACGTTTAAATATAATAATGAAGAATATATAGTAATAGATACAGCAGGAATGAGAAAAAAAGGTAAAATATATTCTGATATTGAAAAATATAGTTTAATAAGAAGTTTAAAAGCAATAGATAGAAGTGATGTTTGTTTATTAGTAATTAACGCTGAAGAAAGAATAATTGAACATGATAAACATATAGCATCATATATTATAGATAGTGGAAAACCTATTGTTATAGTAGTTAATAAATGGGATCTGATATCTGATAAAGACGTTGAAATGAAAAGATGGACTGAATTAATTAGAGACGAGTTCAAATTTATTCCATATGCAAATATAGTGTTCTTATCAGCATTAACTAAAAAAAGAATGCATACTTTAATGCCAGAAATATTGAGTGCGTATGAAAGTAGCAAAGAAGAAGTTAAATCTTCATTTATTAATAAAATAATACAAGAAGCATATTTTATGCATCCATCTCCGACATTTAGAGGAAAACGATTAAAAATATATTTTGTTCATCAAAGTGGAATCAAACCTCCAAAGTTTACATTTGAAGTAAATGATAAGAGTTTAATACATTTTAGTTATAAAAGATATCTGGAAAATCAAATAAGAGAGCAAATACCGTTTAGGGGTACTCCAATTATATTACACTTTAAAAATAAGAACGAGAAAGAATATGAATAAACCGAATCTGGATAAATTAAAACAATTAAGAATTAAGCATAATTATACAATTGAAGAGATGTCATTAATGCTTGGAATTAGTAAATCTTATTATTCACAAATAGAAAATGGAAGACGAAATTTATATTACAAATTAGCGGTTAAAATAGCTAGAATATTTGATTTAAAACCAGATGATATCTTCTATATTGATTAAAAATATATGAAAAGTATAAAAAAGAGGGAAAAAACCTCTTTTTTTGCCTAATTTTAGTAAAATAACTTGCTTCTTATTTGATAATTTGATAATCTAAGTATGTAAGATTATTCTTACAAATAGAAATGTACGGGAGGTAGAACATGTCTAAATCAGAATTAGTAGAATTTATTGCTAAAGAATCAGGTTTAACAAAAGCTGATGCAGGTAGAGCACTAGATGCTACAATCGCAGGTATTACTGCTGGATTAAAAAAGGAAGGAAGAGTGGCGCTTGTAGGTTTTGGTACATTCTCAGCTAAACAAAGAGCAGCAAGAGATGGTATTAACCCATTAACAAAAGAACCATTAAGAATTCCTGCTAGAGTAGTTGCTTCATTCAAAGCTGGAAGCAAACTAAAAGAAGCTTTAAATTAAAGAAATCAGCGTCAGCTGATTTTTTTATGTTGTAAAATAATTATTAAAAGTTTAATAATGTTTATATACATGATAAAATATAAATGGTGATAAGTTTGAGAAAAATAAAGAACAGACATATGTTTAAAAATAAAACTGAAAAAATTATTTATTTCATATTATTTGGAGTAATGTTATTTTTGTTTATATATTTAGGTAATAAATCATACAATGGAGTAGAAGATAATGTTTTGTTTGCTAATGAATTTAAAGAGTTAGATGAATATAATGTTTATAAATATGCTAAGGCTAGAGATATATATCTAGCTATGGAAAAAGATCTAGTTGTATTATTTGGTTTTAAATCAAATAAATGGACTGGTTATATGGCTAGTTTATTAAATTCAGCTGCTAAAAAAGCAAAAATAGATGAAGTGTACTATTATGACTTTCTAGATGACAGAGGTAATAATAACGGTAATTATGAACTTATTGTTAATAAGTTAGATGGACTTGTTAGTGTAAATGACCGCGGTAAAAAAGAATTATATGCTCCAGCTGTATTAATAATTAAAGATGGAAAAATAATTTATTTTGATGATGAAACATCATTTATAAAAGGAGACATAACTCCATCGGCTTATTGGACCAAAGAAAAAAGTGATGAAAAAATAAAAATAATGACAGATGCACTAAGAGAGTATAGAGGTGTAATAAGTGGAACAGAAGAAGAATAAATTTTATTTTTTAGTATTTATTTTTATTATTTTTGTTATTGTCATAGGGGGATTTGTTTATACTTATTATATGATTAATAAACCCAAACAAATTAATAAAGAACCTAAACCGGACATAGTCGAATTAAAAGATTCGAGAATTATTAAATCAAAAGATTATATATATTTTGAAAATGGCGAAGAATTAGATGAAGTTGAAGAAATATTTTATGAAGAAATAGTAATAAACATAAACAATCAAAAATCAATTCAAGATACTTTAAACAGTGAGAATGAAAATTATAAAAATAGTATAGTTAGAACTGATGAAGCATTTAGCCTTCCATATAGAATATATGAAATAATTGAATTTGATAAATATATTTCTCTTATTATAAAAGATTATGTTTATAATAAAGAAGATCATCTCCCAAGAGGAATGAAGGGTTATATATTTAATAAAGAAGAAGGCACTTTGGTAAGTGAAGAACAAATCTTATTAGAATATAAAACATCATTAGATAATCTTAAAAAAGATATAAGATCTAAAATAGCAGCGCTAAGAATAGAAACTGATTTATTAGATGAAACGATGAATACTTTCAATCATTTTGTTTATGTAAATAAAATTGGTAATTTAGAAATATCTTATTTGGTGAAATCGACATCAATAGATTATTATGATAGAATAACACTAGATTAAGGAGTTATTATGGATGAAGTAAAATTTAAACAAGCAGTTGAAAACATGGTTGAGAGATTAAAATCAATCAGAGCAGGTAGAGCAAATCCTAATATTTTAAATGGTATTATGGTTTCTTATTATGGAGTGCCAACTCCATTACAAAGTATTGCTAGTATAACTGTACCTGAAGCGAAAAAGATTTTCATTAAACCTTTTGAAAAAGGTTCTTTAAAAGATATAGAATACGCTATTAATGAAGCAAATGTTGGTATAACTCCAACTAATAATGGGGAGATTATTATACTTATATATCCTGACTTAACTGAAGAAAGAAGAAAAGAGTATGTAAAACAAGCTAAGGCTATTGGAGAAGAAGGAAAAGTAGTAATAAGAAATATACGCCAAAGTGAAAAAGATGATATTTTAAAAGAGAAGTA
>CAZJTX010000028.1:0-3444 GCA_964549115.1 uncultured Muribaculaceae bacterium | reverse complement strand
ATTAAACACCATTTTAATTTTTCATATTTATAAGAGTTATAGTTATTATATCCTTCTAAGAATAGCTTTATATCTTCTATGTTATCTAAAAATAATTGATCTGGCCTTAATATTAAAGCCCATGCTATATCTTGTTCTTTTAAACCCTTACCAGCATATTCCCAATCAAGAACACCCGCTATATTATTATCTTTAAATAAAATATTACCGTAATGGAAATCACCATGTATAAATGTTTTACTACGTTTTTTAAAATAATTCCTAACTAAATACTTTATATATATTTGAACTTCTTTATCGTGAATATTATAATCGTTTTTATCAGGAATATAATTAATCTTTCTTTTCATCGAATTATTAATTTTTCTGGTTTTAATCTTATGTATTTTTGCTAATTCTTCACCATATATTAAAAGTAATTCTTCTTTATTTTGTTTTGAATTTTTAAATATAGTCGATAATTTATCTCCTTCTAGTTTTTCTAACACAATGTAGTCTTTATCATTATGTATACCATATTCAATAATATTAGGTATATTATGATATAAGTTTTTATCATGTAAATGCTTTAATATATTATGTTCTTCTTTTATGTTAGCTTTTTTACTTCTTTCATATTTTAAGAAGGCCAATTTAGTTTGTTTATCACCTTTCATTTTTACTTCAATTTCAATAACATCGTTTTGCGCATGAGGATAACTGATTATGTCTAATAACTTAAAATTATTAAATTTTATTTTATAAGGATCAAAAGTTAACTCTCTCCACTTTTTTATAATCATTTTTATCACCATATACATTATAACAATTTCTTTTAAAAAAAGATAAACCTTTTATATTAAAAGTGTTAATTAAAATATATTGTTACTTATATCGCTACTTATATTGCTACTTTGTTTAATTAACAGTATAATTAAATAAGAAGGAGTTTGTTAAATGATAAATATCCCCAAGTATGATATTACTGATAAAATATTGAGTTTAGTAGCATCCATAACGGAAAAAACAACTAAGTTAGAGATTAATAATAATTTACAAAAAGATTTATATTTAAGAAAAGTTAGTAAAATAAAATCCGTTAATTCTTCATGTGCTATAGAAGCAAATATGTTAACAGAAGATGAAGTTTTACAAGTAGTCAATAATAAGTTTGTTTTAGCTCCTCAAAAAGAAATACAAGAAGTTAAAAATGCTTATTTGCTCTATGATAATATAAATAAATATAATCCATATAGCGTTCAATCGTTTTTAGAAGCCCACAAAACATTAACAACAGATTTAATAGATGAATCAGGTAAATTTAGAAAAGGTAACGTTGGTATATATTCTGGTAAAGATGTTATACATATGGGAGCAAATCCTCAGTTTGTACCCACATTAATAAATGAATTGTTTGAATGGGGTAAAAAAAGTGAGTTAAATCCTTTGATAAAATCATCAATAATTCATTATGAAATCGAAATTATACATCCTTTTAGTGATGGTAATGGTAGAATGGGAAGACTTTGGCAGTCTTTAATATTGTTTAACTATAATAATTTTTTCGAATATTTACCAATTGAAACAATGATATTTAAACACCAACAAGAATACTATAATGCAATAACGGTTTCAAATGAAGATAACAACTCTACAGTTTTTATTGAATTTATGCTAGAAATGATTTTAAAAACAATAGACGAATTCAATAATTTAAATATATTAAGTAATATAAAACAAGAATATGTAGAAGGTTTAACAAAGGTGGGATTAGAGATTTTATTAAATTTAATTAATTATTTTAAAGACAATGAATTTATTACCACAGAAGTGGCGTCTAATTTAACAAATAAAAGTAGAGTCAATATAAGAAAATACTTTAATAAATTCATGAAAATTGATATATTAATACCTATTGGAGAAAACAAAGGAAGAAAATACAAATTAAATAAACAAATATTGTTAAAATAAAGGAGTAGTTATGAATGTTTTAATACAGGACGTAACGAAGGACAACGTACATTGTATAAATCAATTTTTATTGGAACTTGTTTTAGACGAAAAAAAATATGATTCAAATATAAATGATCAATTTAAGTTAGATAATTTTTATAACGAAATAATTAATAATAAAAATATTAAATTACTGATAGCTTTTGATGATGACATAGCTTTGGGTTATTTATATGGTTATATAGAGGAACATAATCTCGCATATATTAAAAGAAAAGCAAAAATAGAAGCCCTATATATAAGCACTGAATATAGAAATAGGCAAATAGCCAGTAGACTAATTTCCACGTTTGAAACATGGGTGAAAGATAAAGGCATAGATTATATTGAAGTCTCTGTTTGTAAGTCTAATATAAACGCGACGAATTTGTATAAAAAGAAAAAATTTAAAACTTATAAACACATAATGTATAAGGAGTATTAAAGAACCACAAAAATTAAAAACAAATATCGTATACAAAAGGAGGAATAAATGAATGATACACGTAGAATGTTAGAAGATAAAACAAAAAATACGTTATATTTCACATTAAAAGATGTGGACTTAGAAAAAGAAATGGATGATGCTCTTCATTTTGTAGCAAAACATATTAAAGATTCGGGTAATAATACGAAGCCTGTGTTATTACATAGCTTTAAAATGGCTTATTATTTATATTTAAATAATTATTCTAAAGATATTATAATATCTGCCATATTACATGATTTAATTGAGGACACGAAAGTTACTGGTACAATTATTGAAAAAGAATACAACTCTAAAATAAAAACGGTTGTAGAAGCAGTTAGTTTTAATCCTGATATTGAAGATCAAGAAGAACAATATATTTCAATGTTTAATGAATGTATTAAAATGGGGTTTGAAGCTTTAATAGTAAAGTGTGTTGACTTACTTGATAACATTAATTATGTTCATTTAGTAAAAGACAAAGAATCTAGAAATAATCTTTTAAAAAAATATGATACATTTTTAAGTATGACGAAAAAATATATAGGGAATGAAATAGTATATAAAGAATTAGAAAAAAGATTAACATCTTATATACGATAAATAGTAGTATAATAGTTTAGAGGAAGAGGATTATGAGAAAACAAGAAATAATATTAGAAGAAATTGATAATGATCCAGTATTTGAAAATAATACTGCAGTTGCGGTAAGAGCAGAAGGCTTAAAAGATAATATTTTAAGAGGATCCTATGTTATTATTCCTAAATCTCAGGTGGAAACACCGTTTGATTTATCAGAAGAAGAATGGGCTGACACACTTTTACTTTTAAAAGAAGTAAAATTATACTTAGATAAAAAATATAGACCAGATGGTTATAATGTAGGATGGAATGTAGGTAAAGCGGGTGGGCAAAATGTTGCTCATGCACACTTACATGTTTTACCCAGATATAAAGATGAGCCCTTAGCCGGTAAAGGCATAAGATTTATGTTTAAACAATAA
>CAZJTX010000027.1:0-3676 GCA_964549115.1 uncultured Muribaculaceae bacterium | reverse complement strand
CAAAAACTAGATAATAGTTATGAATTAGACAGTGGTATTTTTATGCATCCAGATGTATGGAAAGCAAGTGGGCACTTAGATGGATTTAGTGACCCTTTAATAGATTGTAAGGAATGTAAATCTAGATGGAGAGTCGATAATTTAATAGATGACTTTGATCCAACAGTAGTAGCGGATACTTTGAGTGAAGAAGAAATGCAAAAATATATTAAAGATAATAAAGTATCTTGTCCTAAATGTAAAAATCATAATTTTACTGATATTAGACAATTTAATTTAATGTTTTCAACAAAAAGAGGTGTAACTGAGGATAAAAGTACAACTATATATTTAAGACCCGAAAATGCTCAAGGTCAATATGTTAACTTTTTAAATGTTATGAGAACAACTAGAGAGAAAATCCCATTTAGTATTGCTCAAATAGGTAAAGCTTTTAGAAATGAAATAACTCCAGGTAACTTTATTTTTAGAACAATAGAGTTCGAACAAATGGAATTACAAACATTTTGTAAAAAAGGAGAAGATGAAAAGTTATATGATTATTATAAAAAATATGGAAAAATGTTTTTTAATCAATTAGGTTTACCTAGTGATAAATTAAGATATCATGATCATGATAAATTAGCTCATTATGCTAAGGATGCATGTGATATAGAATATTTGTTCCCATTTGGATGGGGAGAGATAAATGGTACACATAACCGTACTGACTTTGATTTGAAAAATCATCAGGAATTTACTAATAAAAAAATGGAAGTTATTGATGAGGAAACAAAAGAAAGATATATTCCTTATATTGTTGAATCTACATATGGAGTAGGAAGAATATTACTTGCGGTTATATGTGAGGCTTTAGTAACTGAGACTACTGGTGATAAAGAAAGAACAATTTTAAAATTAAAACCATCAATTGCACCTATAAAAGTATCGGTATTACCACTTCAAAAAAATAAACATAGTGAAAAAGCGATGGAGGTATATGAATCATTAAGAAATGAGTTTATGACAACATATGATCACTCTGGAAGTATAGGAAGAAGATATACTAGATCAGACTTAATAGGTATACCTTTTGCTATATGTATAGATGATGATTCTTTAGATAAAGATACAGTAACTGTAAGAGATAGAGATACAATGGAGCAAGATTTAGTTCCAATTAAAGACTTAGAAACATACTTACACGATAAGATTAAAAATTCATAAATATTATGTTAATAAAAATTTAAAAGAATAGATATAATTCTATTCTTTTTTTTATTAATTAGGTGGTATAATAATGTTATTAAGAGGTGTATTATGTTTGTTAGTTTCTTAATTCTTTTAAATAAAACTTTAACTTTTTTAGTTAGACTAAGAGGATGGTCTGGATCTGTTTTTGCTGGAAGAATTATTAAGAAATTAGATAAAAATATTTTAACTAAAATAAAATATCCAAAATATGTTATAGGAGTAACTGGTTCATCTGGAAAAGGAACAACAGTAGCTATCTTAAATGAGATATTAAGTAAAGAAGGATATAAAGTTGTGTGGAATTCATCTGGCAGCAATGTAGATGTAGCAATTATAACCTTAGTTCTTAATAATACAAAAATATTTTCACATAAAGTAGATGCGGATGTTTTATTAGTTGAGTTAGATGAGTCATATATCAAACATTCGTTTAAAACAAGTACACTTACTCATTTACTTGTTACTAACATAACAAGAGATCAACCAGCTAGAAATGCTGAGCCTGAAATTATATTTAAGAAGATATTAAATTCAATAGATAATAAAACAAAAGTATTAATTAATGTTGATGATCCAATTTTAAATAGATTTAAATATGAATTTGATGGAGAAGTTACGACTTTTGGAATAGATAAAACAAAGTATAGTTTAAAAAGTCCAATAAGTAACAATTTAGACGCTGTATACTGTCCTTTATGTAATGAGAAACTAATATATGAATTTTACCATTATGGTCATATAGGTAAGTATAAATGCCCTAAAAAAGGATGTAAATTTCAATATGATGCAAAGTATTTAGCATATGATGTTAATTTAGATAAAAACTATTTTTATATTAATAAACATAAAATAAATATGAATCAAAATTTATTTTACAATGTGTATGCTATGTTAGGAGCGTACTCAATATTAAAAGAAATTAATATAGACGAAAATATAATAATTAATAATTTAAATAATTTAAATAAAAATGAAAAAAGATTAAAGTATTTTTCTTTAAATAAAAGAAAGATACACTTATTAGATACTAAAAATGAAAACAATTTAAGTTATTATCAAACTATTCAATATATAAACGAATTTAAAGATAACAAAACTATAATATTGGGTTTTGAAAATGTATCAAGAAGATATAAACATAATGATATATCTCTTTTATACGATATTGATTATGAAGCGCTAAATATGAATAAAATAGATAAAGTATTTATAATAGGAAGATTTAAATATAATATTATGACTAGATTATTACTTGCTAATATAAAAGAAGACAAATTAATATTAATAGAGGATTTTAATAATATGAAAGAAGATATTATTAAAAAAAGTAATGGGGAGATATTCGTAATAGCGGATTTTGAGATGACTAATGTATTAAAAAATATATTTGAAGAGGAAGAAAATGATTAAAATATTACATTTATATTATGATTTATTAAATTTAAATGGAGAACAAGGAAATGTACTTTATCTTAAATATGTCTTAGAACAATCAAACATAAAATATAAAATTGATTATTTATCAATTGGGGATAAAATAGATTTTTCTAATTATGATTATATATATATGGGAAAAGGTAGTGAAGAAAGTTTACTTAGAGCACTAAGAGATTTAAAACAATATAAAAAAGATATAAAAAAATATATAGATGATTCTAAATATTTTATTGCGACTGGTAATTCACATGAATTATTTGGTAAATATATTGTAATTGATAATAAAAAGCATGATGCCTTAGGTATATTTAATTATTCAACTGAGGAAATAGAATCCAAAATAATAGGTGATGTATTTGCAAGATATAATGATTTAGATATTATAATTGGATTTATTAACACTAAGCGAGAAATAGTTAATAACCAATATCCATTATTTGAGTTGGAAAGTAATAATTTTAACTTAGAAAAAGAGGGTGTTAAATATAATAATTTTTATGGAACATATTTATTAGGTCCTATTTTAGTTAGAAATCCCCATTTTTTAGATAGTATATTACTTGACAATCAAAACATAAAATATAAAATTAATAAAGATAAATTACAATATAAAGCATATAATGAATACATAAATAATTTTTATAAAAAAGGAGAAGAAGATGAAAAAATCTCATAAAATAAGTTTGTTAATAGTTGCGCTGTTAATACTTGTGTTAGTAGCGAAGTTTCAATCAAACTATGGGTTTATAGTTAAATATAAAGAAGGAAGTATAGTTACATATGTATTTTCATTTGATAAAACTATAAAACATATAGAGACTTTACCTAATTGTTATGATGAGTCCTACTTTTACGATAAAGGTAAAGACGTTACTATAACTAAATTTAGTAATAAAAAGAAGTTTTTATTAGATAAAGTATATATTGATTATGAAAAAGGTAATTTATGTGACTTTGAATATGTACTAGAAGAAGATTTTATAAGTAAATTTGTAAAAGATGCTGA
>CAZJTX010000026.1:0-3819 GCA_964549115.1 uncultured Muribaculaceae bacterium | reverse complement strand
GTTATATCTTTGAAACCAGACGTCCTATATTCCGGATCAGGGCTATGGAATGATCCTTATGTAATATCAACGTAATATATTTGACAAATGAATGAATTATCCTTATAATTATGAAGAAATAAAGACAAAGAACAAGACACATTTATTTTACAAAGTTTTAAGAGAGAATTAGTGTTTGGTGGAAACTAATAAACATATAAAATAAATATCACTTGGGAGTCGGTTTTTAGAAAACTAAAGTAAAAAAACCCGTAATACGCGTTAAGTAAATGAGTATAAATTAAGGTGGTAACACGACTAATTCGTCCTTTGGGGGAATTAGTTTTTTTAATAAAAGGAGTTATATGAAAAAATTTGAAGAATTGAGTAAATTACCAGTTAAAGATATTGAGAAAAAAATATTAGATAAATGGATTAAAGAAGATATTTATCAAAAAACATTAGATGTTAGAAAAGATAGTCCTAATTATGTTTTTTATGATGGACCTGCAACGGCTAATGGTATGCCGGGTATTCATCATATGGTATCTAAGTTTTTAAAAGATAGTTTTTGTAAATATAAAACCATGAAAGGTTTTAGAGTTATAAGAAAAATAGGGTGGGATACTCATGGCTTACCTGTGGAACTTGAAGTAGAAAAAGAGTTGGGATTTAAAAGCAAAGCAGATATAGAAAAATATGGTATAGCCGAGTTTAACAAAAAATGTAAGGAAAGTGTTTGGAAATATAAAGATAAGTTTGAACAATTAACTTTGGAAATGGGACAATTTGTAGATTTAGACAATCCTTATGTAACATATGAGGATGATTATATTGAAACAGAATGGTGGATGTTAAAGAAATTTTATGATGCCGGATTATTTTATGAAGGTCATAAAATTATTCCTTATTGCCCAAGATGTGGAACAGGTTTAGCTACTCATGAAGTTGCTCAAGGTTATAAAGAAGTATCAGTTGAAACAGTTATAGTTCCTATGAAATTAGTTGATGAAGATGCATATTTTTTAGTATGGACTACTACTCCTTGGACATTAATATCAAACGTTGCTTTGTCTGTTAATCCAAAAGAGACATATGTAAAAGTATTATCTAAAGGTTATAATTTCATAGTTGCTAAAAAATTAGTAAATAATATTTTGGGTGATGATGTAGAAATATTAGAAGAATATATGGGAACAGATTTAGAATATAAAGAATATGAACAATTACTTCCATTTTTAGAAGTGGATAAAAAAGGTTTTTATGTAACTGCTGATGATTATGTAACGATGGAAGACGGAACAGGAATAGTACACATAGCTCCAGCTTTTGGAGACGATGATAATAGAATAGGGGTTAAATATAATTTGCCATTTTTAAACCCAGTAGGGGAAGATGGTAGATACACTGATGGTCCATGGAAAGATATGTTAGTATTTGAAGCTGATATAGAAATAATTAAATATTTAAAAGAAAATGATAAGTTATTTAAAAAACAAAAAATGGAACATAATTATCCACATTGCTGGAGATGTGATACTCCACTAATTTATGTATCACAACCTTCTTATTATTTAAGAGTAACAGATCTAAAAGATAAAATAATTAAGAACAATAATTCAATTAATTGGTATCCATCATATGTTGGAGAGAAAAGATTTGGAAACTGGTTAGAAAATTTAAATGACTGGGCAATATCTAGAAATAGATATTGGGGGACTCCAATACCTTATTGGATATGTGAATGTGGACATGACCACATGGTTGGGTCTAAAGAAGAATTAAAAGAAATGTCTACAACTAAGTTTGATGATATAGAACTTCATAGACCTTATGTAGATGATATATATTTAAAATGTCCAAAATGTGGAAAAGATATGAAACGTTGTGAAGAAGTAATGGATTGTTGGTTCGACTCAGGTGCAATGCCTTTTGCTCAATATCATTATCCATTTAATAAAGATGGAATGTTTGAAAATCAATTTCCGGCTGACTTTATTTGCGAAGGAATAGATCAAACTAGAGGTTGGTTTTATACTCTTTTAGTACTTTCAACTTTTATAAAAGATAAATCACCATTTAAAAATGTTTTAGTAAATGATCTTCTTTTAGACAAAGAAGGTAAAAAAATGAGTAAAAGTAGAGGTAACATTGTTGAACCATTTGAAACCATGAATGAATATGGTGCGGATACCGTAAGGTTTTACTTACCATATGTATCACCAGTTTGGGTACCTTTAAAATTTGACTTTGATGGTTTAAAAGAAGTATATTCAAAATTCTTTAACCCACTTAAAAATACATATAATTTTTTTACTTTATATGCAAATACAGATAATATAGATATATTAGATTGTAAAGTTACATATGAAGATAGAGAAGAAATAGATAAATGGATTATATCAAGATATAATAGCTTACTTAAAAATGTAACAAAGTATTATGATGAATTTGATTTAAATAAAGTAGTTAAGGCTTTATCATACTTTGTATCAGAGGATTTATCTAATTGGTATATAAGAAGAAATAGAGATAGATTTTGGCAAAGTGAATATAATTTATCTAAAAGAAGTGTATATATAACTACTTATGAAGTATTAGTTGGCTTATCTCAAATAATAGCTCCAATAACACCATTTTTAGCAGAGGAGATGTATACAAAACTAACGAATGAGGATTCAGTTCATACATCGTTATTCCCTGAATATGACTCTAAATTAATAAATAATGAATTAGAAAACAAAATGGATTTAGTTAGAAATTTAATCTCTCTAGGTAGAATGGTCAGAGAAGAAACTAAAATAAAAGTAAGACAACCTTTAAGTGAAATATATTTAGATAGTAAAACTAAAAATATATTAGGTAATTTAACCTCTCTAATAAAAGAAGAGTTAAATGTTAAAGATATTGTGTTTATAACTGACATTAACAAATATATGACCTTAGATGTTAAACCAAACTTTAAAGAAGTTGGAAAAGTATTTGGTCCTAAAATTAATGACTTTAAAACTTTTTTAGAAACATTAAGTGAAGACGATAAGTTATCGCTTAATGATAACTTAGACATTAAAGTTGAATTTGATAATAAAGATTTAACCATTACTCCAAATATGGTATCAATAAGTGTTAATCCTAAAGTTGGTTTTAATATAGGAAAAGAAGATAATAATTATGTTATATTAAATACTAATTTAAATGAATCATTAATTAATGAAGGACTAGCCAGGGAAATAATATCTAAAATTCAAAATATTAGAAAAGACTCTAACTTTGATGTTGCTGATAGAATAAATATTAAATATAATGGCGACGATGAAGTATTAAAAGCTATAAAAGAGTTTAGTGATTATATCAAAGATGAAACACTAACCATTAATTTAAATCTTGATAAAAATGTCAAAACAGAATATCAAGTTAACGAAAATTTAGTTTACCTAGATATAAAGAAATGATATTAAGTTATCATTTTTTTATGATATAATTTAAAGAGATAATAATGAAATTAAAGAAAGAAAAAGTATTATCAATAGTTGCAATTTCCACAATACTATTAGCAATGTTTGCATCAACGTATGCATATTTTACTGCAGTAGGAGATGTGACAGGTACCATGGACTTGACAGTAATTACTTCATCAAGAGACCAAACAATAACTACTAGTGAAGACGTTACATTAATAGTAAATGCAAGTGATATGCAAGAGTTGCAATCTTCAAATAGTTATACCGCATATAAAGATTCAACAAATCCCGGAAAAATAATGATTCAAACTACTGTTGGCTCGGGCGGTGGGACTTCAACTTGCACATATGATTTAGTATATATAACTAATCATATGTA
>CAZJTX010000025.1:0-3899 GCA_964549115.1 uncultured Muribaculaceae bacterium | reverse complement strand
TTTGTTTGTGTTTTATTATCAATTGCACCATGCTTAGTGGTGTATGCAAAATTTGCACATACCACTTTTTCATCCAGTTCTCCGTCTTTTAAAATATTATTTATATGTCTAGTAATGCCACTTCTATCAATATTATATAATTTAGCAATCATTTCAACTCTAGACCATATATCCCCTTTTTCAAATAAGATATCTATTGATTCAGAATTACTTTCGTTGATAAACTCTAAAAATTGCATAGTTTCATTTTTTAATATTACTTTTTTCATAAAATTTCTCCGTTTATTTTGTTTTTCTTAAATATTGTAAAAACTTTTTTTGATGAAATCCTTTATTTATACGGTTATACGTTGTCCGCACATTAACTCCTACTTCACAGTTTATATTTTGAGTGTTATTTTCCATTAGATTCTCCTTCTATCCTTTTATTTGTAAACAGCAATTTTAGTTTTGAATTAAGTATATAATTAGTTAACGTTTCATATCTACTATCATAAGCAAATGATTGCGGAGGAGTAAAGTCATACACCTTTTTCAATAACGAAAGTTGCATATGATTGCTTATCTCATAAACCGAGTGTATTTCATATGCATACTTTGATTTATGACCAGAGTTGAATTCATCATTTCCATCACCCTCATATTTAATAAGTGACGGATGCTTAATAAATTGATTTATTTTTATAATATATTTAAGCGAGCTTATTGGAGCAGTTACATATACAAATATCATATTAAATGGTTGTTTAGGAATATAATTTCTAAATTCATGATTTTTAATTTGATCAACAATTTTTCGGGTTGCATTGGGATTAATGCTCATATATACAGCTTTATTATTCATATTTTTGAAATTCATATTATGAATAGATTTTTCACTCATTTTTCCTCCAATTACAATAAATTTGTAAAAACTTTTTTTGAGGCAATCTTTTAGTTATAAGGATATCCATTGTCCGCACATAAACTCTTACTTCACAAGAGATATTTGTTTTATTTTCATTCATGTTTATTACCTCTTTAAGTATATATATTTTATAAATACAATCTTAACTATTTTTGTTTTTTAAATAGTTTGCTAACTGTATATATGCTTCTTCATCAAAAAACTTATACCTTTCATCATCTGGATACTCCGCTAGTGTTTTAGCGCTTCCTTCAGGAATAAAAATAAAATCATAACTCCAACCACCAGACCCTTTTTTTGTTTTAGAAATTGTTCCTTTTGTTAAAGATTTAAAAACCATAGGCTTTTTGTTTATTTCTTTGTATACTAGCACTTCTAAAAAATAAGCATCTCTTTTCTTTACACCTTCCATCAATTTTAATACTCCATCTTCATTAATAGTATCTTCTATGTATTTAGAATAAGGACCAGGAAAATTTTTAAGTGAAGGAATTATTAAACCAGAATCATTTACTAAAACAGCTTTTTTTAATTTTTCATTTGCTAAATTAGCTGAATGTATTGATATTTTTTCAATAGAATCTGCTTGAATTTCTGGTATATCAAGTTTAATATTAACAATATTAAAACCAAGTGGGTTTAAATATTTTTCTGCAAGATATACTTTAAATTTATTTCCTGTTACATATGTTATTTGCATAAATTCACTCCTTTTTTAAGCGTTTTAACTTAAATTGCCTTATATTTGTAAAAACTTTTTTTAACGAAACCCTTTAGTTATAAGGATTATCCGCTGTCCGCACATTAACCCCTATATCTCAATTTATATTTGTTTTATTCTCATTCATGTTTATTACCTCATTAATTAGTTATATTTTAGCATAATACTTAAGTAGTTTTATTACTTATTTAATTTTATTTTGATTAATGTAGTTTAGATTATTAAATCTCTTTTTTGATATTTTAATAATGAGCAATATACTAAAACAGAAGTTATTATAATTATTAACATTATATTGCTAAGCTTTATTGAATTATTAAGTAAATTTTGATATTCAACCCATTTTATTGGTGCTAAATACTTTAGATACTTAAAGTTTTTATTTATAGAAGATATTACCCCTATTATAAAAGTCATCATCACAATACCAGCACCAACACTAGGTATATCTGTTTTTTTATTTGAAATCATTGATGCAAATAGCCCGATAGCAATATAGATATAACCAACTAAATATATTCCTAAAAACATTTTTGTAATTTCTTTGAAAGACTGTAATACTGGATAGTCACTTAAAATAAGATATAAAATAAATGACACTAATGATATAGATAATATAAGTACAGTATATGAAAGTAGTACAAATACTACTTTATTCCAAAATAAAGTACTTCTTTTAATAGGCTTGCTATAAATATATTCTATAGTTCCATCTTTTTCTTCTTTTATTAATAAATTATACGCGTTTTGTGTAATGTATATATAAATAGCAATAACAATAAATTGCAGCACATATCCGAAGTAATTAGTAATGATAGTAAAATCAACTATTTCAGTTAATCCTAGTGATTCTAAAAGTAAAGGATTTATACCTTCAAGTTTTGCATCTACAAGAGCTTTCATAGATTCTGTTTTCATTGAAGGAAAGAATAATAATAATGCAGTTATAATTATAGATAACGAAACTATCCAAATTATTAAATTTTTAATATTGTTTTTTAATTCTAATTTAATTATATTCATAAACTATCACCTGTATATATCCCTAAAATATTTGTCTAATTTTTTATTTGATATTACTACATCATCTGGATCAATTTTGTTTAATAATTTTAATAAGCTAGATGTATCTCCTTGATATCTAAAAGAAGTGGTATCGTTAGTTCTCATAACTATCTGTTTTTTTGGAATATATTTAATACTACCATTAGTTATTGTAACGACTTTATATTCTTCTAACTCATTTAAGTTAACATGATTAATAATTTTCCCTTTTTGAATAAAAATAACATAATCAGCATAGTCTTCTATTTCATATAAATTATGACTAGATAATAATATAGT
This sequence comes from uncultured Muribaculaceae bacterium, assembly GCA_964549115.1. GTDB lineage: Bacteria > Bacillota_I > Bacilli_A > RF39 > UBA660 > CAKOSP01. The sequence goes on along the minus strand of CAZJTX010000025.1, from coordinate 927 downwards.
AACTCCTTTTTTTGTTCTATTTTTCAATTCTCTAAAAAATCTTTCTTGTATAATTGGATCAAGCCCATTAGTAGGTTCGTCAAATATTAGGACTTGTGGATTAAATACCATAGCCAATATTAAAGATACTTTCTTTTTGTTCCCGGAAGATAACTCTTTAATCTTTTTATTTTGATCCAAATCGAATAATTTTATTAATCTATTTAATTCTTTCGATGTATCGTTATTTTTATAAAATGAATTATTATATTTTATCAATTCATTAACTTTCAAATTTTTATATAAGCGAACGTCACTTGGAGTATATCCAGTAAACTCTTTTATTTTATGAGAATCTTTTTCAATATCAAAGTTATTTATATATGCTTCACCACTGGTTTTAAATAAGAAACCTAATAATGTTTTAATGGTAGTGGATTTGCCAGCTCCATTAGGTCCGACAAAGCCGTACAACTTACCTTTTTTAAGTTTTAAATCAACTTTTTCAATTCCAATACTCTTTCCATAATATTTTGTTAATTTGTTAGTTTGAATCATAATTTAACCTTCTCTCTTTTATTTGTAAAGCATATTTTAAATTTAAAAACTGGTGTAAAAATTCTTTTGTCTTTTAGAGTAAATTTCAGTGCGAGTTCTTTAATTTTTTTTCAAATTTCATAATATCATATATAGTGTTGTACCATCTTTTTTATTCAAAGTCATTATATCCATGCTTATCACCAATTATATTATACAATAAAATGTTTGTTTTTTATATGGGGATAGATAAAATTAAAATTATATCACATAAAAAGAGGTCTTTTATATTTTATAAATAACCTCTTTATTTTAATTATTTTAAACTATAAGCTATCGTAACTTCATATGAATAAAGATCTTGATCTCCACCTTTATATGCTGTACCTCGATAATCTTGTTGCCACACTC
>CAZJTX010000024.1:0-4089 GCA_964549115.1 uncultured Muribaculaceae bacterium | reverse complement strand
GGTGTATAGCGAACACCAAAAGACTTTACTTTTTATTTTATTGGGTATATCATTAAAATAGGAAAGAGGTTAAATATGAGTGGCATAGAAGAAGTTAAAGATCGTTTAACTGTTATTAAGAGGAACGGGTCTAAAGTTGAGTTTAATGAGACCAAAGTTGCACTAGCTATTAAAAAAGGTTTCGATAGTGTAATTATTACTAATGATGATGGTGAAGACGTATTAAAATATAATGAAAAGGATATTCAAAAAGTTCATGTAGAAGTTATGAAATACATTGATGAAAACTTTAAAGAACAAAAAACTATTAGAATTGAAGAAATACAAGATATTATTGAAGACAAGCTTCAAAAATGTAAGTACAAAGATGTATATGAATCCTTTTCTAGTTATAGAGAAAGAAGAGCACATTCTAGAGAACTATTTATGTATGATAAAAAAGTTCATAAATTTTTAAAAAGTTTAGAAAATTTAGGATTAAAAAGTTCTAGTGAAGATGATGCAAAAAGAGAAAATGCAAATGTTGATGGAGATACAGCTATGGGTCAAATGCTTCAATATGGATCAACGGTATCAAAAGAATTTGCAAAAGATTATTTAATAAAGAAAAAATTTGCTGATGCTCACGAAGATGGTGAAATTCACATTCATGATATGGATTTTTATCCTATGGGCACCACTACTTGTAATCAAATAGATTTAGATAAGTTATTTAAAAATGGTTTTTCTACAGGTCACGGTCACTTAAGAGAGCCAAATGATATTATGAGTTATTCAGCTTTAGCTGCTATAGCAATTCAAGCTAATCAAAATGATCAACATGGAGGACAGTCTATTCCAGCTTTTGATTATTATTTGGCACCAGGAGTATTAAAATCATTTAGAAAGATTTTAAGAGATTTAGTAAGAGATTATTTTGATTTAAATGGTATTACAGATTTTGTAGCGATGGTTGGAATAGAAAAAGATATAGCAAGAATTACTACAATAGATGTAGAATTAGAATATTTCGAGAAATATTATAAAGAAAACGAAGTATTAAAAAGAATATTTGCTTTATCTTTAGAAAAATCTTTGGAAAAAGTAGATAAAAGAACTTATCAATCAATGGAAGCTTTTGTACATAATTTAAATACAATGCATTCAAGAGCTGGAGCTCAAGTTCCGTTTTCGTCAATTAATTTTGGAACGGATACATCAAGTGAAGGAAGGATGATTACTAAAAATTATATGTTAGCAGCAGAAGCTGGATTAGGTCACGGAGAAACACCGATATTTCCAATATCTATATTTAAAGTAAAAGAAGGAATTAATTTTAATGAGGGGGATCCTAATTATGATTTATTTAAATTATCATTAAGAGTATCGGCTAAAAGATTGTTTCCTAACTGGTCATTTATAGATGCGCCATATAATTTAGCTTTTTATAAAGAGGGAGATTTTAGAACTGAAGTTGTGTATATGGGATGTAGAACAAGGGTGTTAGCTAATGTTGCTGATCCTGATAAAGCTATAGTACCAGGAAGAGGTAATTTATCATTTACATCAATTAACTTGCCTAGAATAGCTATAAAACATGGAATTTGGGACAAATCAAGAAAGAAAGCAGATATGGAAAGTTTTTATGCAGAATTAGATGAAAAATTAGAATTAACAAAAGATCAATTATTAGATAGATTCGAACTACAAGGAAATAGAAGAGTATATAATTTTCCGTTCTTAATGGGACAAGGATTGTGGATGGATTCAGACAGATTGAAACCAACAGATAGATTAAAAAGAGTATTAAGACACGGTACATTGTCAATTGGGTTTATAGGCTTGGCTGAAACATTAGTGGCATTAACAGGTAAGCATCACGGAGAAAGTCCATCATCACAAAAATTAGGAATAGAAATCTTGACTCACATGAAAGAAAAAATAGATTCATTTGCAAAAAAACATAATTTAAACTTTACTTTTTTATCAACCCCAGCTGAAGGACTAAGTGGAAGATTTATAAGTTTAGATAAAGCTGTATTCGGAAAGATAAAGGGAGTTACGGATAAAAATTATTACACAAATTCATTTCATATTCCGGTTGATTTTAAAGTTTCCATTGTTGATAAATTAAAATTAGAGGGCCCATATCACGAATTTACTAATGCTGGGCATATAAGTTATATAGAATTAGATGGAGACCCTACTGATAATTTAGAGGGATTTGAATCAATTGTAAGACTGATGAGGAAATATAATGTAGGATACGGAGCTATCAATCATCCAGTGGATAGAGATCCAATATGTGGATATGTAGGGGTAATAAAAGATGAATGTCCAAAATGTGGAAGAAAAGTTAACGAAGGTATTCCAGTTGAGGATTTAAGAAAATTAGAAGGGAAGGAGGCATAATATGTCAAAAAATGTAGCGAGTGATACTGTTACTAAAAGAAAAGTGGGTGAAGGAGTTGGGTTTGAAAGAATCCGCCGCATAACAGGATATTTAGTAGGAACAGTAGATAGATTTAATAACGCCAAAAGAGATGAAGAACACGATAGAGTAAAACACGGATAAAAGTTGCTAGTCAACTTTTTTCTTTGCAATTTATATCAATTTTATAGTAAACTTATAATGGATGTGATCAAGATGTATATGAATAAAAAAATATTAATATTGGGCGGTGCTAAAAGTGGAGTAGCTGCTGCTAAGTTATTAAGTAAGGACAATAAGGTAACTTTAACTGATTTAAATAAATTATCTAAAGAAGATACTCAATCTTTAAGGGAATTAGGAGTAAAAATTGTAATTACTAAAAATCAAGTTGACTTAATTTCACCAACGTATGATTTGATTGTGAAAAATCCAGGTATTATGCCCCATGCTCCTGTAATTAAAAAAGCCAAAGAATATAAAATTCCTGTTACTAATGAAATAGAAGTTGGTTATCATTATTTACCCAATGATGTATTTATAATAGGTATAACAGGGTCAAATGGTAAAACTACTGTAACTACTATGGTTTATGAAATTCTTAAAAAGATGGGTAAGAAAGTACATTTGGCGGGTAATATAGGTATACCTCTAACGAGTATAGTTAAAAATATAAAAGGTGGAAGTACTTTAGTAATAGAAATATCGGATCATCAACTTTTAGATATAGTTGATTTTAAAACAGATATAAGTTTATTAACTAATGTAGTAAAAACTCACATTGATTATCATGAAACATTTAAAAATTATAAAGAAGCTAAAAGAAAAATTTTTAATAAACATACTCCTCTAGATATTGCTGTATTAAATAAAACGGATAAAGAAAGTTTGATTATTACAGAAAAAATTAAAAGTAATAAAAAATATTTTAATAGTGAAGAAAATTATTTTGATGATGAATATATATACTTAAATAAAGAAAAACTAATTAAACTAGAAGACGTTAAAATAGTGGGTAACCATAATTACGAAAATATATTGTCTACATTATTAATATTAAATGAAATTTATTTGGACAAAGAAATAATAAAAGAATATTTATCTAAATTTAAAGGTGTTGAACACAGAATTGAGTTTGTAAAAGAAAAAAAAGGTATCAAGTACTACAATGATTCAAAAGCTACAAATCCAACTAGTACTATAACGGCGTTAAAAACATTTAAACAACCCATACATTTAATATTAGGGGGAAAAAATACGAGACAAAACTTTAAAGAGTTAAATAATTATTTGGAAAATGTTAAGTGTATATATGCAATAGGAGAAACAGAAAATATTATATATGAGTATGCTTTAAGTAGAAATATCAAATGTATAAAATGTAAAACAATTAAAAATGCAGTTAAGAAAATAAAAGAAAGTAAATTATTAGAAACTGGAGATGTTGTATTGTTATCTCCAGCAGCTCAATCTTTGGATCAATTTAAAAATTTTGAATTAAGGGGTTTAGAATTTAAAAAAAGAGTTGAAGAATTATAAATAAGTTGATTTTATAATTAATTATAGTATAATTAATTATAGTAGAAAGGGGTCTAATTATGGACGAAAAAAAACCGGAAGATATGGGTTTGGGAATGGATCCCACCACTTTAGGAGAAGTTGGATCTCCAATTGAACAA
>CAZJTX010000023.1:0-4138 GCA_964549115.1 uncultured Muribaculaceae bacterium | reverse complement strand
CATAAGGATCGTTCCAATGACCCGATCCTGATACTCCAACACTAGGAGAAAGAGAAATAACAGGACGAACACCACCACCAACAAATTTAGAAACTTTATCTATGTTATTAGCAGTTAGTTTGCCTGAATCATCTAACACAAAACCATTAGCATTAGTTGTATTCACATAAGCGGGCGACACTAACCAATATAAATAAGCATTTTGCAAATAAAACGAATTGTTGTCTTCACCATATTTACCACCTGCTAAGACCGCTTCATCTGCAGTTAATAATCCAATAGGATATATTAATTGTCCGTTCCCTTTTTTTAAATCTTTCTTGGTATAAGCATTTTCTTTATTGGAACATGTCAATTGGGGCATTTTAGGACTTGATGTCACCAATCTTTTATAAACGTTCGAATATTTATTTGTACTAGGCAAACCCATTGGTATCCAGCTATCCGCTGTAAATTCACGATCGTTACATACAATAAAATCATTTAAATGATCATCATAATTTGCATTCAATATATTTATTTCATACCAATCATCTATATATTCTTTTACTATACTACTTTTATCATGCCCTCTATGTTTGTTTACTTCGTACATATATCCCATATATTCACCCTTAGTTGAAAGTGTGTTAAAAAAACTTTCTCCAATATAAGTTCTAGGTTCATAACATGAACTCAAACAATTATCATAGACTGGATCCCCAAATCCTTGTAATGATCCAGCGCTACAATTAGCCAAACACACAATTAAAACATCTAAGTCTTCTAATTTAACTATTCTTTCTTCATATGTTGGAGGTTCAGTGCCCGAATATATTAATTTTATTGACCCCTCACCATTAATTCGAACTATCCTCCAATAATAATTTGCGAATTTAACCCAGTTATTGTCTACTGCTCCTCTAAAGTAATAACTTGTTCCGTAATCATCTTCCGTAGCAAACATACCCTCATTGGTTGTAGCGACATTATTAAAATTAGGAGAAGTTTTAGATTCTACATAAGATTTACCCAAATTATTGGCTAGTATAAGATCTCCAAAAGAAAATATGATTTTCTCTTCACTAGATAATACAAATTGAGCATTTAACTCACTTCCAGCTAATTGATTTTGGTTTGCATCTAGGTTTCTTATAGTTATAGTTGCCTGCCAATCTTGTTCCGTACCAGTTGTGGATGAAGTTGTGGATATTGAATGATTTTCTGCAACTGTTATTAAACCTTGGTAATTTGTTATATCAAATCCAGATACACCTGGCTTTGTTACGTAAGTTAGTCCAGATAGACTAGTTATATTATTTCCTTGAGGATTTTTTAAAGTTAGTATTATTTCTGGTTCGTTTGTAGGTGTTGAATAATCAAACTCGTTTTTTCCTATATAAAAATATACATAATATGTCTCTGTAGCACTACTAGTTTTAGTATTTGCTATCAATTTAGCAGTGGTAGTGGTACTACCAGTTATATTTCCACTACCTTGAGTAAAGTTTAAATGATTTAATTCTAAACCAAGATGTTCTCCTTGAATAAACATCAACTGGTCTATCGTTTTGGCTACCACTTCAACTCTAGTACTCTTTTCTGTATCCAGTATTGGTTTGAAATAAGCATATGAAAAACTTAGGACTATAATTAATAATCCTAAGATAGATAAAGTCATTATTTTTGTCTTCTTACTAATCTTCATATTATCATTTTAATTATATCATAAATGAATTTATTTTTGACATTTTTTACAATAATAAACACTTCGCCCGTCTATATAATCTTTAGTGATTTTTGAGTGACATATTGGACAATCCTTTTTTAAGTGTACTTTTAAATAGTTTTGATAATTGCCAGTCTTTGATTTAGTAATTTTATAACTATGAATAGTGGTCCCACCTTCTTCAATAGATTTATTAATTACTACGTTACTAAATCTAACAATATTTTCTATATTTCTTTTAGAAAGTTTACTCCCTTTTTTATGAGGATTTATTTTAGATAAAAACAAAACCTCATTAGCGTATATATTACCAAGTCCACTTATAATAGATTGATCTAATAAAAGTGGTTTAATCTTTTTGTTTTTATTTAATTTATTTCTTAAATATGTATACGTTAAATCTTTTGGTTCTAATCCCAAATGACTTAGTTCTTTTTCTAAATCTTCTTTATTTATTAATTTGATTCTTCCGAACTTTCTAGTGTCATTATAGATTAACAAGTTTTCTTTGAATTCATATATTAAATGATCATGCTTAGATATATTATAATTTATATCTTCGTAAAAATATTTACCTTCCATCATTAAATGAGAAAGAATATAATAATTATTTGTTTCGAAGATCAGGTATTTACCTTTTCTTTTTATATTAATAAATTCTTCATTAATTAATTTCTTCTTAAATTCATCAATATTACTTTTAATAATATTAGGATAAAGAATATTTATATCTAATATTTTTTTATTTAAAATATCTTTTATAAGTTCTCTTCTTATAGTTTCAACTTCTGGTAACTCTGGCATTATAATAAAAACCAATTATTCCCTTTCTTTATATTAACCTTAAGTGGAACAAGTAACTTAATAACATTTTCCATATTATCTTTTACTATTTTTATTAATTTATCTTCTTCGTCTTTAAAAACATCAAATATTAATTCATCGTGTATTTGTAAAATTAATTTACTTTTTAAATTATGTTTTTTAAAATCATTAAATATATTAATCATTGCAATTTTAATAATGTCCGCGCTTGTTCCTTGCATTGGAGTATTAAGAGCCATTCTTTTCCCCATTTGTCTTACCATATAATTATTGCTACTAATTTCAGTTATTTTTCTAATTCTTCCATGAATTGTCTTAACCTCACCGTGTTTTGTAGCGTAATCAGTAATATCATCCATATATTTTTTAACATTAGGGTAAAACTCATAATATTTTTTTATAAAATCATCTGCTTCTTTTCTAGTTATTTTAAGATTTTCGCCTAGTCCAAACCCACTTATTCCATAAACTATCCCAAATATAACGGCTTTAGCTGTATCTCTTGTTTCTTTTGATACCTCAGATTCTTTTATACCATGAATGTCCGCTGCTACTCTTGTATGAATGTCTTCATCATTTTTAAATGCACTAACTAATTTTTCATCTTCTGATATATGAGCGAGTATTCTTAGTTCAATTTGTGAATAATCTGCGGAAATAAAGAAATCGTTTTTAGGTATAAATGCCTTTCTTACTTTTCTTCCCTCTTCATCTCTTATGGGGATGTTTTGCAAGTTAGGTTCAGTACATGACAATCTCCCTGTTCGAGCCAAGGTTTGTTTAAAAATAGGTCTAATGATTTCATCTTCATTAATATATGGTTTTATACCATCTATATATGTAGATATTAATTTAGTAATATGTCTATATACTAGTATTTTATTAATAATTGGATGTTTCTCAATTAATTTTTCTAAAGTTTGAGCATCTGTTTTATATCCGGTTTTATTTCTTTTTCCACTTGCTATTTTTAACTTTTCAAACAAAATATCGCCTAGTTGTTTAGGGCTTGATATATTAAACTCCTCACCTGATAAATCATGTATTTCTTTTGTTACTTTATTAAGAGTTACTGATAACTCTTCTTTAATTTCATCTAATATTTTACTATTACACTTTATGCCTTCTTTTTCCATATCAAATAAAACATATGAAAGAGGAATATCTATTTCTTTATATATATTATCTAGTTTTAATTCTTTTATTTCCTTGTTATATTCCAAATCTTTTTTATATATAAAATTAGTTTTTAATATACAAGATTTTTTTATATCGTCTTTATTAAACTTGTTCTTTTTCAAGTTATTAAAATATATATCACTAGGGGCATTATCCATAATTGAAGTGACATCTTCTTTTACTGGGTAATTTAATAAAAACCCACTCATCATTACATCACTTACATAATTTAAATTTAAATAATTCAAATGTTTTTTAATATCATATGTTACAACTTCTTTTTTAGATAATATTCCTTCTACATCTTTTAAATATTTAATATCTAAATAGTAATTGTTCTTGGCATCACTTATACCAATACCTAATGGTTTTGAATAATGATAATTCTCATTATCAGATTCAATATATAAAGAGACCCTATCTTCC
>CAZJTX010000022.1:0-4810 GCA_964549115.1 uncultured Muribaculaceae bacterium | reverse complement strand
CACTTAATGTTGGAAGATATTTATAATTAATTGCACTTGGAGTTATTGTATCCCCTGTTGCAATATCTAGATGAAATGATTCTCTAATATTTTCTATTTTAATTAAAATAGTTGCTCTATAACCACCATATTCATCTTCATCATTAATTGTGTTGATGCTAGCAAGTTCTAAGTTAGCATTATCATTAATATTAATTGAAATAATCTCTTCTAACATTTTATTAATATTTTCTTTTGAAAAATCCGTGTTTTTTAATGATGTATCAATATCCATAGTTGCTCTATTCTCAACACCAAATAATGAACTTAAATAAAAACCACCCTTTAAAATAAAATTGTCTCTATAATTACTTACTGCTAATCTTTCTAAAAATCTATCGTATATGTATAATCTGAATACTGTATTAAAATCTACATTCTTTTCTTTTGATAAGTTTCTTACCTTATCTTTTAATTGTCTGCTATTCATACATCATACTCACAAAATTCATTACTTCGTCTTTAATACCCATTTTCTCAGCGTATTTAGATAGTTTGTTCATATCCTTATCATTTCTTTTAAGATATTCTTTAACACTATATTTAACGTGTTCTATATCCATTCTTTTTATTGACCTGATAATGTCACAAATACAACGTTCCATATCATAAGCATTTACTTCGTTACCAAAAGATGTTTTTACTTTTGTTAGTCCGAGCTCATATATTTCATCTGAAACGTAAAATACATTATGTTTTTTAAGAACTGAAACATTATAATTATTTGAGGTTGTAATATCATACATTGATGAAGGAGCTTGAATTGAAATTCCATGAAAATATAGCGCTGTCATATGTGAATATATTATTTTTGAGTAACGAATACTAAGAACGAAATATGAATCTTCATATTTATTAGAGTCAATATATATACCTCTACTAACTCTTTCAATTATGTTTTTTTCAATCATTTGATTTAGATACATTCTATGAATGCCACGAGCAGATACCATTTTAGAAGTAATATATCCGTTGTTTGATTCCATAAGATGTAGTATCTCTTTAATAGAGTCGCTATCAATATTTAGATTTTTCATAACTCATATCCTCTCCCTTGACAAGTACACGGTAATTATACCTTTCTTCAGTCCGGTTGTCAATAGCGGGTAGATATAACATCTTATTATTCAATAATAACAAAGTGAATATTTTTTGTGGTTTTTATTCGGAATTATTTCATTTTTTCAGTGTAGAAATTACTTCTCATTACAAATAAAAATATTTTTATATTAAAAAAGATGTATTTAAACATCATTCTTATCGTTTTTTCTCATTTCGTGTAAAAACTTTTTTTGACGAAAACCTTTATTTATAGGGATTTTCCGTTGTTCACACATTAACTCCTATTTCACAGTTTATGTTTTTAATTAGTTCTTAGCAATTTAATAAAATTCTTTTGTTTTCACATCAGATAATACTAGCGTGAAATTAATATCATATTTTTCAGTTAAATGTTTTAATTCTTGCATAACTACTTTACTAACATCATTATGTTTATAACCATGCACTCCTGTACCTATACTTACAGAAATAATATTCTTATATCCTTTTTCTTTGGCTATATCAAATATGTTGTTATAACTTTTTATTAAGTCATTAATTGGGTCTTCAGTAAAATAAAACTTTGGAGCATATATATGTATTATATCAACTCCCAAATTAAATCCGGGAGTCATCCTAACTTCATTTACTTTCATCTCTTCTAGAAAATTTTCTTTACAATAATTTTCTAAAATATCTTTATCTGCCTTTTTATATATTGCACCACTAATACCACTGCCACTAATCATATACTGATTACTTGAGTTAACAATAGCATCTTTATCTTCTAAATAATCAAATATATTTCCAACTTCAATTTCTAGTTTAGCCATATTACTAACCCCTTAATTTTAGGTTTTTGACAACCTTTTTGATATTTATTCATAAAATATTATATATCTAACTGTAAATAATTTTTATTCGTCTGTTAAATGCACTATAATTTTTTCATAATAACCTAAAAACAGAGATACATCAATCATTTTTTTCATTAACTCAGATTTAGCATAATTTGTATCAACATATACACCATTAGATAATCTCTTTACAGAAGGATCATCGATTGTACCATATGTAACATTGTCTTTATTTTTTGAAAAATTAAACAGTCCACCGAATTTAGATCTAACTCTTTTGAAATTTTCGTTCTCACAAAGTTCTTCAAAAATTTCAGATTTTTCTTTGATCATAAATTCTAAAAATTCAATATACATTTTAGTGGCACTATTAACAACATATGTTTTCCCGTTTAAATTAAATGATATTATTTTAAGTGGAGCCAAATCTAAATCACTATCAAATATTTCTTCAAGTGAATATTCCATTTTCGTGTCTTCTTTTCTTTCCAATTTTTGATATTCTAATGGATATGGAAAAGCTTTTAATACATAAGGAAATATCTTCTCAAATCTTTCATCCATTGCTTTAATATCCCATTTATTCTTGTCAGTTATCCATTTTCTGCTTATTAGCAAATTAGAACTATTAATTAACAATTCTTTCTTTTTTTCAAAAGGAAGATTACCTAACTTTTGATTTATGTCGGTTAATGTACCATTAGATAAAGTGTTTAGTTTACTTTCAAAATACTTGTCATAATCATCTTGTGATATGTAACCATTTCCTTCTTCGCGCGTTAGTGCTTGCGGCATTATATGCTCATACTGTATGTCTTGATGATTTCTAAAGTCAATCGGTGCGTCAGATCCGGTTATTTCATTTGAGGTTTTTTCTAAAATATAATACCTTAAAGTTAAAGAATAAAAATCTCTAGTTTTAAGAATTTCTTTTAAATCATCATCATTTGGAAATCTTTGTGAATATCCTCGTTGACTCATATAATAATAAACATCGTTTATTATGTTTTCATAATTGTTTTGTTTAGAAATGAAACTTGTTAGACTAACAAATAATTCGTCTTGTGATCCTCCACTACCTAGGTTTAAAATTGTTCTTCTCACAGAATATGAAATAACTATTTCTATTAAACTTGCAAGTTGATCATTAGTTAGTTTTCTTTCATCATTTAATGACAATATTTTTAGCAAGAAGCAAAATGAAACATTTCTCTTTAATATTTGACTCACTTCATACAATAATGAACTTACTTCTTTACTTTCGTGTTCTCTTAATCCAATAATTATAGAAAAATAATACGAATATTTTTCTAACTCAGATAACGCTAATTCATTAACAACGTTTTTACTAGATCTAAAATAATCTTTATATGCTCTATAGATTAATTTGTTTTCCTGCTTAACAGTTTTCAATTGTTTCATATGAAGAAAATGTCTAACAAAAAGTGGAGTGTTTTTTTCGATATCACCTATATTTTTCTCTATAGGTATCCAATATCTTTCATATAATCTTTCTTGCTCTTCTTTTCCTAATCCCATAAGTAAATAATTTCTAATTAAATCATTTACAGTTAACTCTAATCCAATAGAATTTATATTTTCAAAAACCACTTGAGGATTTTCTGCAGGTATTGACGGGTCCAATTCTAAAAGAACTAAATATAAATTATTTAAACCTTTTAATAAAGCCATTAGTCCTTCTTGAGCGTCAGCTGAATAATTATCTAACAAAAATTTGTTTATATGATTTTTAATTATTCTATAATTATCCAACACTTTATGTGAAGATGAAATTCCCGATTCTTGTTTTATTAGTCTTTGATATTCAATGTTATCTTGTGCAGCTTGTTTTAATTTTATTTTATTTTGTTCTTGAATATTATCATTTAACAAATAAGTTCTTTCTATCTTTTCTTTAAATTCTTTGTCTTCAGTTAAATCTCTAATAGCTATTAAAAACAGCATAATAGTAGTAAGTCTTTGTTGACCATCAATTAAAACCAAATTTTGATTTCCAAATACACCGCTACTTTCAACGAAATAATACAATGTACCAAAAAAGTGTTCGTCGTATTCGCCTGTAATTAATTTAACAATATCGCTAAATAAAATATCAATTTGTTCTTTTTTCCAAGAATAATTTCTTTGATACACCGGAATATAAAATGTTTTATCACTTTGTGCCAACATTCTTAAAATAGGCACATCTTTTTGTACAGATTTCATATACACCTCAATCCAATCTAATTATAACATGAAAATTATACATTAGTAAAAATCAAATCTTGTATTTTTGGTTTAAATAACTTATTTTCTTATAAAGAATATCAACTTTTGATTTATCCCCTTCAATAGCTACAACAAAAGCTTTAGTTGGTTTGTTATAACTATCAATTTCAAATATAACATCATCTTTTTCATATACTTGCCTTACTCTATCCAAAGTATTATCTTTTTTATATCCTAAAAAGTTTAATATATCTTCACAATTATTGATATTATCAAATATAATTTGCTTACTTTCTTTTCTTACAATTAAATCATTATTATCTAGTTTATCTTCTTTAAAATCCAATGAATAAGTTACCTTATCCTTATTAATGTCTTCGGCAATTCTAACCATCAATCCATTATTCCTATATATCGTAACAATTTGTCTTGTGTTGCTTTTTAAAACATAATTATTCTTTTCGCAATAATTAACATATTCTTGTATATCACTCACATTAAAACTATGCTCATATTCCATTTTATTTTTAATGTATTTAAGACTTTAATTCTTATAAAATTATTATAATTTTTCGTAAACTAAAGCTTCAAGTAATTCTTCAAAATTAAATATGTCATATGATGCATTAAATCTTTTGAAATCT
>CAZJTX010000021.1:0-7390 GCA_964549115.1 uncultured Muribaculaceae bacterium | reverse complement strand
TCTCTTTCTCCTAGTGTTGGAGTATCAGGATCGGGTCATTGGAACGATCCTTATGTTGTAGAATAAAAACTTTGACAAAAGTATAAATATATATTATTATTTATTAAAGGTAGGTAGCAAATGAATAACAAAGAAGTTTTAAAATACTGCGTTAATTATTACGATATAATTAACTTCGAACCCATCAAAGGTGATAACATTACGCCTACTATGGTTAATTTATACAAGAAATATATTTTTAGTACAGACTTAACTCATGAAGATGTAATTAATTTACAAAATGTTGATAAAGCTATGAAAAAATATATAGATGATTGTATATTTAGAAAAGATATGCAAGACAGTGTATTAAATATTAAAGTACCAGAAGGAACAGATGATATATTAAAATTGTTTATAGATAATGTAATTAGTTTTTATACCAACTATGAAATGTTCACATCAAGAAAAATATATGTATCAAAATGGATCTAGCGGTCCTTTTTTTATAATTGGTTATTGACAAATGTCAATAACATGATATAATGTACTCAGTAGGAGGTGAAAAGATGCCAAGATTTGATGGAACTGGTCCAAGAGGCGACGGACCTAAAACCGGAAGAGGTTTAGGTAATTGTGATGGACCTGTAAAAGGCGGCTCTAATAGACCTCGTGGTGGCCGTGGACCCCGTGGTAATAGACCAGGAAGAGGCAATTAGATGGCTAGGCCAAGAAAAAGAAGAAGAGTTTGTTCTCTTCCAAGGTACAATCGATTTGGACCTTTAGGTAATCCTAATAAAAAGTTTATTAATATGAGTGTTGATGAATATGAAACAATTAGATTAATAGATTACGAAGGTTTAAATCAAGAAGAAGCATCTAAAGAGATGAATGTAGCTAGAACTACAGTTCAAAGTATTTACCAAGAAGCTAGGATTAAATTATCTAAATCTTTAATAGAAGGTTTAACAATTATAATAGAAGGCGGAGACTTTGAATTACATAATCATAATCAACGATTTTATGGACGTGGATGCGGTAAAAGACGATATTAATAAATCGTCTTTTTTTATGGTATAATAAACTAAGTGATTTTATGATAAAAATATTAAAAAAATTAAATATTAAACACATAATACTTATTTTAATAAGTACTTTATTAATTGTAGGTCAAGTTTGGTTAGATTTAAAAATACCAGATTATATGCGTGATTTAACAGTAATAATAAAAACTCCTAACTCTGTTTTAAAAGATTTATTTGAGCCTTCAAGCTTAATGATCCTTTGTGCGCTTGGTAGTTTATCTCTAGCCATTATTACAAGTGTATTATTATCATTTGCCGCTACTAACTTTTCTAAAAATTTAAGAAAAGATGTATTTTATAAAATAGAAGATTATAACTTGGAAGAAATAAAAAAGTTTTCTACAAGTAGTTTAATAATTAGATCAACTAATGACATTATGAATATACAAAGATTTTTATCTATGGGTATTCAAGTAATAATAAAAGCTCCTATATTAGCTATATGGGCAATTAGTAAAATATACACAAGGAATTTAACCTGGTCTTTATTAACTGGGGGATTTGTTGTATTCATGCTAATAGCAGTTAGTATAATTATTGCACTTACTTTGCCTAAGACTAGTATAATTCAAAAGTTAATTGATAATTTAAATAGAATATCAAGGGAACACATAACTGGTATTAGAGTTATAAAAGCTTTTAATGCTAAGAAGTTTCACGAAGATAAATTTGAAGTTGCAAATGAAGATGTTACTAAAACTAATTTATATATAGCAAAGAAAATGGCGTTATTATCACCTTTAATAATGTTGGTGATGTCTTTACTTACTCTAAGTATTTATTACACTGGAGCTAATTTAATAGACAGTGCATCTATGTTAGATAAGATAGATTTATTTAGCAATATGGTTGTATTCTCCGCTTACGCAACACAAGTAATAATGGCTTTCATGATGCTTGTTATGATATTTATGATTTTACCTAGAGCTAGAGTATCAGCTATTAGAATAAAAGAAATATTAGAAGAAGATGTAAAAGTAAAAAGTGGTAAGTATAATAAAAAGAGTAATACTAAAGGTATGATTGAGTTTAAAAATGTTTCATTTAAATATCCAGATGCTGAGGAATGTATTTTAAGAGATATTACATTTAGTGCAAGACCGGGTGAGGTTATAGCATTTATTGGGTCAACCGGATCAGGTAAATCAACTTTAATAAACTTAATACCAAGATTATATGACGTTACTAAAGGGGAAATACTAATAAATGGTGTTAATGTTAAAAAATATGATTTAAAGCATTTAAATTCTTTTGTTAGTTACGTTCCACAACAAGCGGCTATATTTGAAGGAAGTATTAAATATAATGTTGGGTATGGTAATAAAAGAATAAATAATAATAGAGTGATTGAAGCTTTAAAAATAGCCCAAGCTTATAATTTTGTTAAAAAACTACCTAAAGGTATAAATAATAAAGTATCTAGTAGAGGTACTAATTTATCAGGTGGACAAAAACAAAGAATATCTATAGCAAGAGCTATATATAAGAATCCGGATATTTATATATTTGATGATTCATTTTCGGCGCTTGACTATAAAACAGATGCTAAATTAAGAAGTGAATTAAAAAAACATATGAGTGATGCTACTGTGTTAATTGTAGCTCAAAGAATTGGTACAATAATGCATGCAGATAAAATAGTGGTGTTACATGAGGGACGTGTAGAAAAGATGGGCACTCATAAAGAATTGTTAAAATCATCTAAAATATATAGAGAGATAGCGGAAGCACAACTTCCTAAGGAGGACTTAAAATGAACCCGGGAAGAGGAAAAAGAGGTAGAACATATGAAGATCTGCCTAGAGAAGAATTTATTAATGAATTAAAAAATTTAGTTAGAAATTTAAAAGAATATAAAGGTTCTTTAATTGTAACTATTATTTTATCAATCGTAGGTACTATATTTACTATATTAGGACCAAATCAATTAACTAAAATTACAGATTCTATTGCAGAGGGTATATTGCTAGGAATAGATTTAAAATATATTGGAAAAATATCTTTAATATTACTTTTGTTATATGTATTTAGTTTTATATTTTCATATATTAAAGATTATATAATGGCTATAATTACTCAAAAATACACAAAAAATTTAAGAACAGAATTAGATAACAAATTAAATAAGGTACCACTTAAATATTTTGATAGTCACCAAACAGGAGATATTTTGTCTATAATATCTAATGATGTGGATAATATATCGCAGTCTTTAAATCAAAGTATAGGTAGTTTAACTAGTGCCATTACTACATTAATAGGTGTTGTAATAATGATGTTTATAACTAATTTCTGGATGACTATAACAGCAATATCTGCATCTTTAATCGGTGCTGGATTTATGGTTTTTATAATGAGTAAATCTCATAAATATTTTGTTGCTCATCAACAAGAACTAGGAAAATTAAATGCTCACATAGAAGAAATATATACATTTCATAATGTAGTAAAAACTTATAATGGTGATGTAGAAGCAAAAGAAAAATTTGATAAATATAATGAGACATTGTTTAAAACGTCATTTAAAAGTCAATTTTTATCAGGTATGATGCCTTTAATTATGAACTTTGTTGGTAATTTAGGGTATGTATCTGTATCTGTTGTTGGTGCTTATTTAGTTATGAATAATCATATAACTATCGGCGTAATAGTTGCATATATGTTATATGTAAGATTATTCCAAGGTCCTCTTGCTTCAATTGCTCAAGGTATGCATAGTTTGCAACATTTAGGCGCATCAAGTAAAAGAGTAGAGGAATTTCTAGCTGAAGATGAAATGTCTGATGAACCTAAGAAAAAGACAAAATTAACAAAAACCAAGGGTAACATTAAATTCAACAATGTTGTATTTGGATATAATAAAGATAAAGTAGTAATCAAAAACTTCACAACGGATATTAAACCAGGATCTAAAATAGCTATAGTAGGCCCAACTGGTGCAGGAAAGACTACCATTGTTAACTTATTAATGAGATTTTATGAAATAGATGAAGGGGAGATATTAATAGATGATATTAATATAAAAGATTTAACAAGAGAAAATGTTCAAAATTTATTTGGTATGGTATTACAAGACACGTGGATATTTGAAGGAACAGTTATGGATAATATCATTTATAATAATGATCAAAAACCAATAGAAGAAGTGTGCGAAATTACAAAAAGTATAGGTTTAGATCACGTTATTAGATCTCTTCCAAAAGGTTATGAAACAATATTAACCGATGCTGAGGTGTTATCATCGGGAGAAAAACAACTTCTAACTATAGCAAGAGCTATGCTTGATAATGCTCCATTCTTAATATTAGATGAGGCTACAAGTAATGTTGATGTTAGAACAGAAAAAATGGTTCAAAAAGCAATGGATAAATTAATGGAAGGAAAAACATCATTTGTTATTGCCCATAGACTTTCTACTATTAAAAACGCTGATTTAATTTTAGTATTAAAAGATGGAAATATAGTAGAGCAAGGAAACCATAATAAATTGTTAAAAGCTGATGGATATTATGCTGAACTTTACAATTCTCAGTTTGAAAATTAAGAAATATATATGTATATGTGATAAAATTAATTTAGGAGAGTGATTATATGTTTATAGGTGAAGATCCGATTCATATTAAAACGGAAAAAAGAAGTGATATAGCTCCAATTATGTTAATGCCTGGAGATCCACTTCGTGCTAAGTACATAGCAGACAACTTCTTGGAAAATCCAAGATTAGTATCAAGTGTAAGAAATATGTTTGCGTATACTGGAATGTATAACGGTAAAGAAGTAACAGTTATGGGCTCAGGTATGGGAATGCCTTCAATGGGTATTTATGCATGGGAATTATTTCATTACTATAATGTACAAAAAATAATAAGAATAGGAACATGTGGAGTAGTAGATCCTTCGGTAAAAGTACCAGAAATAATATTGTCAGATAATTTATATACTGATTCAAGATTTGGATTTTTATATAACGGTTATGAAAAAGACCAAGTATTACCAAGTTTAGAATTAAATAATGATATTAAAGAAATTGCCGAAAAAAATGGTATTAGAGTACATGAAGGTACAATTATGACTACTGATGTGTTTGGTCCTTATATTGATGTAGAAGCAATGATGGCTAGAGTACCAGAAGATGTAAAACCAATTGGTGAAGAAATGGAAGGGTACGCCCTTGCACTAATTGCTAAAGACTTTAATAGACAAGCAACAGTTATGGCAACTGCAGTTGATTCAATGTATGAGGATATTGTCTTATCAATTGAAGATAGAGAAAAATCATTAAACGAAATGATTACACTAGCATTAGATGCTATTACAAAATAAAAGAGTGAATTAATCACCCTTAAATTTATTTATTAAAGTTAGGAAATAATCTTCTAACTTTTTTTTGTCCTCTTCTGTTTTTGCCTCGGCTCTAAATATTAAATTTGGACCGGTGTTACTAGCTCTAATTAAAGCCCATCCTCCATTAAATTCAATTCTTGCTCCATCTTTATCGTTTATAACAAATTTTTGTTCTCTAGCATAATTTAAAACTTTATCAACTATGTTAAATTTCGCATCATCTGGAGTAGGGATTTTAATTTCTTCAGTAGCGTAGTATTTAGGAATATCACTTGTTAGTTCATCTAAACTTTTATCATTTTTACTTAATATTTCTATTAATCTAAGTGATGCATAAATTGCACTGCCTACATCTACAATTTTATCTCTAAAATACACATGCCCTGAAAATTCTCCTCCAAAAGGTAGATTCATTTCTTTAGTAGCAGCTTGAGTATAACTAGCACCGGTTCTAAACATAATTCCTTCACTGTGTGCTTTTTTTATTTCATCTTCTAAACTCATTGAGCATTTAACATCGTATAAAAACTTCTTGTTTACAACCTTTGGAGCTATATCTCTAATTATCAAAATCATAAATTCTTCAATAGACATAAAGTCACCATTGTTTTTAACGAATCCAACTCTATCTCCATCACCATCGTACCCAACACCTAAATCTGCTTTTAATTCTAAAACCTTTTCTTTTAATTGAATTAGGTTTTCTTTTTCGGCAGGATCGGGATGATGATTTGGAAAGTTACCATCACTTTCACCGTTAATGATAGTGTAATCTACATTAAACATTTTAAAGACATCGTCTAAAATGGTTGAAACCACACCATTTCCCGGATCAAGCACTACTTTTACTTTTTTCTTACCTAATTTAATTCCCATTTTTAAATAACCAATATATTTTTTCTTTATATCATCATTTTTTAATTTTCCTTTTACAGGACTTTCTTTATATTCTTTAGCAAATATATATTTTTTAAAATCCTCAATCATTTTACCTCTAGCGTTTGATAAATGATCAAATGAAAATTTAAATCCATTATCATCTTTAGGATTATGACTAGCCGTAATCATTACTCCAAACATATTATTTACGTGTCTTGCATAAAAATGCATTGGAGTAGTAGTTAAACCATAATCTATAACATTAACTCCTGAATTTAAAATGCCTTCAATTAATTTTTCTTTTAATGAAGGACTTGATAGTCGATTATCCATAGAAACAACACATGATTGTTGTTTAAACTTTTCTTTTATGTAAGATCCATATCCTATTCCAATTGTATACGCTACTTCTTCATTTATGTCAGTAGGGTAAACACCGCGTATATCATATTCTCTAAAAATATGTTCGTTCATCTTATCACCTAGTATAATATTAACAAAATATGACCTTTAAGTCTATGGAAGATACGATATTGTTTTTGACATTTGCCCTTTATCATATTAATATTATATTAGTAGGATAATATGAAAAAATACAAATACTTTACTTTTGTAATTATTTTTGTGTTAATTGGTATAATATATCAACTTTATCATGTTAAACAATTTAATTTTGGACAAGGTGATTTTGATATAGCTATTATGTTAGAAACTGAAACTGGTAAATATAAAAAAACCAAATTATCCCAGTGGCCTAGTGAAGATGAATATATATTTAATTCTGATAAATCATATTGTTTAAATGATTCTCCATTAATATGGAATAATGGTAATCTTACTGTAAATACTAAAGGATCAGATCGATGTTTTATATATTTTAAAAAACTTCAATCAGTATCAAATGAAATAAGCAAAAGAATACTAGAATTTAATGGTGGCAAGAGTTCTATAAAATTAAAACCCGAACCTGATTTTTCAACAAGAGCTACCACTAATGAAGGAATGTTTGCAACAAATGATGAATATGGAACGAGTTATTATTTTAGAGGAGCTGTTGACAACAACTGGGTATATTTTGGAGGTCATTACTGGAGAATAGTTCG
>CAZJTX010000020.1:4428-8342 GCA_964549115.1 uncultured Muribaculaceae bacterium | reverse complement strand
TTAATGGAGCGGGTGAGGAGAATCGAACTCCCGTTGACAGCTTGGAAGGCTGATGTTCTACCATTAAACTACACCCGCGCAAGAGAATTATAACATATTTAGATGTTATATTTCAACTTAATTTGACCAATTTCTTACTTCTTCAGCATCATCTAGATGGAATTTTTCCCTACCAATGATTTGATAATCTTCATGTCCTTTACCTAAAATTAACACAATGTCTTTATCTGCCATTAAATCTATCGCTTTTTTAATAGCTTCTCTTCTGTCGTATACTATTTCATAATTATCTTTAGTGACACCTTCTAATATATCCTTCATAATTAGTTTTGGATCTTCAGTTCTTGGATTATCATTAGTAAATACTACATAATCACTTAAGTTAGAAGCAAACCCTCCCATTAAAGGTCTCTTTTTAGGATCTCTATCTCCACCACAACCCAGTACTGTTATTACTCTATTTTCTTTAATTTCGTTATAAGCAGTAATAACTTTTTCCACTGCATCGGGAGCATGAGCATAATCTACAACGGCAAAACCTTTGTTAACTTTAATTGTTTCGCTTCTTCCCTTAGGTGCTTTAACGTGCTCAGATATGTTAATAATATCTTCAAGTTTAAATCCTAATTGATTTACTATGGCTAGCGCCATTAAATAATTATATATATTAAACTTATTTGTTAATTCGTATGAAGTTTTAAATTCTTTTTCATTAAAACTAAATGTTAAATCTGTTTTTTCTGGATCAATTACAAAATCTATAATTTTATAATCACCACTTAACCCAATTGAGTAAGTGTTTTTATATTTATCTTTAAATACTAACCCCTTTTCATCATCTGAGTTAGTTATAAAAGGAGCATTATCTTTTAAATAATCTAATAATTTTAATTTTTCGTTAAAATAATTCTCCATAGTGATGTGATAATCCAAATGATCTTGACTTAAGTTTGTAAAAGACGCTACATCGAAGTTTAAACCCGCTATTCTGTTATATGATATAGCATGTGAGCTAACTTCCATTATAACATGGGTACATCCAGCGTTTTTAGCTTGAAATAACAATTTATAAAGAGTTAAAACATCCGGAGTAGTATTATCTAACTCAGTAATAGAGTCTTTTGTATAAAAACCTAATGTTCCTATATATGCTGTATTAACATTTAAGTTATGTAACATTTGATAAATAAGATAACATGTAGTAGTTTTTCCGTTAGTACCTGTTACTCCAATAAAATGTAAATCGTCAAATTCATGGCTATATTCTTCTTTTAGTCTTTCTTCTAAATATTTTTCAGAATTAGAAACGACCGTTACCGGAATTGAAACCTCTAATTCGCGTTCTGCTATGATTTCTTTAGCACCATTTTCAATTGCTTGATTTATATAATCATGACCGTCAACTGTAAAACCTTTAATAGCCACAAAAATTTGTCCAGGTTTAACTAATCTTGAGTCTCTTTCATATTTAATCATAAAACACCTCTTTTTTAATAATAATATTATAGCATAATCAAGGCTTTGTGTTATAATTAACTTGGTGATGAACCATGAAAAACATTATACTTACTGGCGATAGACCAACAGGGAAATTACATTTAGGACATTATGTAGGTTCTCTTAAAAATAGAGTCAAGATTCAAGATGACGGTAATTTCGATAAAATGTTTATTATGATTGCCGATTCTCAGGCTTTAACAGATAATTTTAAAGAACCTAGTAAAGTAAGAGAAAACATTATTGAAGTATTACTTGATTATCTTTCAGTTGGATTAAATCCAGAGAAAGTACACATATTTATTCAATCTGAAGTAAGCGCTCTAACAGAATTAACATTTTATTATCAAAACTTTGTTACTTTAGCAAGATTAATGAGAAATCCGACCGTTAAAGATGAAATAGTTGAACGTGGTTTTGATAATAATATCCCAATGGGCTTTTTAGCATATCCTATAAGTCAGGCTGCTGATATAACAGCTTTTAAAGCTAATATAGTACCAGTTGGACAAGACCAAATACCGGTAATAGAGCAAACAAGAGAAATTGTTAAGAGTATTAATAGTACATATAATACTGGCTTAGTTATGCCTGAGGCTATAGTACCGAAAGAAGAGTTTTGTGCAAGATTACCTGGTACAGATGGTAAAAACAAAATGAGTAAATCACTTAACAATAGTATTTATTTATCAGACAGCGAAGAAGACATTAAAAAGAAAGTAATGAGTATGTATACAGATCCTGATCATATAAGTATATCCGATCCCGGAAAAATTGAAGGCAATGTAGTGTTTACTTACTTGGATGTATTTGCAAATGATAATGACTTTAAAAAACATTTACCTGAATATAATAATTTAGATGAATTAAAAGAACACTATCAAAGAGGGGGATTAGGAGATGTTGTAATAAAAAACTTTTTAAACAATGTATTACAAGATTTTCTAAGACCAATTAGAGAAAAAAGATTAGAATTAGAAAAAAACAAAGAGTATTTATATAAAGTTTTAAAAGAAGGTACAGAAGTAGCGATTAAAGAAGCAAATAACACTTTAAAAGAATTAAAAGATTCTATGAAGATAAATTATTTTGCAAATGATAATTATTTAAATGAATTGATAGATAAATAAAAAAGAATATGATAAAATCTTATTAAGAAGGGTGTTGAATGTGGCTAGTTTAGGTAAACATTTTGAAGTTGATTATAGCAAGATAAGACCAGATCTAAAGCAAGTATTTCAGGGCAAATTTTACCGTATAACTATTCTTAGTGAACGTTTGATTCGCTTTGAATATAATAAAAACGGTAAATTTTTAGATGCTCCAACCAACTTTGCTATTAATAGAAATTTTCCAATGCCTAACTTTAAAGTTGAAGAAAATTCTAATTATTTAATTATATCTACTAGATATTTTACACTACAATATTTAAAAGAAAGACCATTTAAAGGTCCAGTATTTTCACCTGATTCTAATTTAAGAGTAAGATTAACGAATACTGATAAATTATGGTACCCAACTCAAGCTGAGGCTAGAAATTTTAAGAGTACAGCCTTTAGTATAGATGATTTTAAAAATGTTCAGTTTGAAAAAGGATTATATTCAACTGATGGTTTTGTATCAATTGATGATTCAGAATCTTTTAAAATTGAAGAAAAGGGAACACTTAGAAAAAGAAGAGAGGGTATAGAAGATACTTATCTTTTCATGTATAGAAGAGATTTCGGATATTGTTTAAGAGATTATTATACCTTAACGGGTTTTCCTCCTTTGATACCTAAATATGCATTGGGAATATGGTGGAATAGAGATCGTATTTATGGCGAGTATGATATTAAAAGATTAGTTGAGTTGTTTCATTTATATGAAATACCTTTATCAGTTATGTTACTGAGTGAATTTTGGCACATTAAAGATATAAAAAGCTTAACTAAATCAGGGTATGAATTTAGTGAGAGATTATTTCCTGATCCAAAGGCATTTATAAAAGATCTTCATAGTAAAGGGGTAAGAATAGGTATTAATTTAGACCCTGTTGAAGGAATAAAAATGACTGATTCATCATATAAAGTCTTTTCTAAAGAATTACAAAAAAAAGAATTAGAAACAATACCGTTTAATGCGATGGATCAAATATTCATGATGACATTTATAGAAGAAATATTAGATAAATTAATGTCGCTTGATGTGGATTTCTTTTGGTTAGATTATCAAGAAGATATAAAAATGTTAGAGTCATTAAAATATTTTACATTTAATAATTATGCTAAGAGTAAAGAAAAAAGACCAATGGTGTTCGCAAGAGATTCACTAGTTGCATCTCATCGATATCCAGTTATATATTCTGGTAAAACAACTGTAAGTTGGAATACATTAGATTTCTTACCATCTTATAATTCAAGTGCAAGTAATAGAGG
>CAZJTX010000020.1:0-4328 GCA_964549115.1 uncultured Muribaculaceae bacterium | reverse complement strand
GGTAAAAAGTTCTCAGGCAATAAAAGATATGTGGCGTTTTATAAAGATGATGATTATCCTGTATTTGTAAAACAAGGCGGAATTATACCACTATCATACTTATCCCAAAATAAAAATGACTTAAGAAATCCTGACAAACTAGAAATAAATATTTTTCCGGGTAAAAGTAACACATATAAACTTTATGAAGATGATGGTATAACTAGAAAACATGAAGAAGGATTATATATTATTACTGATATAGAATATATACATGAAGTAAACAATTTCAAATTAAATATTCAACCAGTAGAAGGAAAAACAGGAATAATTCCAGCAAAAAGAAATTATGTAATTAAATTTAGAAATATAAAAAGACCAAACGAAGTTAACATTTATTTAAATGGAGTAAAGGTTGAAAAAAATGTTGAACAAACCGCAACTGGAAGAGACTTTATTATAACTTTAAAGGGTATAGATACAACAAAACAATTAAGCATTAATTGTAAGGGTAAAGACATGGAAGTTGATACAACGAGAATATTTAATGAAGATGTTAACTCAATTTTATCTGATTTAAAAATAGAAACTAAGATAAAAGAAGAAATAGCAAATATTATATTTAGTGATAGAGATATAAAAAGAAAACGAATTTTAATTAAAAAATTAAAAAAACAAGGATTACATAGATTGTTTATTAACATGTTCTTGAAACTTCTTGAATATGGTGCTGAAATTTAATATAATACAACTAACGCAAACGAAGAAGTTAATCGTTGGTATAAATTAATAAAAAATGCTAAAGGTGGAACCGCGATTTAATAATCGATGTTCCATCTTTTGTTATAAAAGGAGAATAATGGAGAAAATTAATAGATATAGCTTGGTTTTAGTAATATTGGGTATAATTATATATTTAGTAGATTTTTATATTTTGTTAAAACCAAAATTAAATCTAAAGGTAAAAAAGAAAAACAAAAAAAAGAAAACAGAAATTATGGAAGTGGATTATTTAGTAAGAAAATTTGGGATACCAAAAGAATATTTGTTAAATGTGAGAATATTTAAGAAGATGGCTATAATTAATGCTTTTATAATCAGTTTAGTATCGACAATTATAATGTTTTTACCAATTCATATGAGTTTACAATTTTTAGTAGGATTCGCTTTACTTTTTGGTTTAATATATTCGCTTTATGAAATATTAGGAAGATCTATAATTAAAGAAATTAAAAAAATGAGATAAAAATAACTAAAAATCAAATTATAAAATAAAGTTGTTAAGTATATTTAATAACTTTTTTTATGGAGATTTAATTGAATATAAACTAATACTTTGTTATAATTTAATAAGAATAAAGGTAGTTGGTTAATGTGCAAAACGAAATAATTCACACATATTTAAAATTCAAGAAAAAATCTTTATTATCATACGCAGATACTTTGTCAAAAGTATTTGTTGTAAAGGATGAAAATCTTTGGAAAGATGATAATGAGTTTAACCAAATTATCGGCGGAATAGTAGATATTTATATAAATAAATATTATTTTAGAAGTAAAAAAGAATTAGCTTTAATGAACACAAATAATATGAAGGATAAGGAATTTAAATTAACTTTATCTCTTGCTATGATTTCAGATTATTATAAAGCTGATTATAAAAACTTGAAAGATAAATATAAAAAAAGTATATATAATTTAACTTTAATAGTTTATATTATTACAAATATAGATAAAGAAATAACTTTTTATAAAGATAATAGCGTTACTATTAAAAATATAGTAAAGAAAATAAATAAAATGTATGGGGATATATTTAAAAACCTAGATTTATCCGAAAACACATTTTTGGCGGATATATTAGCTAATAAAATAAAAGATGTTGAACGAAAAGAATTAAGGTTTTTTGAACTTTTAAAAGGTAATGACTATTATAATGAATTTATAGAATATGATAAGGATACATATTTTGTTCACTTTAGTTATGAGTTAAATAAATTAGAAACATTTAAAACAATTGATACTGATTATGTATATGAAAAATTTAAATTTGAAGATAAGTATTTACCTATTAGTTATGAATTAGCCTTAATAACTCTTTTAAAAAGTTTTGTAAACGATACAGTTATACCAACGTTATTGTTACCAGTAACATCAAAATATTTATCAAAAAAGAAAAACATCGAATTTATTAAAAAAATGTTTTCTAATCCCTATTTAAAAGAATACATTCAATTTAGTATAACTTATGATGATTATAAAGATAATTATAAAATATTTGATGTACTAAGTGATTTAAAGTTTGATATTGTATTATTTTTGGGAGATAAAGAAGTTATTTTAAACTACTCAAGAATAAAATTTGATTATATTTTATATGTTACCGAGGAATTTGTATTAAATAATCCAAGATTCAATAATTTTATTGAAACTGGTAATGTTAAGTATAAAGTTATAGATAAAGTAAATAAATATATTTTAGAAGATAATTTAATAAATATAAATATCAAGGAGGAAAATTAAATGATGAATATTTATACAGATTTTTTTATTAAATTTATGGAACCGTTTTTTGAAGGCCTAGCAGCAATATTTAAAAATTTGTTTGTTGGTTTGTTCCAAATGTTTAATATATTAAATTATATTGATGTAATTAAGGAATATAAGGGAGATTTAACTGGTAGTGGAATATTCATCATTATAGCGACTATTTTAGTATTACTAGTTATATATGGTGTAATTATTTTATTGATTTCTCTATTAATTAAAAAAGCTATTAAATATCACAAAAATAGAATCAAACAAGAATCTATGTTTGAAGAAATTGATAGATTAAATATTGAATTAGTTAGATTAAAAGAAGAAAATCAAAAGTTTTTAACTATGGCTGATCCTGTAGAAGGTGAAGTTGAGTATGACGAAGATGGAAACATTATTAATAAATTAGAATCTGGCGAAAGTAGATTCTTTAGGTTATCTAAAGTTGATAGTGATATGCAGTCATATGAAGTACCGGAGTTTAATAAAACATTTACTCTAAAAGAGTTTTGTGAGAATTTTAAAAACTTTGCTGCATCTAGATTAAAATTATATTATGATGATAAAATCATTAGATTATTCGTATCATCATTTGCATCAAACAGATTAATAATTTTACAGGGTTTATCCGGAACTGGTAAAACATCTTTAGCTTATGCTTTTGGTCAAATGATTGAAAATGAAACAACAATAGCTCCAGTTCAACCATCTTGGAGAGACTCAACTGAGTTATTTGGTTATTTTAACGAATTTACCAAAAGATATAATGAAACGGAAGTTTTAGCAAAAATGTATGAAGCTTCATATAAAGAAGATGTCTTTGTAACATTATTAGATGAGATGAATATATCAAGAGTTGAGTATTATTTTGCGGAAATTTTATCTCTTTTAGAATTACCTGATAAAAAAGACTGGATTATAGATTTAGTCCCTGACATTTGGGAAAATGATCCAAAGCATATAGTTGAAGGTAGATTTAGTTTACCAGAGAATATGTGGTATATAGGTACTATAAACAATGATGACTCAACATTTATGGTTACGGATAAAGTTTATGATAGAGCAATGCCTATTAATATAGATAATAAATATGATCCATTTGAAGCTCCAGATACTCCATCAATGAAGTTATCTAGTGAATATTTAATGGAATTATTTAAACAAGCCCAAGAAGAGCATAAAGTTAGTGATGAATTACTTAAAAAATTAGCTGAGATGGATAGATACGTTATAGACCACTTTAGAGTTACATTCGGTAACAGAATTGTTAAACATATTAATGAGTTTGTACCAGTATTTGTGGCAAGTGGTGGAACAACATTAGAAGCGCTTGATTATGTTATAGCGCATAAAATCTTAAGAAGATTTGAACAACTAAACTTATCATTTATTAAAAATGAAATAGATGGATTTATAGATTATATAAATAAATTATTCGGTGAAAATGAAATGATGGAGTGTATTAATTATTTAAATAGAATTAAAAAATCAATTTAGGAGTAAGTTATGAACGATGAATTTGTACAACTATTAGAAATATTAAAAAATAAACAAGCTAAGAACTTTATTGGTAGATCTAAAGATAATATCAAGGTCAAAACCAAAATTAATCAAGTTGTAAGAGATTTGTCATGGGTAGAAAGATTAGAGGAAACTATACCTTATATTGACGATGTAGTAAGAAATCCAAGAAGTTTTATTATATATGAAGAAAAAATCTTACCAGTTGAAAAAACTAAAAGAGTTACTAAAGAAAGTATAAAGCATTTAGCTCAAAACACATCTTTAATTCAAGATGTAGATGAGGATGG
>CAZJTX010000019.1:0-9103 GCA_964549115.1 uncultured Muribaculaceae bacterium | reverse complement strand
TATTTTTATTACTCCCTCATAATTTGTTATATCAAAACCAGAAACATCTGGTTTAGTAACATAAGTTAATCCGGATATAGAAGTAACGTTATTACCACTTGGATTTTTTATTGTTAGTATTATTTCCGGTTCATTTGTTGGAGTGGAATAATCAAATTCATTATTACCAATATAAAAATATACATAATAAATTTTTGTAGCTGTGTTCGTTTTATTGTTCGCTATTAATTGAGCTGTTGTAGTTGTGGTCCCAGTTAAATTGGGCATACCTTGTAAAAAGTTTAGATGATTAAGTGTTAAATCTATAGCATCTCCTTGAATAAACATTAATTGATCTAATGTTTTAGCAACTACTTCAACTCTAGTGCTCTTTTCTTTGTCTAATATTGGTTTGAAATATGCATAAGAAAAAGATAAGACTATAATTAATATCCCTAAGATTGATAATGTAATTAATCTTGTTTTTTTACCTATTCTCATGTAGTAAATATACCAAAATAAAAGGATTAATTCAATAAATCCTTTATTTTAAGTCTTATTCTTTGAATAGCATTATCAACTTGTTTGGGGTCTTTATTTAAAAGTGTTGCTATATCATTATAATTTAAATTATCTATTAAATATGTATATACTTCATATTCAAATGTTGATAATGTTTTTTTAATTTCCTTTTCTAATTCTTTTAACTTCTCTTCTTCGATTAGTTCATACATTGGATCTTTTGAAAAATCATCTTTTATCATATCTAAAAGTGACATTCCCAAGTCATCATATACATAGTCTAATGAATATGATTCAGTGTGTAATTTTTCTTTATTAGTATTATATTTTCTAATTAGTTTTATAATTCTTCTTTTAACACACAAAGACAAGAAAGTTTTAAAAGACGCGCCTTTATCTTCATCAAAACTATTTATAGCATCAGTATATCCATATAAAGCTTCGCTATATATATCATCTTTAGAAATCCCTAAGTTACTTAAAGCTGGATAATATTTATTAATATAAATATCTATTATATATTTATACTTATTTAACATCTCTTCTTTAGCATCTTCATTTTCTTCTCTTATAAGCATTAATAATTCACTATCAGATATATTTTCCATGTTACCTCATTTCAAATAATATTATACCTGCTGAAACACCAACATTCAGACTTTCGACATTATTTTCCATTTTAATTGATACTAATTCATCTACATTTTCTTTTACTAACCTAGATATACCCTTCTCTTCATTACCTAAAACTAATACTTTCTTAGTGCTATAATCTATATCTTTATAATTTTTACCATCCATATCTGCACCATATATAAAATAGTCATCATCTTTTAATTTCTTTATTGTATTTACTAAATTAGTAACCATAACTACTTTAATTTTAGATATTGTCCCACTACTAACTTTAATAACTGTGTCATTTACTCTAACTGATCTATCTTTGGGTATAATTATCTCTTTTACACCCGCTGCAGCGGCTGTTCTAATAATTGAACCAAAGTTATGTGGGTCACTCAAATGGTCCAACATAAGCACCAAATTACCCTTTATATCATTATAATTATAGTATTCATAATCATGAATATCTATAACTATACCTTGGTGGTTACCATTTACTAATTTATCCAATCTAAAGTTATCTACAAAGTCATATTTAATGTTATTTTCTTTTAAATATGGTATATAGTCTTTTTTAGAAATGTATACCTTTCTTATTTTACTAATATCTTGTTCATATAATACATTTTTACCAAACACTAACATTTTTACCTACCAAAATAAAATACTAAAAGAAGTATAATTCCTAAAATAATTCTATAATAACCAAAAACTTTAAAATCATTCTTCTTAACATAGTTAATTAAGAATCTTATTGTAATAATTGATATTAAAAACGCTACTACAAAGCTTACTAAAAGCGAGACTAGTTCAAATGAGGTGAAAACTAATCCAAATTTAAATAATTTTAAGATGCTTGCTCCGAACATTACTGGTATACCTAAGAAAAAAGTGAATTCTGTTGCAGTCTCTCTAGATAAACCCAATATTAATGCACCTATTATAGTTACTCCCGATCTACTAGTACCTGGTATTAAAGCTAGTACTTGAAATAAACCTATTAAAAACGCAGTATCTAATGTTAATTCTTTAATATTTATTATACGTTCTTCTTTTTTTGTTTTTTCTACTAATATAAAAATTATTCCATATAAAATTAACATAACCGCAACAGTTTTAAAATTAAATAATAACTCATTTATCTTATCATCAAATAAAAACCCTAATATAGCTGCAGGTATAGTAGCAAGTATTACTTTAAACCATAAACTATATGTTTCTTTTCTTTCTTTTTTGTTTTTCTTTCTTGTAAATGGATTCAATTTATAAAAATATAATATAACTACGGCTAGTATTGCTCCTAGTTGTATTAAAACTCTTAACATTTCAATAAAATCTGCCGAATAGTTTAATTTTAAAAACTTTTCTATAATTATTAAATGACCAGTACTACTAATAGGTAACCACTCAGTTACACCTTCTACTATTCCGTATAATATAATTTTAAAAATCTCTATCATTTTTTATCTTCCTTTTTTAGTCTTTTGTAATAAAAATATGACACACCTAAAATTAATAACACAATTATTACATATAATGTAATATTAGAATACTTAGATAGTATATCTACAATTACGTGCCACTTATCTCCAACGACTCTACCCAATATTATTAATACTGTATTCCATATTAATGTACCAATTGTTGTATAAAATAAAAATAAAGACATCTTCATTTTATTCATACCAGCCGGTATCGAGATCAAACTTCTAATAATTGGGATAAATCTACATATGAATACTGCTTTTGCTCCTTGCTTAGAGAACCAATTGTTAGCATTTTTAATATCACTTGGTTTTAATCTAAGTAATTTTCCATACTTAGACGTTATTATTTTAATTAATCTCTTTTCATCAAAAATTGTACCTAAATAATATAACACAACTGCTCCCAGAAGAGCTCCTATAGTTGCAAAGACAACTACTAAAGGAATATTCATATTAGTATATTTAGTCATAAAACCACCAAAAGTTAATATGACTTCTGATGGAATTGGAGGGAATATATTTTCAATAAATATTAAAAAGAATATTCCAAAATATCCAAAACTATTCATTAAGTTAATTATTATTGCTTCCATTTTACTCCTTGATAATTATTTCTAGTATTGTATTATATAATTTTTGATTAGCCTCTTCTAAAGTCATATCTCCCACTTTAAAAGGTTTGGCAAACTCTACTCTTAAATCTTTATTTGTAATATGATAACTTCCTGTTATACCAAAAGGCACAATCCAAGCATCAGTTTTCTTAGCCAGAGAAACTGCGCCAAATTTAAAAGGTATTAAAGGTTTATCTGTTCTATTTCTGGTACCTTCTGGAAATATTCCAACTGGATCTCCTTTTTTCAAAACTTTTAACGCTTCTTCTAAAGCGTCTCCACCTTTTTTATCTCTGTCGGTTCTAATACAACCTACACCTTTAAAAAACCATGCTATTAATTTATTATCAAAATATTCACTTTTGGCTAAAAAACTAATAGGTCTTCTTTCAGCAACTATCACCATAAATTGATCATAAAAACTTTTATGATTTCCGCAAAATATAACTGCTCCTTCTTTTGGAATCAAATCTTTATTAACAATTTTAGGTCTAAATACTAACATTAAAATAGGTTTAAACAAAAATCTTAGTGTTGAATAAAATACTTTATGCCCCTTTTTCATTTTCTTCCTCTTGTAATTTAGTAAACGCAACTTTACCCATTAATGTTTCGGGCAAAGAGTTTACGTATTCGTATTCATATATCCATTCATACTTATTAATTTTTTCTTCACAGAATTTTTTAATTTCTTTTCTTAACAATTCCGTATCTTCAAAATCATCTTTTAATACTATAAATGCTTTAGGTACTGCTTGTTTATAATGGTGTGGAACTCCTACGACTGTTGCTGTTTCTATAGCTGGATGTTCCATTATAATTTTTTCTAAATATTGTGGGTATATATTATACCCACTTGATACTATCATTCTTTTTAATCTAGATTTAAAGAATATTGCACCTTGTTTATCCATGTAACCTATATCACCTGTATGTAACCACAATTTTCCATCTTTGTGTCTTTTTAATACTTTATTTGTTTCTCTTATATCATTTAAGTATCTATCCATTACTGTAGGTCCACTCACACAAATTTCACCGATTTGATCAAATCCTAACTCTTCATTATTTTCAATATCTAATATTTTAAAAACCATATCTGGAAATGGTATACCTATTCCTCCGTCTTTAAAATAGTTTCTTGGAGTTAGAGTACACGCTCCACTAGTTTCAGTTAACCCATATCCCATTCTAATCTTAGCTTCACAACCATGATCTGCTAAATACTTATCAACTTTATCTCTTAGAGTTCTATTTAATAAATCCCCACCACATAAAATTGTATGAACAGATTTCATATAATTTTTACCTTTTGTTTTATCATTTACTAAACCTTCATACATAGTTGGGACTCCAGCTATAAAATGAGGTTTATGTTTTTTTATTAATTTACCAAAATCTTTTCCAGTAAAACCCGGTACTAAAATAGATGTTAAACCATTTATTAATACTGTATGTATTGATACTATTAATCCAAAACTATGAAAAATTGGAAGTGTAGATAATGCTCTATCTCCCTTATTTATTGGGTAAGTCATATGGAAAGCTTGTAATCCCATAGCATTTAAGTTTAAGTTTGTTAAAACGACACCTTTAGGTTCTCCAGTTGTACCCCCACTATATAAAATAGTCGCATCATCATTATATCTTCTTCTAACTTTAGGGTCATTTGGATAACTTTTACCCATTCTAACAAGTTTTTCAAAACTTATTACTTTATCACTATATTGGACTTTTACTTTTTTCTTAGTTAAGTTATATAACACTTTCATGTAACCAGGCATTTTACTACTTACTTTAGAAGTTATTATTGTTTTTAAATTTAAATCTTCGTCTATTTTTTTGAATTTTTCAAAAGCTAAATCAACACATAAAACATGTCTTGATCCACTTTTTGTTAAATATAGTTTTGTTTCATCAACACTTGCCAGTGGATGAACCATATTTGCAACAGCTCCAACCATATTAACTGCATAGAAAAATATTATAGCGTCTGGGGTATTAGTATGGCATATTGTGACTTTATCATCTTTTCTAATACCAATGGCTCTAAGGCCTCTTGCTACTTCTATAATTTCCTCATTAAATTGTTTAAAAGTTTTATTCTTACCAAAATAAGTATAAGCTATACTTTTAGGACTATCTATTGCTACTTGTTCAATTAATTCATAAATAGTTTTTCTTGGATATGAAATACTCCTTGGAGCGTTTTCATATAAATCATACCATGGGTAATCTTTATCAGTCTTTTTATTTAGAAATTTTTGTATTTGTAACTTAGCGTCTTTTATAAACGATTGTATAGTTTTAAACATAATATCTTCCTTTTTACTTTTTCAAAGTCATGTTAGTATTATACTAAAATTGAATTTTAAAAGCAATTTAGCTACTAGCCTCAATAACATCAATTATAGCCGGAAGCATTTGTTTTTTTCTTGATACTAACCTAGGTATAAATATACCTTGATGTACATTGTCTAACGCAAAAGCATTTTTAATTATTTCCTCGCCATTTGAACTATAAATTATATAAGAACCATTTTTCATTGGATCTGTTATAAACATAACCCATAGTACATAATCATCATATGCTTTATTGTTAATAAATTCATTAATTTCATTAACTTTATCTTCCATTTGTTGGAAATCCATTGTATTAACAATTGATATTCCGACTTTTTTATTATTAACTGAATAACTTTTATAATCATTGTAGACTAAATCTCTTGTGCTCATACCTTCAATTGAACTTGCTGCTCTTAAGACTTCTCTTCCAAATTCAAATGTATCTATATTTATTATTTTAGCCAAATCATCTGCAACTCTTTGATCTTTTTTAGTTGTAGTCGGAGATGAAAATAATAATGTATCAGATATTATAGCTGAAAGTAATAAACCTGCTATTTCTCTAGGTATTTCTATATTTTTTTCTTTAAACATTGTATATATAATAGTAGCAGTACATCCAACTGGTAAACTTCTAAAATTAATTGGTCTATTTATACTAACCGAACTTAATTGATGATGATCAATTATTTCTAATATGTCTGCTTCTTCTAGACCATCTACTGATTCTCTAAACGAATTGTGATCTACTAACATTACTTTTCGTTTTCTATATTTGTTTATACCTGTTAATCTAAGTAAACCCGAACATATTCCTTTTTTATTAACAACGGGATAATTTGTATGGTTTACTTTATGTATTCTTTGTTTGAAATCAGTATAATAATCTTCGGCTAACACAGTTATAGGAGTATCACCAGAATTTAGTAATTTAATATAATTACTTAGACTAATTTTATTAGCCACTACAAAATCATTATAAATTGTTCTTATAATGTTTATTTTATTTAACTTTGCTCGTTCTACTAAATAACTATCTACAGATGCGTTGTTAGTTAATATAATTAAAGAAGCGCCATGATCTATTGCTCTTTCAATAACTCTATATCTATCCCCCGTTATAAGGATATCATTGGTTTTAACTTTATCTTCCAGTATCAAAGTTTCACTTTGTACTCCGACTATATTAATTTTACCTGCAATTTCATCATTAAAAGAAGTTACTATTTCAGCTTTTAGAGTTTTAACTATATTTTTTAAAGTTGTACTTATTACTTCTTTATCAGGAGATACCAAATACTTAGTTAACTCTTTTAAAGTAACGTATCCTGTTAATTTATTATTATCATTAACTAACGGTATAGCCGTTGTGTTTTTAATATTCATTAATTTATAAGCTTCATGTATTGTTTTATTTTCATGTATATAAAAGTTTTTTTCATATTTAACATCTTTTATTCTAACTTTTACATCATTTAAATATTTAGGTTCAGAAACATTAAAATAATTTAATATAAATCTTGTTTCATTGTTAATACTACCTAGTACTCTAGGTTCAGTATTATATCCCTCTTTATTCTTTAAATACGATAATGCTATACTTGATGCCACACTATCAGTATCGGGATTTTTATGACCAAAGACTAATATCTTTTGCATATCATCACCTATTATATATTTTACCATATAATTTGATTAAATACATTAGCTTGATTTCATCTCAAACAATATATCCCTAAGTTCCATGGCACGCTCAAAATCCATGATTTTAGCTGCTTCTTTCATTTCATATTCTAATTTATCTAAAATATCTTTATATTCTTTTTTATTTAGCTTTTTCTTTGTTTTTTCCTCAATTTCATTACTAATTACTTCTTTTATATCTTTAGTAATTGTTGTTGGAGTAATATTGTATTTTTTATTAAATTTATCTTGTATTTCTCTTCTTCTTTTTGTTTCTTCAATAGCTTCTTTCATTGAATCACTAATTTTATCTGCATACATTATTACTTTTCCATTGGAGTTTCTTGCTGCTCTACCTATTGTTTGAATTAAACTACGAGCACTTCTTAAGAAACCTTGCTTATCAGCATCTAATATACATATCAAACTAACCTCAGGTATATCTAGACCCTCTCTTAAAAGATTTATCCCCACTACACAATCATATACTCCTGCTCTTAAGTCTCTAATTATTTTAAGTCTTTCTAAAGTTTTAATCTCGCTATGTAAATATGCTACTTTTATGCCTACTTCTTTTAAATAGTTGGATAACTCTTCACTCATCCTAATAGTCAAGGTTGTTATTAAAACTCTTTCGTTAGATTTCTTTCTTTCATTTATAAGACCAATAATATCATCAATTTGCCCCTCTTTTTTTCTTACTTCTATTTCTGGGTCTAAAAGACCTGTAGGCCTAATAATTTGTTCAACAACATTATTATCAACTTTATCTAGTTCGTAATCACCTGGAGTGGCAGATGTATATATTACATTTTTAATTTTATCTTCAAATTCATCAAACTTAAGGGGTCTATTATCTAGAGCACTAGGTAATCTAAAACCATAATTTACCAAAGTTTCTTTTCTTGCCCTATCTCCATTATACATACCCCTTACTTGGGGTAGTGTAACATGTGATTCATCTACTACTAATAAGTAATCATCTGGAAAAAAGTCCATTAAACAAGTTGGAGTCTCCCCCTCTTCTCTTAGAGATAAATGTCTAGAATAGTTTTCAACACCTGAAACAAACCCTGTTTCTCTTAACATTTCTAAATCATAATTAGTTCTTTCTTTTAGTCTCTGAGCTTCGACTAATTTGCCTTCTTCCTCTAATACTTTTAATCTATCTTTTAGTTCTTCTTCTATTCTAGTAATAGCTATACTTAATTTTTCAGGACTTGTAACAAAGTGTGATGCGGGAGATATAACCGCTGTTTTTTTATTAGATGTTACAACACCTGTAACTGGATCAAAAGTAGATATTGATTCAATAATATCATCGTCTAATGTAATTCTAGTTGCGTGTTCTCTTTCATTTATAGGTACAATATCTATATTATTTCCTCTTACTCTAAAAGTGCCTCTTTTAAAATCAAAATCATTTCTATCATAAGTCATATCTACTAATTTATGAATAATATCATTTCTATTAATTTTATCTTTAATGTTTAAAACCAACATACTTCTTATATACTCTTCTTTTTCACCTATACCATATATACTTGATACAGATGCTACTACTATTGTGTCTCTATAATTAATTAAATTGCTAGTTGCAGAGTGCCTTAATTCATCAATCTCATCATTAATTGCTGCATCTTTTTCTATAAATGTATCACTTGATGGCACATATGCCTCTGGTTGATAATAATCATAATATGAAACAAAATAATCAACATGATTTTCAGGAAACATTTCTTTTAACTCAGAATAAAGTTGTCCAGCTAATGTTTTATTATGAGCCAATACTAATGTTGGCTTCTGTGTTTCCTCAATTACATTTGCAATAGTAAAAGTTTTACCCGTGCC
>CAZJTX010000018.1:0-12056 GCA_964549115.1 uncultured Muribaculaceae bacterium | reverse complement strand
TTTTATTATTAAACATTACAAACCGCCACCCCATCAACTGAGCCGTTATATTGTCCTACATATGTAATAACTATATCATCTAACAAATTATTATTTTCTTGATTATTTTGATAACTTTCGGTATAAACAAATATTAATATTCTCATACCTTTTATTAGATCTTCATCTCTAATATTTTGTAAACACAAGTGAACATTATTTAAATTTATAGTTACATGTTCGTATTTCCATTTAGTAACTACACCAATTTTAGAGGTAAATTTAATTTCATAATGTTCTACGGATGTCTCGGTAATTTCTAATTTTGATTCCGTATTATTGTTAAAAGAAAAGGTAATGGTAGTTTTATCTCCACTTTTTGTTACCTTAGCATCGTCTAATACTGTATATAATAAATCATTTTGAACTGTACTTGCTATTTCTAATTTAGTTCTATGATTTGCTGTAGAATAAATTTCATCACTATCTTTAACACTAATAGTTATTAATATACTATACAAAAACAATAATATTACAGACATTAAAGCGACTGTTACAACCAACTCAATTATAGTCATACCTTTTTTATTCATAAGGCACCCCTAAATCAAGCCAAGCTAAACCTCGAGCATTTTTACAAATATTGTTTATATTTTCCATCGCTTCAGCGGTTTCATGATAATCTTTATATTCTGCAATTATTATATAATTATTATTAAATTCGTTTCTTCCTAAATTTTTTATATATTGAGTTGTTTCATCATCCATATCATCAAAGGTATTAATACAAGTATTATATTCTTTGGTTGAAAGGCTACCTTGATTACCAGCTAAAACACTTTTAGTACATTTAGAAATTAAATTAAAATCCGGTTTTAAAATATACAAAGTTTGTATATGATTAAACTTCATTAATTCCGGAAATAAATTTGATAAATTAGAAGCGTTTAAAATTGGAGATGTATTAGTCAATGTAACACTTAAAGTATCATCTGTTTGAGAAGCATTACTATTTTTAACTGCTATATTTGTAAATAGAAAATTTTCAATTTCTATGTAATCTAATATATAATTTTTCATATAATTTAATCTAAAGACCAAATCTATATCGTCTCTACAAAGTTTTCTTTGTTCTCCCGATTCCATTTTTGAATAAGAATTAAACATCATTAAAAGAGAAACACTAAGTACCACAGTAACAACTAAGATTTCAACTAATCCGAATCCTTTTTTATTCATATACTATCTACCTTATATATAATTATAAGATATCTAATAATTTATAACAAGTTTATTTGAATATATCATTAAATATATCTTCATAATTATCAACAAATATTATATTTAAGTTTTTAAAAGTTTCATGTATTTCTTTTAAATCTTCCTTATTAGAGGATGGAATATATATTGTTTCAATATTATTATTA
Source organism: uncultured Muribaculaceae bacterium (assembly GCA_964549115.1). GTDB lineage: Bacteria > Bacillota_I > Bacilli_A > RF39 > UBA660 > CAKOSP01. Next base: position 10,650 of record CAZJTX010000018.1, on the reverse strand, counting down.
TATGCAGTTATTAATTTTTCTTTGATTCCGCCTACTTTTATTACATTTCCTTTTAGAGTTACTTCACCACTAAAAGCTATAGTGTTACTTACCTTTTTATTTAACATAAGTGATAAAATAGCACTTATTATAGATATACCCGCCGAAGGTCCATCTTTTTTCATTGTACTTTCTAAAAAATGTATATGTAAATCAATATTATTAAAGTTTAAATCATAATTTGATTTTATATAACTTAAAGCAACGTTTATACTCTCTTCTAGAGACTTTCCTACCATTCCAGTAATAATTACCTTACCTGTTCCTTTAGTCTTAGAAACCTCTATTTTTGATGTTATTCCACCATAACTTGTATATGCTAAATAATTAGAAATGCCGATTTCGTCATTTTTGAAATATTTTAAAGCATCATATATATAATCTCCTAAATATTCTTTTATTATTGTTAGATTAATAGGTTTATCAAAATTATTAATTATTACTTTTCTTATTAATTTATCCAGTACTCTTTCAAGTTCTCTTACCCCTGCTTCTTTTGTATAATTATTAATTATTGTTTCTAAATGATTTTTGTATAATTTTATTTTTATATCACTATTATATTTTTTTAATATTTTAGGAATTATATATTTTCTTGCTATTTCTATTTTTTCTAAAGATGTATAACTATTTAAATTATATATCTCCAATCTATCTAATAATGGATAAGGAATATCCTCTATATTATTTGCAGTTAGTATAAATAGTACTTTAGATAAATCAAAAGGTTCTTCTATATAATTATCTACAAAGCTTTTATTAGTTGAAGGGTCTAATATATCCAGTAGTACACTCGCCGGATCCCCTTTATAATCTTTTACCATTTTATCTACTTCATCGATTAATATAACGGGGTTTTTACTATTACTTTTATTAATTCCCGATATTATTTTACCTGGGGCTGCTCCTAAATATGTTCTTCTATTTCCAAGTAATTCATTTGAATCATTTAATCCTCCAACAGATATTTTTACAAACTCTCTATTTAAAGAATTAGCAATGGAGGATGCAATGGTTGTTTTACCAACACCTGGTGGACCAATTAAACATATAATAGGATTATCTAAATTTTTTGCTATATTATTAATTTCTACATAATCAATAATTCTTTCTTTAATGTCTTCTAATCCATAATGGGTTTTATTTAATTGGACTTTTACTTTATTAATATTATTACATTCCTTATTAAATTTATTCCAAGGTAAATTTAATACTGTATCTAAATAATTTTTTATAACTGCGGATTCTGGCGACTCTTTTAAAGTCATTTCGAATCTTTTAATTTCAGTAATTAATTTATTATAAGATTTTTCATGTACTCCTAAGTTACTAAGTTTTTCATAATATAATCTTACTTCTTTTTCTAAGGTAGTATCTTCCCCTAATGCTTTTTTAATTTCTAATAATTTTTCTCTTAAATAAAATTCTTTTTCTTTTTCAATTAATTTAAACTTTAAATCTTCTTCGATTTCTTCTTCTATTTTTAATATATGCACTTCTTCTTCTAAGTCTTTAATTAACATCTTACCCCTAGTTATAGGATTTATAGTTTGCATATATTCTAATTTCTTGTTTATATCAAAAGGTAAAAACACCGTTATAATATCAGTTATTTTACTTAAATTATCAGATGAGTTAATTATATTAATAACACTGTTAGATATAACATCATTATTTTTTATATATTTTTTTAAAGATGATCTTAATTTTCTTTTTATAGCAGTTTCTTCTCTTTGATTTAATTTAGGCAATATTAATTTTTCAGTTTTAGCATTTAAAATAGTATTATCTTTATGATAAAAATAATCATGTACCACTACTCTATTGATACCTTTTAATACAACTCTTAAGTTTCCATTAGACAGTTCTAATTTTTTTGTTATTCTAGCAACTACCCCTATTTTAGGTAAATCACTTATATCCGGATTTATTTCTTCTTGGTTTATAGGAGCTACAACTAAAACTTTATTCTTATCAACTATACTGGCTTTCTTAATTATGTTCTTACTAATATCAGAAACTAATTCTACTTTAACTTCTTGATTAGGTAATATTATTAATTCCTTTAAAAGAATAACCATATAATTGTTCATTTACTGCCCCCAAACTTTAATTGTTATTATATAGTTTATTACTCTTTTTGTAAAGATGAAAAAAACCACTTTTCGTAGTTTTAATTATTTTCTTTCATTATTTCCAAAGCTTTATGCATCTTCATGTCGTATTTAATTATATCTGTATTTCCATATGCTTCTAATAATTCTTTTTCGCTAATTCCGTAATTCTTAGATAACTCTTTTACTTTAGCGTCAATTTCTTTTTTAGTGAAATCTATTTCTTCTTTATTAGCAATTTCTTCTAGTAAATATCTATATTTTACTCTTTTTAAAGCTTCGTCTTCCATTTGTTTATGTAAATCTTCTTCTTTAGTACCAGTCATTTCATAATACATCTCTAAAGACATTCCTTGCATCTCTAGTTGTCTTTTATATTGATCAATCATTCTATGAATTTCTTCATGAGTTATTTCTTCGTTTATATCTACTGTCATATTTTTAGCAGCTTCTTCTAAACATGCATCAATATATTTATCTTCTAGTTCTTGTTCTTTTCTAGTTAAAACACTTTTTTTAATTTCGTCTTTAAATTGTTTTTCATCCTTAATATCTTTATATCCTAAGTCTTCATAAAAATCTTTATTTAACTCTGGTAATTTTTTAATAGTTATTTCAATAACCTCTACTTCAAATGTTACATCTTTACCTTTTAAATGATCAACATAGTTTTCTGGAAATTTTAAATCTAATTTTAATTTATCTCCTACTTTTGCTCCAATTAATTTTTCTTCAAAACCAGGTATGAAAGAATTTGATCCAATTTCAAGCGGAAACTTATCTCCCGATCCACCTTCTAATTTTTCTCCATCTACATAACCTTCAAAGTTAATAACTGCAGTATCTCCATTTTCAACGCTTCCCTTATCTTTTACTACTTGTTCTGCAAATCTTGTTTTTAAAGCTTCGATTTCTTCATTAACTTCAGCTGCAGTAGCAGTAGCTTTTTCTTTTTTAACTCCTAAGTTTTTATATTTACCTAGTTTAACTTCCGGTTTAGTAACAATTTGAAATTTCAATATTAAGTTTGTATCACTAACTCCAGTTACATTAACTTGTGGTTGGATAACTGGTTCTAATTTACTTTCATCTAATGCTTTTTTAAAAGCATCATTCATTACTATATTAATAGCGTCATCATATAAAGATTCTATACCAAATTTTTTAATATAAACATCTTTTGGAATAGCCCCTTTTCTAAAGCCGTCAACCTTTAAATCTTTCTTTTTTTCGCTAAATGCCTTATCTATAGCATCTACCCATTCTTTTTCTAATTTTATTTCTATTTCATGTACATTTTTTTTCATAATATCCTCCTTAAACGCTTATTTAGTATACATTATTTTTAAATATCTTTCAAGAAAAAACAGATTTGAAATCTGTTTATGCTATTTTTACAATTGTTACTTTAAATGATCCATTTGGTGTTGATACTTCCACTGTATCATTTTTCTTTTTATCTAGAACAGCTGACCCTATTGGAGATTCTACAGATATCTTATTGTTAAATAAATCTGTTTCCAAAGAACCAACTAATTTATATTCCTCTACTGCACCATCTTCAAATTCAATTGTAACAACTGATCCTAAACCAACTTTAGAGTTTGTTTTCTTTTTATCAACAATAATACAATTGTCTAACATTCTTTCTAATTCTTTTATTTTAGATTCTATTTGGGCTTGATCATTTCTTGCCGAATCATAGTCTGCATTCTCAGTTAAATCACCTAACGCTCTAGCTTCTTTTAATGCCTCAATTACTTCTGGTCTCTTTACTTGTTTTAATTCATTTAATTCAGATTCTAATTTTAAAAAGCCTTCTGGTGTTAATACACAATTTTTGTCTTTTTTCATTATAATCGCTCCTAACATAATTAAAGTTATTATCAATTTGATAATAACGGATTTAATCTTACTATATTATATATAGTTTGTCAAATAAAAAAAACATGATAATTATATCATGCTTTTTTAACCTTACTACTTATTGCTAAACCTTCATCTATATCATAAAATTTTGTTTCATAATTTTTGTTATCTTTTAAAAATTCCACGTATTTTTCTATCTTCTCTAAAAGACATTTTAAGTTCTCATCTTCTACATTTTTAGATTTTCCGACTTTGTTTTGGTAATTTACTCTTATGGTAATAAATGATCCATTATCTATTAAAAAGTGTTCATACTTTTCAAAGTATTTAATGTATTTTCCCCTTGCGGCATCTAATATAATTAAATCGTACGATGTTTCTTCTGGTAGATTTAATTCAAGAGCGTCATGGTACACAACATTTATTTTTTTATCAAATCCAACTTTCTTTATATTTTTCAAACTATCCATATAAAGATCTTCATTAGCTTCTATAGTTGTTACATTAACACTAGGATCTACCGATGCCATTAATATTGCTGAGTAGCCAATTCCACTCCCTATTTCTAACACTGATTTAACATTATTTTTTTTAATAAAACTCATAATCGAAGTTATGGTTTTTTTATCCATAATTGCTATATGGTTCTCGAGCGAATACTCTTCCATTTCTAATATTGTTTTCTTCATTTTCTCACCCTTCTAATTTACGTTGACTTTTGGCAAATGCTCTAAACTCATCACCTTCATTATATCCAAAGAAAGCAACTTGTCCAGTTTTAACATATGCATGAAAGTAAAAATAATCAGTTTCAGAAGGATTTAATACAGCTGTTATAGATTCTAATGACGGACTACATATTGGCCCTACAGGCAGGCCAATGAAATTAGCTGCTCGTGTATTGTAAGCATTATATTCTGCTAATTCCGATTTTTTTAAACTTTCGGTCATTTTCTTTTGAGTCGCATAATATGTTGTAACATCCATTTGTAGTGGATGATTCATTTCAATTCTTTTATTTATTACTTGAGCTACCTTTCTTCTATCAGTAGCGTTCATTGCTTCCATTTCAACTATTGAGGCTCTTGTTAACAATTCATGATAAGAATATTCATATGATTTTATGTTATCTTGTAATTTACTTAATTTATATCCTGTTTCTAATACTAGCTTTTCTATAACATCTTCTAACTTAGCATTTTTATAAAATTCATATGTATCTGGGAATAAATACCCTTCTAATGGATAGTATAAATCTTCATTTAATATATCATTTGTTAAAAATGCATATTTTGATATTAACTCTTTTATATATTCTATATCTTTTATTTTAGCTATTACTTCATCATATTCATATGGAAAGTTTTCACTAATTACTTTAGCGTACTCTGTTATTCTTTTTCCTTCAACAAATTTAACTGTAATAACCTCGCTTGAATATCCCACTTTACCGGATGCTATATCTTTTAATATTGTTCTCATATCTTTACTTCGGTCAATTACATAATTACCCGCTTGTAAATTGCTACGTTTATTAAATAATAAATATACTAAAGCTGAATATTTACTTTTTATTATTTTCTCGTTTTTTAAATCTTCTACTATTTCTAATTTACTACTGCCTGTTTTTATTTCAAAACTCACTTCATCTTTAGTTTTACTGACACTTCCCATACCAATAAAAATCAATACAATCATTGATATAAAAAATACTGCAAATACGCCTAAAGCGATTAATATTTTATTTTTCTTACTCATTATTTTTTCCTTCTTCTGTTAACTGAATTAACACATTATTCATTAATTCTTCTTCTGTTTTTGTTAGTGACTTTATTATATCACTTTTTTTAGTAGTCTTACCATAATATAAGGTATCATCCTCTTTAAAAGCATAATATTTATTATTGTCTTTTTCTAAAGAAAACAATATATCATATTCTTCTTTAGACTGCATTAATTTAATTTTACTCATTACATACCTTATTTAAGTACTCAGCTAATATTATACTAGCAGATAACTCATCAACTAGATGTTTTTGTTTTTTATATCTTTTATTAGTTTCTTTAAATACATTTTTAGCCATTTTAGTAGTTAATCTCTCATCTACATAATATATATTTATTTTTAAATTTTTTAAATATTTAACTAGCTCATCACTTCTTCTTGTAGCATATCCCCTACTACCATCCATATTAATAGGATCTCCTATAATAATGTCGGTTATATTATTATCTTTTATTATAATTTTTAATGATTCATATAAACTCTCATAATCATTTTCAACAAATCTAATTGTAGAATGAGGTGTAGCTATAGTGTTACTTTTATCACTAATTGATACTCCACAAGTTTTAGTACCTAAATCCAATCCTAAATATCTCATTACTCTCCTAACGTACTTTTTAATAATACGTTTATAATTTCATCTATTTCATACTTTTTAATCATTTTACGAGCATTTTTATAAGAAGTTATATACAACTCATCATGAGTAGTTAAGTATCCTACTAGTTGATTAAATGGTTTGTAACCTCTTTCTTTTAATATATTAATAATTTCTTTTAAATCCAGTAATATTAACTCATCTCTTAATATATTAATATCGTATATACTTGTCTTATCCATAGTGCTCCTAATCCATATACATTTTATCACTTAGATACCTTTATTTCAATACATGAGACTAACGCTTTCATATAATAAATTTTATTTTATTAACAATTTAAATTGTGATATGATTATTATAGACATATTAGTATATGGAGGATGTAAATGGATAAATATATTGAAATATATGACAAAGATGGCAAAACAAAAAAAGCCGAAGTAATATTTAGATTTAAAGATGAAGAAAACAACAATCATTACATAGTATATAAGCACAATAAAGATTATTTCGCAGCTAAATATGATGACATAATTGGAAAATCAAGTTTAAACACTGATTTAAATGCTAAAGAGTTGGAAATATTAGAAAAATTATTAAATGAAATGACGGAGGTATAAATTAATGAAGAAACTTAATATTAATAAAGATGATGTTTCTTTTACAAATAAATATAAATTTAACGACCTTCTTAATAAAATTAAATCAATGGGTGGCAAAGTCATAAGAAGTAACAAGGAAACTTTAGTAGTTGCAGCTATGATTGGATGTGCAGTTATTTCTTCCCTTAATTTATATACATTGGGAAGTGAAGATATAAACAGTATTAAATACCAAAATATTTATTCGGGAATGTCCCAACAAATGGTACTAACACAGAATAATGAAGATACAAAAGATTATTCTAGTAATCATGTTTTTGTAAAAGAATTTGACTCACAAGATCGTGAATATGGTTACTATATCATAGACAACAACTTATACGACATTAATGATAATATCGTTTCACTTGCTGGTGATGATAAGCCTTTATATTTTAACTACACTAATGTTAATGAAGTTTTCTTTGAAAATATAAACCTATCTGAATCTCTAACTCCTAAATTAAGTTTAACGGGAAGTTCTGTTACTGAAAACTGTATTAAATATTTTCCCGCAACTTTAGAAAGTTTATTTATGAATGATTGTCATTATATTAAAAATTTAAACGGACTTAGCCAATATTGTCCAAACATTACTACTTTATCTGTTGATAATACTGCTTCATTAGAAGACTTAAATTTTATTTACGAACTTCATAATTTAGAAAAATTATATATCGGAAACTCAGCTTATATAACTGAAGATATATTTAACTATATTAATTCAAAGGGAATAAAAACAAACCTAACTATTCAAGACGTTAATAATGGAAAAGAAATAGATCGAATTTTAAATAATATTATTACTCCTGAAATGAATGAAAAAGATAAAATACAAGCTATTTGCTTATACATGTTAGAGAATTCAGAATACGATATATCCCAATCGATAGCTAGTAATGAAGAGCCTCTTAACAAATTTTTAGAAGATGGTAAAGTTGTGTGTGCGACTTATGCATACGTAACAAACATATTATTAAACAAAGCAGGAATTGAATCTTATGAAGTTATAAATGATAATCATGCTTGGAATATAATTAATTTAGATGATAAATATTATTATACAGACACAACAAACATGGATGGTAGTGCTATTTATAATTATTTGCTGAAAAACTTAAATATTTCACCAAATTATATGATAGACCCTTCAAACACAATTGCATCAATTATGACTAAACCAGAATCTAATAAAACTATTATACCTTTATCTTTGATCGAAGATATTCAAGCTGGCAGAAGCAATAAATATATTTGGGAAAAATATGCTAGTAATGTTAGTATACCCACAATTTTATTTTCAAGTATCTTAGTTGGAATTGGTACAGCGAAAGGTGCGGGCAAAATTAATGATAATAGAAAAATAAAAGCACAAAATAGAAGATATCGAAGAGATGCTAACAACTCAAAAGGTAAAGCCAAATAATTGCCTAAAAGATAATTTGAAATTTAATTATCTTTTTTTATGCAAATAAAAAAATAGTATAAATACTATTAGTTCTCTTGGTGCAGGTAGAGGGACTTGAACCCCCATGGATCACTCCACTAGATCCTAAGTCTAGCGCGTCTACCAGTTTCGCCATACCTGCATAAAATGGTGGACCTCATAGGACTCGAACCTATGGCCGCCCGGTTATGAGCCGGATGCTCTAACCAACTGAGCTAGAGGTCCACTTACTAATTGATTTTACCATATTATAATTATTCTTGCAATAAAAAATATTAGTATAACTTTAAGTTAACATTTCTATTATTCAGTTGTAGATTAATCCATTTTGAAGAATTTTTCTTCTAATTTTTCAATTCTTTTTAATTCTGTTTCTAGGTTTTCTATTGCGACTTCATAATTACGATCTAAACTCTTTTTTTCACTTCTATCTAACTTATCTTCTTTTTTGACACTTTCTCGTTCTTCTTTTAGAACTTTTATCTTAGCTTTTAGAGTAGCTTGACTTTCTCTATATGTGGTTAAAACAACATCTACAGGAGTCGTATCACCCAATCTAATCATGTCTCTTTTAACGTCTTGTAGAATAGTATTGGCCCCTTGTATTGATAAATCATATTTGTATCTTTCAGGTCTATAATGATCTCTTCTTGGACTTTCACACCCAAATACAAACATAAGCATTAATAGAACCCCAAATAATTTAGTAAAGTTTTTCATAATTCACCTCTTGCATAAAGTTTATAACATTATTATATTTAAGTAAAGAAAAAAACAAGTAATAATTACTTGTTTTGTAGCATATGTAGTAAATCAATTTTAAACATTTCTTTTTGTGCATTACTTTTACTAATCATTATACCCTTATATGTAGTTAACTCTGATCTATGACCCTCTAGTAAAATATGTTCTGGATTAATTCTTTCTAACATAACTACTTTTTCTTTTTTATGCAGAGTATAAACTAAAGTAACATCACCGTGAATTTGAGCAAATGTTTTATCACTAGGTAGTTTAAGTTCATAGGTTTCAGTGTTCTTATCTTTATCTTTAGATAATAACTCTCCTATTAACTCGCCTCTTCTTAGTGAAGGATAATAATCAAAGTTTAGCTTCTTAAACGCTAACATATTATACTTCTTAAGAGCCCTTTCTAGCTTTTTAAACTCATTTTCATCGGTATAGTCTAAAACATAACCTTTCATCCTCTACCCCCTTGTATAGAAAGTATAGCAAATATGATACATTTTGTCAATATGTATCATAAAAATCACAAACAAATAAAAAAACCCATAAAGGGTTTTATTTATTCATCATATTCTGGCTGAGCCCAAATAGGCTTAAATTCAATAGCTTTAATAGACTCACGGTCATATTTAATGACTTTATAACCTAAACCTATACATGATGTTGTTTTGCCGTCTATGTACTCTTTTTCAGATGTACTTACACAGAATACTGGATCTTTTTTACCTTTAACTTGTACAAAGTCAAATATAGTAATTCCAATCCAAACAAACAGCACTATCCATAAGAATATATTTAATATACTTCTTACCATAGATTTGTCTTTTTCTATTTTTGCCATGTATCCTCCTTATTATTTATTCTTTTATGTAAGGTTTTAAATCACTGTAATTTACTTCTATTAAATTCCCACAAGAATCTTTAAAAGTAACATGAGGATCTTGTCCCTGACCTGACGGAATGTTTCCAAGAGCATAATTGGTCCAAGTAATACCAGCATCTACCGATTGCCATGTACCTTTCCAATGGTTTGCTGTTGCATACAATTCTACTGGCGAGGTTAATTTAATTACTACACCATATCTATTATCAGTCTTCAATATATTCATTTGATTTACTTTTGCAGGTACACACACTGGAACTTCTTTAAACACAGCGTGAAAAATTTGATCGCTTTCTATTTTATCAGTCTCTATAAATACAGGATCCCATCCTTCAAATTCAAATCCAGATTTCGCGGTAACTACAGGAGCCACAATGTTTTCATCAAAATAAGTTTTTCCTTCTATTCCTTTAAAAACTGTTGTATCCGTTGTAGTTCCTTTATCTGAATCAACATTAAATTGAATACTATATTCCACAATCGGTATTTCAGGTTCTACCACAGTAAAGTATTTGATTTGTTT
>CAZJTX010000017.1:6443-15393 GCA_964549115.1 uncultured Muribaculaceae bacterium | reverse complement strand
TGTTATTACCATTCCATGTATGGTTCATATAATACTATATCTAGTGGAGTTTCATTAACATTTGGTTCATCATTAGAAATTGTAATGGTTGATTTAAAAGCATCGTGATATCCAATGTATTCATCCCCACCACTTTCTTTCTTTTTGTAAGTAAGAGCTATAATTTCGTGTTGGTTATTATTATTCATGACTATGTGATATCCTTTATATCCAAATAGAACTTGTTCTGCCGGATCAATTAGAATGAAACCTACAGTAAAGTTAATTTTATCTAATATTTCATATACAACTTTCCCCTCTGAATTTATAACCAATGACTTAGAATCTTTTCCATTATCTTCTCTATGTTCTAATAAATTTATAAATAAATATTCTTTGTTATCCAATCCTTTAATTACTTGAAGATCGTATTCTTCCATTAATGAAATAGTTGATAAATAATTTCTAACTTCTTCTTCTGTTTTATCTTTGATTTCTACATAAACATACAAATCTTTAATGCTTTCGCTTAATTCAGTAATGTTTATTTCGTCTAAAAATACATCCACCTTTACTTTGTAACTATAATAATATGCTGTGTCTTCCGGATTATATCCACTAGGACTACTAACATAACTATATTTAAAGCTTAATCTATGTTGTTTACCATTCATATCAAACAACACTGTTTCTCCTTCGCTTGAATCCTCGGTTATAACTTCGCCGTCTATTAAAACATTGCCGGTTGAAACCTCTTCTTTTTCTTGTTCAATAGTCTCATTTTCTTTTTTTAGAAGGTCTAACTCTTTTTTGGTGTCGTTATACTTTGAATAAAAGTAATAACTAGTACCAGCCCCTCCTAAAATGAAGACTACTAATAATACAATTAGTATCTTTGATGTCTTGTTCATAATAATTCCTCCTTTTTATTATTTAAATATTTTAAAGTTCTCAAATAATGGTAATGGTTTAGCTTTTCCGTTAATAGCATTAACTAAACCCATTATTGCTAGTGCAAATAATCCCAGAGAAATTAACCCTAATGGATACGACACCCACCAAGGTGTAACCTTACAAGGTATTGGTATTCCAAACCATGCACCACAATTTTTTTGAACTTTAATGACATTTCTTAATATTGTAGAGATGATTGAAAATCCAATTCCAACAACTAATAAGTCCATTCCTTGTCTAGCGTGATACTTAACATATTTGTTTTCTTTTTCCACAAAATAAGGTATAAAAGGCAAGATATAACTTAATATAGCCATTCCTTTTCCATCTTCAATTTCTTTTTTAGAAAAAGTTTTTACGTCTTTTGTGTTTTTCGGTTTATCCTTCATGTTCTACCTCCTAAGTTCATTATAAACTAATAACTAGCAATACACAATTATTTCACAATAATTAATACCAACTTGTATTCCATTGTACGTGATAAGACCCCAAACGTTGTTCTTCTATTATTGCTTCGTTGTTATTTATTATAAGATTAATTTGATAAGCACTATAATTGATTAACTCCTTATTACTACTCTCGGCATATTTTTTAACCGCTAAATAATTAATTTCTGTATATCCTTTTTTCTCATTCAAATAATATCCTTTATAATCACCGTCTGCTGAGAAATATATGTCGGCTAAGTCCTCATTAACGAGATAATAACTATGTTCGAAGCTACTAACATTAATTAAATCAAATACAATTTCACCTTTTTCGTTTAATATGATTGGTAATTGAAAGTTTGGTGATGCTGGGGATTGTCCTAGTCTTGCTTCCATTGATACAAATAAATATTCTTTTTTGTCCTTACCTTTTATAGTTTTAATATCTATATTTTGCATTAAGGAATTGTTTCTAACATGTTTTTGAACGTCCTCTAATGTAGCTTTATTATTTCCATCAAAGTATAATGTTTGATTTTTATTATGTTTACTAATCTCTGTAATGTTTATATCGTCGAAAAACATGTTGACTCCTACTCTGAATTTAAAGTATTCACAATCTTTTCCTTCTTCCTCTGTGGCATCTATATTTTCAACATAATGATATTTAAGCTTTATGGTATGTTTATTTCCATTTAATGTTACTTCTTTTGATTCTTCAAAAGCTTTGTCAATTTTATCTTTATTGTTGACCTTTATTTCCACTTCTTTTTTTCTTTTATTATATTTACTATAAAAATAACTACTAGATGACCCTACAAGGACTAAGATTACAACTAAAGTAATTAATAATGATTTATCTATATTGTCTATATTCTTCATTATGCCTCCTTACCTTTTATACTCTCTAATCATATCTAATGATAATTTAGTTTTATTAATTTGAGGTTTGTTATTTGATATCATTAATAATGATTTGTATGGATCATATCTTAATAATTCTTCATTTTCAAAAACTTCTTCTAATGATAAATAATGAATTTCGGTTATTCCTTCTTTATTTTTATATAAATAATAACCCCATTCATTGTATTTCATGTCTTCATCTTTTGCTTTCATTTTTATTCCGTTGTTACTATTCATGCCCGAATCAATTTCTGCAACTATGTCACCTTTATCATTTATTATAGTTATATATGATGTTCTTATGTTATCTAAAGTTGTATTAATAACATTTAGAAACAAATAATCTTTTTTATCAGATCCTTTAATAATTTGAATATCAAATTTATATAACATAGAAATGTTGTTGATAGAGTCTTTAACGCTTTTTAAATCACGATCATCGTATGTTTCATATAATAAGACTGTTTCTTTATTAAATTTACTTTTATTTGTTACGTTTGTCTTATTAAAATATAAGTCTACTAATACTTTATAGTTAAAATAATCACCTGGATTTTCAAATTCTTCACCTTTTATATAATTATATTTAAAAGCGAGTGTATGAACTTTGCCGTTTAATGTTATTTTGTATTTTAACTCATTACCTTTTCCATCAGAAATAATTTCAATCATATTTTCATCAACATCAATTACTTCATATTCGCCTTCACCCAATTTTAGGTCTTCTTCTTTAACCGTTGTCTTCGGAATATCCGCATTGGATTTTTCAAATTTTGTATATTTTGTTTGAAAGTAAAAACTAAATAGTATTCCTAATAAAATAACTAAAATAATAATTCCTATTAATATAAAATGTTTTTTCTTCATATTGCTCCTCCTTATATAGAATGTTTTCTTATTATAATTATAAGATATTACACATATATAAACAATGATTAGATTCAACACACAGATTCACCAAAAATTCAATGGTAGCATATTGTTTTTACAAGAAATTTATGGTAATATCAATAAGCAGTTATTTATTAACTGTTTGTGGAAGGGAAATGCGGATTTGCCCATACCACAACCGAAAAAATTTATAGGAGGTGTTTTCGTGGCTAAAGAAATCGTAAAGAAAATTAAAATTCAAATCCCGGCGGGACAAGCAACACCTGCTCCACCAGTTGGAACAGTGTTAGGACCAGCGGGAATAAGTTTACAAGATTTTTGTACTCAGTTTAACGAACAAACTAGAGATAAAGCAGGAGATATAATCCCTTGTGAAATCTCAATATATGATGACAGAAGTTTTTCATTTACTTTAAAAACTGCACCAGCATCGTTTTTGCTAAAAAAAGCTGCCAAAATTAAAAAAGGTAGTCAAAAAGGCGCAAACGAAATAGTAGCAGTTGTTAAAAAAGAAGATATAAGAAAAATAGCTGAAGAAAAAATGGAAGACTTAAATGCTAATGACGTTGAAAGTGCTATGGAAATTATTATGGGTAGTGCTCGTAATATGGGAATAGCAGTTGAAGGCGTTAACGTTGATGAGTTACAAGAACAAGCTAAAGAAGCTGAAGCTGAAGAATTAGAAAGAGCAAGAAGAGAAGCTGAATTAGAAGAAATGGAAGCTAGAGTAGCAGAATATGCTGAAGCGACCGAAGAAGAAACAGACGAAGAAGAAACAGAAGAAGAAACAGAAGAAACAGACGAAGAAGAAACAGAAGAAGAATAAAATCCGCTAATAACCACAGTTAGGAGGTAAAAGTTTGAAAAAGCATGGAAAGAAATTTGTGGAAGCATTAAATAAAGTTGATAAAACAAAAACATATAATGCAAAAGACGCTATTAAGTTAGTTAAAGAAACTACAATAACTAAATTTGATGGCACAGTAGAATTAGTTTTTAATTTAAATATAAATCCTAAAAAATCCGATCAACAAATAAGAGGGTCATTAGTATTACCTGAAGGATCTGGAAGAACTCAAAAAGTTTTAGCTATTGTTAAAGAAGACTTAGTTAAAGGTTTACAAGAAGTTGGTGCAGATCATGTTGGAGGAGTAGAACTTTTAGAAAAAATTAAAAATGAAAACTGGTTTGATTTCGATATAATCGTAACAACACCAGATATGATGCCGGAAGTTGGTAAAGTAGGTACAATATTAGGGCCTAAGGGTTTAATGCCTAATCCTAGAACTGGAACTATATCACCAAATCCAGAAGAAGTTGTTAAAAACATTAAAAGTGGAATGGTAACTTATAAAAACGATCCACATGGAAATGTTCACACAATAATTGGAAAAGCATCATTTGATGATAAAAAATTGTTAAATAATTTAAATTATGTAGTAGAACAAATTTCAAAACAAAAACCAAGTACTATTAAGGGTCTTTTTATTAAAACAATGACATTAACAAGTACTATGGCACCAGGTATTAGATTAGATAAAAATAGTTTTGACATTTAATTATTAATACTATATAATACATATGAAAACAAAACCGAAGAAAGTAGGGAACGAAAGTTTTAATTATCCTGCCGAGGGAACTAATTTCTTAAAAAAAGATTTTAAGCTTCCTTTTCGGGAAGTTTTTTTATAGAAGAGGAGGATATATGGCGAGTCTGAAAGTATTAGAAGAAAAGAAACAAGTTGTAAAAGAGATTGTTGATAATATCAAGAATCACGAAGCTGTAATTATTTTTCAATATCAAGGATTAAAAGTTGATGAATTAACAACACTTAGAAAAGAATTATTTAAAATTGATTCTAAAGTTACTATTTATAAAAACACTTTATTAAAAAGAGCTGTAGATGAGTTAAAATTAAATATAGATGATTTTCTAACTGGGCCAAACGCAATATTGTTTGGTAAAGACTTACTAGAACCTATTAAATTATTATCTGAGTTTGCTAAGAAAAACAAAAAAGTAGATATAAGGGTAGGAATTATTAGTGGTTCGGTCCAAGATAAAGATGTAATTAAAGAATATGCAGAGATACCATCATATGAAGGCTTATTAACAATGTTAGCCGGAGGTATGATGCAATTTGTTAGAGATCTAGCAGTAAGCCTAGATTTATATGCCAAAAATTTAGAAGGGAAGGATGAGTAATATGGCGAAAATAAAAGCGGAAGATTTTATTAATTCTTTAAAAGAAATGACTGTTTTAGAAGTAAATGAATTAGTAAAAGCAATGAAAGATGAATTTGGAATTGATCCATCAGCTGTAGCAGCAGCTCCAGTAGCAGCAGCTGCAGAAGAAGAGGGAAGTTCAACAAAAACTGTTGTATTAAAATCAGCGGGGCCTAATAAAATAGCTGTTATTAAATTAGTAAAAGAAATAACAGGATTAGGATTAGTTGAATCAAAAGGTTTAGCTGATGCAGGTGGTAATATTAAAGAAAACTTACCAAAAGAAGAAGCTGAAAAAATTAAAGCTGATTTAACTGAAGCCGGCGCAGAAGTTGAATTAGTATAAAGTTTGCATATACAAGGCTAATTTTATATAATATAAACTGTGAATTATTATGAAATTAAATAAAAATGGTTGGGGATTAGGAACGCTATTGATTTTTATGGCAATATTATTGATGTTTCTATTAGTAGCGGTTATCTATATCCACAGATTATATGCTATTTTATAAAATAAATTAAATTCTTGAAAAAGAGTTTAATTTAAAACCTAATTTGATACACCTGGGTGTGTGATGTAGAAAGGAGTAATATGACTACAATTAATCAGTTGATAAGAAAAGGAAGAAAAAGAAAAACTAAAAAAAGTAAGAGTCCTGTTTTAAATGTTGGATATAATACATTATCTAAAAAACAAGTTGAGACATTAAGTCCACAGAAAAAAGGTGTTTGTACAAGAGTTGGTACAAAAACTCCTAAAAAACCGAACTCAGCTTTAAGAAAATATGCTCGTGTAAGATTAACTAACGGTAAAGAAGTTGATGCTTATATACCAGGAGAAGGACATAACTTACAAGAACATAGTGTTGTTTTAATAAGAGGCGGAAGAGCCAAAGATTTAATTGGGGTTCGTTACCATATTGTTAGAGGTACTATGGATACAGCAGGAGTTGAAAACAGAAAACAAAGTAGAAGTAAATATGGTACAAAAAAACCTAGATAGAAAGGAATTAAGATGAGAAAAAGAAGAGCAGTTAAAAGAGATGTATTACCAGATCCAATATATAACTCTAAAGTAGTTACTAAATTAGTAAATACTTTAATGGTAGATGGAAAAAAAGGTATAGCTCAAACTATTCTTTATGATGCTTTTAAAATTATAGAAAAACAAACTAAACAAGATCCTATGGAAGTATATGATCAAGCAATGGAAAACATTAAGCCAGTTTTAGAAGTTAAATCAAGAAGAGTTGGAGGAGCTAATTACCAAGTTCCAATCGAAGTTAAGGATGATAGAAGTCAAGCTTTAGCATTAAGATGGTTAGTTAATTATGCAAGACTAAGAAATGGTAAAAGCATGTCTGAAAATTTAGCGTATGAAATTATGGACGCAGCAAAAGGAGTGGGCGGAGCAGTTAAAAAACGTGAAGATATTCATAAAATGGCTGAGGCTAATAAGGCATTCGCTCATTATAGGTGGTAATTATGGCTAGATCAAAACCGCTAAATAAAGTGAGAAACGTGGGTGTTATGGCCCATATCGATGCAGGTAAGACTACTTTTACAGAAAGAGTTTTATTTCATACAGGTAAAACACATAAAATAGGAGAAACGCATGATGGCGAATCTCAAATGGATTGGATGACTCAAGAAAAAGAAAGAGGAATCACAATAACAAGTGCTGCTACAACAGCAGAATGGAAAGATTATAGATTAAATATAATTGATACACCTGGACACGTCGATTTTACAATCGAAGTTCAAAGAAGTTTAAGAGTATTAGACGGAGCAATAGCATTAATTGATGCTCAAGCAGGTGTTGAACCACAAACTGAAACAGTTTGGAGACAAGCTACAGAATTTATGGTTCCAAGATTAATATTTGCTAACAAAATGGATAAAATTGGAGCTAATTTCCAATATTCTCTAGATACACTAGATAAAAGATTAGGAATATTAGCAAAACCAATTGTATGGCCAATAGGAGCAGAAGATAGTTTCTTGGGAATTATTGATTTAATAGAGAAAAAAGCTTATAAATACGATGGTGGAGAAGATGAAGAAGTAGAAGAAATCGAAATACCAGAAGATTTAAAAGACTTAGTAGAAACTAAGAGAGCTGAATTAATAGAAACAATTGTTGAATTTGATGACGAATTAATGATGAAATACTTAGATGGTGAAGAATTAACAACACCAGAAATTAAAAAAGCTATTAGAAAAGGTACTTTGGCAGTTAAATTTTTCCCAGTATTGTGTGGCAGTGCATTATCTAACAAAGGAATTAAGTTTGCATTAGATGCAGTACTTGATTACTTACCAGCTCCAACAGATGTTGCAGCTATAGAATGTATAGATAAAAATGGAAATGATGTATTACGTCATCCAAGTGATGATGAACCATTTACAGCATTAGCATTTAAAATCATGACAGATCCATATGTTGGTAGATTATCTTTTTTTAGAGTTTACTCAGGTAAATTAAGTAGTGGATCATACGTTATGAATTCAACAAAAGGCGAAAAAGAAAGAATTGGTAGAATTTTAGAAATGCACGCCAATCAAAGAAAAGAAATAACAGAAGTATATACAGGAGAAATTGCTGCGGCGGTAGGACTTAAAAATACTACAACAGCGGATACTCTATGTGATGAGAAAAACCCTGTTATTATGAAAGGTATGGAGTTCCCACTTCCAGTTATTGATGAAGCTATTGAACCAAAAACAAAAGCTGATCAAGATAAAATGGGTGGAGCACTTCAAAAATTAGCCGAAGAAGACCCTACATTTAGATATAAAACAGATCACGAAACTGGTCAAACAGTTATAAGCGGTATGGGAGAGTTACATCTAGAAGTTATCGTAAGAAGACTAAAAGATGAATTTGGTGTAGAAGCAAATGTTGGAGCACCACAAGTTGCATACCGCGAAACTATTACAGCTACAGCTGAGTGTGAAGGTAAATATATTAAGCAATCAGGTGGTAGAGGACAATATGGTCACGTTTGGGTTAAATTTGAACCAAATCCTGAAAAAGGATATGAGTTCGTTGATAAAATTGTTGGTGGAGTTGTTCCAAGAGAATATATTCCAGTAACAGATAAAGGATTACAAGAAGCTATGATGGGTGGATTAATTGCAGGCTACCCAGCAGTAGATATAAAAGCAACTTTATATGATGGTTCATATCATGATGTTGACTCATCAGAAATGGCATTTAAAATAGCAGCATCTATGGCGCTTAGAGAAGCAGCTAAAAAATGTAAACCAGTATTGTTAGAACCAATTATGAAAGTTGAAGTAATTGTTCCAGAGGAATACTTAGGAGGAGTTATGGGAGACCTAACTGCCAGAAGAGGTAAACCTATGGGTAATGAATCAAGAGGAAATGCATTATCAATAAAAGCAATGGTTCCACTTGCAGAAATGTTTGGTTATGCAACGAGTCTTCGTTCAAATTCACAAGGTAGAGGAACCTTCACAATGGAGTTAGATCACTATGACGAAGTTCCAAAATCGATCTCAGAAGAGATCATAAATAAAAACAGTGTCAAATAAATAAAA
>CAZJTX010000017.1:4970-6343 GCA_964549115.1 uncultured Muribaculaceae bacterium | reverse complement strand
ATAAATAAAAACAGTGTCAAATAAATAAAACACTTGAAAATTGTTTTGATATTAGATAGAATATAATAGAAATAAGGAGGAAATATTATGGCAAGACAAAAATTTGATCGTTCGAAAGAACACGTAAACATTGGTACTATTGGTCACGTTGATCATGGTAAAACCACACTAACAGCTGCAATTACAAAATATTTTGGTTCTGAATTCGTTTCATACGAAAATATTGATAAAGCGCCAGAAGAAAGAGAAAGAGGTATTACTATCAGTACATCTCACGTTGAGTATGAAACTGATAATAGACACTATGCTCACGTAGACTGTCCAGGTCACGCCGATTATGTTAAAAACATGATTACAGGTGCGGCTCAAATGGATGGAGCGATACTAGTTGTATCGGCGGCAGATGGACCTATGCCTCAAACAAGAGAACATATCTTACTATCTCGTCAAGTTGGAGTTCCTAAAATCGTAGTATTTATGAACAAAACTGACCAAGTAGATGATCCGGAATTACTAGACTTAGTTGAAATGGAAGTAAGAGAGTTACTTGGTGAATATGGCTTCGATGCAGATTGCCCAATAATTAGAGGTAGTGCATTAAAAGCTCTAGAAGGTGATGAAACTCACATTCAAGCTATTAAAGATTTAATGGCAGCAGTGGATGAGTATATTCCAACACCAGTACACGAATTAGATAAACCATTCTTAATGAGTATTGAGGACGTATTTACAATCTCAGGAAGAGGAACAGTTGTTACAGGTCGTGTTGAAAGAGGACAACTAAAATTAAACGATGAAATCGAAATAGTTGGTCTAAAAGCAACAAGAAAAACAGTTGTTACCGGTATCGAAATGTTTAGAAAGTCATTAGATTATGCACAAGCTGGAGATAATGCGGGAGTACTTCTAAGAGGTATTGATCGTGAAGATGTTGAAAGAGGACAAGTACTAGCAAAACCTGGTACAGTTACACCTCATACAAACTTTAAAGCAAGTGTATATGTACTTTCAAAAGAAGAAGGTGGAAGACATACTCCATTCTTCACAAATTATCGTCCACAATTTTATTTCAGAACTACAGACGTTACAGGAGTAGTTAACTTACCAGAAGGCGTTGAAATGGTTATGCCAGGAGACAACGTTGAAATGACAGTTGAACTAATCGCTCCAGTAGCTCTAGAAGCAGGAACTAAATTCTCAATTAGAGAAGGTGGTAGAACTGTTGGTTCTGGAGTAGTATCAGAAATTGTTAAATAATTAACAACAATAAAAAAACAACATTAGTAATAATGTTGTTTTTTAAATTCTTTATGTAAATGTCTTTTCTTAAGCATATATTCATATGCTTTTCTTTCTATTACTAGATCAAACTC
>CAZJTX010000017.1:1290-4870 GCA_964549115.1 uncultured Muribaculaceae bacterium | reverse complement strand
TTATATAAATCTGTATAATAAAACTCATCTCTGTTAGTAAATTTAGATAATAATTCTAAGTCTTCCATTTTACCTAACTCTACATATAACCCTTTTCTATCAGCTTTTCTGATTTTGTTTCTAGTATTTTTATGTAACCTTTTAACATTAAATTCTTTTAAGTTAACAAAAGCATTATATCTAGGGAATTGAGATTCAAAATATAAATTTTCTTTTAATTTTTGATAACCCATACTATTAAGTAGGTTTTTAACAGATCTATTACTGTTATATTTAATCTCTTTAGTAACAGGATCTATCTTTCCTATAGGTATTTCTGGGTTAACTTTAATAAACACAACTTGTTTTTCATAATAATGCTCAATAATTTTTTCTGTAAATCTTTCTAAAAGATTTATGTCTTTATAATCTATTAAGAATCCTTTAGGGGCATATCCATAAGTTAGCCCTTTTAAATCTTTAAATAGTATTAAAGAAGCCGCAATTAATTTATCTTTTTTAAATAAACCTATTAATTCATAATCAAAATTATACTCTCCCATAAAAAGAGCATAATTAATAGTTTGACAATAATTACTTAAAGGATGCTTATTTGTAAAAGAATTAAATTCTTCAATTGACAACTCTCTTAAATTCATGTATCCCCCTTAATAGCTAGTTATTATAGCATAAAGTGAAACAAATTCCAAACATTTACTTAACACTTTTTTTAAAAAGTTTTGTAAAGTTGCAAAAAAGACTTGATTTTTTAAATTACTAAGTTTATAATTGAATTAACAATTAATATATGGCAGATATTTGTAAATTCATTTTTATAATTATTTGTTCTATTAGTTGTTAGATGTTGCTCTTTGAAATTATTTTCATTAATTATTTTATAGTCTAAATTATATATTTAATAAATAAGTATATTTATTTAGCAAAAATCCACCCAACATGCATTTAATAGATCGTTGGTAGATTCTTCTCATATTATTTTAATTTATTATTTATTTAATTTATTATTATAATATAAAAATACTTTTTGGATAAGGTATTAGATGAATATTGATATATTAATTTATATCATAATAAAATAAGAAAATAATTAAGATTTTATCTATTTATATTTATTTTGAAATATATTTAAATATTTATAATAAAATCAACTTAGTTTTTTATATATTATTATTTTATTTAATTATAATTTAATATTTATTTTAAAAAATTATTTTAGTCGACACTTACAAAGAGTTAATATCGTTTACTTGGTAAACGATTGGGTAAAAGAGATTTTATCCTAATGTTTATCAAAAAAATCCGTTATTTCGAGAGAGATAATGGGTTTTTTGTTTTGATATATTGATTTAATTCTTTATTGTAAGTATAATATTATTGGAGGATAACATGAAAACAAATATAAACAAAAATATAAAAACAAGGTTTAATAAATTTATAATGATTAATTTCATTATCGAGTTGTTAATTATTATAGTAGGATTAGTTTTAATATTTTATCCTGATTTAACAACTAAAGTTGTAGGAACGACTATATCACTGTTGTTATTTTCATATGCAGGATCACTTGCTTACAATTATTTCAAAAGAGATGGGGCTAAATTATATTCTTTTAATATAGGAGCAGCTATTGTAATTGCTGTCTTAGGATTAATATTATTGTTTTATCCTTATTCAATAATGAGTTTTGTTACAAAAATAATAGCGTTATTTTTAGTGTTTAGTGGTGCAACCAGATTAAATTATGTGTTTTGGTTAAAGAAAGCTAATGAAAAATCGTGGATAATGTTATTAATATTATCAGTTACTACAATGGGACTGGGTTTTATTTTATTACTTGATCCATTTGCTTATTTAGATGTGACAAGAATACTAGGTACATTTATGATTATTTCATCGCTTTTAAGAATATGTGATAATCATTTATTTAAGTCAAAGCAAGACGAAATATTAAAGATATTTTGGTAAAGGCTAATTTAGCCTTTTTTATTTGTTACAAAATTAAATTAATTTGATATAATTAATATACTAAAGAGGTGTTAGTGTGATAATAAAAGATCTGTATGCAAGAGAAATTTTAGATAGTAGAGGTTTTCCTACTGTCGAAGTTTTAATGACCATTGAAAATGGTATAATAACAAAAGCATCAATACCTTCTGGAGCATCAACTGGTAGAAAAGAAGCTTTAGAATTAAGAGACAATGATGAATCTAGATATAATAAAAAAGGAGTCTTAAAAGCTGTTGATAACATCAACACTATTATTAAACCTCATTTAATTAATAAATCATTTAACCAACAAGAGTTAGATTCAGCATTAATAAAGTTAGACGCAACAGAAAATAAAACTAATTTAGGTGCTAATGCTATGTTAGCGGTATCAATAGCACATTTAAAATGTTTGGCTAAGTATAATAATAAAGAATTGTATGAAGAAATATCTAAAGATAATGTTACACTTCCTATACCAATGATAAACATTATAAATGGAGGGGAACACGCTAACAATACATTATCGGTTCAAGAATTTATGATAGTACCTGTTGTTAAATCTATGAAAGAAAGAGTTAGAGCTGGAGCAGAAGTATTTCATAAATTAGGTAGTATTTTAAATAAAGAAAATTATTCAACCTCTGTCGGCGATGAAGGAGGATATGCCCCTAAGTTAAAAGATACATATGAAGCGCTAGATTATATAATAAAATCTATTACTGAGGCTGGTTATAAACCAGGAGTAGATGTATTTATTGCATTAGATATAGCAGCGTCCGAGTTTTATAACAAGAATGATAAAACATATAAACTAGATAACAATATATTAACAAGTAATGAACTAGTAAAATATTATATAGAACTAGTTAATAAATATCCGATTATCAGTATAGAAGACCCTTTTGATGAGGATGACTTTGAATCCCTTGCAGTACTTACTAAACTAATTGGTAAAAAAGTTATGTTAGTAGGGGATGACTTCTTTGTATCAAATGCTAAGTATTTATATGAAGGTATAAAACAAGAAGCAGGTAATGCAATCCTTTTAAAACCTAATCAAATAGGAACTGTAACAGAATTTATTAAAACAATTGATTTAGCTAATAAAAATAATTATAAAACTGTAATGTCTCATAGAAGTGGAGAAACCACTGATGATTACTTAGCAGACTTTGCAGTAGGGTTTAAATCTAATTTTATTAAAACTGGTTCAATGTCTAGAGGAGAGAGAATCGTTAAATACAATAGATTAATGGAAATAGAAGAAAGATTAAAAAAATAATATGAATATAATTACAGACGGAAACAAAGCATGTAGTGATGTAGCCTATACATTCACAGAACTTGCAAGTATATACCCAATAACACCATCTAGTCCTATGGCAGCGAACATAGATTTTTTGACATCGACTAAAAAAAGAAATTTATATAATAAAAGACCAGAAGTTATAGAACTCCAATCTGAAGGTGGAGCAGCCGGTACAATGCATGGTGCTCTTTTAACAGGAACCCTTGCCACCACTTTTACATCTAGTCAAGGACTTTTATTAATGCTTCCAAATATGTATAAGATGGCTGGTGAATTATTACC
>CAZJTX010000017.1:0-1190 GCA_964549115.1 uncultured Muribaculaceae bacterium | reverse complement strand
TTAATTAACTTTGATAAAATTAATGAATTTAGAAATAGAGTACTTAATTTAAATTCTAAAAAACAATATGGTATGGCTCAAAATGAAGATATATACTTCCAATTAATGGAAAGTAGAAATACAGAGTATTTAAACTTACCAGATATTGTTAATAACTATATGTCTAAAATTAATAACATAATGGGTACTAATTATAAACCATTTAATTATTATGGTAGTGATAATGCTAAATATATAATAGTAGCAATGGGTAGTGTGTGTGACACTATAAAGAACTTTATAGAAGATAAAGAAGATTTGGGTTTAATCGAAGTACATTTATATAGACCATTTAGTAAAAAGTATTTACTAGATGTTCTTCCAAACTCAGTAGAGAAAATAGCTGTACTAGATAGAACAAAAGAATCTGGTTCTATAGGAGAACCACTTTATTTAGATATATTATCAACACTTAATAATAAAAATATTGATATAGTTGGGGGTAGATACGGTCTAAGTAGTAAAAATGTAGCTCCTAAAGATATAGCAAGTGTTTATCATATGTTAAAAACTGAACTTAAAAACAACTTCACTATAGGTATAGAAGATGACGTTACTAATTTAAGTTTAGAAGAGGTAGAATGTATTGAAAAAGAAAACACATATAATATAAAAATATTTGGATTTGGATCGGACGGTATGGTTGGAGCAAGCAAGAGCTTATTAACTCTTCTAAATAAAAAAGATAGTCTTTATACTCAAGGTTATTTTGAATATGACTCTAAAAAAAGTGGGGGTATAACTGTATCCAACTTAAGATTATCTAAAGAACCAATTAATATGCCATATTATATTAACAATAGTAATCTAGTCGTAGTAACAAAAGATGAATATTTTACTAATTTAGATATAGTAAGTGATTTAAACGATAATGGAATGTTATTAATTAATACGTATAAAAACGAAGATGAATTAAAAGAATTTATTCCTAATCATGTAAAAAAATCATTAAAGAAAAAAAACATAAGAGTATTTTATATAAATGCTAGTGATATAGCAGATAAAAACAACTTAAGAGGTAAAATTAGTAAAATAATGGAATATGTTATTACTATTTTACTAAGTAAAGATTATAAAGACGATATTA
This sequence comes from uncultured Muribaculaceae bacterium, assembly GCA_964549115.1. Taxonomy (GTDB): domain Bacteria; phylum Bacillota_I; class Bacilli_A; order RF39; family UBA660; genus CAKOSP01. Next base: position 64 of record CAZJTX010000017.1, on the reverse strand, counting down.
TAGAATCTGTTAAGACAATTTTTAAGTCAAAAGGCGAAGATATAATTACTAACAATATTAATGC
>CAZJTX010000016.1:0-16963 GCA_964549115.1 uncultured Muribaculaceae bacterium | reverse complement strand
AAGTAGTACAATAAAATCCAAACTAGATACATGGTATACAAATAACCTATCATCTTATGAAGAGTATTTAAGTGATTTTGTAGTGTGTAATGATAGGGGATTTATTACAGATAGTTGGACCCCGATAGGACTACCAAGCGCCTCAAAGTATTCAGATGTATATAGAAGATTAAATACAACAAACACACCTAAATTAATATGTACAGATAAAGAAGATAGATATACAGTAGATGATACAATAATAGGAAATGGAAAACTAACCAACCCAATAGGACTACTAACAGCAGATGAAGCTACATTAGCAGGAGGATATAGAACAACAGCAAATAGTTCTTATTACTTATATACCAACCAATATTATTGGTTGGTATCGCCGTGTACTGTAGATACTAATCTTGTTTTTGAGTACATCGTAAGTTCGTCCGGCTTTGTGCAATCCTTCATTGCGCACAATACTCAAGGTGTGCGCCCCGTTATTTCACTAAGTTTAGAACCAGGTACTACTATAGTTGGTGATGGTTCTTGGAATAACCCTTATAGATTTGATCAATTTTTATACAAGAATGATACAACTGTGTCGTTCGGAAGCTTAGGAGATATTGCTACTACAGTACAAGATTTTGTGGGGCGAAATTATTTATTAGGTACTCAAAACGAGGACTTTAATATTCCAGCTAGTTGGGCTGGAAACACTACAGCTTCTGTTAGGTATGAAGATAAAGATATAATACATAGAGCTGTACCTATAACAGCAAGTGGAAGATATGGATATTTACAAAATGTAAAATATATTATTAATGTTACTGAGGATATGACATTTAGTATGGAAGGTAGAGGAAATGGTACGGCATTTTCTTATAACTATTATATATCATCTACTGACGGGAATTCATCTTTTGGATCTATGGGTAACTGGAATGCAAATACATTTACTAAATTAACTAAATCATTACCTGGTTTATATAAAAACAATATGAGATTATTACTTGGTAGTGTTAATACAACACCTCTTATAACAGAGTGGGCGGAAATTAGAAGACTTACTTTAAACAAGGGAAGTGTGGCTCATCCTTATCAATTAGCTCCTGAGGATTTAAAATATGCTAAGTCATATATATTACCGAGTTCACTGACGACAAAAAGTTATACATTAACTATCGATAATAAGGATCATAACTGGATAGGTGTTTGGTTAGGGAAAAATCATTTTGCCGGTTATTTAACTAGAGGTAAATTGAAATTCCAAGGTATTAATACAAATGAAATAATATTAAAAGCATTTGATTCTGATACTTATAATGAATTTAAACTATTCGAATCGTATTAAAAGAGTCTTTTTTCAAAGACTTTTTTATTTTTTATAATATGATAAAATATATATGAGGTGATTATTATGATAGAAGAATTCAAAAAATTCATAGCAAGAGGTAACGTTTTAGACCTAGCAGTTGGAGTTATTATAGGAGCAGCTTTTTCTAGTATTGTATCAAGCTTAGTTGAAAATATATTTACTCCGTTAATAGGTTTAATATTAGGTGGAGTTGATTTTTCGGGATTAGCTATTACATTTAAAGATACAAGAATAGCTTATGGGATGTTTTTACAAAGTGTATTTGATTTCCTAATAATAGCGTTTGCTATATTCATGTTTATTAAATTAATTAATAGATTTATGAAAAAAGAAGAAGAAAAACCAGCTAAACCTGTTAAAAGTGAAGAAGTTAAAGCATTAGAAGAAATTAGAGACTTACTTAAAAAAGGAAAATAATGTTAATAAAAATTAACGATGTCGAAGTAAAAGTATTAATAAATTATAAAAATATTAAAAATATAATTTATCGTTTTAATGAGAAGAATGAATTAGTCGTATCTTCTCCTTTTAACATGAAAGAAAAAGAAGTAATAAAAAGTATTAAAGAAAAAGAGAGTGAACTATATAAATTATATTTAAAACAAAAAGAGTTAAATGAATATAATAATAAATTCTTTTATTTAGGAAAAGAATATATAGTTAAGTATCATCCTTCTTTAGAAAAAGTCGGATTTAAAGACAATTATGTTTATACAAAAGATGATAAAATGTTAGAAACATTTTGGAAAAGTGAATGTTTAAAAGTTTTTACAGGTGAAATAGATATTTGTAAAAAATGTTTTTCTAGCATACCAGATTTTAAACTTAAAGTAAGAAAAATGAAAACTAGATGGGGTGTTTGTAACCTTAAAAATAACACAATTACATTAAATAGTGATTTACTAAAAAAAGATTTAGATGTAATTGATTATGTAATAATACATGAGATGTGTCATTTTTATGAACCTAATCATAGTAAGAAGTTTTGGGAATTAGTTGGTCAAGCTTGTCCTAATTATAAGGAATTAAAGAAAAGGTTGAAAAATGGATATAAAAAGCATTAATAATAAATTAGTAAAAGATTGGAATAAATTAAAACTTAAAAAATATAGAGATATATCTAATACTTTTTTAATTGAAGGAGACCACTTAATAAAAGAAGCTATTAAAACTAATCACTTAGTATCTTTAATAACTATGGACGAGACTATTAAATTTGATAATAAATATATAGTTAATCAAGAAATTATAAATAAATTGTCTAATTTAAAAAATGTTAATGTTAATAGTATTGGTATATCCAAATATATTAAAGGAAAAGAAATAGTAGGTAATGTTTTAATATTAGATGATATTCAAGATCCTGGTAATTTAGGAACTATTATAAGAAGTGCTATAGCATTTAATTTTAATAATATAGTGGTAAGTAATAATACAGTTGATTTATATAATGATAAAGTAATACGAGCAACTGAGGGATTAATTTATCATATTAATTTTATTAAAGGTGAATTAGAAAATGAAATCATTAAATTAAAAGATTCTGGTTATAAAATAATAGGTACTAAATTAGATACTAATGACAGTATTAAAAAATATAAAAACAATAAAGTTGCTATAGTAATGGGTAATGAAGGTAGAGGTATTAGTGATTCTATTCTTAAAATGTGTGACGAATTTGTTACAATCAATATGGATAATAAAGTTGAGAGCTTAAACGTATCAGTATCAGCGTCTATATTAATGAATGAGGTTTATAATGAGTGATTATTTATATATAGGTAAAGTAGTAAACACTCACGGTGTTAAAGGTGAAATTAAAATATTAAGTGACTTTGAATTTAAAGATAGATTGTTTAAGATTAATAATAGTATATATATAAATGATAAAAATTATAAAATAGTAGCATATAGAGTACATAAAAATTATGATATGGTTATGTTAGAGCATATTAACAATTTGGAAGATGCATCTAAATTAAAGGATAATTTAGTATACGCAAAAAGAGAAGTTATTTTAAAAAACGAAGAATATGTAATAGAAGATTTAATAAGTTTTAAAGTAATTTATTTTAATAATATAGTTGGAGAAGTTAAACATATAGATTTAGGAGTAAAATATAATTATTTAGTATTATCTGATAATAAATATATTCCATATATAAATGAATTTATAAAAAAAGTTGATATTAAAGGTAAAACTATATATATTAATGATATTGAGGGATTATTATGAAGATAGATATATTAACACTATTTCCAGATATGTATAAGGGATTTTTAACCGAATCTATTATTAAAAGAGCGATAGATAAAAATTTAGTTGAAGTTAATATAATTAATTTTAGAGATTACTCACCACTTAATAATAAACAAGTAGACGACACTATATATGGCGGTGGATCTGGTATGCTTCTTAGAATTGAACCTATTTATTATGCCTTAGAAGCACTTAGGAAAAATGATACTCATGTTATATTACTTTCTCCCGAAGGAAAGATTTATAATCAAGAAAAGGCTTATAAATTATCAAATAAAGAACATATAATACTTATATGTGGTCATTATGAAGGTTTTGATGAAAGAATTAAAGAATTAGTAGATGAAGTTATATCTGTGGGTAAGTTTGTGTTAACAGGAGGCGAAATACCTTCAATGATAATAGCGGACTCAATTATAAGATTATTACCTGGCGTAATAAATAAAGAAAGCTTAAAAGAAGAATCGTTTAATGATGATTATTATGATTATCCTAAATATACTAAACCAAGTGAATTCAAAGGAATGAGTGTACCAGAAGTGTTACAAAGTGGTAATCATGAATTAATAAATAAATGGAGAAAAGATAATAAAAAAAGAGTTGAGTAATATGAGTTATGTATTTAAACCATTTAAATTTAAAAAAGAAGAAAAAATCAAACTAATTTTAAAAGATAGTTATGATTTTAATTTTAGTAATAATGAAATTTGTATTAAAATATATGATAAAGATTTAATAAGTAATTATTTAACTAAAAAATATTACAAAGACTTTAAAAAGATAGTTAATTTATTATTATCTTTATTAGAAACAGATGATAATGACGATGAAGACATAAATTTAGTGTTGGATGAAATAAGTAGATTAGAATCTTTAATTATAAGCTTATATAAAAAACATTTACCAATTGATGTAATTAAAAGAATGTTAAAAGAAATATTTATATTAAAAGAAGAACTCAAAAACAAAATGTTAAAAGAATATAGAAATAGGTCTATTTAACTTTTGACATTATATGTTTTTTTGATATAATTTAGATAGTCGTGGTGCATTATTCTAGTCAAGACTTTTCATTTGAAGGTGGGGCTAAAAATCCATCAGATGGATAACGAAAGGATATTTGTGTACCTGCTTCTTTCGCCCAGATTGGGGTGGGTGTATGAATAATAATATTAGGTGAGGTTATAACGGCATATAACATTTTGCCTATTATGTTCCACTAAATTAAAAAGTTGTTCGTCGTGAGTGAAAGTAGCGGATGTTATTGAAATTACTTTTGCAAAAGCGAATAAAAATGAAGTCGGTGTTGTCAGGGAAAACCTCTAGAATGTAACTATGTTGGTATTGTGAAGATTATGGTACGGACTAAGTGGTTATCAAGTAGATGCTGTGGTGACACACATTCGTTTATTTTAAAAGGAAACTGCCTTAAAGTAATTGAGGGTAATAAACGTGGAAAACAAACTTGACCTAAGCCGTAAAGTTTATTTACAATATTGCCATTGACTATAAAGCATAATTATATTATGCTTTATTTTACGGAGGATAAGTGAAAAATAATAAATGGATACTAAATATATTTTTACTAACATTTTTTATATCATTAATGTTTAATTTATTTACTAATGTTGTTGTGACATCACTAAATATATATTTTTCAATATTACTTCTTATTATAATGATATTTATAGGTGTTTTATTTGATATTATCGGAGTTGCAATATTAGCGGACAAAGAGGCTCATCATCATGCTAGAGCAACTAAAAAAGCTAAAGGTGCTAAAACTAGTTTAATATTACTGAAAAACGCAGATAAGATGAGTAATATTAGTAATGATGTTATTGGAGATGTTAGTGGTATTATAAGTGGTGGTATTGGAGCTTTAATAGCTTTACACCTTCATAATAAATATAATATAAACATTATTTTAATTAATTTAGTAATTGGATCATTAATTGCTTCTATAACAGTTGGATTTAAAGCAATAGGAAAAACAATAGCTATAAATCATTCTAAAGAAATTGTTGAAAATGTAGGTAATTTAATAGAATTTTTTATAAGAAAATAAATTGATTATACCGATACCATGTGGTATAATGTCTAAGACCCAAGAAATAATCCGCTGGAAATCTATGATTATTCAAAAATAAGAAAGGATGTATTATGAATTTAGTTGATAAAATCGAAAAAAAGCATATGAAAAAAGATATCCCTGAATTTAGAGTAGGGGACACAGTAAGAGTCGATGTATGGGTAAAAGAAGGTAAAAAAGAAAGAATCCAAGCTTTTGAAGGCTTAGTAGTAGCTAAAAGAAGTGGTGGAGTATCTGAGACTTTCTCTGTTAGAAAGACAAGCGGTGGTGTTGGAGTAGTTAGAATATTTCCATTACATGCACCTACTATTGATAAAATAACAGTAGTTAAAAAAGGTAAAGTTAGAAGAGCAAAACTTAACTTTATTAAACATATGCGTAAAGAATATAAAGTTAAGGAAAGAAAGTAATCTTTCCTTACTTTTTGGTTGATTATGAAGAAAAAACTAGTAAACGAAATAATTTCTTATTTATTAATCATAATATTTGTTGTATTATTTAGGACTTTTATACTTACCCCAGTAAGAGTAAAGGGCCCTAGTATGATTCCTAATTTAAAAGAAAAAGATGTACTTTTATTAAATAAATTAAAAACCTCATATAAAAGAGGTGATATTGTAGTTATTAAATTATCAGGTAAAAAAGAAGAAATGATAAAAAGAATAATAGGTCTACCAGGAGATACTATAGAAATTGAAAAAGGGGTAGTATATATAAACACTAAAAAATTAGAAGAACCATATAAAAAAGGTATGACCGGTAATTTAGAAGCGATTAAATTAAAAGAAAATGAATATTATGTGTTAGGTGATAATCGTGGATTGTCGATGGACAGTAGATTGTTTGGCCCTGTAACTAAAAAAGAAATAAAGGGTAAAACCAAAATAAGGATATATCCATTTAACAAGATTGGTAAAATATAAAACACTATTTATAGTGTTTTTTTATTTATGTAATATATATGATATTATAAATAAGGATTGAAAAATTTAAGGAGGAAATATGAATAAAAAAATAGTAGTGGCTTTGGGTGGTAATGCACTAGGAAATGATGCTTTTGAACAATTAGCATTAGTCCAAGAAACAGCTAAGAGTTTAGTAGATTTAGTTGAAATGGGAAATGAGGTAATAATAGCTCATGGTAATGGGCCTCAAGTTGGTATGATCAATTTAGCATTTGAGTGTTCAAAAGAACATTTAAATACAACTGTTATGCCTTTTCCAGAATGCGGTGCAATGTCACAAGGATATATAGGATACCATTTACAACAAGCTATAAATAATGAGTTAATAAAAAGAAAAATTAATAAAGGTTGTGTTACAGTTGTAACTCAAGTTGTGGTAGATGAAAAGGATAAAGCATTTAAAACTCCAACAAAACCAATTGGAAGTTTTTATACAAAAGAAGAAGCTCTTGACTTAGAAAAAGAAACTGGTAATAAATATGTTGAAGACTCTGGTAGGGGTTATAGAAGAGTGGTACCATCTCCTAATCCGATTGAAATTGTGGAATTAGATAGTGTTAAAACATTAAGTGAAGGATTTGTCGTTATAACAATCGGTGGTGGTGGAATTCCAGTAATAAAAACAAAAGAAGGGTTTAAAGGGATAGCAGCGGTTATAGATAAAGATAAAACGAGTTCAAAATTAGCAATAGATTTAAACGCAGATATATTGCTGATATTAACAGCGGTACCAAAAGTTTTATTAAACTTTGGAACTGAAGATGAAATAGCATTAGATACAATTACTTTAAAAGAAGTTAATAAGTATATTGACGATAAAGAGTTTGCAGAAGGTAGTATGTTGCCTAAAATAGAAGCATGTGTTGAATTTGTTGAAAAAACAAAAGGAAGAGCTATAATTACTTCTCTAGACAGTGCAAAGGAAGCTCTAGAAGGACAAACTGGTACTCAAATTATTAATAAATGATATAATGAAAGTGTTTTAAAGGAGTAAATATGAAATATGATGTTGTAATAATAGGAGCAGGACCGGGTGGTATTTTTGCAGCATACGAATTAGTTAATAATACTAATTTAAAAATAGCAGTAATTGAAAAAGGTAATGAACTTGAAAAAAGAAAGTGTCCTATTGATGGCATTAAAATTAAAAATTGCATTCATTGTAAAAATTGTTCTATTATGAATGGATTCGGAGGTGCTGGTGCATTTTCTGATGGTAAATATAATATTACTAATAATTTTGGTGGTACATTATATGAGTATATTGGAGAAAAAAAAGCAATTGAATTAATGGAATATGTTGACGATATAAACATGAAATATGGTGGGGAAGGCTCTAAAATGTATTCGACTTCAAATTCTGATTTTAAAAAAATATGTATTCAACATAAGCTTCAATTATTAGACGCTAAAGTAAGACATTTAGGAACGGATAGAAACTACGTTGTATTAGAAAATATATATGATTATTTAAAAGATAAGGTTGATTTTTATTTTAATAGTGAAGTAGTTAACTTGGATATTGATAAAAAGAAATATGTTATATCTACTAAAAAAGAAGAATTTATTAGTGACAAATGTATTATTTCAATCGGTAGAAGTGGATGTAATTGGTTAGAAGAAACTTGTAATAAACTGGATATAGAAACTAAATCTAATAGAGTTGATTTAGGTTTAAGAATTGAAATACCAGCGGATGTGTTTTCTCATATAACTGATGAATTGTATGAAAGTAAAATAGTATATAGAACAGAAATATATGAAGACAAAGTAAGAACTTTTTGTATGAATCCAAGAGGTGTAGTAGTTACAGAAAATACAAATGGCATAATTACGGTTAATGGACATAGTTATGATGACGAAGCTAAAAAAACCGATAATACAAACTTTGCTTTATTAGTATCTAAAACATTCTCAGAACCTTTTAATGATAGTAATGGATATGGAGAAAGTATTGCGAAACTTTCTAATATGTTAGGTGGCGGAGTTTTAATTCAACGTTTTGGAGATTTAATAAGAGGAAGAAGAAGTAATGAAAAAAGAATTAGTGAATCAACGGTTAAACCTACATTAGATGCAACACCGGGAGATTTAAGTTTGGTTTTACCTAAAAGAATATTAGATGGAATTATTGAAATGATTTATGCTTTAGATGAAATAGCACCTGGAACAGCAAATGATGATACACTTTTGTATGGTGTTGAGGTTAAATTTTACAATATGGAAGTAAAACTTAATAAAAACTTAGAAACAAAATATGAAAATTTATATGTAATAGGGGATGGAAGTGGAGTAACGCACTCATTATCACACGCATCTGCAAGTGGCGTATTTGTATCTCGAGAAATAATAAAAAAAGAAAAGAAGTCTTAATATAAGACTTTTTTTAATGATGTTATATTATGCTATAATTATAATTAGGTGAAATCATGAAAAGAAAAGTAATTTTGATAGTATTATCATTAATATTATTGACTGGGTGTACTACCTCTTCTTTTGAAGGTGAAATATGGGAAGAAGTTAAAAGGGATTATAGTGGTGAAATTTTTGAAATTGAATCTGGTAAATCATATTTAAAATATACAAGTACTGAAATAGTATTTATAGAAAAATCTGACGATAAAAACTTTAAACATAGCAGTATATACTATGAAAAAGAAGGAGATATCTATTATTTTAGTATGAAAAAACTAGTCGGTAATAAAAACACTCATAATTATGATGGGTTTATAAAAATCAATATAGTTGATGATACATTAATTCTTAATTGTGAAACAAACAATTATATTAAAACATATAAAAAAGTTGTTGATCAAAAAATAATTGATCAATTTAATTAAAGGAGTTAAAATGGTTGAAAATAAATTAATTCAAAATAGTAAACTAAATAATGATGAGCTATTTAATAAATATAATACCACTATAGAAGGTTATTCCTCAAAAAGAGCTAAATCGTTATTAGAAAAAAATGGTAAAAATTTAATTAAAGAAGAAAAAAAAGATTCCAATTTAAAATTATTTGTAAATTCATTTGTTAATTATTTTAATGGGTTATTGTTTTTTATAATAATAGTATCTTTATTTACTGATATTATATTTGCGTCAGAAAAAGATTTTTCGGCGGTAATTATCTTATCATCCATAATTTTTATAAGTGGTATTATTCAATTTGTTCAAGAAAAAAAATCAATTACTTCTTTAAACAAATTAAAAGAATTAGTTATAAACACCACCGCTGTTATTAGAAATAATAAGGAAAGAGAAATACATCTTGAAAATGTAGTTGTCGGAGATATTATTAAATTATCTGCGGGAGATATAATACCAGCTGATATTAGAATTTTAGAAGCAAAAGATTTATTCGTAAGTCAATCAACTTTTACTGGTGAATCAGAACCAGTTGAAAAAATAGTAAATAGTAAAAACACAAAAAATGTGTTTGATTTAGATAATATTTGTTTACTAGGAACAGATGTTATAAGTGGTACAGCAAAAGGAATTGTAGTTGCTACAGGGGACAATACTTATTTGGCTAATATGACAAAAGAAATGGAAGATATAACAATTGAAACTTCTTTTGATAAAGGTATAAAAAAGGTAAGTTCATTACTTATAAAGTTTACTTTAATATTGACTCCAGTTGTGTTTATGATAAATTATTTTAATAAAGGATCAATTCTTACCGCATTTTTATTTGCTCTAACAGTAGCAGTGGGAACAACGCCTGAATTGTTACCTATGATTATTAATTCTAATCTAGCAAAAGGTTTAATAACTATGTCCAAAAAAAAAGTAATAGTTAAAAACTTAAATAGTATTCAAAATTTAGGAGCAATTGATATTCTTTGTACTGATAAAACCGGTACAATAACAGAAGATAAAATAATATTGGAAGAATATTTAAATCCACTAGGAGAAGAGGATCTCAGTGTTTTAAATTATGCTTATTTAAATAGTTATTATCAAACCGGATTAAAAAACTTACTTGATATCGCTATTATTAATAGAGCAGAGAAAAACAATTTAAATAACACCTTAACTAAATATAATAAAGTAGATGAAATACCATTTGACTTTAAAGCTAGAAGAATGTCAGTGGTTTTAAAAAATGAATTTAATTCTAAAATTCTTATAACTAAAGGAGCGTCAGAAGAAATACTTGCAATTTCTAAATATGCTTTAATAAATAATGAAAAAATTTTAATAGATGAAAAATTTAAAAACAATATTATTAAAGTATCTAATGATTTAAATAAAAAAGGTTTAAGAGTTATTACTGTTGCTATAAAAGATAAGGATATAAGGGGAGTAGATGAATTTAGTAGAAGTGACGAGTTAGATATGACCATAGTTGGATTTGTATCTTTTTTAGATCCTCCTAAAGAAAGTGCAAAAGAAGCTATTAAACTTTTAAGGGATCATGGTGTTCAAACTAAAGTCATAACAGGTGATAATGAGGCAGTAGCTAAAAACGTGTGTAGTGCAGTTGGAATAAAAACAAAATATACATTAAACGGTGATGATATTAAAAATATGTCAGATCATGATTTAGAAAAAGTGGTTGAGAAAGTAACACTTTTTTCAAAAATAGCACCGCTTGAAAAAGCAAGAATTATAAAAGCTTTACAAAAAAATGACCACGTAGTTGGTTATATGGGTGATGGTATAAATGATGCTCCAGCTTTGAAACAAGCTGATGTGGGAATATCGGTTGATGGTGCAGTAGAAATAGCAAAAGAAACTGCTAATATCGTTTTATTAGAAAAAAGCTTATTAGTTTTAGAAGAAGGTATAGTTGAAGGTAGAAAGGTATTTGCAAACATAATGAAATACTTAAATATGTCTATTAGTTCAAATGTTGGAAATATGATAAGTTTTATAGTAGCAAGTATATTTATTCCTTTTTTACCAATTTTGCCTATTCAAATATTATTACAAAATTTATTATATGATATATCTCAAATGGGGATATCTTTTGATAAAGTAGATGATGAATATTTACAAAAACCTAAAAGGTGGAATATTGATAATATGTTAAAATTTACAATTTGGTTTGGTCCTACAAGTTCAATATTTGATTTTATTACTTTTGCAGTACTATGGATTGTTATTGGAGCAAATTCTGTAGCTAATCAAGCTCTATTTCAATCAGGATGGTTTATGATGGGTGTTGTGTCTCAAACGTTAATAATTTATGTTATACGCACTAAAAAGTCACCTTTTTATAAAAGTAAAACATCTAAAATATTATTATATTTAACTTTATTTATTTCAATAATTGGAATAGCTATACCTTATATGGGGATAGGAAAAATGTTTGGATTAGTTGCAATGCCAATATCATATATATTTATTGTTGTTTTAATAATAACATTATATTTAATATTAACTGAAATAGTAAAAATATTTTATGTAAAAAAATATAACGAATTATATTAATATATGTTTATATTATACAAATAAAATCATATAAATTAAAAACACACTGTTGGATGAGGGTGTGTTTTAATTTGTTATATTTTTCTAACCAATGTTATACCTTCTTTAAAATTACATCTATCTAAGCAAGTATAATCTGGGAATGTACATCTAGCACCTTTTAAATAATTAACAATATCATCTTTTAGAGGATGATTAGTTTTGTGTAATTCTTCGTTATATTTATTTAATATCTCTTTTGTAATTAACATTGTTTCTAATTGAGTATATGTACATAACCTTTCTTTTGTTTTTAAAATGAAGTTTTCATAACTTCCATGTTCAACAATATCTATTAATTCTCCTTGAATTATTAAATCATTTAACTTGTTTAAATCGTTTAGCCACTCATTTAATAAATAATCTTTATCTTCAATTATAGGTGGTATTATGTATGACTTTTCAGGCTTTTCATTTAAACTATAATTAATAGTTCTATGTCTATGAGCTTGAGCATAATAAATAAAAGATCCTTCATATTTAACTTGATAATTATTATTAAAATATTCTGTGATATTGTTTTGATTATTAAAAATAGATAATTTTCTTTCTTTTTCATTAATCATTAATCTTTCATCTAGAACATTTAGATTATGTAATTGATCTATAAAATCATGAATATATGGAATTAATTGATTCGATAGCTCAGTATTATTATTCATACAATATTCATATAACATCGCTGCAATTAAATTGATTTGTCTCAAAGAAGTTGTGTAAATCAATTCGGTAGGCATAAATATATTTATTAAATATCTAGCATTTTCTTGGGCTAATGTATTTATTTTAAAATCTTTATAATAATATCCGTATTTATCTTTGATTTCTTTTTTTAATATATTTAACCACTTATTATATAAATCTATTTCTAATTTGGATAACGCATCACTGGTCATATTAGTATATCTACCTGATTTTTCACTTGTAGTATACATTTTTTCATTGTTTAATATCATTGTTAATATTTTTGGCATATTTTTAAAATAAAAACTTAAGTGTATATGATCGTACACACTATGATGACCTGTTACAAGAGTACTCTCAGCTCTTTTTAAAGTTTTAGATAAATCTTCATCTAATAAAGCGGAATAACCATCTTTGTTATAACATATACCCGCAGCTCTTCCAGCAAAAGCATAAGCCTTATTTTGGTTGAATTTGTTATCCTCTACATATAAATTATCTAATAATTCTATTTTCATTGATATCACCAAAAATTATTATATCATAAATTTATTTTTAATAATGAAGACATTAATTAATAACATTAATATGATTTTTCACAAAACAATATGAATATATTGAATAGTTGTGTATAATTAATTTATATGAGTAACAATATAATTAAACAATCAATATTTTTAAAAATCTTAACTATTATAGTTGTGTTTTTCATGTGCTCTAATGCTTATTCTTTAAACATAGAAAGCAATAATGGATTATTAATTAATATGAATGATTTTACAATAGTGGCTGAATAAAACAAAGACAAAATTGTTAGTGTTGCTAGTCTAACTAAAATTATGACATCTATTGTAGCTATTGAAAATATAAATAATTACGATGAAAAAGTTGTTATTACAAATAAAACGTTAAAAGGCTTGGCAGAACAAAATGCATATGTCATAGGATTAAAACCAGGACAAACTTTAACAATTAAAGATGTATTGTATGCAACATTTATTGTAAGTGCTGCTGATGCAACTAGAACTTTAGTTTTAAGTATTGCTGATACAGAAGAAGACTTTGTACAATTAATGAATGATAAAGCAAAAGAATTAAAACTTACAAACACATCATTTGGTAATCCTATTGGCCTAGATGATAAGTCTACCTATAGTACCTTAAATGATGTTAGTATAATATTAAATTATGCGCTGCAAAACAATGAATTTATGGAATTGTTTAAAACTAAAACATATACCCTTAGCGATAACTCATTATCAATTCAACCATCAATCAATTTCTATAATAATAAAAAATACGACCTAAGTAATATAGTCGGTTCAAAAACAGGTTATACAAGAAAAGCGGGGTTGTCTTTGGCTAGTGTTTATTACGATTCAATTAATGAAATTAATTATATGTTTATTACATCGGGGGGTGGTACAAAGCAAAAAAATCCCATTCATTTAAAAGATGCCATTAAAACATATTTATATTATCAAGAAAATTTTAAGTACCATAACATTTATAATGAAGGTGATTTGATTTTAGAAGTAGATGTCAAAGATCAAGATAATATAAAATATTTTATAGATCAAGATTTAACGTATTATTCAGATAAAAGTTTTAGTAAAGATTATATTCATATTTTATATGATGGACCCACAGTAATTGAAGACGATATGGTTAAAAATACAAAATTAGGTAATTTGAAAATATATTATACTGATGAATTGTTGTATGAAAAGGAAATATTTAGTACAAGAGATATCTTATATAATACACATATTATGGATTTGCTTTATTTAATAATATTTGTTTCTATAACGATAATAATATTGATTTCACTCATAGTACAGAAACGTAAAAAAGCAAACATATAATTTGTAAAAATAAATAGTTATAAAGAAGACAATTATGAATTATAAAAACTAAGATTAATATTTAGATATTTATCTTTTTTTTATTGCCTAATATAAGCAATTATGCTATTCTTATAATAGAAAGGTGAAGATAAAATGAAATCAAAGAAAACAAAAATTTTTATTCTAATCGCTGTTATTGTATTAATACCAGCAATCATTTTTGTGGGGTTAAAATTATTTAAATCTCCCAAAGATGTAAAAACAAATATTTTTACTGGGGAAATAGTAAAAGTATTAAAAAACGGTTATGAAATAGAAGTTGATAATTTAGAGGGAGAAGAAGACTTTGTAAAAGTTATTGTTAATTATGATTCTTCAAAATTTACAAAAAACGACTATGTTAAAGTAACTGGCAAACAATTAAAAAGAAAGGCAATTGAAGTTAATGCTGAAAACATGGTTAAAACTTCTTATATTGAAGAGTACTCACCAACGATAAAATCAAAAGAACAAGGACAAATTCATGCTCAATTTGGATATATAGTAACGTTTGAAAATGTTGAACTTTCGAAAACTGAAACAAGAATATATATTACAGTAGCTAATATGGGTGAAGGAAAAATTGATTTATTACTTGAAGATGCAATATTAGTTTCATATGAAGATGAAGAAGAAAAAGAATTTAAATATCAACCTAATTTAAAAGCCAAATATCCAGCAAATTTCAAACAAATACCTTCTGGTGAAGAATCAAAAGGCATAATTACTTTTCCTAATTTAGAAGAAGGAATTATGACTCTAAAATTACAAATCGTCTCAGGCGAAGACACAGATAAAATAGAAGATTATATTTTTAATTTTGGAATATAAAATACAATTGGGATTGTAAGTATGATATTTAAAGGGAAAAATAACATAAAAATTAATCCGATAAACAAAAAAAAGAAAACTAAAAAAGGATTTACATTAGTTGAATTGTTGGTAATCATGGTTATAATTGTAATAATTTCTACAATTGGAGTGCTTGCCTTTAATTCGTCAAGTCACAAAACTAAAGAAAACATGTATAACATAAAAATTGACAGTGCTAATCAAAGTGTTAAATTATGGGCACATGATAATTTAGAATGTTTTAGAACAAAAAGTTGTACAGATAAAATAACTTCTGTAGATTGTATCGAAGAAGGTTTAGAAGAAACTGATGAATGTTATATAATGTCCCTTAAAACTTTAGCTGATGAGGGATATTACGATTTTGATGATAAAGATAACATTATAAATCCAATAGATAATTCTATTATGAATGATGAACAAATATTGTTGGTTTATAATAGAAAATCAAATAAAGTCAATAATCATCCTTTGAGAACCTATCTTTACAAAGTTGTAGCGTTTGATCCTTCATTACAAAGTACTCAAAATCATACTGTTACGATAAATAATTTATATAAGGTTAATTCGGTCAAATCCGATACCGGTATAAGTTCTTATACAACAAACCAAGATGATATAACAATCTCATTTAGTGAAGGCATCCCAACTTCAACTCAATGGAATTCACAGTTTTATAGTAGGGAAGAAAATGCAAGCAGTACTTCGAATTTTAATACATTTGATATTACATATTATTATGACGATGGTGAATACAGTGGAACATTAGATAAAAACGGTTCTTCTACTGTCATTAGCGGCGAGTATGTAGAAGACGATACTAAATATGTAAGTGGTCAAACTAGTAGTAATTATAATTCGGGAGGATACTCAGGCACTTTAACTCGTTATGTTTATAGTGGTAGCTATACTCCAGAAGATTCATTTGTCGCTGATGTAACATTATCTGATGGTTGGAGTACTTGGCATATGGAATATAGAGCAAGCGGATGGGCTCATCTAAGCAGTTCAAAATCAAATAGAGGAAGTACCTACTATTATAATTCGGGAGGATATTCTGGCACATTAACAAGATATACAGATTGGGTATATAAAGAAGACCCACATTACAGTACTATTCCTAATCCTTATATTGGACAAAAATATGATTGGACAAGGTATTGGAAATATTCTTTTAGCGGAGTTGTTACAAGACCAGCATCAGACACTAGAGTGTATAGATACGCTGGATATGTAACAAAACCTGGTTATGATACTAGAATATGGGAACAAAATTATAGTGGTACAGTATATAAAGGTGGAGATGAACATCTTTATTCGTATAAAGCTACTATAGCTTATAAAATAAATAATTAATTTAAAAATTCAAAGAAGGTGAATTTATGAAAAATAGTA
>CAZJTX010000015.1:2751-17750 GCA_964549115.1 uncultured Muribaculaceae bacterium | reverse complement strand
ACTTCAACTTGCACATATGATTTAGTATATATAACTAATCATATGTACAATAAGTCCTCAACCAATACATCCAATTTAAGAGAATATGTAATACTATTAGAACCAATAGAGGATAATGCTTATCATGTGGGAAGTTATGATAGTGAAGTAGATTTAACTAATAAAAATGGCACTGTAACACTTGCATCTAATCAAAAAATAATTGTTAGTATGCATGGTACGATTGGCAAAATAATGTGGCAATTAACTCCAAGATATTATAACTTAAATATAAATCAAACAGAAAATGCAAATAAGTTGTTTGGGGGAAGAGTTGAAATTGCAAATTTAAGTTGTACTTCTGAAAAACATGAAGCAGGTACACTAGCGTATGAAATCTTGAGCAATAATGGAGGCGCTAATTATATACATGGTCGACCATCGCCGGATGTTTACGCCGTTGCCACAACAAATGAAGGAATTTTTTATTCTGTAGATAACTATGGATTAAGCTATTACTTTAGAGGAGCGGTAGATAATAATTGGGTAAAGTTTGGCAAAGATAAAGATAATAAAGATATATACTGGAGAATATTACGAATAAATGGTGACCAATCAATACGCTTAATATATGCAAGTAATAAATCACCTACTGAAAATGACGCAGTAAATACCGGGTGTGATTATTATTCTATAGACCAAGTAACAATTATGGGAACTTGTTCTTATTTATGTGATGTTAATATATATGACTTGTCAGATTATTTAGATGGCGAGGATACACTGACTGAAATTCAGCATGATTGTATAATGGAATGTGCTTCGGAAGAAATTCAAAAAGAATGTCCATATATTTTTGGACTTAGTGATTACAATCGACCATTATCAATTCCCGAAACTATTGGATATATGTATCAAGAAGGTGTATATAGAGGAAATGTTACCGATAGCATTATCAAAAGATCAATAGATAAATGGTATTTTAATAATTTATTAGATTACGATGAATATATAGCTGATAATTTGTTCTGTAATGACAGAAGTTTGTTTTATGAGAGTGATTTTAAACCTATTTCTAATCCCAAATTAATAAATATTGATAATAATGATCCTTATAGATATTTTTTTGGTTTTGCCCAAAGGACTCATAATGGACTTCCCAGTTTAAAGTGTTCTTCAAAATTGGACTCGTTTACTGCGTCAAATACCTTATTAGGCAATGGTAAATTAACTTATAAAGCTGGTTTAATTACAGCAGATGAAATGCTTTTTGCCGGTGTACCATTTTTCGGGTCAAATTATTCTGTTTTTTTGTATAACGGTCTTGGTGAATGGACAATGACACCATTTAATTATATTAAAGGAAGCAATTCATACATTGCGTACAACACATTATCAATTGTTGAAGGGTGGATAACTCAATTTCAGACTAGTGAACTTTCGTCTTGGAGACCCGTAATATCAGTAAAGAACACTAAATTGTTTTCTGGTTCAGGAGAATGGAACGATCCATACGTTGTTATTACTGATTAATACTAGATTTAATAAAAATATGCTACAATAAAATTACTATGTATGCAGAAGTAATTATAGAATATCCGGTTAAAAAGTTAGATAGAACATTTACTTATATTGTTCCAACAAATTTGAATGTTAAAAAAGGAATGAAAGTAGTTGTACCTTTTGGAGCAAAAAAAGTAAATGGATTTGTTTTAAATGTTACTAATAAATATTCTGGGGATTATGAACTAAAAGAAATAATTAATCTAACTTCCCCTGAAATAGTATTAACTGATGAATTGTTAGAGATGGGTAAATATATGTCTAAGACAACATTATCTACTTTAATAAGTAGTTATCAAACGATGTTTCCATCATCTTTAAAAGTAAAAGATATAAAAACAAATTATAATATATATGATTTATATTATAATTTAAATAAAAGTGAAGATGGTATAAAAGAGTATATATTAAACAATAAAAGGAATACTAGAGAAATATATATATTAAATATATTGTTAAAAGAAAAAAGAGTTATTAAGGAGAAAATAAATTATTCTTCTTTAAAAACTTTATTAGATAAAGGTTTAATAAAAGAAGAGCGTGTTCAAAAATATAGAATAGAAGATAAGTCTAAAAAGCAAGATAATATAAAACTAACCAAAGAACAAGTCGAAGTTGTAAATAAAATTAATTTAAACAAAAACGATACATATTTGCTTTGGGGCGTAACAGGTTCAGGAAAAACTGAAGTTTATATCAACTTAATAGAAAAAGTAATTAAGAATAATAACACAGCGATTATGTTAGTACCTGAAATTAGTTTAACTATGCAAATAGTAAATAGATTTTATAATAAATTTGGATCTAAAGTAGCTGTGTTTCACAGTGCTTTATCAGTGGGTGAAAAACACGATGAGTACTTAAAAATAATAAGGGGGGAAGTTAAAGTAGTAGTGGGAACTAGATCTGCTATATTTGTACCACTTCAAAATTTGGGAATTATAATAATTGATGAAGAACATTCATCATCTTATAAACAAGATAATAATCCTAGATATCATGCTAGGGACATGGCTTTATTTAGAACAGAGTATAATAACATACCATTATTATTGGGAAGTGCCACTCCAACCATGGAATCTATGACTAGGGGATTAACTAACAATTATAAATTATTAACTTTAAAAAACAGAGTTTTAAATTCTAAATTACCTGAAGTTATAATTGTTGATATGATTGATGAAATTAAAAAAAGAAATAGTATATTAAGTTCAACTTTAAAATATGAATTAATAAGTACATTAGAAAAAGGAGAGCAGGCCATTATTTTACTTAATAGAAGAGGTCACTCTACTTATATAAATTGTTCTAATTGTGGATATACATACAAATGTCCAAGTTGTGATATATCACTTACATATCACAAGAGTACAAATAATTTAATATGTCATTATTGTTCTTATAAAACAAAAAAAGACGATAAATGCCCAAGTTGTGGAGAAGAATCATTAAATTATTTAGGATTAGGCACTGAAAAACTAGAAAAACATTTAATGAGTGTAATTCCAAATGCAAATATAGTGAGAATGGATCAGGATACTACTACTAGAAAAGGATCACACGATAAAATAATAAAAGATTTTAAAGAAGGAAAACATAATATATTGCTTGGAACCCAAATGATTAGTAAAGGATTAGATTTTCCTAATGTAACATTAGTGGGGGTGGTAAATGCTGATAATTCATTAAATATTCCAGATTATAAAAGTAATGAAAATACATTTAGCTTATTAAATCAAACTTCAGGTAGAGCTGGTAGAAGAGAAAAGATGGGTAAGGTAATTATTCAAACCTTTAATAAAGATCACAATGTTTTTAATTATATAAAGAATAATGATTATTTATCATTTTTTAAAGAAGAATTAAGTTTCAGAAAAAAATTGAAATACCCGCCATATTATTATTTAGTAAGTATAAAAGTAATATCTAAAGATTATCATAAATCATTATCAAATGCTGAGGCTGTAGTTAAACATTTAAAAAGGCATTTAGCAAATGATAGTATAGTTTTAGGACCCACTACTGCTATGTTATTTAAATTAAATAATTTATATCGATTTCAAATTATTATTAAATACAAAAAAGATTCCAAACTACTAGAAGTTTTAAAATATTTAGATAGTGAATATGATAAAAAGGATGTTTATTTAGAAATAGATATTAATCCAAATATGATTTAATATAGACAAAATTGATACTTTTGTGTATAATACAACTGATTTATTTAAGGGGGAACTTTCATGACATTAAAGGATAAAATTAAACTATCAGTTTTTAAGTTTTTAGAAAAAGGAGTTTTCTTAAGGGAATTTGGTATATATAATACATTGCTTTGTGATGATTTAATACTTGATTATATATATAGTGCTCCATCTAAAAGTAAAACTAGTATTTTAATAAAGATGAATTTTGATTTAAAGAGTAAAAATCAAACTAAGCAAAACAAAACGATTAAAACAATATCCATGTTGCTTATAAAATCTTTAGACGAACCAGATTTAAAAAAGGAAATTAATAAGGATATGCTTTCACTTATGTTTGATTTATCAATTAAAGAAGAAGAGGAAACAAAACCAACTGTTATTAATATTTTGGGACACGAATGGAGAGAACATTTAAAAGTTAGTGATAATTGGATGGATTTCTTCACTGAAAATTGGTCAATGAGAAGACAATTTCATAATATAATATATGTTATAAAAGAAGAAGAATTAAATGAAAAGCTTGAGTCTTTACTTCCTTTTTTCAATGAATTGTTATATGGTTCAGATATGTATTTTACGCCAAGGTATGATGATGATAATCTTCATGATTTAATGTTTTTATTGGGTGTTGAAGTGGAATTGCAAAAAAAAGGAGTAGGCAACAAAGAAAGATATGATAAAATACTTTCTATTATATATGAGGTTACTAAAAATAACTTCGAAGCAGAAAAGATTAGATTTAATCATGACGATAATTATAGACGTAGAGATGATACGACCATGAAAGGCATAATAAAAAAATTAGAAGATGGAGAAATGGAATTCTTTGATTTTTATAGTAAAACACGTATGTTTGTAGCAGGTTATTATGATTCGGATATTTGTTCTTTTAATAGAGTAAGATCTTTTGAACTTTCAAGGTTAACTGTAAGACAAATTAATAATATAAATTTGAAAAGTTATAATAAAGTAGTAGATTTAGCAATGAGTGAATATGGAGAAGATTCATCGGAAAGCTATATAAAAGATGTTGTTTCAAGAATGTATTTAGTTTTGGGAGTACAAAAATCGCTAGATATAATAAATGGAGTATATGGAGAAGTTGATTTTCAATTTTTAGAAAATATATTCGGCAGACTATATACACATAATATAATAATACCAAAATTTAAAGCGGAACCTGTATATGATAAATCTCATTTAAAATTTTTAGATTTTTGGTTTGCGGGTTCTTCGTTAGATCCTAACGCTAATATAAAAAAACTATTTTCAGGTGAAATAGATCCAAAGGAAATCTTATTTAGTAAGTCTTTTGATGAATGGGATACAATTTATGAAATCTTAGACGGAGATGTTACACTTGATAAAGTTAAAACCATATTAAAAGGAGGTTTAATTAGTTTAGTGCCGGCAAGAGAAGAAATTAGAGAAGTATTTAAGTTTTTAAGTGAAACTCCTGCTAATGTAACAGCGGCTTTTGCACTACATAACTTGATGATAAAAAGAACTACCTCATCAATTCCCAAAGTATATGGTCATCATGAAAACTTTGAATATGAAATGTTAGATTTAAATGACCCAGAGCAATTAATTGTAGGGGATTTAACAGATTGTTGTTTTACCATTAATGGAATATCTCATTCTTCATTAAAACATGGTGTTACAAATAAAAACGGAAGAGTTTTTGTGGTAAGAGAAGACGATCAAATAATAGCTCAGTCATGGGTTTGGAGAAATGGCAATGTACTTTGTTTTGATAATATTGAAAAATCACGGTTAAAATATAAAGTTAATGTATTAAAAGCATACAAAAAAGCAGCTCAAGACATTATAGACATATCTAGGGCAAATGAACCAAAAGAAAGTGCCTTGAATTTAATTACAATTGGTATGTCTTATACAAAAGATATTGAAGATATGGAACGATTAGAAATTGAAATGATGCCTAGACCAAACGAACCAGATTTATATGTGGATTCGACTCATCAAGTAATACTTCATCAAAGTAAAGATTTCAATTTAAAAGATATTAATTATTTTGACCCAGAAATTCAATATCAAGATCCAAGACAAACGATAAAAGATTGGGATTTTTCAACTAGTTATTCTTATAAAGCAGATGAAGTTGTAAATGTTATGAATAAAGTAGGTTATTTTAACGACCAAGACAATCATATTGATATAACAAAGGAAGATGCGTTAGAGCAATTTGTTTATGTTGTATATAATAATGATTGGTATATTGCGATACGTGAGGATAATACAATAGAACAAAAGATGTTATGGTATGACAAAAGAGCCAAAGAAGAAGTTGAAGATAATTTAATTAAAATAAAAGAAAATATTAGTAATGCAGTAACCAAAGAAAAAGTACGTATAAGATAATGTAAATTGCTAAATGAAATTATATATATTATAATTATATTTAGGAGCTAATATGTACAATTATATAAACGGTATAGTAGAAATAACTAAAGACAACTATGTAGTTGTAGAGAATAATAAAATTGGTTATAAAGTATACGTACCCAACCCATATAGTTATGAAATAGGTAAAGAATACAAACTATTCTTATATAATCATATAAGAGAAGATGAGTATTCTTTATTTGGTTTTAAAAGTGCTGAAGAATTGGAATTATTTAATAAATTAACTAGTGTAAAAGGAATTGGGCCTAAAACAGCCTTACCCTTTTTAGCAACTGGTTCTGTGGCGGGTATATTAGATGCTATTGAAAGGGAAAATTTACTTTATCTAACTAAGTTTCCTAAAATTGGAGAAAAGTTAGGTAAACAAATTATATTAGATTTAAAAGGCAAAATTAAAATAGATTATGAAAAATTAGAAGATGACCACACGGATGATTTAATAAGCGTATTAGAAAATTTGGGTTATAAGAAAAATGAAATAAAAAAAGTTGTTGGTCTAGTAGATAAATCTTTATCGATAGAAGAACAAGTTAAAGAAAGTTTAAAATTATTAATGAAATAGGAGGAAAAATGAATGAAAAAGGATTTACATTAGTAGAATTGTTGATAACAATAGTAATAGTGGGTATAGTGGCCACTCTTGCATCTTATGGTGCGATATCTGTTTCAAATGCTACAAAAAAGAATTTACTAGTAGCTAAACAAGAATTAATTTTAATAGCTGCAGAAAAAATGGGAGAAGATAAATGGTCAATTATAAACAGTACGTGTACACCTGATGGTCAAACCGTTGAAAACTGTATTATTGTTTCTGTTGCTGAATTAATTGAAGAAGGATATCTTTCATCTAGTGAAGAGTGTAATGGAGTGCCGTGTATGAGAAATGATGTTACGGGTAAAAGTATGAATTTTGATGAAATAGCCATATATAAAAGGAACAATAGGATTGAGACAGAGTTGATTTTAACCTCGGGTGAATATAACATAGATCCACAACCACCTCAAAATGAATTTTAATTAAAGAATACGAATAAGTGTAAAATGTTAAATAGAAAGATGGTGCAGCATGACAATAGGTTTTGATATAGATAATACATTAGTACATAGTTCAGTTATGATAAATGAATTTTATAAAGACTATCCTGATAAACTTGAAGGGGATAGTTATACTGAAATGCCGGAAAGAGATAGAAAGAAATTTTTGGATATATACTTGCTGGAATTATTTAAAAATGTTCCTTTAATGGATAAAGTAAAAGAAGTATTTGATTATTTACATTCAAAAAATCACAGGGTAGTTATTATAACTAGAAGAGGGCACGGAGAACCTGATGAGGTATATGATATTACAAAAGAATATTTGAAAAGACATAATTTGAAATATCATGCTCTACATTTTAATGCTTTAAATAAAGGAGAAGTTTGTGCTTTGGAAAATGTTTTGTTATTTGTAGATGATCACATTTCAAATTTAATTAATTGTGAACAACATGGAGTAAAGGGTATTAAATTTGGGGGTAACAAAGATCCTAGATTTAGAACAGTTTATAATTGGGATGAATTATTTGAAATAATAAAAGAAGAGGGTTTTTAAATGATAAATGAAAATAATGATGATGTGTTTGAACAATCAATTCGTCCTGCAGTATTGGATGAGTATGTTGGACAAAAAGAAATAAAAGAAAACTTAGAGGTATTTATAAAAGCCGCTAAGATGAGAAATGAATCACTGGATCATGTTTTATTATATGGTCCACCAGGACTTGGTAAAACTACTTTGGCTCATATTATAGCTAGAGAACTTGGAAGTAATATTAGAACAGCAAGTGGTCCCACAATAGAAAAAGCAGGAGATTTAGCAGCGATATTATCAACATTAGAACCAGGTGATGTTTTGTTTATAGATGAAATTCATAGAATGCCATCATATATAGAAGAAATATTATATCCTGCTATGGAAGATTTTTATATAGATTTAATTATTGGTGGGGATGGTAAAAGTAAAAGCGTTAAAATGAGTATTCCACCATTTACATTAGTGGGAGCCACCACCAGAGCGGGAGATTTAACAAGTCCACTAAGAGATAGATTTGGAATTATAAACAAACTTGAATATTATACTAATAGTGAGTTAAAAAAGATTGTTAAAAGAACAAGTAAAGTATTAAATATGAATATAGAAGATGCCGCAGCGATGGAAATAGCTAAAAGAAGTAGAAAAACACCAAGAGTAGCTAATAGATTATTTAAAAGAGTTAGTGATTTTGCATTAGTTATAGGAACTGGAAAAGTAGATTTGAAAATAACCGAGGAATCTTTAAAAAGATTAAATGTGGATACACTAGGTTTAGATAATTTAGACAGAGAATATTTAGAAACATTAATTAATAAATTTAATGGTGGTCCGGTTGGTATAGAAACTATTTCAACTGCAATAGGAGAAGAAGTAACGACAATAGAAGATGTAGTAGAACCATTTTTATTACAAGAAGGTTTTATAAAAAGAACAAGTAGGGGAAGAATAGTAACCAATAAAGCTTATAAACATTTAGATATATCTAAGTCAGGGGGATTATTTGATGAGTAGAGGAAAATTAATTGTTATAGAAGGAACAGATTGTTCTGGTAAAGAAACACAAAGTAATTTATTAAAAGAAAAATTAGAAGGAGTAGGGTGTTTAGTATATAAAGATTCTTTTCCAATGTACGATACTCCTACTGGTAAAATAATAGGTGGACCATACTTGGGTAAAAAACATATAGGTAAAGGTTGGTTTGACGAAGGGGCTTCTAATGTGGATCCTTTGGTGGCTAGTGCTTATTTTACTGCAGATAGAAAATACAATATTGATAAAATAAATGAAAAACTAGAAAAAGGATACACGGTTATATTAGATAGATATGTAGAATCTAATATGGCTCATCAAGGTGGTAAAATATTTAATAAAGTTAAAAGAGAAGATTTATATTGGAGATTAGATTTATTAGAATATGAAATATTTGAGTTACCTAGACCAGATAGAGTGTTTTTTCTATATATGCCACAAGAATATACAGAAATTTTAAAAAAAGGAAGAAAAGAATCAGCGGATCAACATGAAAGCGATGTTAAATATTTACTTAACTCTGAAAAAGCTTATTTAGAATTAGCTACTATGTATAATTTTGTAACAATCAATTGTGTTGAAAATGGTCAAATTAAAACTATCGAAGAAATTAACGATAGTTTGTTTGGAGAAGTTTTTAAGGAAATATATAAATCTCCATCTAAGAGATTATAAAACTTACTTAAATAAATTATTTATAATTGATGATTTAACTTTATCATCAATTTTTATTTGTTTATATTTAATTCCAACTTTATCAAATAAAAACTTAGAAGCTTTAACACTATCTGTATCCTTATATTTATCAGATAAATATATTACTTCACAAATACCTGATTGAGATATAATTTTAGCGCATTCATTACAAGGAAATAAATCAACATATATTTTAGCGTCCTCTAAATCTTTTCTACTTCCTCTGTAATTTAAAATAGCATTTAACTCAGCATGACAAACATATGGGTACTTGGTATTTAGAGTATCTCCTTCTCTATCCCAAGGAAATTCTTCATCTGGGAAATTATTAGGAGTGCCATTATATCCAATAGATAATATTCGGTTATCACACCCAACAATACACGCTCCAACTTGAGTAGAAGGATCTTTACTTCTTAATGCAGATAACATAGCAATTGTCATAAAATAATCGTCCCAACTTAAATAATCTTTTCTCTGTTTGTTTAATATTTTACTCATAATATCACCTAAAATAAGTATATCATAATAAAAATATGTTATTATTAAAAAGTGATGAAATGAATATAAATAATTTTGATTATAATTTACCAAAAGAATTAATAGCCCAGAGTCCAATGGATAAAAGAAGTGATTCTAAACTTCTTTTAATGGATAAATTAAATGGTGATTTATCTGAGGATATATTTAGTAATATTATTAATTATTTTAATAATGGTGATGTTTTAGTGTTAAATAATACCAAAGTATTACCAGCCAGATTAAACGGATTTAAAGAAGTTACTAATGCTAAGATTGAAATATTTTTATTAAATAATATAAAAGATAATACTTGGAAGTGTTTAGGAAAACCTTTAAAAAGATTAAATATAGGAGATGTAGTTTCGTTTTCAAATGATTTTAAATGTATTATTAAGAGTAAAAAAGATAATTTTATAGAAGTAGAATTTGTTTATGAAGGTGATTTTATAGATAATATAAATAAATATGGAGAAGTCCCACTTCCTCCTTATATAACTGAAAAATTAGATGATGATAATAAATATCAAACTGTTTATGCTAAGGAATTAGGATCAGTAGCCGCTCCAACAGCGGGGCTGCATTTTACTAATGAATTATTAAATAAATTAAAAGAAAAAGGAGTTCAAATATTGTATGTAACATTACATGTTGGAATAGGTACATTTAAACCTGTAATAGAAGAAGATATTACTAAACATAAGATGCATAGTGAATATTTTGAAATTGGTGATGATGTTGCAAGTAAATTAAATCATGCTAAATTAAATAATAATAAAATATACGCTGTCGGTACTACTACTTGCAGAGTTTTAGAATCAGTTTATAAAAACAATAAATTTATATCAACAAATGGTAATACAAATATCTTTATTTATCCTGGTTATAAATTTAATGCTATTGATGGACTTATTACTAATTTTCATTTACCCAAAAGCTCTTTATTAATGTTAGTTAGTGCTTTATCATCGCTAGAACATATTAAAAAAGCATATAATTTTGCAATAAAAAATAATTATAGATTTTTCTCATTTGGGGACGCGATGTTTATAAAATAGGTTAAATTTGGTAAGATGATAGTATGATAAAATTTGAATTAGTTGAAAAGAAAAATAATGCAAGAATTGGTAAAATATACTATAAAGATAAAGTATATGATACTCCTATGTTTATGCCAGTTGGGACAAACGCTACAGTTAAATCTTTAACACCAGAAGATTTAATTGATTTAAATGCTGGTATTATATTAGCTAATACATATCATTTATGGTTAAGACCTGGTGAAGATATTGTTTCTAAAGCGGGAGGTCTTCATAATTTTATGAATTACGATGGTCCTATATTAACTGATAGTGGAGGCTTTCAAGTATTTAGTTTGGCAACACCAAAAGATATATCTGAGGAAGGAGTAAAATTTAAGAATCATTTAAATGGTGATCTTTTATTTTTAACTCCAGAAAAAAGTATAAAAATTCAAGAAAAATTAGGGTCAGATATAGTAATGAGTTTTGATGAGTGTATGCCTTATCCAGTTAGTTATGATTATGCTAATGAAAGTGTCAAAAGAACTCTAAGGTGGGCAAAAAGAGGTAAAGAAGTATTTAAAGGAAACAATCAAGTTTTGTTTGGAATTGTTCAAGGTAGTGAATATCAAGATTTAAGAGAACATTCAGCTAAAGAGTTAGTAAAAATTGGCTTTGATGGATATGCTATTGGCGGAGCTAGTGTTGGAGAAGAAAAACCGGTTCAATACAAAATGGTTGAGGACTCAACTAGATATTTACCTGATGATAAAATTAGATACTTAATGGGAGTAGGAGATCCTATTGATTTAATAGAAAATGTTATAAGAGGTATTGATATATTTGATTGTGTTGCCCCAACAAGATTAGCAAGACATGGTCATGCTTATACAAAGTATGGTAAAATAAACTTAAGAAACAGTAAATATAAAGAAGATTTTTCTAAATTAGATTCAAGTTGTAATTGTTATACATGTAAAAATTACACTAAAGCATATTTAAGACATTTAAACACTACTAATGAAATGTTAGGGTCTAGATTGTTATCAATTCATAATATACATTTTTTAATGAACTTAATGTCTGAGATAAGAGAGAGTATTAAAAAAGATAATATAGAAGAGTTTAAGGAAGGATTTGTGAAAGACTATTATGGACAAAAAAGTTGATACAATTATTAATGTAGTTGCGATTATAGTTACTATTTTGATTATTATAATTCCTACAACATTAAAAATAATTAAAACTAATAGAGACAGATTACACTTAGTAACTAATAAACGAATAATAGAAGCTTATCAATCATGTGTTAAGAGATATGTTTGCGATGATGAAAAAACCACTTTAAACTATTTAATGGAAAATGGTTTTTTACAAAAAGAAATTAATCCAGTAACAAAAGAATATTATAATTTAGATAGTTATGTAATAAAGGATAATAACGAGTATAAGTTTATAGTAGTGGAATAATTAAAGAAAATATATTATAATTAAATATAATAAAGAGGTGTAGTTATGAGAGTAGTGTGTGTAGGTAAATCAAAATATGATATTACATGTTTTACTAATGAGTTTCCATTAGAAGGAACAAAAAACAACTTTACTGAAAAGAGTGAATCAAGTAGTGGATCTGCTGCAATTGTTGCAACACTACTAGCTAAATGGAATGTAGAGACTTATTTAAAAACCGCATTAGGCAATGATTTTTATGGAGATGTGTTGAAAAAAGAGTTTGAGAATAATTCAATAAAAACAACATATATTGAAACAAATTATGATAAAAAAACCTCTTTAACTTTTTCATTAATAAATAAAAAAAATAATAATAAAACAGAATATAATATAGTGGCTCATGATAACTTACCTAGAGTAAAAAAACTAGATGATATAGATGTTGATTTTAAAGTGATGTATACAGATGGCTATGAATATCATGCCACAAATTCTATGTATAATAGATTTGAAGGTAAAACTAAAGTTATAGGGTTAGAAGAATATGATGCAGAAACTCTAGATTTATGTAAATTATCCGATTATTTAATTTTCACAAAAGACGTAGCAGAAAAATTGTCTAATTTAAAAACTGATGTAAATAATGGAGTTACAATATTAAATATGTATAATGCTTTAATTTCTAGATTTCCAAATAAAGAGATAATAATAATTTATGAAGACTTTGGAGTAGTATATAAAAAAGATAATCAAGTCAAAATTGTACCAGGTTTAAAAGAATCCAAGAAAATGGACGCAAATCCCAATATATTTATAGGATCATTCGTATATGGCCTTGTTAGCAACTATGAATTTGAACAAAATGTAACTATAGCAACAATTGCTCTAGGCTTATCAATGTTATCAACTGAGGGTAAATTAACATTTCCTAATTTAAGTAATGTAATAAATTACTATAACGCACAAAGAGGAGCTAGTGAACCTAAGTAAGATACCAATTCTAGATTTACATGGTGAAATATCCAAGATGGTGTATCCACTAGTGAATGTATTTATTAAAGATAATATGCTCATTAATCAAAAAATTATCAAAGTAGTACATGGTACTAGTTCCAATATATTAAAAGACGAATTAAAAATTGTATTAAACGAGAATAAACATGTATTAAAACATCATTTAAATAAAGATAATTTAGGCGAAACTATTGTTTATTTAAAGTAAATAATAGTTTTTTTATGATATAATATATAAAGAAAAAGGAAGATTATGAATATTAAAATTGATGATATTAATATTAGTTATATAAAAGAAGGAAGTAGTAATGAAAAACTACTTTTATTACATGGTTGGGGTTCCAATAAAGAAGTGTTTAATAATATGATCAATTATTTAAAAGATGATATAGAAGTATATGCAATAGACTTACCTGGATTTGGTAAAACAAATGAACCTAGTAGTGCTTTTAGTATAGATGATTATACTGATATAGTTATTAAATTTATTAACGAGATGAAGTTAGATAATTTGTCAATATTAGGTCATTCTTTTGGCGGAAGAATAATGATTAAATTAGCTAATAGAAAAAAACTAAATTTTAAAATTAATAAATACATTTTAGTAGACGCAGCAGGAATTAAACATACTAATTTAAAAAACAGAAAAAAAGTTAAAAGAAATAAAAGATTATTTAAAATAGCTAATTTGTTTTCTAAGAGATTAGTTAATTATTTAAAAACAAAAATAGGATCAGAAGATTATAAAAACGCAACACCAATGATGAGAGATATATTAGTTAAATCAATTAGTGAGGATTTAAAACCATTAATTGAAAACATAAATTATCCAACATTACTTGTTTGGGGTGAAAAAGATACTGCAACCCCATATGAGGATGCACTATATATGAAGAGTGTTATAAAAGATTCGGGTATTGTTTTAGTACCAAACGGAGGACATTATTCTTTTTTAGATAATCCTAATTTAGTAAATAAAGTTATATATAAATTTTTAAAGGGTGATAAGAAATGATTTTTATTATATTTTACTTATCTTTAAATTTCTTTGTTTTAAAATATAATTTACACATATTTCAACAAGGATATTATATGTATGATACACACTTAAAATATGTGGTGAATAACAAAAAGAAGTATATATTAACGTTTTTTATGAGTATACTATCTATTTTATTATTAATATATAAATTTAGAATATTATTTGTAATACTACCACTTATATATGTTTTTTACTTAGTGTATGAGAAAGAAGTTGTTAAACCATTAGTGTTTACTTCTAGAATTAAAAGGTTATACGCAACAAATTATATATTGTTAGTATTAATATATTTTATATTATATAAAGCAAGAATGTATCAGTATGCATATATTGTTTTAATAAGTATTTCATTTTTATATACATATTTATTAGATATTTTAAATAAACCTATTAATAAAATGATTAATAATTATTATGTAAATGACGCAAAGAGTATACTAAATAAAAGAAAAGATTTAATCATTATAGCTGT
>CAZJTX010000015.1:0-2651 GCA_964549115.1 uncultured Muribaculaceae bacterium | reverse complement strand
ATGATTTTGAAACAAGAATATTAGGGGAACATAATTTAAATAATATTTTGGGAGCCCTAACTATAGCAAATTACTTTGAAGTACCAGTTAAACAAATGATTCATGGAATAAAGATGTTACAACCAACACCACATAGATTAGAGTTATCAATTAAAAACGGTGTTACAATACTAGATGATTCATATAATTCTAATCCGGTTGGAGCAAGGGGAGCGTTTAATACATTAAAAATGTTTAAGGGAACTAGAATAGCAATAACACCTGGTATGGTAGAATTAGGTATAGAGGAAGATAAATTAAATTATGAACTTGCTAAAGATGTAAGCACATGTGCTGATTATTTTATATTAATAGGTAAGAATCAAACAAAATCTTTTTATAAGGGTTTGATAGAAAAGAAGTTTAAAAAAGATAATATATTTATAGCTGAATCTTTCACAGAAGGTTATATATATGTTGGTAAGATTGAAGGTAAAGATAAAGTTGTATTAATTGAAAATGATTTACCGGATAGTTATAAAAAAGGAGAATAGTATGAAAATTAATGTTGGGGTAATTTTTGGTGGTAGAAGTGTTGAACATGAAGTTTCAATTATTTCTGCGATCCAAGCAATGGAAAATATAGATAAAGATAAATACAATGTAATTCCTATTTATTTAACTAAAGATAGTGAGTTTTATACTGGTAAAAACTTAAATAACATAAGAAAGTATAAAGATATATCTAAATTATTAAAAGAAAGTGAAAGAGTACTTTTAGTATCAAATAATCATCAAGTTGAACTTGTTAAATATCCGAATAAACTATTTAATGGTAAAAATACTAAAGTTGATGTAATACTTCCAATAGTGCATGGTACTAATGTTGAAGATGGTGGATTGCAAGGTTATTTAAAAACATTAAATGTTCCATTTGGTGGAAGTGACATTTTAGCATCTAGTATTGGAATGGATAAACATATTTTTAAAATACTTTTAAAAGATAGAAATATTCCAGTTTTAGATTCTTTAGTGTTTAGTAATTTTATGTATATAGAAGAAAAAGAGAAGGTATTAAAAGAAATAACCAAGAAGTTTAAATACCCAGTTATTATAAAACCTATTAATTTAGGATCTAGTATAGGTATTAGAAAAGCGAATAATGATAATGAATTAGTTGCCGCTATTGAATACGCATTATTATTTACTAATAAATTTTTAGTTGAACCTGCAATTGAAAATTTAAAAGAAGTAAATTGCTCAGTACTAGGAGACTCCTATTTACAAGAAACATCAGTTTTAGAAGAACCTTTAGGAAAAGATGAAATATTAAGTTATCAAGATAAATATGAAGGCAGTAGTAAAACAAAAGGTGAGGGTGGAATGGCATCTCTTGCTAGATTGATCCCTGCAGATGTTTCAAAAGAAGTAGCAAAAAAAGTAGAAGAATACGCAATAGAGACATTTAAAGTCTTAGGATGTAGTGGTGTAGTAAGAATAGACTTTTTAATAAATCTAGATGATAACAAAATATATGTTAATGAAATTAATACTATACCTGGATCATTATCTTATTATTTATGGTCTCCAAAAGGATTAACATATCAAAACATGTTAGATAAAATAATTATGCTAGCAATAAAGAAACATAAAGAAGAAAACGAACTAACTTATAAGTTTGATACTAGAATATTAGAAAATTATAAAGGTGGCTCAAAAAGTGGTAAGAATTGACACCACTTTTTATTTTCAATAAATATATTTTAAAAACTATGTTATAATTAAATTGAGAATGGATATTTATGGATTTAAGAGAAGTAAGAGAATTTATAAAAGATAGTATAGGAATAATTATCACATTTGTCGCAGTAATACTGTTTTTCACTTTAGTATTGTCCGTCCAATCTATTACGGGCAATTCAATGCATCCTAATTATAAAAGTGGTGACTTTGTATTAGTTTCTAAATCTTTATATAAAATGGGTAAAATCAAAAGATTTGATGTAGTTAATGTATTAGATGATGAAGGTAAGTTTTATATTAAAAGAGTAATAGGACTACCAGGTGATAATATTTATTATTTAAATAATATGTTATTTATAAATGGGGAACCTTATCAAGAACCATTTTTAGATAATATATTAACAAATAATTTTATGTTAGAAGATGTATGTAAGGATACATGCATAGATGATAAAATACCTGATGGTATGTATCTAGTATTGGGAGATAATAGATCTGATTCACTAGATAGTAGAGTAGAAACATTCGGATTAAGACCAAAATCTTCAATTAAAGGTAAAGTACTTTTAAAAATATGGTCAACTACAAGCTAAAAATTAATATGTTACTATAAAAATAAGTTAGGGAGGATGATGACTTATGATTAATCGAAACAAAATAGTGGTTTTTGTTGCTTTTTTGGGTACATTGTTTTTTATGACAATGTTTGCGGGAGGAACAACCGAACCGCAAAGAATAGTAACAAGAAATGTAACTTTTAAAGATGGAGTTACTAACGAAGAGCTATCCAATGAGATAGTAGAACTTGGAAAAAGTGTTAGAGTTCCATTAGTACCAGAACACGAAGAATTAGAATTTGATGGATGGTACACCGAAGAAGGAGAAAGAGTAACAGACTTTTCCGAAATTCTTGCGGATATGACTTTAAC
>CAZJTX010000014.1:18566-20478 GCA_964549115.1 uncultured Muribaculaceae bacterium | reverse complement strand
CCAGTTATTATCTATTGCTCCTCTAAAATAATAACTTGTTCCATAATCATCTTCCATTGCATACATTCCGTCGTTGGTTGTTGATGTTGTATTAAAAGCATGGGATTTTCCTTCTATGTAAGTTTTTCCCAAATTATTAGCCAATATGAGGTCATCAAAAGAAAAAATTGTTTTTTCTTCATTACTTAAAACAAATTGCGCTTTTAACTGACTCCCCGCCAATTGATTTTGATTTATATCTAAGTTTCTTATAGTTACTATTGCTTCCCAATCTTGTTCAGTACCTGTAGTGGTTGACGTAGTTGAAATAGAATGTTCTTCCGCAACAGTTATTAGTCCTTGATAGTTAGTTATATCAAAACCCGATACATCTGCTTTAGTTACATAAGTTAACCCTGGTAAGCTAGTTATAGTAGTGCCACTTGGATTTTTTAAAGTTAGTATTATTTCTGGTTCGTTTGTAGGCGTTGAATAGTCAAATTCATTTTTACCTATATAAAAATATACATAATATGTTTTTGTGGCTGTATTTGTTTTAGTGTTTGCTATTAATTTAGCAGTGGTAGTGGTACTTCCGGTTATATTTCCGCTACCTTGGATAAAGTTTAAATGATTTAATTCTAAACTAAGATGATCACCTTGAATAAACATTAATTGGTCTAATGTTTTAGCTACTACTTCTACTCTAGTACTCTTTTCTTTGTCTATAATTGGTTTAAAATATGCATACGAAATAGTTAGAATAAGAATTAATATTCCTAAGATTGATAAAGTTATTATTTTTGTCTTATTATTTATCTTCATAATATCAAATTAATTGTATCATAAGCGGATTTAACTTACAATTGAATATATTTCTTTTATTATATCAATATTTAACTCTTCTGCTCTTACATTTTCATTTAAATTGTTTTCTAATAATGTGTCTTTTATTTTGTTAAAATCATAATCTTTTAAATTGTTTTTTAATGTCTTTCTTTTATTTTGAAACATTAGTTTTATAAATTTATCAAAATTTCCATCATAATTAATATTATCTTTTAATGTAAACTGTAAAACAGTACTATTAACTTGGGGAATAGGTTTGAATGATGTATTGGAAACGTCCGTTACTTTGGTTATATTAAAGTGATTTTGCAATAATACTGTATAGTAACCATAAGCTTTAGTTTTAGGTTTGGCTAGGAACCTTTCTCCCACTTCTTTTTGAACCATGATAGTCATAGTTGTAAATTTTGTGTTGTTTTTTAATATTTTAGAAATAATTGGGGTTGTTATGTAATAAGGTAAGTTTCCTACTATGTGTAAGTTATCATATTTATATTTATTTAGTATATTATCCAGGTTCACTTTTAAAAAGTCTTCATAAATAAATGTTGTTTTAATATTTATAAATTTGCTTAAAATAGATTCCATTCTTCTATCTAACTCTATTCCTATATAAAATCCTTCTTTTTTTAATAAATATTCAGTTAAATAGCCTTTTCCTGGGCCTATTTCCAAAATTAAATCATTTGAATTTACTTCAAATGATTCATTTATCTTATTTATTATGTTTTTGTCTATTAAAAAGTTCTGTCCAAGATTTTTTTTAGGTCTCATTTTAATATCCAAATCTTAATACTTCATATGTTACTGAACTACGTCCAATATTTTTAATAGCGGTATCGTAATCTTCGACTAAAATATCAATATCAGTACCTAACATGCCTCTATCTAACACTATTCCAATAACTGGTTCATCTGACACTCTTTTAGAGTCAAATTTAATAATAGATCCACACTTTAAATGCTTAGACGAAGCTATAATTCTAACTTCTCCATAATCTTTATCATAATATGTTGTTAAACCATCAGATAAATCTAGTTTACTCATACAAGCTAGTCTACCAGTACAACGAGGACAATTATA
>CAZJTX010000014.1:6941-18466 GCA_964549115.1 uncultured Muribaculaceae bacterium | reverse complement strand
CTTTTTAAGACAATTTAATATATCTTCATGAGAATCTCTAGCATGGATTACAACAGGTAGATTATTTTCTTCGGCTATTTGTAATTGACGTTCAAATAATTTTATTTGTTCTTTCTTTGTATCCTTACCATAATGATAATCTAATCCTATTTCTCCTATTGCTACAACTTTTTTATTATTTAAATGCTTTTTAATAAATAAAATGTCTTTTTCTTTATAATTATTTGCTTCATGAGGATGTATTCCTAGTGTAATATACATATTTTTATATTTTTTACTTAACTTTAATATTTCTTTATTGGATCTAGCATCACTGCCTGAGTTAATAATATATTCAACGCCATTAGAAAAAGCATCATAAACTACTTTATCAATGTCTTTATAATCTTTTTTAGTTATATGAGCATGTGTATCTACAAAATATAATTTATTCATCTTTTTCTATTCTTTTATATATTATTTTTGGTTCATCTAACGATAAGTCTTTATCTAACAAACCAAAAGATAAATCATTAAATGTTGTTTTATCTGTATTAAGTGCACTTAATATTTCATCACTTAAGTTAGGTACAAATGCTTTAAGTAGTATACTTGAAACTCTAATACTTTCTAATATGTTATATAATACAGTGCTTAATCTATCATGACTAGATTCGTCTTTACCCAGTATCCAAGGGGTAGTTTCATCTATATACTTATTTGTTTTATGTAAATTATCTAATATAATTTCTAAAGCTTCACTAATTTGTAAATTGTTTATTTTTTTATCAACTTCTTTATACAAATTATTAATATTGTTTATTAAATCTTTGTCTAAACTTTCTTC
This sequence comes from uncultured Muribaculaceae bacterium, assembly GCA_964549115.1. Classification (GTDB taxonomy): domain Bacteria; phylum Bacillota_I; class Bacilli_A; order RF39; family UBA660; genus CAKOSP01. The sequence goes on along the minus strand of CAZJTX010000014.1, from coordinate 17,640 downwards.
TTTTAATACATATTTTAAATTGCCATCAAAATATTTATGTATCATTGATACTGTTCTTGTTACTAAGTTTCCTAAAGTATTAACTAAATCACTATTTGTTAAATTTATTAGAGCATCAACTGAGAAATTACCATCTGATCCCAGTTTTACTTCCTTTAAAATATAGTATCTTACAGCGTCTACTCCAAATTTTTCTATATATATTCTAGGGTCTTCATAATTACCAATTGATTTAGATATTTTGCCTCCCTCAATTAATAACCATCCGTGAGCAAATATTTGTTTTGGAATTTCTATATCTAGAGCTTTTAATAATGCGGGCCATATAATAGCATGAAATCTAGTAATTTCTTTACCTACTAGGTGTAAATCTACAGGCCAATACTTATTAAAGCCCAAGTCTGGGTTATCAGGATAACCCAAAGATGTAATATAGTTTGAAAGAGCATCTATCCATACATAAATAGTGTGTTCTTTATCAAAAGGTACTTCTATTCCCCACTTAGATGTAGTTCTTGTAACGCTTATATCTTCTAAACCTGGTTTTACAAAATTATTATATAATTCATTTCGTCTTGATTTCGGTAATATAAAGTCCTCTCTTTTGTATAGTTCTTCTAAAAAAGCTTGATATTTACTTAATTTGAAAAAATATGTTTCTTCTTCTACTTCCTTTGCTTCTCTATTACAATCTGGACACTTACCTTCTATTAAATCTTTGTCTGTCCAAAAAGATTCACAAGGAACACAATAAAGTCCTTTATACGTTCCTTTGTATATATCTCCATTGTTATATAATATTTCAAATATCTTTTGGACTCTTTTTACATGATCCTCATCTGTTGTTCTAATAAAGTAATCATATTCAATATCAAGTTGTTTCCACAAATCTTTTGCATCATCAATAATAACATCAACATAATCTTTTGGTGTTTTATTAGCTTCTTCTGCTCTTTTAGCTATTTTTTCTCCATGTTCATCCGATCCAGTTTGAAAAAACACATCATAACCGGATAGTTTTTTATATCTTGCTAAAGAATCTGCAATTATAGTTGTATAACAATGCCCTATATGAAATTTTTCGCTTGGATAATATATAGGTGTAGTTATATAATATGTTTTCATTTTTCCTCCTTATTTGTGCTGCCTATGCCACCTTTTCTTATTTCTTTCACTTCTTCATTTGTCGTGTAATATTTAAGAATAATGCCTTGTACATAGGCTTCATCTTTTTTTATAATTATTTCTTTTTCCCCTTCATTTTGTAATGCGACAAATATATGTCCTTCATTACCTTCATTATTGTAATAATCTCTATCTATTATTCCTACTTGGTTGCACAGTCTCAAATTATATTTAAAACCCATACTACTTCTAACTACAATAAATAAAACTTCCCCTTTATTCATATCTACTTTTATACCTGTTGGTATTTTAACAATTTCTTTTGGTTTTATAATTATATCTTGATAAGAAATAAAATCATAACCTGCGCTGTCTACTGTTTTTCTTGTTGGTAAAGTTATACCATTATAAACCTCTCGTGTTAAACCAGTATCCTTAATAAATTGTTTTTCACTTACTTTTTCAAATTTTCTCATACTACCTCCACAAAAAAATCATAAACTAAGGACGGGTTTTCCCGCGGTACCACCTTAATTCATGATTTACATGCTCTTAATTTTTAACGCTTTATAGCGAATTAACTCCAAAAATCATCTTCAATTGTAGTAATAATTGATTTGCACCACCATCAACTCTCTTTATATTACATTCAATTTACTCGTTTTTATCATTGTTAATTATTTAATATTTATAATTCCTAATTTGCCATCTTTTCTTTTATATAAAACTGATACACACTCTTCATCAATGTTTTTAAAAACAAAGAAATCATGATCTACCAGTTCCATTTGAAGCATGGCTTCTTCTTCATCCATTGGCTTACTTTCCAATGTTTTTCTTTTAACTATTTTATCAACAGTTTCTTCTTCATCATGTTCAAAGTCTAGTTTCATCTCAAACGACTCAACGTCTTTATACCTATTTAATAACTTACTCTTGTTTTTCTTAATTTGTCTATCTAGTTTGTCCACAACTAAATCAATAGCAGTATATAAGTCATTATCATCTTCTTCCGCTCTTATAGTAAAGTTTTTAGTTGGTATAGTAACCTCGATTGATTGTCTATTATTTTTTACCGAAACTTTCACAAAAGCATTTATTTCATCTTGTTTTTCAAAATATCTATCTAATTTACATATTTTATCACAAATATAGTCATCAATCGCCTTAGTTATTTTTATTTTATCCCCACGTATATTTAATTTCATTATAATCACTCCTTATAAAAATTATAACACTTATTTATTAAAAAAACCAAATACAAACTCTGTTAATATGTATCCCATTATAAAACTTAAACTCATCATTAAAATTGTTGCTTCTACCTTCTTGTTTTTTTTAATTATTGAATTAACATTTATGCCTGATAACCCAATTGCGGACACAAATGTGAAGAAAATATAAAAATATATTTTATAATTCATTATTTTCTATATCCTTTATTAACTGGATACGTCTTAAATGTCTTTCTTCTTCAGGTGTTTTTGTTGTTATAAACGCATCTACTATGCCCTTAACAATATCTGTTGGGGTATTTGAGTCTAGAGTAATAACGTTTGCACCATTATGGTTTTTAGCCTTAAAAGCATCATCAACAGTTAGTACTCTAGCAGCTCTTATGCCTTTAAATTTGTTTGCAGCAATACTCATCCCAATTCCATTACCACAAATTAATATTCCTAAACCATTATTTTCAACTACTTTTTCTGAAACCTCTTTAGCAAAGTTAGGATAATCATCAGTTGGGTATGTTTTTAAATTGGACCCTTCTACCTTTATTTCGTTTTCTTGTAAATATTTAACAATTTCTTTTTCTAAAGTATTGCCTAAGTGGTCTCCTGCTACAAATACTTTCATTTAATCACTCCTATTTTAATTATACTAATTTTATTAATTAACTCCAATAAAAAACGAAAATTTTACATTTATTTATCTTCGTTTTTTAAACCGTGTTTTATATTAAATTTTTCTATTTTACCAGCTTTTCTTACTTTGCCTGCAACTCCTGTGTAAAATGGATGGCATTCACTACATACTTCTAAGTTCATTTTATCTACTGTTGATTTTGTAGTAAATGTAGCACCACACGCACATGTTACGTTACATTCTTTTATTTCTGGATGTATATCTTTTTTCATTATGCCTCCTAGTCCTTCTTTTCAATCTTTTGTATTATATCACATTTGGTATATGTTTCAACAATTAATCACTCTATTTTAATCTTAGCTCCTACATTTGTAAGTTTTTCTATTATTCGTTCATATCCTCTTAAAATATGATCAGCGTCATTAACTATTGTTAATCCTTCTGCTATTAAACCTGCTAATACTAATGCCGCTCCACCCCTCAAGTCTTGAGCTGTTATTTCTCTTCCTACTAATTTGGTAGGCCCCACTATTTTTGCTCTCATATTTGTATGTTCTATATTAGCATTCATCATTTGTAAGTATTTTATGTGAGCCATTCTATTTTCATATATTGTTTCTTCAAAAAACGAAGCTCCACTTGCTTGAGTTAATAACACTTGTATTGGTTGACCTAAATCTGTTGGAAAACCCGGAAAAACCAAAGTTTTTACGTTTATCGGTTTTATTTTTCTTACTTTACTAATAGTTATACTATCTTTATTTAAATCATAAGGTATGCCCATATCGTCCAACTTCTTTAATAGCGCACCAATATGATTTTTTTCTATTCCTTCTATTTTTAAGTTTTTACCTAGTAATGCTCCTGCTACAACATAAGTGCCAGCTTCAATTCTATCAGGTATTACAGCGGCACTTCCTTTTTTTAAGTATTTAACTCCTTCAATGGTTATTGTGCTCGTTCCTTGTCCTGAAATCTTTGCACCCATACTATTTAAAAAATCTGCTACATTAATAATTTCCGCTTCTCTTGCGGCGTTGTTAATTGTGGTTATTCCTTCAGCTCTTGTTGCCGCGAACATAATGTTAATTGTTGCCCCAACCGAAGCAAACTCTAAATTAATAGGACATCCTACCAACTTTCTAGCAGTTAAAGTATATTTAGAATCGTCTTTTTTAATTTTTGCTCCAAGTTTTTCAAATCCCTTCAAGTGATAATCTATTGGTCTTTCGCCTATTTTACACCCGCCAGGAAAATGAATTTGAACTTTTTTATATCTTGCTAAAAGAACACCCATAAAATAATACGATGCTCTTAATTTATTACTTAATTCTTCCGGAATGGCAATACTTTTTACTTTACTACTATTTACTTTTACCGTAGTTTTAGTTACTTCCACATCTGCTCCTAAAAGTGTCATAATTTGTACTAATGCATCTTTATCTGATATATTAGGAACTTTTCTAATATATGCTCCTTCATCTGATAGTAATGCCGCAGGCAAAAGTGCAACAACACTATTCTTTGCGCCACCTATTTTGATTGTTCCGGTTAATTTATGGCCCCCCTCAATAATAATTCTTTTCATAAAGCTCCTTATCTAGTACGTTGTTTAGGTATTTCCATCTCAGCGCGTTCTTTAGTCGATTCAAGTTCTGGAGGAAATACTATGTAGTGAGAATTGATCATACCCACTTCTTTATGCCATAAAAATAGTTGATGAGCTTTTCGGCTTCCTACATATCTGTTTTCATAATGCCATGAATCAGTTCCGCTTGGACTTCCTATTCTTCTAACTATTAACCCACTGTTTTCATCAACAACTAATTCGGTGTGTAAATGACCTAAATGTAATTCTCTATGTTGGGTTCTTCCCCACACTTCAGCAAATTCAAATGCGATTGATTGAATTAGTTTTTTATAATTTTTACCCTTAAAATTACCGTGTGCAGTAAATAACGCGCTATTTCCAAATTCTGTAACTTGGACGGCTTTATATTCATCTGAGAACTTTATTATATTATCATTTTGAAAAGCTTGTGCCAGCGCAACATATAAATAAAAACTTGTTGCTTCATCATGATTTCCAGATTGTAATTTTATTTTTATGTTTGAAAACTTTTCTCTTAATAAATACAACGCCTCAGTATACATTTTAAGGCCTAATAAAAACATCTTCTTATATCTAAGGTCATTTTGCATTTGTGTACCAGCAGTTGTTGTATTATCGGGAGTATCACTATTAAAGAAGTCGTTTCCTATAAACATTGTTAAATTAGCCGCATTTGAAACCTCTTGGTATGAAACAATTTCACGCATAATTTTTCCAAATCTTTCTTCAGCTATCTTATGATCATAATTTTCCCCTGTATCCATATAATGAGCTAATTTTCCTAAATGCAATTCTATACCTGGACATTCAACCATCAAATCTTCATTTTGATATTTCTGTGTAACTTCAGGTAATTTCAAAGGTTTAATCTCTCCTTGAAAATAATCCAGTATTACTTCCATTGCTTCTTCTTTGGACATGGTTTTTACACGTGGAAACAACCTCACTTCTACAGAGAAAAGGTTTTTAGTTAATTGTGATTTTGTATGTTGTTGCCACGATGTAAATCTTATTTTTTCAAGTTCCCAATTTTCGGGCGGATAATTCATAGCCCTTAAGACTTCTGCTGGGCTTTCTTTTTGTTCAGGAGGTAGATTAACTAACTTTTTAGCATAAAGAGAACCATCCGAATAATATTCTTCTATGTCTTTATGAAATGTCATCTGAGCAACAACTTCAGATTCTTTAGCTATAACATCACTCATATAAGTTGGATCTTCTTTAAGTTTTTTATTTAACTTATAATATCTGTTTTTTAGAGCAGCTCTGGAGATTTCCTCGCCTGTTTGCATTATGTAATATTCTGTTGCATCTTTCCAAGTCATTTCCCTTTTTGAAACTTTTTCACCTAATGTTTTTAGTAACGTAATCATCTCGAACCTCCCTGTGATTATATTCTCTAATTTAATTATAACATAACTAATAAATTATTCATTACTATTTTGAGATATTATAAAAACAAACCTATCTTTACCCGATAAATCAGGCAAAATTTCCACTTGTTTCTCTTCAAAACATTTTAATGCTTCTTGTTTTATTAAGTCTCCTTGTTTATATCCTACTTCAAACGCAATTATATATTTTTCTTTTGTTGATTCATGTGCATATTTCAAAATTTTCTTATAATATTCTAACCCGTCATCTTTAGCAAATATTGCTTTTATAGGTTCTTTTTTTACTATATCGTCAATTATTTCTTCTTTCGATACATATGGAGGATTACTTACTATTACATCAAACTTTTCATTAATTTTCGTTTTAATGTTTTTATATTTAAAAGTTACATCTACATTATTATATTTAGCGTTTTCTCTTGCTAATTTTAGAGCTTTTAACGAGGTATCATATCCTATTACTGTTGCACTAGGAACATGTTTTTTTAAGGCTATTGCTATTGCTCCAGAACCAGTTCCTAAGTCCGCTATTTTTATAGATTTGTTTCCAAACTTTTCATTAATTAATTTAATTAATTTATCGACAAGTTCTTCTGTTTCAAATCTCGGTATTAAAACACCTTTTCTCACTTTAATGTTACAATAAAAAAAATCTACTTCTCCAATAATGTATTGAACCGGTATACCTTTATTTAATTGTTTAAATGCTTTTTTTTGCTTTTTTGGTTCTATATATTTTTCAAGTAAATCTTTTTCACTCATTTATAAAGTTTCCCCATCTAATTTTAATTTCATATCTTCATTTATTAAAGCTTCTATTATAGGTTCTAGCTTTCCTTCCATAACTTTGTCTAATTCCATAATAGAAAAATTAATACGATGGTCCGTCACTCTATTTTGTGGATAATTATACGTTCTTATCTTTTCGGATCTATCTCCTGTACCTATTTTATGTTTTCTTGTACTGTCGATCTCTTCTTCTTGTTTTCTTGTTATTTCGTCGTATACCCTTACTCTTAACATTTTCAAAGCTTGGTCTCTGTTTTTTATTTGGCTTCTTTCTGATTGGCAAGTAACAACAATTCCTGTTGGTAAATGAGTCATTCTTACAGCTGAGTTTGTCGTATTAACAGATTGACCACCCGCACCTGATGAATGATACACATCTACTTTAATATCTTTTTCATTTATTTCAATATCAACTTCATCAACTTCTGGCATTACTAAAACTGTAGCAGTTGATGTATGAACTCTGCCTTGGGTTTCAGTTACGGGTATTCTTTGAACTCTATGAGAGCCGCTTTCATATTTTAATTTAGAATATACTCCTTCGCCTTTTATAATACATTCTATTTGTGAGAATCCACCACTTGTTCCAGGTTGTTCGTTATATACTTCTACTTTCCAACCATGTTCTTCCGCATAGTAAGAATACATTCTCATCAAGTCTCCTGCAAAAAGGTTAGCTTCGTCTCCTCCAGCGGCGCCTCTTATTTCCATAACAACGTTTTTACCGTCATTTTTATCTTTTGGTATTAATAAGACTTCTAATTGATTTTCTAATGTTTCTTTTTCCTCAGTTAGATTTTTTATTTCTTCTTCAACCATTTCTTTTAAATCTACATCACTTAACATATCTTCTGAATTTTTCAAATCAGAAAGAACCTTTTTATATCGTATAAAAAGATTAACAGTTTCTTCATATTCACTTATTTCTTTAGATAAAACTTTAATTTTATTGTAATCTTCTAAAACTTCGGGTTTCAATAACTCTTGTTTTAATTCGTTATATTTGTTTTCTATTTCTTCTAGTCTAGCAATCATTATGCCTCCTTATAAAATTATATCACAAGGAAGCTAAACTTCTTCTTCTAAATCATTTCCGGTTACTATAAAACCAGATATATCCTCTTCTTCTATATCGTCATCATCTTCATCTATATAAATTTCTTCTGATTCATCATTTTCTTCCTCGTCATCTTCAAAATCTATATCGTCTAAAAAATCATCTTCCTCTTCATAAGTTTGATTTGTTATTTTGTGTTTTGTTTGTAAGTCCCAATAACCTTTCACAAATAAGAACTTTTTATTAACAGCTAACAATTCATAAAAGTCGCCTATATGATCTTCGTCAAATTCCATATCTAAAACTCTACATACTCTTTTATATAAAGTTTGGGTTTTCATTTTTGTTCCATAATGTCTTAATACCATGAAAGCTATATCATCATAGCTCATTTCATTTATTTGTTCTTGTAAATCTTTCATAAACTCACCTCTTATATTATTTCTACCACAATCTTAGCAACATCCACATCTATTTTATAGTCCATTTTTAATTTTTCGTTTTTAAATTTAAAGTTAGTTACTACTTCAACCTTAGACATTCCTTCTTTGTCAAAGTTAAATGTACATATATTGTTGGTAAAATCCACTTCCATATCATATTCCTTAGTTTTTCTAATAAATACTTTGTTACTAAAATCTATTTTATGATATTCATCATCTTTTTCATAAATTAAATAATTCTTTCCGTCATAAATTGCCGGCTGATTTTTCCTAGCTACAAGTAATTTATTGTTATTATATACATACCAATTAATTTTAATATCCATAATAACCTCTCTTTTTCTAAAACATTATATCATAGAAAAAATCTAAATCAACTTAAATAAATTATAAATAAAAAAAGAAGATTACTCTTCTTTAATTACTATTTTTATTATTGTTTCCTTATCTCTTGTTTCTTTATTTACCACTATATTTGGGTATTTCTTTAAAAACTCTTCTATTTCTTTTACTACCTTATTTTCTTTAGGAGGTACTTCAAAGTCTAACATTTCTATTTCTTCGATCAAATCTACAGGTTCCTCAACATTTAAATTTATTTCTTCACTTTCTAAAAAGTTAAAAAACTTATTTGGGGGTTTAACCTCTTGTGGGGCATTAAACATTTCTATCTCCTCCTTAGGTTCTTCTTTTATTATTTTTATATCACTTGTTGTTGATTCAAGTTCTTCTATTGTCATTATTTTACTTGTTATCTCTTCTGGTTCTTTATAGTTGTTTCTTATTTCATCTTCTAATTTTTTAACCGTTAATCTTTCAGTAATTATCTTTTTTAATAATACTTTTTGATTAGTATGATCACTTACTTTTAATAAGCTTCTAGCATGCCTTTCAGATATTTCATTATTTATAACTGCGTCTTGTACCTGGGGAGCCAACGTTAATAGTCTTAACTTATTAGAAATAGCACTTTGAGACACACCTAGTCTTTTAGCTAGTTCCGCTTGATTAACATCTCCTTGTCCTAACAATGTTTGATAAGACCTCGCTTCTTCTATAGCAGATAAGTCCTTTCTTTGAACGTTTTCTACTAAAGCTAGCTCTGCACTCTTTGTATCTGAAATCGTCGTTAAAATGGCTGGAATTGATGTTAATCCAGCTTTCTTAGAAGCTCTATATCTTCTTTCACCTGCAACTATCTCATATTTGTCTTTTAATCTTCTTACAACTAAAGGTTGTATAACACCATGAGTTTTAATAGATTCAGCTAATTCACTTAATGATGCATCATCAAAAGATAATCGTGGTTGAAAACGATTAGGCAATATTTCTTCAATAGGAATTTGCATAATTTTTTGTTCCATACTAGTACCTATCTATCTATACCCCTTATTGTATTAATAATATCTTAAATACAACTTTTTATCAATCTTTTCTAGTTATTTTTAGTAATGTTCTATACCCTTGATCGTTAGGTAAATTAAATTCTATTTTTTTATCAATAACTAATTTGTTTTTAAAAAAACATTTTTTAGAATCTTTAATTTCCCTTGATACTCGCCCTTTCATAGCTATAAACATATTATTTTTATTTATATAATTATTTGTTATATCTAATAAATTAGAAAGCTTAGATACCGCCCTTGCTGTTATTAAATCAAATTTAATATTAGTCTTTTTACTATACTCTTCTGCTCTGTCATGTATCAAATTTATTTTTATATTTAAATGATTAGATAATTCTTCTAAAAATTTAATTTTTTTATTATTTGAATCGAGTACATAAAGATTTATATTTGGATAAAAGATTTTTAAAACTAAACCCGGAAAACCTCCACCCGAACCAATATCTAGCACGTTATTAACTTCCTTTAGATTCACTATTTTTGTTATTGTTAAACTATCATAAAAATGTTTTAAATAAACATCTTCTTTATTTAAAATACTAGTTATATTTGTGTGTTCATTATATTTAACTAGAAAATTATAATATTTTGATAAAACTTTTAACTGTTCTTCCGATGCTTCTATATTTAAAAGTTTTAATTCTTTAATAAATTCTAATTCATTCATCTTTATTATATTCCTTCTTTAAATATATTGATAATACTGCTATATCTGCTGGGTTAACACCACTAATTCTAGATGCTTGAGCAATAGTTTTAGGTTTAATCATATCTAGCTTTTGCCTTGCTTCTATCGCTATGTTCTTAATATCAAAGTAATTAATATCTTTTGGTATTTCTTTTTCTTCTAATTTTTTAAGTTTGTTGATTTCATCTTCTTGTTTTTTGATATAACCTGAATATTTTATTTCAATTTCTACAATATCTAATATTTCTTTACTATATTCGTTATTTAAACTATTTGCAACATCAAATATAGATGTGTTAGGTCTTTTTACATAATCATA
>CAZJTX010000014.1:0-6841 GCA_964549115.1 uncultured Muribaculaceae bacterium | reverse complement strand
GTTACTAAGTCATCAATCATTACACCGATATATGCTTCGCTTCTTTTTAATATGAAAGGTTCTTCTTTATTTAGTTTTAATACAGCATTTATACCCGCCATTATACCTTGACCAGCTGCTTCTTCATATCCACTTGTTCCATTTATTTGACCCGCGGTAAATAAATTAGATATAAGTTTATTTTCTAAACTAGGATATATTTGAATTGGATCGATAGCATCATATTCTATAGCGTAAGCATACTTTAATATTTCGGCATTTTCTAAACCTGGTAAACTGTGTACCATTTTCTCTTGTATGTCTCTTGGTAAACTTGTAGAAAATCCTTGTAAATACCATTCATCAGTGTAATTACTTTCTGGTTCTAAAAATATTTGATGTCTTTCTTTATCGCTAAACTTTACAAGCTTATCCTCAATTGAAGGACAATATCTTGCTCCTGTGCCGGTTACTAAACCACTATACATAGCGCTTTTTTCTATATTTTCATTAATTAAATCATGAGTTTTTTTATGTGTATATATTAAATAACAATCTCTTTGATTTTTAGGATCATAGCTAGGAATTGTATCAAAGCTAAAGGTATATAACTCATCGTCTCCTTTTTCCACGATCATATTAGTAAAATCAATTGATGAATCTTTAATTCTAGGAGGAGTACCAGTTTTAAGTCTTAAAATGTTTATACCTTCTTTTTTTAAGTTATCAGTTAAATGATTAGACCTATCTTCACCATGTGGACCTTCTTCTATACTTTCATCTCCAATTAAAATATTAGATTTTGTATAAGTTCCAGTTGTTAATATTACAATTTTGCTATAAATTTTTTCTCCATTATCTAAAATAACTCCCAACACCTTTTTATCTTCAATAATTAAGTCTTCTACTTTACCTTCTCTTAACTCTAAGTTTGACACTTTGTTTAATTCTTCTAACATTTTTTTAGGATATAAAACTTTGTCAACTTGCGCGCGTAAGGCCCTTACTGCTGCGCCTTTAGACTTGTTTAACATCTTTATTTGAAAATGGGAAACATCTGTTACCCTTCCCATTAATCCTCCTAAAGCGTCAACCTCTCTTACAATTACTCCTTTAGATGTTCCACCTATTGAAGGATTACATGCCATATCAGCAATGTTGTTTATATTCATTGTTAAAAGGAGGGTTTTCTTACCCATTTTAGCTGTTATATGTGCTGCTTCTATGCCGGCATGACCTGCCCCTACTACAATTACATCTATCATTTTATTTTCCCAAACAAAAATTAGTAAATAACTCGTGAACTAATTCCTCATCGTAAAATTCACCAGTTAATTCACCTAAATATTTCCATGATTCTTTAAGATCTATTTCTATTAAATCTAAAGGCAACCCTTCTTTTTCGCTTTTAATTGCGTTTTCAATAGATTTAATACTTTTATTAATTAAATCTATTTGTCTTATATTACTTAAATAAGTTATATCTTTATTTACTAATTCTTTTAATTTAAACATGTCGATTATTTTATTTTTTAACTCTCTTATACCCTCTAACGACAATGTATTTCCATATATTGTATTATCGAAATTGATGTCTATTTTTTTATTTAAGTCATCTTTATTAACAAAAACAATTAATTTGTTATTATCTAACTCTTTTATAAACTTTTCTTCTTCTTTAGTTAATAATTCATTATAATTTAAAACCACTATTATTAAGTCGGCTTTATCAATTACTTTATAACTTTTTTTAACACCAATTTGTTCGACTATGTCTTTTGTATCTCTTAATCCTGCGGTATCTAAAAAGTTAATAGGTATTCCCTCTAATATAATAGAACCTTCTACTACATCCCTTGTTGTACCTGGTATGTCCGTTACAATTGCTTTTTCTTCATCTATTAAAATATTAAGCAAACTACTCTTTCCCACATTAGGTTTACCCACTATTGCTACATTTAATCCATATCTAACGATATCCGATTCATTAGATTCTTTTACTATGTTTGTAAGTTCTTCTTTTACTTCTTTTAAATGAGTTTTAATCATATCGTGAGTTACTTCTACTTCATCTTTATATTCCGGATAATCTATATTAACCTCTATGTTAGCTATTATTTTAACAATACTGTTTCTTAAATTATTAATTTTATTATATAAATTACCCCTTACTGTGTTTATAGCAAGTTCTCTTGCTTTATCTGTTTTAGCACTTATTAAATCATTAACTGCTTCAGCTTTTGTTAAGTCAATTCGTCCGTTTAAAAATGCTCTTTTAGTAAACTCACCTGCTTCAGCTAATCTACATCCATTATTTAATAATAATTCTAATACTTTGGTTGCTACTGTGTGTCCACCATGACAATTAATTTCTATTATATCCTCCGTTGTATATGTTTTTGGTGATCTCATCATCATTAATAAAACTTCGTCTACAACTTTTTTTCCATCCATAATATAGCCATATTTAATAGTATGACTTTTTTCTTTTAATATATTTTTATTAAAAATTTTATTCACGATTAAAAAAGCGTCTTTACCAGACACTCTTATTATTGATATAGCACCTTCCCCTATACCTGAACTGATTGCACATATTGTGTCTTCCATATTAATCCTTATCTTCAGGCATGATTACTACATACCTATTTGGTTCTTCCCCTTCACTCTTTGTTGATACTCCTCTATAATTAGATAGAGCACTATGAACTATCCTTCTTTCAAAAGAATTCATACTATCCATCTCTACTCTAATTTTTGTTCTTGAAACTTCTCTAGCTAAATCTTTAGCCATTCTTATAATTCTTTTTTGTTTTTTACCTTTATAGTTTTCAACATCTAACGAAACTATAAAATTAACTCCTATTAAATTATATATATACTGTTTAACTAACGTTTCTAAAGCTTTTATAGTATTTCCGCCCCTACCAATAATTAAAGAATTATTGTCGGTATATATTTGAATGGTTGTTCTTTCGTCTTTAGTTTTAACTTCAAATGACACTTCTAGTCCTAAATTTTCTATAACGTCTTTTAAAAAAGATTTTATCGCATCATATATATCTTCTTTTTTATATGCATTAAGTGTTATATTTTTATGTTTAAATAATCCACTTGTTGATTCTTCTTTAGTAAATACATATTCTTCTTCTACATAACCTTTTTCTTTTAATTGATCAATTGCCTCTTCAAACGTTTTACCTTCACTACTTATTTTTTCCATTTTTTTTACCTACTTTAACTTTTACTTTACTTTTTTTATTATCATCTAATAACTTTGTAGTTATAAATGTTTGTACCGATATAAATGCATTAGTTACAATCCAATATAACGCTATTGCGGTTGGTAAACTAAACGACGCTAATGTTATTATACCCATCATTACATATAACATTGTATTTGTTTGTTTTTTACTATCATCTCCCATTTGAGGAGTTTGACTCATAGAATATTTAAACGAGAAGAAAGTTGATAATATTATTAGTATTAATAATGCGATATATGAATAATGTCCCTTAGATATTCCAACTGATGGGGTCATACCTAAATTCCAACCCAATAATTTTTGTTCATAAATAACAGGTATTCTATAAATAGCCTGCAAAAACGCTAAAAATATTGGTAATTGAATAAACGCTGTTATACAACTTGATACAGGGTTTACTTTATATTTTTTATAAACCAACATCATTTCTTGACTCTTAGCCATCATTGATTCATTATCTGTTTTATCCTTATATTTTCTTTCAATTTTTTGTATTTCAGGCGTTGCCTTCTTCATATTTTGTGATTGTTTAGTAGTTTTTATCTGAAGAGGCATTAATATAATTCTAATTAATAGTCCTACTATCATTACAGAAACACCTAAATTTTTAACAATTTTACCTATTTTTAATATTACCCATGCAGTACTTTTAACTACTACGTGTTCCCAAATTGACTTTGATTTTGTTGAAGATAATTTAAAATTATTACAATTAGGTAATTCTTCTAGTTTAAAAACTAATTGCTTTTCGTTTTCTTTATATAATTTATATACTTCAGTATCTTTACTTGGACTACATAACAGGTTATTTTCCAACATTTGCCCTGTCGCCTCATATTTTAAAGGATTTCCCTTATCATCAATAATATATTTTTTATTACCACAACCGGTTATAAATAACATAGCTATTATTAATATAATTATCTTTTTTTTATTCATTTTAGACCTCTTTTAATAAATTTTTGATGCTTTCTTCTAAGATTTTATATGAAATTTTAGATCCGGCCTCTTTTAATATTATAATATAACTATGCTTATTTTTAAACTCATACTTATATTTATCAAGAATACATCTTATTTGTCTTCTTTTTTTATTTCTAAATACCGCATTACCTAGCTTTTTAGACACCGCTATTCCAAACAATGCTATTTCTTCCTTATTTTTTAATTCAAAAACAGAAATATGCTTATTTTGATATTTCTTTCCATTTTTTATAATATAATCAAAATCTCTTTTGCTCTTTACAGTTTCATATCTTTTCATTATATATAAAAAACACACATTTTTAATGTGTTAGTCTTTTTCTTCCTTTTTTACGTCTACGATTAAGTATTCCTGATTTACTTTTCTTTCTAGCAAAAAAACCATGATTCTTTTTCGTTTTTCTTTTATTAGGTTGCCAAGTTCTTTTCATGAGACCTCCTTCTTGCTAATAATCATTATATTATTAATTAATATCGGTGTCAAACACATTATTTATTAGTACCTTGTTATCTCTTAATATTATATACCTATCTTTATTTGATAACTCTTTAAATTTTTTATTATTATTTCTTTTTAGAACATCTTTGTTTATAAAATATATATAATAATCACTATACACATTACATAAAAACTCATACTCTTTATCTAAATTATATATCCCCTTTATATATCCTTTATAACTAATTAACGACAAAAAATATTTGTTGTAATCATTACATTTTAAATACGACAATTTCTTCCTAATCTTCCTTTTATTAATGTTTTTAACTCTTTTTATTAATCTATTATCCTTTATATTATATGTATATCCTAAAAAAGTAAAACCTTTATTTAAAACATGAATTTTACTTTTAGGATTTATTGATAATTTTTCTTCTTTTATTTTACTACTTATTTTAACAAAATCTTTTGTAAGTTTTTCTTTATCCGAAGACAATATTATTAAATCATCCATATATCTTATGTAATGCTTATGTTTAAGATTTTCTTTTATATAATGATCTATATCGTTTAAATAAAAGACTGCCAATAATTGAGAAGTTATATTTCCTATACTTAACCCTTTACCAGCATCATATGTGGGTATTTTACTAATTTCTTCTATTCTTTTTTTCTTCTCGCTTTCTTTTATGTTTTTTTTCTTTATATGTTTTGCTTCGCTTTCTTTTATATAATTTATTTTTTTATTTACATACTTGCTATCAGTTCTTTTTATTAATTTTGTTATTAAATCAATTACATCTTTATCCTTTATTTTTCTTTTTATTTTATTTATTAATATTTTGTGGTCTATATTATAAAAATACTTAGAAATGTCTAATCTAAGTACATAAATTTCTTTACTCAAACCTATCCTTTTCACATACTTTTCAAATAAATTATAAGCAAGACTAGAACCTTTATTCTTTCTTGTTGCGACATTGCTATATAACAAACTTGGTTCTATATAAGGTCTTAATAAATGCTCGCTTATAAAATAACTTACAACCTTATCACTAATTTCCTCACTCATTACTATTCTATATTTTGGTTCTTTTATTAAGAATATATTATAATTATAAAAATTATAATTTTTATTATACAAACCATCTAAAATACCAAATAAATTAAGTGATTCATTTATTAAATAATTATTCAACTTTTGTTTGTTTTTACAAGTTTTTCTAACATTTTTATAACTTTTGTGTATATTTGTATAATTTAAGTTGTCGTAATAATAATTACCTTTCCTTTTCATTAATCCACCCATACAACATTTTGTTTATTTCATTTAAATTATTGACTACAACCAAAAATCTCTTACCGCTTATTATTCCCTCTTCTTTTAATATTCTAATTAGCAATTCTATCATGGCAATATTAGATAGGGCTTCTTTTTGATACTTTTCTCTTATTCTAACATTTTTAACATTCAAGTTTGCCTTTATTATGTTTTCGTTTAATAAAATTAAATATTCGTCTAATTTCAATCTATAAGTACTATGTATTTTAGGAATGCTTATAATTACATATCTTCTTATGTATTGAAACAAAGATTGACTTTTTCTAAAAATTTGAAATTTTTCCATAAATTTCCTTAAAAAAGGACATAATTAGTATCGACTTTTCAATTATTTACTAAGCCAAAGTAATTATATATCCTTCCGTTTTTAGGACTAAGCCATGGACTATGTTTGTTTCCTTTCTTCTGATCCCTAACTTTCACTCTCTAATAAACTATGTTATGGAGTTATCATCCATTGTTTAAAAGGAAAATACGGGACGCACGCCATTTGTATTGTTCACATTGTTGTTATTCACAGTGCCGGACGAATTCAAGTGAAACTCGTTAGCGTTATTAGTATTTACGTTATACGGCGACACCATAGTAACATATCCCAGCATCTCTCCGATGCAATTTTAAATTATCAAAATATTTTTATTTTGTCAAGAAAATTTAAACCTTTTCTTTCTTTTAACAAAGAAAGAAACAAAGAAACACTTTCGTGCTCACTTTGAGGAGTCAAAGTGAGATTGTTTAGATATATAGGCTTTCTCTATACTTATTATTCTACTATATATGGATCATTCCAGTGGCCCGATCCTGACACAGAGAGTTCAGAGGAAAGAG
>CAZJTX010000013.1:0-24659 GCA_964549115.1 uncultured Muribaculaceae bacterium | reverse complement strand
TATAATCTCTTATCACAGGTAAAGTTCTATGAGAATCAGCCTTTAAACCACCTTGCCCCGGAAAGTGTTTTGCTACAGGTATTATGTTATTTTTAATATATTCATTTATAGCTAGTGTAGTTAATCTAGATACTTCATCAGGGTTATCAGAATAAGCTCTTTTTCCAATATAATGATTATCTTCCATCAACTTTAAATCTAAAACTGGATCAAAATTCATATTAATACCAGTACTATTTAATAATTTTGAAATTATTTTAATTCTTTTTTTAATAACAGTATCACTAGCGTTTCTAAATGAATATGGATTTAATATTGGTTCAAACCCTCTTGGAAATCTATTAACCCTTCCTCCTTCTTGATCTATTGATATAAAAAGAGGAACTTTATTATTTTTATTTGCTCTTTTTAACTTTTTAACTAACGATACCATCTCTTGGTAAGTACCATAATTATTTTTATATAAAATAACTCCACTTATATGATTATTTTTAATTAAATTTAAAACATTAGGTATACTCGCTTTATTCGGTATACCTATTAAAAATAATTGACCAATTTTTTCTTCTAAGTTTAATTCTTTCATTTTTTAAATCTCAGTGGTTTCTTATCCTTTTTTAATAACATTACAAATTGTATAACTATAATTATAATAAATCCTATTATTAATGATAAATATAATGCGTTTGTTGATTTTACATTTGTAACATTAAATAACTCTTCATTATATTTAATCATACTTAAGTTATCTAAATCTATTAAATATAAATCTTCTTTTCCAGTATTTAAATTAATTCCATTTATTAAAGCATAATTAGCATTTTTATATGCTTCATACTGTTTATCATTAAAGGTTATAGTTCCTTTTTTAAAGCCTTTAACATTTATTTCTTTTTCTTTAGGTATTATTGTTATATTACTTGATGTTAATTCATCATACTTAGAATATTCATCATCAGAATATCTAAATAATGTGACTAATCCATCTTCGTCTTTTAATCCAACTAAAACAATATTAACTTTTTTATTTATGTATACTGGTATATCAAATTCATCAATTTGAATAACGTCTTCATCATAGTTAGATTTTTCAGGTAATAATTCTTTTAACTTTATAACAGTATATTCTTTATCATTAATATTAACAATTATAGGAAATTCATCTTTAACATCAACATTTAATGTATATGTTTTAGACGATCCACTTTGAGACGTAACTACTATGCTAAAAGTATTTAAACCCGGGGTTAATTCTTTTTCACCATCTCCAGATACTTTAGCTTTAGAATCTTCTTTTATAGCGCTTATATTAATAGTATTTGTTCCCTCCGGGACAATTACACTATATTCTAAAGTATCTTTGTTAAAAGCTGGATTAAGGGTGTAATCCCCCACCTTAATATCTTTTAGATTATTGTTTTTTGAATATGATGCTTCTAACTGTGCTTGAGTAATGATATTAACTTTTTTACTTGTTACACTTAAACTAAGTTTAGACGTATCACTCATTGCATATGCTTGATAATTTTTTACTCCGATTGTAGTTGATCCTGTTTTTTTAGCTTTTAAGTTAAATGTATAAACTTTAGATGTAACTCCCGATGATGAAACGTTTACCATACCTACACCACCTGCTTCACTAGTTGCACTTACTAAATCAAAAAAACCACTATCATAAGATAATTCCATTTGCCAACTACCTATTTTAGTTGAACTAGCTAATGTTACTTTATAAGCATATGTTTTACCCTGGACTACTTGTGTTTGTCCAGTTACTTTAATAGTTCCGCTAGCAGCGTGAACTACAAATGGTAAAAATAATAAACTAATTGCTAATAATATTTTTCTCATTTATTCTCCTATTGTTTTATTGTGTAAGTTCCCAATATTTGTTTTTGTACTTGTAGTAAATCTAGGGCATTTATTGTTCCGTCTCCTGATGTATCAGCAGATTGTAAAAATGCTCCGCTTAATTTATCTGTACCTAAAATATGTTTTTGAACTTGTAATAAATCTAGGGCATTTACCACACCATCACCTGATGTGTCTCCTTTTACTACTACACTTAATGTTTCTTGTTTTCCATCATACTTAATATTAACTTTAAAACCTGTACCAATAATTCCACTTGTTACTACTTGATTATTATTGTTATACACAGTTACGTTACCTGCACCAACATGTCTTTCTAAATTAGTCTTAATAGTAGCTAAATTAGATGATGGATTTATTTTTGATATTGTTCCACTACTATAGTTGTAGCCACTAGCTATTACTAAATTTCTTATTTCTTGACCTGTTGTAACTGTACCGCCACTAGATGTTCCACCACCGAAATTAGGATACATATCTTTGTATATCGGTATATCAAATGCATATGGTTTATCTAAGAAGTTTTTATCGACCAATGCCGCAAATACTAATGCCGATTCATCCATTGCGGCTTTTATATTTGTCATATATTGACCCGCAAAAGCAATACCACCATTTTTAGGAACAACATTATATTTTTCAAAATATTTTGTATATTTTCCTTTTTCAACATATCCAGTATATATATTGTTTGCTCCGCCTAATAAAGCTCCATAAACTGAATTCCATCCACTTCTTTCAGCGTAATCTAATGCACAAATTGCTGGGCCTGGTCCACCATTGGCTGGACTACACCCAGTATTAACCCCATAATTATAAAAATTATAATAACCATAATACTTATTATTACTGCCGGTAAATAATCCAGAGTATCTATCATAAACTGAACCAGTAGAACTTGATCCTAATTCTTGCCTTATTCTTGAAGCTAAGCCTATAGGGCTAACTCGAGATGTTTGACCCGCTAAAAACAAGTAATCAGTAAATACATCTTTGTGATAATTATAATAACCAGCACCACTTGAAATTGCGTCAATTGAATTTTTATATGTATCTTCTAAACTATTTTCATATCTTAAACTATTAAATTGAAATATTCTTCTAGGGGATAACATTCTTCTAGGATCCATATAAAAGTTTAAAGCCATTTCACTCGCACTCTTGTAAGGACCATCAGATGCCGTATTTGTTGCGTGTAGAAATTCCGGATAAGAAGTACTTATCATTGAATGGCCATTTCTTAATTGTTGTGATAGTGAATATTCCCATGTATAACTAACTGGTATTGGTATAAATGACCAATTAGGATATTTTCCTTTTAAATAACATAACGCTCCCCAATATGATGATGGGAAACCAGCATTAGATAGTTGTGTCTCACAAGTAGTTGATGGTGCTGTTCCATCTTCTTTAACTGTTACAACATCTATATATGTAGAGCACATATAACCTTTTTGAACGGGTGTTACATATATTTCATACCAAGAAGGACAAGTTCCTGTACCTGAGTTTGGTATAGCTATATTACTTGTTAACTGCCACATTGAACCTGTTCTAGTATTTGGATATGAACTAAATGAAGTGCCAGGCCCTTTTCTAATAGCAACTGTTGTATTTTTATCACTTGTTACAACAATGCCAAAATAATCATCAGCCAAAACAGATGATTGTTTAACCATAAAGATAGTTAGTAAAACAATGAAAGTCTTAAATACCCTTTTCATCCATACCTTACCTTCTATATATATTATATAGCAAAAACGAATATTTTTCTTGTTTACACAACATGTCTTTACTATTTAATGTAAAGAGTATACTAGTTATTTATAAAAATCTATAATATAATAAATGTGGTGAGGTTATGTTTGATCGCAACTTTGATAAAATAGATATAGTGTTAATATCACTTATTTCTAGCTATTTAGTTATATTATTTTTAACAATGTTATATTTGTTTCTTTCTTATATTGATAAGAAAAGCTCGAATTATAAACAAAAACATAACATCCCTGTCAAAAGCAACAAACAAAAATCTGCACAAAAAAAGAGCGCTTTGGATAAGCGCTCTGCGTCTCGTTCTGAGAGGAACTATACGCGTAATTCAAACTATATCACAAAATTATTAACTTTGCTAGGGAAAAAGACAAAATTCGACAAAATTCGACAAAAGAAATCGAAATTTGAAAAATTAGCTCAATCGAAACCTAATAAAAATAAAATTCGACAAGAATCAATAAAAACTGACAAAGCTCAACTAAAATCGACAAAATCCGACAAAGTTCGACAAAAGACAACTAAAGTTGACAATAAACCTTTAAAAAATATTAAAGATGACAAGAAAATACAAAGTATTGCAAAAACCGACAAAAAGATTCAAGATCCGACCAAAGGTGGCAAAAAGAAACAAGCTTCGACTAAAGTTGATAAAAAGCTACAAAGCACTACTAAAGTAGACAAAAAGGTTCAAGATACAACTAAAGATGTTAAAAAGAAACAGGCTTCGACTAAAGTTGATAAGAAGATACAAAACACTACTAAAGTAGACAAAAAGGTTCAAGATACAACTAAAGATGTTAAAAAGAAACAAGTTGTTGAGAAGAAAGTACAAAGCGCTACAAAGAGTAGTAAAAAACCACAAAGTAGTACTAAAAAGAAAAAGAATGTTCCAAAGAAAAAAAACACTGGTAATAAAGCTAAGTCTAAAAGACCAAATCAAACTAAATCTAAAAAGAAAAAGCACTAATCTTCATTAGTGCTTTCTTCTTCTCGTTCTTCTATTTCTTCTGGAGTAGGTTCAATAGGTATTGGTGTGTGTACTTCATCATTTATATAAAATACTATATCGTTGAATGTACCCAACAATTTTTGAGCAAATACACTTTGTTTACCTATTTTACCTTTTGAATAATTTACATTAAAATATTGACTATCTTTTGCTACTAATTCAAAAGTACATTTTATATTTTCTTTAGTACAAAAAGCTTCAGCATCGGTTTGAGTTTTGCCAACAAAGCTAGGTAATATTCTTGACGTTTGTTTTGATGTTTTTCCTTTACCAGGTAAATGCTGAGTATATTCTTCTTCGGTTGAAAAACTAAATGTTTTTATTATCTTAGGTTTTTCTAATTCTAAGTTTACTTTCATCGCGTGAATTATTTCATCCAGTGAATCATCATAGTATCCTAGTACTGATAAAGCTCCGCCCTTTTCTGAAACTTTAACGCGTAATCCATACACTTCTAATTGTAATTTTTCTACATCTATATTTGTTTTTTCATCTTTGTTTTTTATTATTCTTTTAATAACTTCGTAACCCGATAACATAACTTTTGGTTCCATATTAATAGACATATTTTTACTAATAGTATTAAGAACTTGTTCGAATTCTGAATAAGTATTTAGTTCCGCTACTTTATTAGCTATGGCTGATAAAACTTGTTGTTGATGTTTATTTCGCCATAAATCATTAATATATAACTTTCTATTTCTAGTATATGCTAAAGCTTGTTCACCATCTAGTTTTTGCAACCCTGTGTCAAAACAGATCAAATTAGAAAAACTTCTATTAGAGTCTTGCTCACATATCCTACCATTATACTTGTTTTTAGCAGTTGGGTGATTTGGTTTTTCTACATCTACCTCAATACCACCTAAAGTATCAACAAGGTCTACAACACCCTTAAAATTGATTTTCACATAGTAATCAATATTAACACCAGTTAATGCTTCTATTGTATCAACAGCACACTTAGTACCGCTTCCAGTTGATGAATTAATTCTTGAAACTTTATTTCCTCTACACGCAATTGGAACCATTATATCTCTTGGAAGACTTAACATAGTTGTATTTAATGTTTTAGGGTTAAAAGTAATTAACATAATTACATCACCATTAAACCCCGCTTGTTCATTTAAGCCATCTTTTTTAGAATCTACTCCTAGTATTAAAAATGTCATAGGATCATTAAAGTCTTTTGTTGATAAAGTGGCTTGTTTAGCTTCACTTTTTTCACTAAATTTAAACACTATATTAGTCTCAGTTTCTATATTTTCGAATCCTTCGTCTTCTCTATATAAATCAATATAATTACTAGGCATAAATATCGCATCTATATCACCATCATAAAGATCATATAACATTTCCAAGTAATCTTCATAATAAACTAACTCATTACTTAAATTCTCTTTTTCATATAGTTTTTTTGCTAATATAAAACCTTCGATTTCTTCTTCATCTTCGATAATACCTATTCTACTACTTAGATTAAATTCAGTATTATCCATATTAATTAAGTAAGATGTATACATAACTTTATTATCATCTCTAAAGTGCAATATGTTTTTATATAAGCCACTTATTACAACTGAACTAAATACAAATCCTATAATAAATATGTACGTAACTAAAGTTACAATGATATATGTTTTAGTGTATTTCTGTATAATTATAAAAAGATTACTTATAAAATACATTATAAAGTAGAAAAAGAAGAATATTAATAAAGAATATCTTAAAAATGATTCTATACCACTTAAATTAACAATATTCTTTATAAATATTGCAAATGTAACTATATAGACTAAAAGAGTAACAAGATATATAATTAAATATCTTTTTTTACCCCTAGTTAATTTGTTAATTAATACTTTCATAGGCCCCTTCATGTTCTACTATATACATTTTATTATCTAACTCAATTATTTTTATTGTTGATATATTATCATATTCTTTATCTTTGTTATATTTCCAAGATAAATTAATAATATAATTGTCTTCCTCTTCTTCAAAGTTGGTTATTTTAATCGACTTAACTTCAACTCTATCCTTTTTCTTTTCTGTATTTAAATATTTATATATTGTATCTTTTACTTTTAGTGAATAATTTTCTACAAACTCCGGATGAATAAATTCTGTTCCCCCTACATCATATTTATTATCTTTGTTTGATAAAGTATATAAATCAATTATAAATAACATACTTACTTTTTTAACATAATCTTCTTTTTTAAATGAATTACTTTCTAACATTTCTTTTAATTCATAAAAATGTTCTTTATATAACGCTGTTGCTTTAGGACTTAATGTATAACCATAATTTTCAATAATATCTGTATAAACAACATCTTCTTTATTATCTTTTTTTGAAAAATAAAATAACAATCCAAATGAAATAATTAGAACAAATATTATTCCAAGTGTAACTCTAAATTTCTTTTTCATTCTGCACCTTTTTCAATTACTTCTTTTTTTATCAAATCATATACAATTATACTGTTTGATACTTGAAGTTTTTCTTCAACTTTTTCAAGTATATTTGATATATAATCACTTTCTAAAATTACATTTTCTTTTAATATTTTATATTCCTCGGTTGAACTATTATAAAATACTTTATCTGTCAAGAAATTACTATTTGGAAACATTACATAATTATCTTTTTTAATATTAAATATATCGTTTCCTAAAGCGTATTTATTATAATACCCCATCATATTTAATATAGTTGGAGATATATCTATCATCCCCATGTAATAATCTACTTCACCTTTTAAAGTTTTTCTAAGTTCTTTATTCTTAGTCCAAATAATTAAAGGAGTCTTTTTATTTAACTCATGATCAAATACATCATATTCAACATAATCAGGATCGTCTTCTTCTCTTACTTCACCAGTTTTAGGGTCATAATTATAAACATAATTTATACTTGTTCTTGAGAACTTTGCATCGTGATCCCCGTATAGAACAAATACTGTATCATTAAAATATGGAGAATCATTAACATAACTAAAGAACTCACCTAAAGCGTAATCTGCATAATGACTACTTTTAATATATGCTCCAATTGATTTTTCAGCTAAGTAATCAACTGTTATATCAACTCCGTAATCTTCATAAGTAAATGAAGTATCTAGATCTTTATACATACTAACATCTGGAAACTTTGAATGGTTAGTTAATGTTATAACCGTTCCCATATATTTTTTACCTTCTTTTTCCATGTTTTCTATATATTCAAAACCTTGTTTAAAAAATAATGAATCATTAATACCCAAATTAATTACATCCTCCGGAGTATACTCAAATGACTCTGAGTAAAACATGTCATGATATCCTAAAGATGGGTGAGCTCTATTTCTGTTCCACATAGTAGAGTTATTACCATGCATACTAAATATATAATAATCATCCCTAGTTAATATCTTAGGAATTGTTTCATAATATCTATCATAATAACTAACAAATACTGTTCCACTTAATGCAGGCATCAAACCCGAAAGTAATGTAAATTCTGTATCACTAGACGTACCAGTTGATACTTGTGGATAGAAGTTTTTAAAAAACATTCCTTCTTTAGCTAATTTATTCATCTCTGGTGTTACTTCTTCTCCATTAAATGTTAAATCCATTAAATAAGTTTGAATACTTTCTAGATGTAAAAATATTATATTTTTATTTTTTAAAATACCAGTATATTTATTTTTTACATGATCATCATGCTCTTTATAATATTCATTAAATAAATTAGCTGCATCTTCATAACCAAATAAACTATTAATTCTTGGTGTTAGTGTTTGAATAATGTCATTACCTTGATAAAATATTATTCCAAATCTATCAGCGTTCGCTACCCTATTCCATTGTTTTGATAATCTACTATAATCAACTCTACTTGAATTAAGTAAAACTATTGAAACAAATACTAATCCTGTAGCTAAAGTTGTTAAAACCATAGTTTTTGTTTTTTCAACCTTACCAACTAATGGATAGTAACTTCCTTTTTTTAATTTAGTATGAATTATATAAAATATAATTGGATTTAAGAAAAAGAAAAACTCTCTTAATCGTAATCTCTCAAAAATTGAATCCATAACTGTTTCAGTTTGTCCAAGTGAAGCAAGTTCACCTAAAGAAGCAAATGATTGGTAAAATATATAATATACTGAATTTATAAATGATGTAACGGTAAATATTAATAACCATATAAATAAATATCTAAATTGATTTTTAGCTTTTATAAAATAAGCAAGAGAACCTATTGCTAAAATGATACCTAAATCCATAAAAAATGATCTATATGAAAAACAATGACCAAAAGTTAAATATCTTGAAAAACTTGTCGCTAATATTGATAAAATAACATAAGAAATGAATAATCTATTAGATGCTATATATTCAACAACTAATTTTTTGGAATTGATATAAATTTCTTTAAATTTATGCACTTTTCTTAGCTCCTTTTTATTAAATAATTATATCAATAATACGATTCATTTACAATTAATCTTGATTATTTTACAACTATTTGTTAAGATTTTTATACAAGCGGGTGTAGTACAATGGTTAATATACGACCTTGCCAAGGTTGAGATGGGAGTTCGATTCTCCTCACCCGCTCCATTGTAATATTTTAGTCGAACTATTTTTAGTTCGACTTTTATATGAAAGAACAACTTTTAAAAGGAACTAAAAATTTTTTGCTACTTTCAAAATTTTGTTTTTTCAGAAGTTTTGAAAGTGAACCTTCAAAATTTAAGTAATCAGTTTGTAAAACTAAAAAAATTAATTGTTTTTATATTTTTAAAGATTATGGTCTTAATGCAGTAATTGGCACTATATATATTCCAGTTTCTTTATCTTTAACAATTAAATCGTAATTGCCAACAATAATACACATAAATCTAGGTTTTTTATTCATTTTTTCAGAAAAATTAATCAATTTTTTCTTAGCTGATTCTATCTCTCTCGGACCTAATTTTATTTCAATCGCTGCATAATTTCCATCTTCAAATTCCAATATTGAATCAATTTCTAAACCAGAAATATTATCTCTAAAATGATACAACTTACCATTTAAATACCTTATATAAATATCTAAATCTCTTTCAACCAAACTTTCAAACATAAAACCAAAAGTATTAAGATCATCCAATAATTTATTTGTATTTAAATTCAAACAAGCACAAGCAAGCGATGGGTCTGTAAAATGTTTTTTAGCCGTTTTGCCAATTCTTTCCGGAGATCTATAATTTGCTTTATATGCCGGTTGATTTTCAATTATATGTAACCTTTCAAGAACACTTAAATAATCTTCTATAGTGTTTCTACTTCCTATATTATCAACACTTTCGTGTTCAGTAATATCTTTTAAAAGTGTAGTATTACTAACTAGTGTCGATTCATTTCTAGCAAGACTTCTCAATAAAAGATTCATTTTAACTTTGTCTCTTGTTTTATCATCGTTCATATCGCTATCTAAAATAGCTTCAACATAACTTTGAGGAATAATATTTTGCAACTTAATAGGTACATTTAAATTTGCAGGCCAACCTCCTCTTATAATATAATTAGCCAAGTCTTCTACTGTTATTTTTTCATTAACTTGATCTTTTTGAGTATCATTATACATTTTTGTTAATGATGCTTTTCCAGAAGATTCACCAGATTCAAATAAACTCATTGGTCTCATATAAATTTTTCCGATTCTGCCAGCACCTGAATGTTTAATATTTTCTTTTGTTTTTTCATCTGTTAACTTTGTAGAACAAGTTAAAATATATAAGCCTTTATCAGAAGTACTGTCGCATTCATTCCTAACTTTATCCCAAATTTGAGGAACTAAATTCCATTCATCAATGAGTTTAGGACTTTTGCCAGATAAAGCATACTCATAATTTAATAGCGTTTTATTTCTTTCGTCTTCGTTAGATAAATTTATAAAAGATTTAGCTTGAACTAATGAAGACCATGTTTTTCCACACCATTTCGGCCCTTCTATACTTACAGCCCCAAAAATATTTAAATATTCTTTTATCTTATCATCAACTAATCTGTCTTGGTATTCTTCTTTCTTTAAACTCATAACAACCTCCATTAAATATATTATACCTTATTTCGAATATTCCCACAACAAAAATGAGCGTTTTTTAAGAGGATTGGTGAGCACTTTTTAATATTATTGGTGAGCACTTTTTAAACGTTTTGCGTTTAACACTACAAATGTTATACTATTCATATAAGTTACTGTTAGAAACTTTATGAGGCATTAATTTGTAATATACTAGTTCAATGCTCCAATTAAAAAATAAAACTCAAACTATTAATTTGAGGTTTTATTTTGAATAATTTAAGAATCCATATTTATCTTGACAATATCTCCTTGGAGACATTTACCATCCTTATCAAACGATATTGTTTTAGGATATCCTTCATACTCTACAATTTCGTTGGTAGCAAAAACTCTTACAACTATTTTTCCTGTTCTACTTGCTAAGGTATCCTTTTCATAAAACGTGGTATCCCAATAATTATAATATCTTGCTACTTTACCTGTTCTATATATACCCAATACATCTGGTTTCTTAGGATCATTCCAATGAATGGACACTTCATAACTTCCATCATCTTCTTTTGCATCTTCAAATAATAACTTTATAACAAATGTAGCATCTGGAAATGGTAGGGATAATACACCATCGGGATATTCATCCGTAATTGGTATTGTAAGTTTAGATACTGGAAAATAATAATCTGTTAGATGTTCGTCTACTTTTCTTTGATAAAACACTAGTTCTATTGTTTCATTTAAGGGATTTCTAATTAAATGATCTTCTTTAGTTGTAACAAACACTTCCAGTGTAGCATCGTCTGTTGTATCCAATATAGATGTAAGTAGATAATCTTCCATCATATTAATATGTAACACCCCATCACTTTTAATTTCTAAGGGCCCTACATAACCAGACATTGTTCCTTTTTCAACATCAGTCTCTCTTGTACCTTTTGGCATAAAGTAAACATAATATGATTCTTCACTACCCTTTTTAATATCAAGATCAATTGTTAATTCAAGATGTTCACCAGTACTTTTAATAGATGAACCTTTAAAGCTATCGTTTTTACCACATCCAGTAATTAATAAAATTAATACAAGAATTAATATTTTTTTCTTCATATGCGTTCTCCTTAACCATAATATAACATAAATTAGTTACATTAAATCAAAAAAACCTCCTAAGAGGTTTTTCTTATGGGAAAGAAAGACAAATTTCATAGTAGAGTAACTAAACTCTACCATATATATATTATGTTTTTAACACTTTAAAATAACTATACATCTTATTTACAACGCTAAAATATGGTAAGATTATACTAGGTGATATCATGAAATTAAAAATAATTGGATCAGGAGATATGAAAAGCATTTACAATAGTGCTTCCTATTTAATTGACAATGATATATTATTTGATATTCCTAATGGGACTAATAAAGCTTTAATAAAAGAAAATATTTTACCTAGCGATATTAATTACTTATTAATTACTCATTATCATGGTGATCATTTTTTTGATATACCTTTTTTACTATTAAGTAAATTAGATAATTGTAATAACAAAATTAATATATATACACATAAAAGCGGTTTTAAAAAAATTAAAGATTCTGTGAAATTAGCTTTTCCTAATACAGTTAAAAAAATATATAATGGTGTTGAGATAAATAAAATTAATGATGAAACAATCCAAATTAATGATTATGAAATTAATAGAGTTAAAGTTCAACATAGTTCTTTAAAAAATAGTTTCGGATATACATTTAAAAAAGATAATTTAGTAGTTAGTTTTACAGGAGATGCAAGGTATAGCGAAGAAATAGAAAACATGGCAAAAATTTCCAGTTATTTAGTATGTGATTGTACCTCTATAACTGGGGATCATAGACATATGGGAATTGATGATATCCTAAAACTAGATGCAAAATATCCTAAATGTAAATATATTGTTAGTCATATGAATGATTTAACTAGAAAAGAATTAATGAAGTTAAAACATCCTAATATAGTAATAGCGAAAGATTATGATGATATTATACTAAAATAATGGTAAAATATAGGTAATAATAAGGAGAACCATGAGCGACAGACCATTTTTAGATTTAGTTACAAAAGAAGCAATAGACAATATTAATATAGATAAAAAGTTAATACCTATATTTAATAGTGCTATGCGTAAAATTCAATATTACTTTGAGAAAAAAGGATATACCAACATTGTTAATTATGGTAAATTATTTCAAAATTATTTATCTTCTTTAGATGGCTTTAGAAATTTAAAAATCAAACTTGGTAATATTCCAAAAATATATAGAGCTAGAGGAGTATATTCTTATTATAATAGCGAAATTACTATTAATAAAAAAATGGCTAATGAGCCAGACAAAATAGAAAAAACTTTAATACATGAATTTATACATTTTTTAGTAATGCATGATATGAAAGTAAATGCAGTTAGTGAAATCGAGGATATTAAAGTGTTTTTAAATGAGGGATTAACTGAAATATTAACAAGCAAAATATTAGGTAAGGCTCCTAATGGTTATGAAGCACAAGTTAAATTAGTCCAACTATATTTAGATCTTGTGGGTGAAGAATTTACTTTTGTAAGATTTTTACAAGGAAAATTAGAACCTCCTTTTATTAATGATGATTGGCTTAAATTTTTAGAACTTTCCAACCAATATCACCACTCGACTAACAGAGGGGAATTTATATTAAATAAAGCTATGTTTAATCAAAATTATGTAGCAGCTCAAAAACATTTAATTAAATATGCTTTAACAAATGCTAATATAAATAATTATGATGAGTTTCGTTATATATACGATAAAATTAATAACGCTCCAGCTAGACACGTTGATCATGTAATTGAAACATTAAGAGGATTAGAGTTTGACTATATTAAAAGCAACAATCTAGATGATATTGAGGATATCATTAGATCAAAATTCAGAGAAATTCAACATAATTATACTTGCCTTACTAAATATCACAACAAAGACGTAGCAGAATATTTCTTTGCTGATGAAAAACTTGTCATTACTGAAGATGGAGAAATACTAACCTCCCCTATTACAAATTTAATTATTAAAAAGAATCAAAATAACAATTATATATCTAGAATAATTAATTCCAGAAGACCACATGAGTTTATTGATATAGATATTAGAAATATCGACTTTAAAAAAAGAAAAATCAAAATACAAGATGACCTAAATAAATTAGAGGGATTATTTCATGAATATTATGAAAAAGATTTTGATAAAATTAGAAATATTATTCAAAGTAAAGAAGGAATTGTAAAACTAGAAAAATTTACAATGCCTCTTGTAAATTACAAAGAAACTAAAATACCAGAAATTTATTTAATTCATTATAAAGATGGTGTTGAATTAATCGGAGATATAGAACCAAACGGAGTTACTTATAATATTAATGCTAATATGGTTAGATCAGATGGAAGAATATTGGATAATGCCTATACTATTGAAAAAGCTTTAAAATATAACGTTTTGGGGACAGATAAAGAAATATTGGTATATGATAGAAACAATGTAATATCAATGTCTGTTTTACATAATAATAAATCTTATTTAGCATTTTCTGATGTAGTAATAGATACAAATAAAGATGCTAAGTTAAATGATGTGTTTAACGAATTATCGAAAACTAAATCAAAAAACAAAGTACAAGGTATAAACTTAGTAAAAGAAAACAATTCATTAAATATAGACAATCATAAAGATTATAATAGAAATTTATTTGAATATAATTTAATTGTTCAAAACATTAAAAGATTAAAAACAAGCTTAAAGTTAGATAAAAGTCTAAGTATTAAAGATGAATTAAAACACTTAAACGAAAGAAAAACATATCTAGCTAATAAATTAAATATAACCGATGAAAAACACAGTATAAGATCATCGACAATAACACCTAACAACTTTAAAGAAAATATATCAAACGATGGGACTAAAAGGAGATAAAATGGAATTTTTAGAAGAATGTGAATATATTTGGGATAATTTAGTACCTAGTGAAGGTAAGGCTGATAGCTTACAAGGAGAATTACTTCGTTTAATTGAAAAATTAGCTTATCAAATACAATTTAAAGGAAGTGTGAGTTGGGGTGTTGCATTTGAAGATGATTGTAACTTTATAAAAGATAATTTGGTTAAAAGCGAATATCTAAGTGATAAAGATAAAGAAGATGCATTAAATGCAATTGGGGAAATAAGAATCGTTGCAAGAGAACAATATAATATAAATACCAACCAAACTAGTGAAATAATAAGCTATGATAAAAAATATAATATATTGTTTGATGTTATAAGAAATTTAATTGGCAAAATGCATAAAAAAGCCAATAAATTAATAAGTTATCAAAAAGATAATTAATCTTTTAGATAGAGCACGAAAGGAGGAAATATGGAATTTGATACATTAACAGGCGGAAACATGGATTTTGATTTTTTAACTGGAGCTAATGTCGGCGGTTTTCTGGGAGCACTAATAGGGTTTTTAGTTATTTTTGTGTTATTCTTTTTTATCATTGCTATTATTTTATACGTATTTAATGGATTAGGTTTATCAAAAATTGCCAAAAATCAAAACTTAAATAATTCATGGTTTGCATGGGTACCAATATTAAATGTATATTTATTAGGAAAAGTAGCAATGGATGATAATGTTGGTATTGCACTAGCTGTTTTAATGGGCTTAATGACCTTTGCTAGCAAAATACCATTTTTTGGTTTTGCTGGATTAGGCTATATAGTATTATTCTTTATAGCTACTCATAAATTATTTGATAAATTAAGTGATAAAGCAGTTGTAATGACAATATTTAATGTCTTATCATTCGGAATGTTAACCCCTATATTCTTATTTGCTATTAGAAATAACCAAGAAAGAGTTATTACTGAATAAAGATTGTTAAATAAAAAAAAGTTATTGAATTTCAATAACTTTTTTTGTTTCCACGATTTCTTCTTTTGGAATTTCTATTTGTAAGACGCCATTTTTAAACGTTGCTTTTACTTCTTCCGGATTTATATCACCGGTATAAAAACTTCTTTGATATTCACTTGAATATCTTTCTCTTTTGATGTAATTCTTTTTCTCATCTTTGACATCTTTTACTTTTGATACTTTAAGAGTTAGATAACCATTATCAGTTTCAATTTGAACATCTTCTTTTTTATATCCAGGAAGATCAGCCTCTATGTAATATTTATCATTTTTCTCATAAATATCACACTTGAATGAAGGTGTTTCTCTTGAAGTTAAAAGTCCATCAAATACATCATCCAAAAAGAAAGTTCTTGGTATTAAGTTCATATTATCGCCTCCTAACTAAATATTAACACAATCGTTAGCAGTTGTCAACCGAGAGTGCCAAACGTGTTGTTAGGCTTCGGGATATTTTAAGAACTCAAGGTACTACTATATATGGATCATTCCATAGCCCCATGCCAGTTACAGATGCAGAAGGCAAAATCGCAATAACAGGACGTACTCCGCGAGTACCAAATACGATGTCATTAGTCACAATGCCGGTCGATTGTACAAAAAAATTGAGAGGATAATCTTTAGAGATAAAATACGGAGATATTAACCAATACATTTGATTAGTATATAAATAATAGGAATCATTATCAGATAGTGTATCGCCCCCAGCCAAAACTGCCTCATCTGCAGTTAATAATCCAATTGGACTGGTTAATTTTCCGTTTCCTATTGTTACATCATTTACTGTATACCTATCTTCTTTATGAGGACATATTAATTGGGGGACTCTATATGAGGAAAATCTTCTATATGCATCCGAAAACTTTGCTATTTCTGGCAATCCTATAGGAGTCCAGTTATCTATCGTAAAACCTCTGTCGTTACATACTACAAAGTCACTTAGGTATTCTTCATAATCGGACAAGTTATTTGTATACCATGTGTCTAGTTTTGTTTTTATTGTACTGCTTGTAGAGTGCCCCCTGTGTTCATTCAATGTATACATATAGCCTATATATTCAGCACTGTCAAAAGAAGAGTTAAACGCGCTTGTTTCTGCTCCGGTACCCCAACCTTCCATTACCGCCTTTTGCTCTTCGATCGGGGAAGTTGCTCCAGTATATATTAGTTTAACCGAACCGTCACCGTTTATGCGAACTATCCGCCAATAATAATTTGCAAATTTAACCCAATTGTTATCAACGGCTCCTCTAAAATAATAACTTGTTCCGTAATCGTCTTCCATTGCGTACATGCCTTCGTTAGTGTCAGCCATTTCATTAAATGGGTGAGATTTTGTTTCTATGTATTCTTTTCCGCCATTATTAACTAAAATCGTTTCAGCAAAAGTGGGAGCTGGCTCTTTTATTATCAAATTGGCACTCATTGTTTTGCCTTCTATGTCACTTTGATCCGAGTCTAAGTGTATAAAAGTTATTATCGCTGTCCAAGTATGAGTTATGCCTGTTGTTGATGACGTCGTTGTTATTTCTCGTTTGCTCTTTACAGTTATCTCGCCTTCGTATTCAGTTATGTCAAAACCCAACACTCCTCCTTGATTAACATAAGTTACACCAGATATTGAAGTAACATTATTATTATTTTGATCTTTAATTGTAAGTATTATTTCTGGTGTATTATTTTGAGTTGTGTAAAAGAATTCGTTATGTTCTATATCAAAAGTAACATCATAATATTTAGTAGCTTCATTCGAATTGTTATTCGCTACTAATTTAACTGACGATGTGGTAGATCCCGACTCATTACCTTGACCTTCTCCTAAAGTCTCTAAATTAATAGTTAAGCCAATTGGATCTCCTTGTTCAAAAGTAAGTTTATCTAATGTACTACTAATAATATCCACTTTTGTTTTGGCACTCTCTCCTATTAGAGGGGCCATATATGCATAAGCGATTGACAGCGCTATTATTAACAGTCCTATTAAAGTTAGTGAAAGATTTCTTACTCTATTATTAAATCTTTTCATATATGTGTAATTCTACCAATATAAAAACAAAAAGTAAATACTTTGCTTATTTAGTTTACACTTTATAGATAATCGCTTATTATTTTGATACAATATAACCAGATAATGGTGATAATATGTATATTAAATTAAAAAACGTTAAAAAGACTTATTTAATGGGAGATATAATAATTCCCGCTTTGGAAAAAACTTCCTTTGAAATAAATAAAGGCGAATTTGTAGTAATACTAGGTCCTTCCGGAGCAGGTAAAACCACTATACTAAATATATTAGGTGGTATGGATACTGCGGATTCCGGTTCTATCATTGTAGATAATAATGAAATTACTAAATATAACATAAAAGAATTAACTAAATATCGAAGAAACGATATTGGGTTTGTTTTTCAGTTCTATAACTTAGTACAAAATTTAACCGCAAGAGAAAATATTGAATTATCCAACCAATTGTTAACAGATTATATTCCAGCATTAGAAGTGTTAGAAAGTGTCGGATTAAAAAGACGCGTTAATAACTTCCCTTCTCAATTATCAGGCGGAGAACAACAAAGAGTAGCTATAGCTAGAGCTCTTGCTAAAAAGCCAAAGTTATTACTATGTGATGAGCCAACCGGAGCTCTTGATTCTGTAACCGGTCAAAAAGTATTAGAAACATTAAAAAACACTAGTAAAAAATATAATATGACAGTAATAATAGTAACTCATAATAGTACAATTGCTAAAATAGCAGATAAAGTCGTAATGATGAAAAATGGTTTAGTCGAAGAAGTTAAAATTAATAAAAAACCACTAGACGTTAAGGAGATTAATTGGTAATGAGATACCTTCTTAAAAACTCTATTAAAAAAACTTATAAAAATGTTGGTAGATATATATCAATAATTTTAATAATTGCTTTAGGTGTTAGTGTTTTTATGGGATTATATGAATCTACTGCGGGTATGCTTTACACAACGGATAAATATTATGATGACAATAACTTAATGGATTATAAAATAATTTCTACATATGGGCTAACCAAAGGTGACGTTCAAGCCCTAAAAGAATTAGACTATATTAAAAAAGTTGTACCATCGTACTCAGTTGATATATTACATAAGGGAGATTCAATCAGAATCCATGCCTTGGAAAAGGAAATGAACAACGTTGTATTAACTAAAGGTCGAATGCCAAAAGACCAAACTGAATGTGTGGGTGATTTTGATTATTTTAAAATTGGAGATCAAGTAAAGTATAACAATGAATATATTAAAACTAGTAAATGTAAAGTTGTTGGATTAATTACTTCCCCTCTTTATATAAGAGAAGACAAAGGTATATCTAATATAGGAAACGGAAAGTTAACTTCTTTTGTATTTTTAAATAAAGAAAACTTTGATATGGATTATTATACAGAAATTTATTTAGAAGCAGAAAACACTAAAGAGTTAAGCTCATATTATGAAGAATATGAATATGAATTAGAAAACAGTAAAATAGAACTAGAAAAATTAA
Source organism: uncultured Muribaculaceae bacterium (assembly GCA_964549115.1). Taxonomy (GTDB): domain Bacteria; phylum Bacillota_I; class Bacilli_A; order RF39; family UBA660; genus CAKOSP01. Next base: position 5,462 of record CAZJTX010000013.1, on the reverse strand, counting down.
AACCAATTAGGGAAACAATTAGATATGAAGAAATTTTAAAAGAAGCCTCTACTAAAATAAAAGATGCGGAAATTAAATTAGAAATTGAAATAAATGATGCTTTTAAAACATTGGATAAAGCTAAAAAAGAATTAGATGATGGCAGTAAAAAAATAAGTGAAGAAGAAACAAAAGCTTTTAACAAAATTAAAAGCGAGGAAAATAAATTAATTGAAAATAAAGAACAAATATTAACAACTTTAGAGCTTCTTAATATTAAAGAATCAGAATTAGAACCTTATATTTCTAATTTAAATAAAGAAGTTAATAATTTAAAAGAATATTTATCAACACTTGATAAAAGCAATCCAGAATACTCAATAATAAATGAAAACATTAAGTTAATCGAAAAAAACATAAGCGAGTTGGAAACTTTGAGTGTAAACTTGAACTTAATAAATGAAGGATTAACTGAAATAGAAAAACAAAAAATTAATGTCAAAGAAAAGTTTGATGAAGAAAAATTAAAAATATATGAAGGCATAATTGAATACGAGGACGGCCTTAATAAAACTAAAGAAGAAGAATTAGAAGCTCTTAATAAAATTGAGGAAGAAAAAGAAAAATTAGAAACTCTAGAAAAACCGAAATGGTATTTATTAGATCGTACTGATAATAGTGGATACAGTTCTTATAAAGACGACATTGTCAAAGTTGACTCTATTGCTAAGGTTTTACCCATTTTTTTCATCTTAGTCGTTACTTTAATGGTATCTAATACATTATCTAGATTAGTCGAAGAAGAAAGAACTGAGATGGGTATATTACTATCAAATGGATATAGTAAAACTCATATTATATTTAGTTACTTATTTTATGTTTTAACTGCAGGTTTAATTGGTTTATTAATTGGCCTAACTATTGGTTATGTTTTAATACCTAAAATAATATATTCTGTATTCTTAGCTAGGTATTATGTTCCTAGATTAATAACTATAGTAAGTCCCCTACCGTTTTCACTTGTTATTACTTTAACAATCACTTTAATGGTGTTAGTAACTATAGTATCTAGTTTAAAAGAATTAAAACACGCTCCAGCTTCATTACTTAGACCTAAATCACCTAAAGTTGGTAAAAAAATCTTTTTAGAAAGATTAACGTGGTTTTGGAGTAAATTAAGCTTTTTAAATCAGACTACTGCCAGAAACTTATTTAGATACAAAAAAAGAATAATAATGACAACAATTGGAGTAGCCGGATGTATGGCATTACTAATTGCGGGAATGGGTATTAATGACAGTATTAACACAATATCTAAATTACAATATGAAAACATTATTAAGTATGATGCTATGTATATATTAAAAGATGAAGATTATACACTGAATCCTAAACTAACTAAGTTTTTTAAAGATAATGAAATTGTTAATCCAGAGTTAATAAAACAAAATGCATTTAAATTTCATTTTAAAGACAAAACTGAAGAAGTATACTTAACAGTTCCTAAAAATATAAATAACTTTAATAATTACGTAACTCTTACAAGTGTTATAAGTAATAAAAAAATAAGTATACCTAATAAAGGCGCCGTCGTTACCAAACAATTCGCCGATTGGCTAAATATCCAAAAAGGTGATTTATTTAGCATTAGAAATAGCGATAATGAACTATTTTATATGTATGTAGAAGATATTGTTACTAATTATGTATCTCATTATATATATATAAGTGAAGATTATTACAAAAGTGTATTTGGGGAAAATGCAAAATATAACATAGTTATAGCAAACGGCGAATTAAGCAACAATATAGATTTAAATAAACATGATATTTTAACCGCTAATTACATTAAAGATGTAGTTAAAACATTTAATAGCTTTATACACGGTTTAAATCAAATTATCGTAATGATCGTAGTTTTTGCAGCATTCTTAGCATTTATAGTGTTATATAATTTAACAATAATAAATATAAGTGAAAGAAAAAGAGAAATAGCTACATTTAAAGTATTAGGTTTTTATAATAGAGAAATTTCTATATATGTTTTTAGAGAAACTTTCTTTTTAACCGTATTAGGAATATTAGGTGGCTTATTACTTGGTAATGTTTTACACAAATATATTATGACTACGGCTGAGACAGATAATATAATGTTTTTAAAAACAATTAAACCTATGAGTTTTATATTATCCGCGGCAATAACATTAGTTTTTGCACTAATAGTACAATTTATAATACATAAAACTTTAAAAGAAATAGATATGATTGAATCTCTAAAAATAACTGAATAATTAACTCAACCAACAGTTTAGTTAATTCAACCAATAGTTTATTGATAAATTATGAATATAATTTATAATTTAATTAGGAGGAAATTTTATGAAAAAAATAGGATTGTTATTTGTTGCTTTGTTATTGGTAGTAGGTTGTACTAAAAAATTACCCAAATTACCCAAACCAGAGGTGGCGAGCGGATTTAGGGGAGAACTAGGAATAGATAAAAATATCAATGAAGAAACTATTGATAAATATTTATTTAGAGAAGATTCTGTCTATAGAGATATGAGAGACTTAGTAGACGAAGCTGATTATTCTAAAATTGGTGGAGATTCATACTTATCTGGAACTATAGAAGGATTTGAAGCTATACCTTTTCCTAAAGTAGTAAATGTTACAGGTCTTCCAGAGGAAGTTGGAGAAACTTATTCTGGTAAAACTTTATTTACTTATGATGAGGAAGAAGATACATATACTGCTAATTACAAAGAATCAATGGAATATTTAGAATTTTATTTTCCAAAAGACAAATATATTTTCTTACTATGTGGTGGCGGCGGCTACTCAGGTATGATGAAAAACATGTTAGTTAAACTAGGATGGGATGCTGACACAATTTATGTTGTAGGAGCTCATTGGTCATATAAAGGTGATCACAATGTACAAGTAAAAAGAACAATTGATGGTAAAGATCATTACGATTTTTGGAAAATTACATTACATGATATAAATTTCGATTACTTTAATGAGGTATAAATTGAAGAATAAACATCTTTTATTATTAATCATACCAATAGTTATAGTAATAACAGTATTAGCAGTATTCTTAATAAATAAAGATACTAATACTCACGAATTATTTCATGTAGACGATAAATACTATAATAGTAATAGAATTGTAGAAATTACAAAAGAGGATTTAATAAAAAAAGAAAATAATAAAGAAAGTTTTTTATTATTTATATATCAACCAATGTGTTTTGCATCAGATAAATTTAATATTATATTATATGATTTTGTGAAAAAATATGATTTAAGTTTCTTAAAAATTCAATTTTCTGAAATAGAAGAGACTGAATTAGAAACATGTATTAAATATTATCCATCTATAAGTATTTATAAAGATGGTAAAGTTGTTGCATATTTAGACGCCAATGAAGATGAAGATACTAAATATTATACATCCGTTAATGATTTTAAATCATGGTTAGAACAATTTATATACATAAAAAAAGAAGTTTAACACTTCTTTTTTTTATACCTTACTTACTTGGAATACTTCAACATCAACTGTTGTTTCTTGACCAAATAAATCTATTACTATATTTAATCTTGCATTTTCCAAGTCAATTGCTTCAACTTTACCCATCATGCCACTAAATGGACCATTAATAATACTTACTTTATCTCCTATTTCTAGTTCTTTTTCAGCATCAGTTCTCATCATACCCATATTAGATAATATTCTATCTATTTCATCTGGCATTAATGGTGTAGGTTTAGCACCTTTACCACTTGATCCAATAAATCCTGTTACACCAGGGGTATTTCTAACTACATACCAAGCTTCATCTGACATAATCATTTCTACTAATACATAACCCGGAAACATTTTTTTAAGTTTCTCTTTTTTAACTCCGTCTTTTATTTCTATAACAGTTGACTCGGGCACAATTGTTCTAAAGATAAAATCTTGCATACCCATAGATTCAGTACGCATATCTAATTTTTCTTTAACTTTAGTTTCGTGTCCTGAATATGTATTAACTACATACCATAATTTTTCTGTTTCCATATTAGAATGCCCCCTTTATTAATGACATTACAAAGTCTACTAATAAGAAGAATCCTGCTAAGAATAAAGAAAATATAACTGTAGCAAGAGAATACTTTGCTACTTCTTTTAAAGTAGGCCATTTAACTAATTTAAGTTCTTTTTTAACACCTGATGCAAATGATTCTTTTTTAGATTTTTTATTTTTCATAAAAACCTCCATATAAAAAAACACCTCTGTGTTTTTCTATATACATTATAACATATGATTTTATAAAATCAATCACTTTTAATCAGTATGTACTATATATGGGTCGTCCCAGTGCCCTGTTCCTGATACAGATACCATTGGAGAAAGAGATATAACTGGTCGTACGTCCTGTAAATAAGTCGTATTGCTGCTTTCCACACGGCCTAAACCATTCACGGCGAATACATAAGTACTGAGAGTGTTAACATAAAGTGGTGAGGCCAAATAATATTTTTGATTTGTATATAAGTAATAAGAGTCATTACCAAAATTATAACCTCCTACTAAATGAGCTTCATCTGCAGTTAAAAGACCTATTGGATATGTTAATTCACCATTTCCCACTTCTGTATCTGACACTGTATAGGCATCTTCCTTGGCTGAACATATTAGTTGTGGTTTATTTGTTGTTCTTAGTCTATAGTATACGTCTGAGTACTTTTCCGCATTGGGTAAACCTATTGGTACCCAGTCATCAGACGAAAAACCTCTATCGCTACACACTACAAAGTCACTTAAATATTCTTTATAATTTAGTAAGTTAGTTACATACCAGTTATCTATAAATGTTTTTATTGTGCTACTTGTTTCGTGTCCTCTATGCTCACCTATTACATACATATAACCTACATATTCACCTTTGTTACTTAATGGATTAAACCCAATTTGGCCTATTTGGGTTTCAGTACCGTCATTACTATCTTTTCTTCCTCTGTTGGAGCTGTTGTTCCTGTATATATTAATTTTACCGAACCATTTCCATTTATACGAACTATTCTCCAATAATAATCAGCAAACTTGACCCAGTTATTATCTATTGCCCCTCTAAAATAATAACTTGTTCCATAGTCATCTTCCATTGCATACATACCGTCGTTTGTTGTTGATACAATATTAAATGCGTGGGATTTTTGTTCTATGTGAGTTTTACCCAAATTATTAGCCAATATCAAATCTCTAAACCAAAAATGTTCAATTTCGTCACTGGATAACACAAATTGAGCACTTAATTGATTTCCCGCTAATTGATTTTGATTAGCTTCTAGGTTTCTTATTGTAACTGTCGCTTCCCAATCTTGCTCTGTTCCAGTGGTGGTAGATGTTGTTGATATGGAGTACTCTTCGGCTATTTTTATTACTCCCTCATAATTTGTTATATCAAAACCAGAAACATCTGGTTTA
>CAZJTX010000012.1:23930-26205 GCA_964549115.1 uncultured Muribaculaceae bacterium | reverse complement strand
AGTAATTGGTCATGAGGATGATCCTAATATAGATATATTAACTATTGCATATAAGCACGGCATAAGAGAAGAATTTAATGAAAAAAGTTTTAAAGAAATAGACGCAATAGAAGGTATCAAAGATTCTGATATAGAAAAAAGAGAAGATTTAAGAAAAAAGACTATATTTACTTTAGATGGGGATGACACTAAGGATATAGACGATGCGATAAGTTTGGAAATTGTCGATAATAATTATGTTTTAGGAGTACATATAGCGGATGTGGCTCATTATGTAAAACCCGGAACATCATTATTTAAAGATGCTGAAGAAAGAGCCAACTCTAATTACTTAGCCGATACTGTTATACCGATGATTCCACATGAATTGTCTAATGGTATATGTTCATTAAATGAAAATGAAGATAGACTTGCTATGAGTGTAATAACAACTATTAACAAAGACGGAAAAGTAAAAGATTTTAAAATACTAGAAACAGTTATTAAATCTAAAAAACAAATGACATATAATAATGTTAATAAAATATTAAATGGAGAATTTGTATCTGGTTATGAAGAATATAAAGATATTTTATTAAAAATGAATGATTTAGCTCATTTATTAAGAAAAGAAAAATATCATAATGGATATTTAGATTTTGATATACCTGAAGCAGGTATTAAACAAGATGAAAATGGTAAATGTATAGAAATATATAAAAGAATTCAAAGAGATGCTGAGAATATTATTGAAGATTTTATGATTATTACTAATGAAGTGGTAGCTAAATTTTTAAGCAGTTTAAAAACAACTTCTATATATAGAGTTCATGACTTACCTAATACAGAAAAATTAGAAGAAACAATAACATATTTAAATATGAGAGGTTTAAAGATAGGAGTTCACAATGTTGATAGAAGGACTATTCAAGATATATTAAAAAAAGTTAAAAAGTTTGATGAAAGAGAAATTTTAAATGATTTATTATTAAGAAGTATGGACAAAGCTAGATACGATATTAATAATATTGGTCACTATGGATTGGGAAGTAATTGTTATACACATTTTACTGCGCCTATAAGAAGATTTTCAGACTTAATAATACACCATATATTAAAACAAGAACTTTTTAATAGTAATTATAAAGATGTTTTAACAACATCATATTTAGATGATATATCTAAATGGGTAAGCGAGAAAGAAAAAGAAACAATAGAAGCAGAAAGAGCAGTACTGGATTTGAAAATGGCTGAGTATATGGAAGATCGTATAGGAGAAACGTTTGAAGGAAGAATATCAGCGGTTATGGAGTTTGGTTTTTTTGTAACTCTTGATAACTTAGTTGAGGGTTTAGTACACATCTCATCATTAAGAGGATATTTTAAATATATACCAGAATATAAAATGTTATCATCAGATAATAAAACACATACTTTAGGTGATAAAATCAAAATAATAGTAGTACAAACAAATAAAGAAAATGGTACAATAGATTTTGAGGTTGTAAAATAAAATGGAAGTTAAAAATAGAAAAGCATATTTTAATTATTTCATAGAAAAAGAATACGAAGCGGGTATTGTTTTAAAAGGTACGGAGATTAAATCAATCAGAAAAGGAAGTGTTGATTTAAAAGATTCTTATGTAAGAATAAAAAACAATGAAGCTTTTATTATTAATATGTATATAGCCAAATATAATGAAGGAAATATATTTAACCACGACGAGACTAGAGAAAGAAAATTATTATTACATAAAAAAGAAATATATAAGTTAAAAGAAGGCGTAGAAAGAGAAGGTTATTCAATCATACCTTTAAAGTTATATATTAAGAATAAACATGCTAAAATATTAATAGGACTTGCTAAAGGTAAAAAGTTGTATGATAAAAAGCAAGCAATTAAAGAAAGAGATATCGAAAGAGAGATGAAAAAGAATATATGAAAAAGAAATTATTTATAATATTGGGAATAATAGTAGTTGCCGGTGCAGGAGTAGGAACGTTTTTATACTTAAAACCAGATAGTGAGATTATTGAAAAAATAAAACCTTTAATTCCAACAGAAAAACCAAAACTACAAGTAGTAGATGAAAAGTCTAAAACAAGACCTTTTGCAATCATGATTAATAACTTAGCTAAAGCAAGACCGCTACATTCAGGATTGCAAGATGCATATATTTTATATGAATTAATGGTCGAGGGTGGTATTACTAGATATTTAGCATTATTCAAAGATAAAGATACAGAAAGAGTTGGATCAATTAGAAGTTGTAGACATTATTATTTAGATTATGCA
>CAZJTX010000012.1:0-23830 GCA_964549115.1 uncultured Muribaculaceae bacterium | reverse complement strand
CCAAGTGCATTAGACCAATTAAATATGGATTAATAAATTGTAAATGAAGTGCTTCTATGTTAAAATACTAGCGAGTAACAAATTACTCCTTGCTTTTAAAAGAAAGCCAAAAGACCATAAGGAGGTGTCATATGAATAAATATGAGATTATGTTTATTGTAAAATCAACTTTAGAAGATGAAGTATTAAAAAAAGTAGTTGAGGATACAAAAAAACTTATTGATGGAAAATCTAAAATTATTGATTTTCAAGATTTGGGTAAAAAGACTTTAGCATATCCTATTAAAAAAGAATTAAGCGGAGCTTATTTTTTAATGTATGTTGAAGCAACCCCTGAAGTAATCAAAGAATTTGATAGAAGAACATTAATAAATGAAAATGTTTTAAGACATTTAATCATAAACAAAGAAGGAGAATAAAAATGAATAGAGTTATATTAGGGGGAAGGTTTACAAGAGATCCAGAAAGTAGAATGTCTGCAGCAGGCCTAGAAATATCAAGATTTTCATTAGCGGTTCAAAGTCATGTTTTCGATAAAGTTAAAAACGAAAGAGAAGTTGAATTTATTAACTGTGTTGCATTTGGTAATCAAGCATCAGCTATTAATAAATACAGTAAAAAAGGCGATTATATAACAGCTACAGGAAGAATTAAAAATGGTAGTTATGAAGATAAAGAAGGCATCAAAAGATATACAACAGATGTTATTATAGATAATTTCGAATTTGTTGGATCAAAAAGACAGGATGCAGGAGATTCTAATTTTGAAATTCCATTTAAAGAAGAAGAAACTGTAACACCTGAAGAAAAAGATCCTTATAGTGATTTAGGCGAAGAAATTACATTAAGTGATCAAGATTTACCATTTTAAGGAGGAAAGATGTCAGAATATTATAAAAGAAGAAGAAGAGTTTGTCAGCTTTGTGCTGGTAAAACATTAGATTATAAAGAAGTTCCAATCATTACTAAGTATATTAATGATAAAGGTAAAATATCACCAAGAAGATCAACCGGAACATGTGCTAAACATCAAAGAATCGTAGCTAGAGAAGTTAAAAGAGCTAGATTCATGGCGTTAATACCATTTGTTAAATAAATTGCTTAATAGCAATTTTTTAATTTTAGTAAAGCATTGAAATATGGTATAATATAAAAACAAAGAAGGAGGCAAAATGAAAGTTATTTTACTCCAAGATGTAAGAGGAAAAGGAAAAAAAGATGACATTATAGATGTAGCTGATGGTTATGCTAATAATTTTTTAATAAAAAACAAATTAGCTGTTCAATATACTAAAAGTAGTAAAGCAATATTGGATAAAGAAGTTGCAAAAAGAGAAGCAGCAGAAGAAAAATTAGTGGAGTCTTTAAATAAAGTAAAAGACAAATTGAAAAATCAAACAATAGTTTTTAAAGTGAAAACTGGAGATAAAGATAAAATATTTGGATCAGTTTCTACTAAACAAATAAGTGATAAATTAGTAGAAATGGGATACGAAATTGATAAAAAAAATGTATTTACAGACGTTAATTTAGATAAATTAGGTACTTACATAGTTAAAATAAAATTACATAAAAAAGTAGAATTTAATATAAATATAATTTTAACAAATCAGGAGGCTTAATGAGACAGATGCCTGCTAACCTAGAAGCAGAAATGAGCGTACTAGGTATAGCATTTTTAAACAATTATGATGTAGAGAAAATATGTGAAGAATTATATTCAGATATGTTTTTTGATGAAAGAAACCAAGTATTATTCAATATAATAGAAGAATTACATAATAGTAAGACCGCTATAGATGCCACTACTGTTAGAGACGCTATTGAAAAAGGCAAAAAAACGAAAATTATCAACTTAAATTATTTAACTGAGGTAATAAATTCTGTAGTAACAACTGCAAACTTAGATTATTATATAAACATTGTTAAAGAAAATGCTATAAGAAGAAACTTAATAAAAACAGCTAATGAAATAGTAACTAATTCTTATGATGAAGAAAATATTAATGAATTGTTAGATAAATCAGAACAAAACATATTAAATGTAGTTAGAGCCAGAAGTACAGGTGAATTTTTACAAATAAATGAGGTTTTAAGAAGAGCTCAAGAAAGATTGGAAGAATTAGCAAAGCATAAAAAGAGCGTTACTGGTCTTGAAACCGGTTTTCATGAATTTGATAAAATTACAACCGGGTTGCAAGAAGGTGAAATGATTATATTAGCTGCTAGACCTGGTATGGGTAAAACAGCTCTAGCTTTAAATATGGCAACATATGCTGCATCAACAACAGATAAAGCTGTAGCTATATTTAACATGGAGATGACCGCAGAAATGTTAGCAAATAGAATGATATCATCAATCGGTCAAATTGATTCTAATAAACTACAAACAGGTCGTATGTTAGATAGTGACTGGAAAAGATATAATGAGGCAATAAGCCAATTAAGTGAAACAAATATATATTTAGAAGATAATGCAGGTATAACAGCTGCAGAGATAAGAGCTAAATGTAGAAGACTAGCAAGTACAGAAAAAGGACTAGGCTTAGTAGTAGTTGACTACTTACAATTAATATCTAGTGGTGGAAGACGTGCAGAATCTAGACAGGTAGAGGTCTCAGAAATATCAAGAAGTTTAAAAACAATGGCCTTAGAATTAAGAGTGCCTGTTTTGGCATTATCTCAATTATCAAGAAGTGCCGAAAGAAGAGAAAGTAATATACCATTGCTAGCCGATCTAAGAGAGTCAGGTTCTTTAGAACAAGACGCGGACTTAGTCGTGTTTATAAATAGAAGAGATTATTACGAGAAAAAAGATATCAATCAAAAAATTGTCCCAGCTGATATAACTATTGCTAAGCATAGAAAAGGTAGAGTTGGAACATTTGAATTATTGTTTGAATTAGAAACAGGTTCATTTAAAAATATATTAAGAACTAAGAAGGAAGATGTATAGTGAAATTTAAAAATTATTTTATAACGTTTTTATTAACGGGAATAATTTTAGCTGTATTTTTAATAGAAAAATCATACTCAAAAGTTTTAAACAACGCCAATGTTGTATATAAAGTTTATTTAAAGGGTGAAGAATTAGGAACAATACAGAACAAAAATGAATTATTAACTTTAATAAACGAAGAACAAAAAGAAATTAAGAAAAAATACGATGTTAAAAATGTATATCCCCCTGCTAGCTTAAATATAATTAAGACTAGTAGTTTTAATGATGAATTTACAGAAGTAAATGAGATATACAAGAAAATAGAAGAAGAAGACGCTTTCACAGTTAAGGGATATAAAGTATTAATAAAAAATGAAGAAACTGAAACTACTATTAATGTACTTAAAAAATCTGATTTTGAAAACGCAACAAGATTAATGGTGTCGTCATTTGTAGATGAGGAACAATTAGAACTTTATTTAAATAATGAACAAAAAGAAATAGAAGATACCGGTGAAATAATTGAGGCTACTTATTTTGAAGAAGATATCACTATTAAAGAATCTTATTTAGATGTTCATGAAAAAATATATACAACTGAAGAAGATTTAGCCCAGTATTTAATGTTTGGAGAAAATGCTGAAATAACACACTATAAAGTTAAAAGAGGAGATACTATCGAATCTATTTCTGAGGAGTATATTATAAATACTCAAGAGTTTTTGATAGCTAATCCCGAATATAAGGATGCTACAAGTATGTTAACTGTTGATACAGAAGTAAATGTGACTTTATTAAATCCTGTATTAACATTTATCGTAGCGCTTAAAAGAATAGAAGATATTGAAAATAAGTTTATGACTACAACGAAACTAGACTCAAGTAAATATCCGACATATCAGGAAATAACTCAAGTTGGAATTTCTGGTATTACCAGAACTGCTCAATCAGTCAAAATTATTAATGGCGAACCTTCACAAGAAGTTATTTTACTATCCAAAGAAGTAATAAGAGAACCCGTAGATCAAATAGTAACAAAAGGTTCTAGAGCGGCTTATATTTCTGGTAAATATGTAGATACAGGCCTTGACTGGGGTTGGCCAACAAACGTACCTTATATTATTACAAGCCCATTTGGTTATAGATGGGGTGGACAAATGCACAATGGTGTTGATATATCTGGTACAGGTCATGGATCACCGATTTATGCCGTAGCGGATGGAATGGTAACTCAAGCCGCGTATGTATGTAAAGGGTGTTCAACAGGAATGTGGGCACTTGGATCATATGTGGTTATTAATCATGGAAACAATATTTATACTTCATACTTACACTTATCAAAAGTTTTAGTAAACCCTGGAGCGATGGTTAAAAAAGGACAAAAAATAGGAACAATGGGTAATACAGGAAGATCAACCGGAACTCACTTACACTTTGGTGTTTCAGAGGGAGAACCTTATATAGCAGCAGGAGCAAAACACATGGACCCATTTAAAACTATTTACAAATGATAAAAATATCAGTACTTTGTAGTGGTTCAAAAGGAAACGCTACATACTTAGAAATAAATAACAGTAAAATATTAGTTGATGTCGGTTATAGTGAGCGATATATTTCAAAGAGTTTAAAACAACTTGGGGTTAAATTAAATGAAATAACTCATGTGTTTATAACCCACACTCATACTGATCACGTATCGGCTTTAGATAAAATAATAAAAAAATCAAATGCTAAGGTATATATAACCGATACGATGTTAAATGAATTAGACTATTTAAATAATTATGACAATATAGAAGAACTTGAAAAAGAGATAATATTTGATGATATTATAATAACTCCAATTAGTTCAAGTCATGATAAACCTGATTCTAAAAATTTTATAATTGAATATAATAATAAAAAAGTAGTGTACATAACCGATACTGGATATATACACTCTAAGTATTTTAAATTATTAAAAGACGCAGATGTTTACTTAATTGAAAGTAATCATGATGAAGAAATGTTAATAAATGGACCATATCCTGAGTGGTTACAACAAAGAGTGTTAAGTGATGAGGGGCATTTATCAAATACTCAAGCTGGGTTTTATTTATCTAAATTTATAACAAATAAAACTAAAGAAGTAATATTACTTCACTTAAGTGAAAAAAATAACACACCGGATAAAGCTTTAAGTACAGTAAAGGATCATTTATTAAATAACGATATAATTTTTGATAAAATTGTTTGTTCTAAACAAGATGATATTACTAATGTTATTTTGGAGTAATTATGATAGGTAATGATTGGGATAAGTTATTAGAAGAAGTATTTGATAGTAATATATACAAAAACATTTATGCAAAATTAAAGAAACTTTATAAAGAAAAAGAAATATTTCCAAAACAAAATGATTTATTTAATGCTTTTAAATTAACTTCTTTTAAAGATGTTAAAGTTGTTATTGTGGGTCAAGATCCATATCATGGGATTAACCAAGCACATGGTTTAGCTTTCTCAGTACAAGATGGAATAAAATTTCCACCATCACTGTTAAACATATTTAAGGAATTAAATGAAGATTTGGGCATTTCAATTCCTAAAAGTGGAAATTTAACTAAATGGGCTAAAGAAGGAGTCTTACTAATTAACTCTGTATTAACAGTTGAAAAAGATAAACCCGAAAGTCATTATCATTTAAATTGGGAATATGTAACTGATAATGTATTAAAAACAATAAATGATAATAAAGAAAATGTTGTCTTTATTTTGTGGGGTAAAAAAGCTGAGTTGAAAAAAGAAATTATTACAAATAAAAAACATTTAGTTTTAATTGCTCCGCACCCATCTCCGTTATCGGCATATAGAGGTTTTTTTGGTAGTAAGCCCTTTTCTAAAACAAATGTTTATTTAAAACAAAATAATATACAAGAAATCAATTGGAAGTTATAATTTAAAGTCATCATACACAGCGTCCTGTGTATTTTTATTGTCAAAATAAGGTTTAATTCTAAATTTGTGCCTTCTTGCGACTATATTAGTTGGAAACTTTCTTATAAGCATATTCATTTTAGTCGTGTTTTTATTAAAAAAGTTTTTACCCGATTCTAATTCTTCGTTTATTTTTTTAACTTTATTTAACTTATTTGTAAATTTTTTAGTATCTAATTTTTTATGATCATTTTTAAGTTCATTTATTAAATTAAAACCCTCGACTAACTTTCTATCCGTCTCATAATTAGTTAATCTTTGGTTTTTATATTCTATGTATTCTTTTAAATAATCTTTATCTTTAACAACTTTTTTTATATCAGTATTTAAGTCACACAATAAATCATATTTTGCCCTTAGACTTTCATCTACTATATTTTCTGCTACTTCTATTCTTACTTTATAATAGTGAAGTTTATTGTACGTTAATACATAAATAATAATAAGTACACTTATTAATATTGTTGATAATAAAATGATTGTTATTGGATTCATATTAAAACTCCTACTCTATAAATAAGTATAGCAAATATGTTTATAATTGTTAAATTATTTTTTAAAGAATAATGCTCTTTTAATAAATTTTTCACCGAACATTTCAATTAATAAATCTTTATTTATTAAATAATATATAACAAGCGATACTAAACCAGTTATAGTAATGGCTAATATAGTTAATAATCTAGAAGTTATAAAGCTAAATACAAAGTATCTAACAATTAAATTAATAGGTATTAATATAATTAATGTTAATAATATGTTTTTTAATATATTTTTCAAATTATATGAAATACCCTCATCTTTTTTAAGGTTCGTTACAATAATGCTAATTGTTATTATATAACCTATCATGGTAGCAACAATAGCACCGTAATACGGATAAATTCCAATTTTATTAAATAGTAATATTAAAGGAATATCTAATATTGCATTAACGCCCAATCCCCAAAATATTGATTTATATAATAATTTTCTTTTACTTAAATTTTGTAGAATACTTCCCATAATTAAATAAATTGAATCTAAAAATGTTGAAAATATTTTAAATTTAAATATTATAGGACCGAAATAACTGGCTCCATAAAATATAAACCATACTTCTTTAGCGTATATACTCAAGAATATAGATAAAGGCAAAATAACTAAAAACAATATTTGATTTACTTTTTTAAATTGATTATTAACTTCTTTTAAATCTTTTTTAGTATAAGCTGACACCATAGAAGGTATTAAACTTATTACTAATCCTGTAGCAATAGCTGTAACCATAGAAGATAGCTTATATCCCCATGTAGTAAATACTCCACTAATTGTTTCAATATCAACCTGGCTATATCCTATAAAGTTTAAACCTTTAATTAATAAAAACATATCTGTAGTACTGTATAACGAAAATGTTAAACTAACGATTACAAATGGTATAGCATATTCAAACAATTTTTTAACGACAACCTTTTTTTCATCTTTTGGTAGCGTTACAACTTCTTTTGGCATAACATCCCTAGATTTAAATTTTAAATAAAAGAATGCGAATATTGCTCCAACAAATGCAGCAAACACTGAAATGTTTATTGCGTAAGATAAAGGTAATTTGAACACCTTAACAATTACATAACTTCCCACCAAAATTACAAATATACGAGCAAGTTGTTCTATAACTTGACTAAATGATGATGCGGCTATATATTTTTGACCTTGTAAGAATCCTCTGTATATACTTAAAAAAGGCACAATTAGTAAAGCAAATGAAACAGACCTTATAACATTGGTGACTTCTTTTATAGTGTTACCACCAGTCATGTTACCAATTAACGCTTTAGCAAATAATGGGGCACCAAAAAAACATATTAAAAAACTTCCTATTGAAAATATAAACAAAAAGTTTTTAATATATTTAAAAACATAATTTTTTTCTTCGTGTTTCCCCAAAGTATCGTATTCGCTAGTTATTTTACTAATAGCAAGGGGGATTCCCGCTGAAGAAATTATTAAAAATAAAGTATATATATTGTAAGCATAACCATATAGGGCGCCTCCTTGGGCTCCAACTAAATTATGAAAAGGTATAACATATAATAAACCTAGTACTTTTGTAATTATGATTGCAATAGATGCAACAAATGCGCCTTCCAAAAATCCACTTTTTTTCACAAAGTCATCTCCAGACATATATATTATATAATATATATTAATCTTTATAAACTATTATGCATATACTAATGTAAAATTACTTTAATTAATATTGCTTTCTTTTTATGATACAATTAATTTAGATATGAAAATAGAAACAATAGTAGTTGGGTTACTACAAACAAATTGTTATTTAGTAACAAACAATAATAATGAAGGTATTATTATAGATCCCGGGGATCAAATAAATAAAATTAATAAATATACTAAAGGTATAGATATTAAAGGCATTTATTATACACACTCTCACCCTGATCATGTGGGAGCGTTAAAAGATTTAGAATTAAAACACAATATAAAGAGCAATGATTTTAATAACAATATATTTGATATGGAAGTAATAGATACGCCTGGGCATATGTTTGATTCTAAAGTGTTTTATTTTAAAAAAGAAAAAGTAATGTTCACAGGAGATTTTATTTTTAAAGGAACAATTGGTAGGACAGATTTATATGGCGGAAATTTTAAACAAATGAAAGAAAGCTTAAAAAATATAATTACTTACCCGGATGATATTAAAATATATCCTGGACATGGACCTAGTTCAACTCTTGGAGAAGAAAAAGAAATATATAAAAGTTTTATTAATTAAATGATATAATAAAAGGGGATGATATAGATGAATAAGAAAAAGAGACAAATTGTACTTGATGGTATATTTTTTGTATTAAGTTTTTTCTTGTTGGGTATATGTTATAACTTGTTTTTTGTACCAAATGAATTAGTAATAGGTGGCTTATCAGGATTATCTATAATTGTTAATAAAGTTTTTAACCTTACGCCTTCAACGTTTATTTTAATAACAAATATATTTTTGCTTACAATAAGTTTTATATTAATTGGAAAAGAAAAAACGTTTAATAGTGTATTAGGATCTATTCTTTATCCAGTTATGATAGCAATAACTTTGCCAATAGTAAATACAATAATTCCGTATTTTCAGTTTAATGATTTTTGGATAATAGTTATTTTTTCAGCCCTATTAAATGGCGTAAGCATGGGATTAATATTTAAATATGGGTTTACAACAGGTGGTACCGATATATTAGTACAAATAATTAGTAAATATATAAAAATACCTGAAGGAAGAGCCATATTGGCAATAAATTCAATCATAATATTTATAGCGAGTTTAACTTTCGGAATAACAAAAGCTTTTTATGCTATTGTCGTATTATTTTTAAGCTCAATGATTTTTGATAAAGTATTATTTGAGCAATCAAATAGTAAAGTGTTTTATATATATACTAAAAAAACAAAAGAAGTAAAAAAAGTTATTTTAAAAGAATTTAAAACAGGCTTTACTATAATGCCTACAGTTGGAGGTTATTCACATAAAAAGGGTGAATTAATTATGAGCGTACTTCCTAATAGATATTATTATTCATTTAAAAGTCGAATTTTGGATGTTGATCCGGATGCCTTCTTTGTCATAAATGATTGTTATGAATCTCAAGGTGGATATAGGAAGAAAAACATCCCGTTTTTGTAAAAAAATAAATGTAAAGCGATTTTGAAAATCGCTTTTTATGTTAAATATTATGTTATAATTTACATGGAAGTGATAATAAATGGAGTTCATTGAACTTAAAGATGTTTCAAAAACTTACAGTAATGGATTTACTGCTTTATCTGATTTATCTCTTTCAATTGAAAAGGGAGAGTTTGTTTTTATAATTGGACTTACCGCAAGTGGAAAATCGACTTTAATAAAGTTGTTATATAGAGAAGAAAGACCTACCAAAGGAATAGTAGCAGTAGGTGGGATTAATGTTGGTAAGTTAAAAAATAGAAAAGTATATAAATTAAGAAGAAAAATTGGAATTGTTTTCCAAGACTTTAAATTGTTACCCAAGTTAAATGCTTATGAAAATGTAGCTTTTGCATTAGAGTGTACAGGTATGAGAGAAAAAGAAATTAGACCTAAAGTTATTAAAGCGTTAGAAATTGTTGGGTTAAAAGGAAAAGAAAGAAGTTTTCCTAATGAATTATCGGGAGGAGAACAACAAAGGGTATGTATTGCAAGGGCTATAGTAAATGAGCCCAGATTATTAATATGTGATGAGCCAACAGGAAACTTAGATCCTGAAACTTCTAGCGAAATCATGAAAGTTATAGAAAATATTAATAAAGATTTAAAAACCACTATTGTTATGGCTACTCATGATAAAGATATTGTTAATAGAATGAAAAAAAGAGTAGTATTAATAAAAGATGGTACGATTGGTGCAGATATAGAAAAAGGGAGATATAAACATCGTGAAAGCGTTTAGAATAATTAGTAGAAGCGTTAGAGACTCTTTAAAAAGTTTAATCAGAAACTTTAGTTTAAGCATTGCTGCGACATTAAGTGTTACAGTGACTTTAATACTTGTATCAATATCTTTAATTTCATCTGAAAATATAAAGTATACAACTAAAAACATTGAAGATGAATTAAGTATAGTTATTTATGTATCTGGTGAAGCAACTGAAGAAAATTTAGGAGAAATAAAAAAAGAATTAAATAATATAGAAGAAATAAGTAGAATTACTTTAAAAACCAAAGACGAATGGAAAACAGAGATGAGTGATTATTCAGATACTTTTAAAACTGTACTTAATTATTTAGATGAAAATCCATTATTAGATTCGTTTATTGTTAAAGTGTATGATGTAGGTAATCTTTCTAGAGTAGCAGAGTATATAAAGTCAATTGATTATGTAGATACCGTTAAGTATGGTGAATCGATGGTGGATTCAATTGTTTCAGTGTTTGATGTTATTAAAAATGCGGGTACAATAATTGTTTTATCATTGGTTTTAGTAACGGCATTTTTAATTAATAATACAATTAAATTAACAATTTTCTCTAGAAGAGAAGAAATAGAAATAATGAGATTAGTAGGAGCATCAAATACAACTATTAAGTTACCATTTATATTTGAAGGATTCTTAATTGGTTTATTCGGAGCAATAATACCACTTAGTTTAACAATTTATGGTTATATTATTTTATATACTAATTATAACGGTAGATTGTTTAAGGATATGATTATGTTAGTAAAGCCTGTTACTCTTTTAGTGCCAGTATCGCTTGTATTAGTATTGTTAAGTACAATATTAGGAATGTTAGGTAGTATGAATGCTGTAAGGAAGTATTTAAAAATATGATGAAAAAAGTAAGTAATGTATTTAGATTATTTTTAGTATTAGTATTAGTTTCATCTAATGTTCTTTTATCAACTGTACAAGGTGCAACAAAAGAAAGAACTATGAAAGACTTAAGAGTTAACTTGCAAAAACTACAAGCTGAAAAGAAAAAACAACAAAGCGCTGCTAATTACACTAAGTCTCAAATCAATACTAAAAGAAATAGTGTTATAAAGGCTCATAATGATATTGAAAAGTCTGAGCAAGATATTGCGATAGCAAAAAAGAGTATAGAAAAATCTAATGAAGAAATAGAAGCATTACTAGTTAGATCAAGAGAATTAATGGTTTTCCACGAAATGTTGGATAATCAAGATTCATATTATGAATATGTGACTGGTGCAGCTTCAATGACCGAATTGATTATGAGACAAGACGCAATTGAGTTATTAATCGAACATAATAAAAATAATGTTGAAAAACTTGAACAATTAATTGAAAAAAATGAAGCACTACAAGTTGATTTGAAGAAACATCAAATTACTTTAGAACAAAATATAGTTACATATGAAAAAAGCATCAACTCTATGAGTAGAGATTTAGCAAGCATTACTGAAATAACTGAAGATATTAATGCACAAATTAGAAATCAAAAAGCTTTAATAGATTATTATGTAGGTATTGGATGTAAAGATAATCAACTATTATCAGCGTGTGATAGTATTGCTAATAATAGTGGCTGGTTAAAACCATTAACTAGAGGAAGAGTTACAAGTGCATTCGGATATAGAATTCATCCAATTTCAAAAGTTAGAAAATTCCATGATGGTGTAGATATTGGTGGAAATAAAGAAGGAACTCCTATATATTCAGCTACTGCTGGAAAAGTCATTGCAGTCACTCCTAGAGCGAGTTGTGGTGGTAATAAGGTATACATTCATTCTAGAGTGAAAAATGTTACCTACACCGTTTATTACATGCATTTATTGGAAGTTAATGTTAAGGTAGGAGATGTTGTTACAACAAATACTAAAATAGGATCTGTTGGTGGTGGAAAAGGCACCGCCCACTATGATAAATGTTCAACGGGAGCTCACCTACACTTCTCAGTAGCTAAAGGATTATATTTAAAAGATTATCAAAGTTATTCAACGCTCGTAGCAAGAGCGATAAAACCTCCTGGTTTCCCAGGAGTAGGCGGAACGTTTACATCTAGAACTCAGTGGTTTGCATAAATCTACTGAGTTTCTTTTTGAAATAAATTGTGATAAACTAAATTCGGTGATACGCCAATGAAAATTGTTATATTTGGTGGAGGAAGTGGTCTTTCACAAATACTAAAAGGTTTAAAATTATTTCCGGTAGAGATTACAGCAGTTGTAACGGTTGCTGATAATGGACAAAGTACAGGAAAACTTAGAGAAGAGATGCAAATTCCAGCAGTAGGGGACATCTCTAAAGTTTTGATGTCTATGTCTAATTCTGATGCGGATATACTTAAACTTATGCACTATCGTTTCCATAAATCTAAGACTTTAGGCATACACTCAATTAAAAATTTAATTTTAACCGCACTATTGGATGAAAAAGGGAGTTTGGACAAAGCTATTCCAATATTTTCTAAATTGTTAGATATAGAAGGAACTGTTTTACCTTTAACTGAAGATTCGGTTAATTTAATTGGGATAACTAAAGAAGGTAAAAAAATAATAGGCGAAGAAGAGATTACTAATTGTAGTCATACAATTGTGGATATAAAATATGATAAGAAAATAACAATTAATCCAAAAATATCAAAAGCATTACAAGACGCTGATTTGATTATTTTAGGCCCAGGTAGTTTATATACAAGTATTATGCCTCATTTGATTGATTCTAAATTAAATAAAGAAATAAATTCAGCCAAGGCCGAAGTGTTATATATATGTAACTTATTTACTCAACCTGGGGAAACAGATGATTTAAAAGTAAGTGAGCACATTAAAGTAATTGAAAAGAAATTAGGAAAAAAGAGTGTAGATATAGTTGTTGCTAACACAAAAATAATCGAAGACAATTTATATAAAAAATATGTTGACGAAGAACAAAAAGAATTCGTAATTGTGGATAAAGAAGAACTTAAAAAAATGAAAACAAAGTTGTTGTTAGACAATTTATTAACAATAGAAGAAAACTACTATAGACATGATTCACTTAAAACAGCATATTTAATATTTGATTATTTAATGAGGAAAAAATGAATTTTACAACTATGGTAAAAGAAGAGTTAGCTTCTAAAAATAGTGGAATATTAGAATTAAGACTTGAAACATTGGCGTTTATAAATTTTAACTCATCATTTGAAAAAGATTATTTGCTTTTGTACTCAGAAAGTGCGGGTACTATAAGAAAAATATATAAAAATATCAAAAAAACATATAATATCCAACCCAAGATTGTTGTAAGAAGTCAAAAAATGTTTAAAATGACTCAGGTGTATATGTTAGAAATATATGATAAAGTAAATATAATACAAGATGAAATAAAAAACATCAAAACAACTGAACTATCCGAAGAAGAAATAAATGCATATTTAGAAGGAGCCTTTCTTAGTGTTGGTTCAGTATCCGATCCTAAAACCAGTGGATATCATTTAGAGTTTGCCACATCAACTGAAGAAGATGCAAAACATTTAAAATTATTATTAAAAAACATAAATATTCCTTCTAAAATAATTGCTAGAAACAATAAACGAGTAGTATATATAAAATCATCTGAAAAAATAAGTGATTTATTAAAGAGATTTAAAATTACAAATTCATTATTTTATTTTGAAGACCTAAGAATATATAGAGATCATAAAAATATGGTTAATAGATTAAATAACTGTGAAATAGCCAATCAAGAAAAAACAATTAAAACGGGTTTGCAACAATTGGAAAACATAAAATATATAAAAGATAATGACTTACTAAATTTGTTAGACGAAAGAACTAAAATAGTCATTGATAAAAGAGAAAAATATCCTGAGTCATCATATAGTGAACTCGCAGATATAATATCAATGGAAACAAATTATAAAATAGGTAAATCAGGTATTAATCATCAATTTATTAAAATAAGAGAATTAGTAGAAAGGCATAAGAATATAGGAGGGTAATATGAATAAGGTATATTTAGCTTCTAAAATACAAAGTGATAGTATATTAGATGGTGACGGCCTAAGGGCGGTCATATGGTTTCAGGGTTGTTCACATAATTGTGAAGGATGTCATAATCCAGAAACTCACGCATTTAATGTGGGCTTAGAGTTAGATCTAGAAGAAGTGTACGAAATGATAGATGAGTTAGAAAACCAAGACGGTATTACTTTTTCTGGAGGAGATCCCATGTTTCAACCTGAAGCATTTTTAGAAATATTAAAGTATGTAAAAATGAAGGAATATAACGTCTGGACATATACTGGATTTTTATACGATGACTTAATCAAAATGAGACCAATATATAAAGAAATACTTAGTCATATAGATGTATTAATAGATGGACCTTTTATATTAAGTGAAAAAAGCTATAACGTAAAATATAGAGGAAGTAAAAATCAAAGATTAATTGATGTACCTAAGAGTTTAAAAGAAAACAAAGTAATAAAATATGCAGAGTAGTTTACAACCTAAAAAGGTTGCAAACTCTTGACAATTGTATATATGTTATATATAATTGATTAGGTTTTAAAGAAAGGAAGTATTATGAAAACATTTATGCAAAAGAAAATTAATGATGATAAAAAATGGTATATAATTGATGCTGAAGATGTAATCTTAGGAAGATTGGCAACTGAAGCTGCACACATTTTAAGAGGAAAACATAAACCAACGTTTACTCCTCATGTTGATTGTGGCGATTATGTGATTATAGTTAATGCTGAGAAAATTAGCTTAACTGGTGATAAATTAAATAAAAAGATTTATTACAACTATAGTGGATATCAAAGTGGCATGAGAGAAAGAACCGCTAAAGAAATGATAGAAAGATATCCAGTAGAAATGGTTGAAAGAGCTATTAAGGGTATGTTACCAAAAAATAGATTAGGAAGAGCAATGTATAAAAAGTTGTTTGTTTATGAAGGTAGTGAACATAAACACGAAGCTCAAAAACCAGAAGTAATTAAGATTGGTAAGGAGGCATAATATGGCAACAAGAGAAGGATGGAGTGCAACAGGAAGAAGAAAATCTTCAGTTGCTCAAGTAACATTAAAAGGTGGAACGGGGAAAATTGTTGTAAATGGAGAAGATGTTAATAAATATATGCCATATGCAACATTAGTGATGGATTTAATGCAACCATTAAAAATCACTAAAAATGAAAATAGATTTGATATTGATGTTAAGGTTACTGGTGGAGGTTTTACTGGACAAACCGGAGCTATAAGATTAGGTATTACAAGAGCGTTATTAAAATTTGATGCTAATACAGATCAATCTAGAGAAGATTCTTACAGAAAACTATTAAAAGAAGCGGGAATGATTACTCGTGATTCAAGAAAGAAAGAAAGAAAAAAATACGGACTAAAAAAAGCGAGAAAAGCTCCTCAATTTTCAAAAAGATAAACTTGTATTATTACAAGTTTTTATTTTGCCAAAATTGACAATTGGTAAAATATAATTATTTTATATAATTAAATGTTATATTTAATTTGGTGATTTAATGTCTACTAAGCTGAAAACATATATTGTATTAGATGAATCTGGGGCCTTTCATTTAAAAAATGATAATTATTTTATTATAGGTGGATTTATTACAAATCATCTTCATAAAGTTAGATCCATTCACAAAAAGATTGAAAGAAGAATTAGATGTAATAATAAAGAATTAAAAGCTTTTTATTTAAAACCACAAGAAAAAGCAATGTTTTTAAACGAAACATTTAAAAATAAAGACATAATCCCTATAGCAATAGTAGTAGATAAACATAATGTATTAAAAAAAGAAATAGAAGAAAACACTATATATAACTTATTAATTAAATATATGTTATCTTTTTTATTTGAATATCACAGTTACTTATTTAAATATGAAGAGATTTGTTTATTGTTAGACAACAGGAGTATAAAAGTTAAATATAAAAATCAATTAGAAACATATTTATATTTAGAACTTAATAATAAATTTAAATATAACTATATGGTTAGATACTTAGATTCAATACATTATAGAGAAATACAAATTGCAGATTATATTGCTAATTATTTATATGGTAAATATAATTATTACAACTTAGAAAAAACATCTACATATATAAAAAATTATAATAAAATTATAATTTTTAAGTTTCCTTATAACAATTTTCAATTTCCGTATTTATAATTGACTTTAATAATTATAAATGTTAATTTTTATTTAGAAGACCTTTAAGAATCATCGGTTATAACAACCTAAACATATTATAAATATGTGTTATCTTAGGCAAAACGGAGTTATCTCCGTTTTAAAATTCGAAAAATCTCATTTTAACATTTCTTTTACTAGGTAATCCTGTTATATACGAATTATCGCCTAGTTCTTTAAATAACTCTTCTTTATTGTATTTATCTTCAAACATCAATTCAAATTTATTTATAATATCAATAGATTTTTCAAGAGCGATACTATACAAATCAATTACTGAGTGATTATATTTTTCATTTTTAATTGAAGGATGGTTCCATTCTTGTTTATCTACATTTAATATACTATAATCAATATTTTTTATATAAGTAGAATTATTAGCAATGTTTTTAACTTTATTTGTAGTCATAAGATCAACAAACTTTAATAATCCCTTTTTAATTCCAATGCTATCTTCTATTACTAGTTTATATAAAAACCTTTCGTGTTTATAACTTGTATTAAATGTTTTCCCCATATTAGTAACATTAAATGTTTTTTTAAATGTATAATCTAATGTATCCTTAAGATCTTTATTAAATGTATATTTAGGAATAAGTTCTTTATGTACTTTTAATTTATTATAATTTAAATTTGTATCGTTTCTATAAAAGAAACTATCTAACATAAACTCAAATTTAGAATGCAATCCATTATATTTATAAGTTTTAGGATTTTTACTATTATAAACACCAGTTTTATAAAAAACATAAGGATGCATAGTTGAATCTAAAATATAATGGTTAATGGAACCGTATAAATAAGCTTTTAATAAATAATTGTTATTTTCTTTATTAGAAAGTATATACTGTGTTATATTTTTAAAGTAATTATTAACTTGTTGTTTGTGAGCTATTGTTCCTAAATCACGTATATTCTTACCAATAAATCCCACAAATAAATAATGATAATAAAGTGTATCAAAACTTTGATTAAAAATATAGTAAGTAACAATATGTTTTTTAATATTTTTACTGGATTTTTTATTTATACCACTTAAAACTTCTTTTCCAAATTTATAATGTGTATATATCGCAGGCATATAAATCACCAAAATAATTGTATCATATAATTGTAAATCATTATTATAATGAATGATATTTCTTAAATTTATGATATACTTTTATTAGAGTAAAAAGGTGGTAGTTTGAAAAACAAAACATTTAAGTCATTAGATGAACAAGTTGAACTTTTAATAAGAAAAGGGATGCGTATAACTGATTATGAATATACTAGAAAAATACTGCTAAGAGAGAATTACTTTTTTCTTAGTGGTTATAGACATGCTTTTTTAACAAAAGATAAACGAAGAAAGTTTAGACCCGGTACAACCTTTGAAGAGTTATATGCTTTGTTTTTATTCGATAGACAACTTAGAAACATTATATTTAAAAATATATTGATTTTTGAAAATAACTTAAAAAGTATTTTATCTCATGTAATGAGTAAAAATCATGGTTATAGAGAACATAATTATTTAAATGCTAGAAATTTATCTCAAGATCCAACTAAAACAAGATTAGTAAATGATTTAATAAAAAAAATGAGAAGACAAATAGCTGTTAATAGTAAAAACCATAGTGCTACAAGTCACTATATTAGAAATTATGGTTTTATACCTTTATGGGTAGCGGTTAAAGTGTTGTCATTTGGTTTAATTGGCGAATTGTTTAGAGCTATGAGCGATGAGGACCAAATAGAAATTTCAGATATGTTAAAAGTAGATGTTGATAAGTTATTATCATATTTACCAATATTATCTAATTATAGAAATTTAACTGCTCACGAAGATGTGTGTTACGATTATAAAACTCATAGGGTAATTGAGGATACAATTTATCATCAATTATTATATATTCCTAAAAATGACGGGGAATTTATATATGGAAAAAACGATTTATTTGCATTAGTAATAATGTTAAAATATGTATTAAATGAAGATGACTTCACAATGTTTATGAATGAAATAAATTATGAATTAGAAATATTAAGCGGAAAATTAAGCGCAATTGATTTAAATATTATTTTAAAGCGAATGGGTTTTCCTAATAATTATAAAAGTTTAGCGAGGGTGAATAGTAATGGAAAAAAATAGAAATATAGCAAAGATATTAATTATAATTTGTGTCTTTTTCTTAGGAATGTATTTAAACACCGTATTAATACAGTTTTTTCCAAGTGAAAATAATAAAGAAAGTTTAAAGGTGGAAAAAGATGTTACTATTACTGAAACAGGAATAGCCGAGGCAGTTGAAAAAGTATATGACTCTGTAGTAATAGTTAGCTCTGTTAAAGATAACATTGTTATTTCATCAGGAACGGGTTTTGTATTTAAAACTGACGATAAAAAGGCATATATTTTAACTAACTCTCACGTTGTTAATAATGAAGGAGAGGTAAATGTTACTTTTACAAATCAAAACACACATAAAGCTACATTAGAAGGTTTAATTGAGTTTGAAGATATAGCAGTATTATCATTAGATAAAAAACATATTATTAAAGTGGCAACTTTATACGACGGTGATAATCTAAGAGTTGGAGATACAACGTTTGCTATAGGTGGTCCTTTAGATCCTGTATATTCTTGGACTGTAACAAGAGGTATTGTATCTGGTTTAAATAGAAAAGTTGAAGTTTCATTAACTGGATCTAATGTAAATGATTTTGTAATGGAAGTTATTCAAACTGACACGGCTATAAATAAAGGCAATAGTGGAGGTCCTCTTTCTAATTCAAATGGCGAAGTAATAGGTGTTACTTCGATGAAATTAGTAAGTTCTGGAGTAGAAGGTATGGGCTTTGCTATACCAATAGATGTAGCATTAATTTCAGCTAATAAAATATTGAATGGAACGCATAAAGAACAACCATATTTAGGTATAGGGATGCTAAATTTAACTGAAGCAGCCCGTAATGCGAATTATAATCAAGTGGTAAACTCGAGTAATCAAAAAGAAGGCGTTTTTATAACAGAGGTTGAACCAGGTAGCGCCGCAGATAAAGCTGGCATAAAAGAAAAGGATATTATAATAAAATTAGAAAATTATAATATTTCTTCTATAGCGTATTTACGTTATACTTTATTTAAACAAAAAATAGGGGCTAAAATTAAAATAACTTATATAAGGGAAGGCAAACCCGAAACTACAAACTTAATTATAGGCTCACGTAGTTAAAATATTATAATCATTTACAAAACAGCAAATGATTAATATAATTAATCTATGGGTAGTGCTAAAACATTAAGAAATATTTTTATGATGATGGTAACAATGCTTGCCGTTTTTACTTTGTTAATCTTTTCATCTATCCAAAAAAATAAATGGGAATGGGAAGATCCCATTACAGCATATGAGTATATTGACAGAGACATATTTATGCCATCTCCTGAACCGGTACAGGAAGAAGTCCTTGAAGAAATAATTGAAGAACTTATAGAAGATAGAGTAGATAATACTTCTGAAATAAAAAAAGCAGTTGTAGATTATTTAGGAATCTATACTAACAATGTGAGTATATATTATTATGATTTAAATGATGGATATAATTTTGGTATTAATGAAGGAAAAGAATACTTTCCAGCAAGCTTATCTAAATTATGGGCAGTTATAACTTTATATGATTTAGCCCATAAGGGGGCTATAAATCTAAATGATAAAATAGCATATAGATCAATTGATTTTGAAGGAGGATCGGGTATATTACAAGGTATTAATAAATCAGAACCTTTTGAGACCAAGTTGTTAGCAGAATACGCCATAACTCACTCGGATAATATAGCTTATAAAATGCTTTCTAGAACTATTGGACGTTCTAATTTAAGACAAAATTATGAAAATATAATAGGGCATAAAGTTTCATATACTTGAAACGGAACCATGGCTATGTCCGCTAAGGATGCTTATAGTATATTAAAAAAAGTATATGATAATCCTCATAATAATGTTCATTATCAAAAATTTATAACAGATTTAAAAAATAATAAATCATCCAGAAAAATAAATAAGTATTTACCGTACCCTGTTGCTAGAAAGGGTGGCAGTAATGGAGGGTATTTACATGACTCGGCAATTATTTACTCGCCTCAGCCATATATACTATCTGTATTAACATTAAATTTACCCGATCCTAAAAATAAAATAGCAGACATTGCTAAAATAATAGATGACATGAGACAGGTTCAAACTGCAAATTAAAAACGCTTATTATTAAGCGTTTTATAATTTTCTAACTCTTCCGTGTCCTTTTTCTTCTACAGAATTATAGCTTTCGTCATATTCTATATCTTGTATGTCATATTTTCTTTGTAGTTCTAGAGTCATTTGAACATAAGCCTCTATGGCGTAGTCATATTTCCCTTCTTCAATAAAGGCACATATTGGTTTTAAGTAATAGTCAAATAATACTTTAGCTATCTCTTCTTTATATGGATCATTTTCTAAACAGAAACTAATCATTGGTCCTATATTGTCGTATAAAAACAAAAGCTTATTATATTTTTCATTTCTTTGTAATATACCGGCTCTAAAATATCTTAATGTTTTTAAATATTCATGATTATCAGGTAGATTTAATATTTTACATATAATAGTGGTAATATAACATCCACTTTCTTGTTGTTTACTAACCATTTTTATAGCATCAGATATATTTTTATCAGTTACTTTTCTATTATAACTATATCCTCCAAATAAACCTGAATTACAACCATCATCTAGAGCATAATAACTACCTTTATCATGACATTTAAAACCAATATGATTAACTTGAGCTGGATTTAATAAAGCGTAATGTGAACAAGTTGCACACTTTTTATAATAATCATCTTTTAAAGACATATTGATCTCCCCCTTGAATTACGAAGTAGGATACCATAGAGACCATATTAAGTCAACAAATATGATATAATTTAGAGGGGATAGTTATGTATATAAAATATAGTAAAGAAGATAAATTAAACTTAATAAAACAAGATCCTATTTTAGGTGAATACATATCTGAAAAAGGTGATATTAAAAGAGTTAGAGACAAAACTCCTTTTTATTCTTTAATAAGAAGTATTGTGGGTCAACAAATTTCCACAGCGGCACAACATGCAATATTACATAGACTAGAAGATTTATTGGGAGAGATCACAGCTCCAAATATTTTAAAAGCTAAAGAAATAGACTTAAAAAATACTGGATTAAGTGATAGAAAATTAGAATATATTTTAGGATTAGCTAATAAAGTTAATTCAAATGAATTAAATATAGAAAAATTAATTAAATTAGAAGACGAAGAAATAATCGAAGAACTGACTAAAATTAAAGGAATAGGTAGATGGAC
This sequence comes from uncultured Muribaculaceae bacterium, assembly GCA_964549115.1. Lineage (GTDB taxonomy): Bacteria > Bacillota_I > Bacilli_A > RF39 > UBA660 > CAKOSP01. The sequence continues at coordinate 1,856 of CAZJTX010000012.1, read as the reverse complement.
CGCGGAAGTATTTTTATTATTTGCATTAAACAGAAAAAACATTATAAGTTATGATGATCTAGGTATAAGAAGAGGCATAAAAAAGTTATATAACAAAGATGAAGTAACTAAAGAATTTTTTAATGAATTAAAAGAAAGATATACACCATATAGTTCAATAGCGAGCTTATATATATGGGAAGCGGGTCGAGAAAAAGATAAATCTTGGTTTAAAACAAATATTGGGTATATCGAAATAAAATATGATAAAACAACTTTGTATGAGTTATCTATTTTAAGAAAAAAGCCAAATTATGAACCTAGAATTGATAACTTTGTAAAGTTAGTTCAAAAAGAAATAAATGAATATTTATCAAAGAAACGTAAAAAGTTTACTATAAAATATAAACTAGAAGGCACACCTTTTCAATTAAGTGTATGGAAAGAGTTAGTAAAAATACCTTATGGCGAAGTTAGAACTTATAAAGATATTGCTATTAAGGTTAAGAATCCGAAAGGATCTAGAGCTGTGGGATTGGCTAATAATAAAAACCCGATATCAATTATTGTCCCATGCCATAGAGTAATAGGCAGTAATAATAAATTAGTTGGATACGCTAGTGGTCTAGATATAAAAGAAAAATTATTGGATTTAGAAAAAAATAATAAATAAATGATATAATGTTGTTGGTGGAAATATGGATAATAATATATCTAAAATAATAAAAGATATTAGAAAAAAACATAATTTAACTCAAAAAGAATTAGCTGATAAGTTAAACGTTACTTATCAAGCTGTTTCTAAATGGGAAAATGACAAAAGTATTCCAGATATTGATATATTAAAACAAATTAATAAAAAATTCGATATTGAAATGGAAAAACTACTTAATACTAAATCAAAGAAAACAAGATCTACTTTTATTATTACTATATTATTGGTGGTGGGTATATTATCACTATTTCTATATTTTATATTTCATACTGATAACTATGTATTTGAAAAAATAGAATCGCTTAATGATGATTTCAAAGTAAGTGGGGTAGTCGCGTTTTCTAAATCGCAAAACTCTGTGTATATATCTAACATTAAATACGTTAGTGAAGATGGTAATAAATATAAAGACGTATCTTGTTCTTTATATGAAGAAACAAATGAAACGCATAAAAAAGTGGATGAATGTTCTTCAAGACCAGAACTCGGAGAGTATGATACATTAAGTAGTCTATTAGAACAAATTAATTTTAAAATAGATCATTATACCACTATAAATAAAAAGTTTGATGAAAGAAATTTATATATAGAAATTAAAGCATTAGACCAAGAAGGAAAAACTACTAGTTTTAAAATAAATTTATCAAAAGAAAAGAAGTAATATTTACTTCTTTTTTGGTTCTTTAACTTTATATATTTTGGGGAAGGCATTTAATATTCGGTTATATAGTTTGCTATTTGTAACAACATGTTTCTTAATTGTTTTCTTAATATCTTCAGTGGAATCCTTTTTCAAATTTTTAGTAATAGTTTTTAAATTAAATGTAATGATAAAGGAAAGTATATAATCAACTAGAAAAGATACGCTTAATATTAAGAATAAAATCAATTTTAAATCAAATTTCATATTGGATATAAAACTTAATAGTAACGGGCTTAAATATTTTGTAGCTATTACTCCAAGTATTCCAAAAGCAATTAAATTATCAAGGGCAACCCTTCCATTTATATTAAATTTTTTATATGTATAATCCCACCATCTTAGTTTGAATATTTTTTCCATAAAATAACTTACTATATATTCTAAAACTGCAAACACCACAATAGATATAAAGAATAAGCTTGCTAAATCATCTCTATATTTGGATAGTAATAAAGTGGC
>CAZJTX010000011.1:0-28474 GCA_964549115.1 uncultured Muribaculaceae bacterium | reverse complement strand
AAAAATAGAGTTTAAATAAACTCTTTTTTTATGGTATAGTATTAATTAGGTGATATCGTGAATAAGGAAAGCAAAGTAGTATTAATAGTAGTAATATTGTTAATTGTTTTAGTATGTTTATATAGCTTTTTATTTCAAGAAAATGTTGAGGCAGAAACAATAGTTGAAGATGAAACTTTAATTGTGCATGTGGATAATTATATACACATAAAAGATGTTAATAATTTAATAGAGATGGATTTTATATTACCTAAGGATGAAATACCAGAGTGTAAAGAAGATGGTGAAGCTAATGTTGAGGTTAGATTATTAGTCGGGGATGAAGAAGAGTTATTATATGGGACTATTAAAGTGCAAGGAACTAGTACTGCTAAGTATCCTAAGAAAAACTGGAGTTTTAAATTATATAAAGATTTGGAAAAAACTGATGAAGTATATTTAAAAATAGGGGAGTCCATTGTATCTAATAAATGGATATTAAAAGCAGATTGGAAAGACCCGACTCAACTTAGAAATTATATATCATACAACTTATGGGGGAGTATGGTAGATACAAGAGAAAATGAAGTGTTATCATCAAGTATAGGTATAGAAGGAGCTCAAGGGTATCCTTATACCCACCCATCAAGAGTATTAATAAATGGTAAACATTATGGGATATATGTTATTGTGTTAGGACATGATCCTAATAACTTTAATATAGACAAAGATAATAATAAACATATGTATTTTGAGTTTGATGCAAGATACAGCCATAAAGGATCAACTAGTTATAGAACTTGGAAAAAGTTTAAATCATCTAGTATTGGTTATTGGATAGATGGATATTATCCTAAAGATGAAGATATAACTAAAAAACAAAAAGATGCGATTGATAAATTAGGTAAGTTTATAAATGGGTCAGATAAAGTATTTAAAAATGATTTTGATAAATACTTTGATAAATTAAACATAATAGATATGTTTTTATATCAAGAAGTTATATATGATTGGGATGGATACGCTGCAGATTTAGAAATGGTAACGTATGATCTTGAAAAATGGTATATATTACCTTGGGATAAAGATAACACATTTGGTTTATATCAGTTCTTTTCTGGTATTCAAAAAGGTTCTGAGGAAAAACTTGTAATGAATTATAAAAAATCTGATGAAAAGTTTATACCATGGTATAAAACATATAAATTATTTACCGATGAGGTAGAGGATAGATATGCTGAACTTAGAGATAAAGATGTATTTAGTGTATCTAATATAGAAAATATAATAGATAATATGTATCCGTTAATAACTAAAAAAATGTGGAGAGAAGAAAAATTAAAGTGGTTAGGTAAAAAAAGACCAACTATGGGCCAAACAAGTGATAAACAAATAATGGAATGGTTTGAAAAAAGATTAGTATTTTTAGATAAACATTTTAATTATAAAAAAGAAGATTAGTTTTTAACTAATCTTTTTTCTTGTATAACCTTTACTATAATGAGCATCTCTTATTATTGGACTTTTCCAAGCATGGGAAAATGGTCTTGAATAATATATTGTTTTAGAATGTTCTTTTGCTAAATTATTATATAAATCATTTATATGGTTTTCATCCATATGATTTGTATAACAAAACTCTAAGTACGAATCATGACTTTCAATAAAGTGAATCGTGTTATTAGTATTAATGGTATTGTTTTCAGTTAAAACATCGATATAGGTTGTATATTGAAAAAGAGTTTCTAATTTTTCAAATATAACTTCACCATAACAATAAATATTGTGTTTTTCTAAATAAGCGGTTACAACTTCCCAAAAATCACAACCTTCATGAGGCAGTGCAATACTTTTAGCAGCGTCAAATCTAATTCCTTTTACTCCGCACATAATAAGTTCATCTAAAAATTTGAATATTATTTTTTGAACATCTTTATTATTTAAATTAAGAGAGGGAAGTCCTAATGAGTTATTTATAACTTCATCTCTATTATCCCAATTATGAATTGGTATAAGTCTTTTATAAAAATCTTTGTTTTTTAAATTATTATTAACTTTATAATGGGGGACTAATGATCCATCATCCGCTCCAGCCACATGATTAATAACAACATCGGCTATTATGTCTATATTATAAAACTTAGCTATGTTACATAAGTATATTAAGTCTTTTTTATCTCCGTATTTATTACCAACTGTAAAATCAATTGGTTGATAACACATCCACCATTTATTACATTCTTCATCTTTACTAGGTTGAATAGGATTTATTTGAATGGCATTAAAACCTTGAGCAGAGATTATTTCTAATTCAAGAACAATATCTTTTAAATTCCAATTAAATAAATGTAATATCCTCATATTATATACATTATAACATATTACAAATTTAGAAAAAGGGTTAACAATGTTTCTTTCTTTTTAATTGTTTTAAAAATTTTAATATGGTAAAATGTAGATAGAATAAAGGTGATAGGGTGCGTTTTATTAATTCTATTAAAAGAGAAACTAGAATAATAGCAGTTAGTGTAATATTGCTAACTTTATCTACTTTGGGATTATCTTATTCTGCTATATTTGAAATAAAATCAAATACTAATAACCAAGTTATAGAAACTGGGTCTTTATCTGTTGTATATGGATCATCATCTAATGCAATAAACGATTTAGAAATGCTCCCAATGAGTGATGTTGATGGACTTGATAATGAATCTAGTAGTACAATATATATTCAAAACAATAGTACTCTAAACTCTGCGTTTACTATTACAATTTCATATGATTATACTAATTTTATGTCTAGAGAAGACTTCAAAGAAGGGGATGAGTTAATTCCTTTTGAGTTTTTAAAAATGGCAGTATTTGAATATAATACAGGTATGTCTTCAATGGTACAAGTAAGTAGTGTAATTAACTTAGGAGATGTTCCTATATATAAATTAGGTAGTGATTATTATGGTAACTCTTACGCTGTATATAATGATACAGTTGATAAATCATCATCGGGTAATAATGCTAAGACATACGCTGTTAAAATATGGATAGATGAAGATGCTCCAGATGAAGCCACCGGTTATTTTGTGTTTTTAAACATAAATGTAGAAGCTGAAGTTAAAGAAGCTGTTATGAATTACAATATAAATGGTATAGTGAAAAATCCTAAAGGCACTAACGCCGCAGGAGCGGTTGTAGAACTTCAAAATAGCTCTTATAAAGCCACTACGGTATCTGGTGGGACATTTACATTAAATGGTATAAGAGAAGGCTTATACGCTTTAAAAATAACGTATCTTGATAATGAGTATTTTTCTAATTTAATAGTTTTAGAAGATACAACTAAAAGTTTACAAAGTACAAATGAATCATATACATCTGTTGAGGGAGATACTTTATCTAAAATAGTAAATAAGTTTGGTACAACATTTCATAAATTTATGGAATTAAATGATATTGGCATAGATACAATGAGTTATGAAGTAGTTACAGGTACAGCGTATAATATTCCTACTACATATACATTAATAGGTGGGGACATTGTAAACTTAGGAACTTTAAATATGAGTTTACAGTTAGAAAGTAAAACAATAACAATGAGTTTGACGTGAGGTAATATGGATAAAAATAAATTTCAAACATCAATTTTTATATCGGCTTTTATAGTCATTTTACTTAGTACAGGCTTTATTACCTATGCTTATTTTACTGCAAGAGCAACTGGTATAAATGTTAATTTACTTAATGTATCATCTGCATCTATTGGTCAGGCATATACAACTATGGGTACAATAATGAGATTAGATATTACAGGTGAAGATACATTAAGAGAAAATGCTAGTGATGAATCTCCATCTGTAGTAGTTGGTAATTCAACTCCTATAGATGTATCTGTAGAAACAGCAGATCAAGATGGAACATTAACTTGTTATTATGATATAGTATTTGTAGCCCACGAACCTTATTATAATAGTGAACAAAATCCTGGTAACGCTAAAGAATTAGTTATGTGGGGTAATGAAACAAATTATAATGAAGAATCTTTTGAAGAAGTTATGATAAATAACGTCTCAGGTGAATTAATAATAAGAGAATCAATAAAAATTAGTGCAACTGGAATAAGAGAAAAGGTTGTACATAATTGGGATATAAAAGTTGGATTTTATAATCAAACTTTTGACCAAACTGATAAAGTAAAACAAAAATTTTCAGGCGATATAGATATCCAAAACTTAAGATGCGATAACTTTGTACATAAATGATAAAAACTATTGCATTTATAATGAGTATTTGGTAATCTTATAATATAGGAGGGACAAAATGGAGAAACGCAATACAATGCTACTGACAGTTGTTGCAATTGCAACCTTATTAGTAGCGGTGGTAGGAGCAACCTTTGCTTATTTTACCGCAACTGGAGATACATCTGGAAGTAGTGATGTTAGAGTTATAACAAGTTCACATGACAACACTGTTGCTACAGGTGGAGATGTAACTTTGACTGTTACAGCAGCTGATATGACGGAATTAGCTGGTACATCGGGAGGTACTCCTGTAGGAGCCACTAAAGATCCTGGAAGTGTAAAGTTGACAACTACATTGGGTTCAGGTGGTGGAACAAGTGTGTGTACATATGATTTAGTGTATACTCCGATTGCTAATGGAGAATTTACAAACTCTACAGCAAACACTTCAAACAAACCGGAATTTGTACTACGTATCCAAGCTACTGCAGCTGGGGCAAATACTTCAATATCATCTGGTTATGCTACAGAAGTAGATAAGGATGTTGCTGGATATACAAGTTCAAGTCCTTTAACACTTGTATCAAATGCAACGCTTACTGTTACTGGTGTAAGTTCAGAAGGTAGTGTAACGTGGTCAATTCGTCCAATTATTTACAACTATGATTTCATTCAAGATCCAATCGCGGACGATTTGTACGGTGGTGCAGTATCATTTGAAAATGTTAATTGTACAAACACCGGACCATAATAAGATTTATAAAAAATTATAATAAAATAAATAAACGATATTAAATCGTTTTTTTATGTTTTAAATCCCTTTTTTTAATTGATTTTATAACTGATTTTTGATAGTCTTAATATATAGGTAAGGTTATATGAAAGATAAAAATATAAAAATATTAGTTGTTTTTAGTACTTTAACTTTGTTAGTAACAATGATAGGCGCGACATTTGCTTATTTTACTGCTGTTTCAACAGATAAATCTTCTACACCACTTGAGGTATATACATATTCTCAAGATTTAACTAGTACAACCGGAACTAGTGTAACTTTATTTGTGCCTCAATATAAAATGAGGCAAGAAGATGGGAGCAATACTTATTCTCAATCACATAAAGGAGAAGAACCTTCTACTTTAACTATAAAAACAAATGTGGGTAGTCAGGGTGGTACTAATACATGTGTTTATGATTTAGTATATATTCCTTATGATATAACTGGACCATACCCAAGGTCAGAAAAAAATGTGGATAATTTAAAAGAGTTAGTTTTAGAAATAAAAGCAAGACCGCTAGATGCCAATACAACCATTACAAAAGGTGGATTTGCAGAAATTGATATTACTGATGTATATGAAGAACTAGTATTAGTAAAAGATGCTACCATGGTTGTAGAGGGAGTATTAGCATCTGGTGAAGTAATATGGGAAATATATCCTAAAATATATAATTTGGCAGTAGATCAAACTGCAAATGCAGGAGAATCTTTTGGGGGATCTGTCTCAGTTAAAAATTTAAGCTGCGATAATGAATAAAAAATGAGGTTGAGATGAGCAAACAAAAATCATTACATGTTGTATTAGCTATAGCAATTTTAATTGTTTTTGTTGGAATGGCATCATATGCCTATTTTACTTCTTTAATTGATAATGATGCTAGTAGTGAAATCACAGTTATAACTCATACTACAGATTCATTTGTATTTACAATGGGAGATGAATTAGAATTAGAGGCTCATCAAGAAAATTTTGGCCCAGAAGCTGAGGATTTAATAACCTCCTCAACATCTACGGTGGCTTTAACTGCGTCATCATCAGATACTGCAACACACTGTTATAATGTAAATTTGGTTATAAGTGATAATGAATTTATTTATACAACTCCGGAGAATACACCAGAACTATTGTTTAAAATAGTGAAAAACAATATTACCCTAGTAGATAACTTAGATATAACTACTGCTGGGGCGGGAAGTACATATACATATCCTATTCCTACTGTTAGTGGTGGAGGCGTATATAAACATCAAATAGTTGCACCAGCAAATCAAACAACTACGGATACTTTTGTGGCGTCTATCACATTTGTAAATCTAAATGAATCTCAAAATGCTAATACAGGAAAATCTATATCAGGAACAGTTGAGTTTTCTAAAACTAATTGTTGAGTTTAAACGATAAAAGGTAAGTTTATTTAAACTAATCTTTTTTTATGTTATAATTTGGATAGATAATAATGAAAACAAAAAAAGAAAAAATTTTAATAATCATTGCTATCTCAACTTTATTAATTGGATCATTTATGGCTACATTTGCCTATTTTTCATCTTTAGGGGATATAACAGCTACTAGTGATGTGTCTGTGTTGGTTTTATCAAGAGATCAAACTGTAACTACCAGTACTGATGTATCACTTGATATATATAGCGACGATATGAAAGAAGTAACGGGTTCTAATAATTATACATCTTTTAAAGATGCGGATAACCCAAGTGAAGTTAAAATACAAACCACACTAGGTTCTGGTGGGGGTATTTCTCTTTGTTCGTATGATTTAATTTATATACCAAATCCAGGGTATACAGCAGCAGCGGATAATACCACTGGTTTAAAAGAATTTGTAATATTATTAAATAGTGTTGAAAATAATGCTAAACGTTTAGGTAATTATCCTGCTGAATATGATTTGACAAATGTAACCTCAACTGTAACATTAGCTCAAAATCAAAAGATAGCGGTGGGAGATGGTATTGATCAAGGTAATGTAACATGGGAGATAACTCCTAGATATTATAATTTGGAAATAGATCAATCAGATAAAATAGGTATAAGTTTTGGTGGAAGAGTCGAAGTAACTAATATTAATTGTATGCAAGTTGAAGAAATGCCTCTAGGAGAATTTCCAGATTCTATTTTAGCGAAAAATTCGGGCGGCAAAGCTATAAGAGCTAGAGCTCTTCCAAATTATAATAATACTGCCACATCTCACGAAGGTATGTTTGCTATACCTGATGATTATGGAACCAGTTATTTCTTTAGGGGAGCGGTCGATAATAACTGGGTTAAGTTTGCTGGATATTATTGGCGAATAATACGTATAAATGGAGATGGTACTGTAAGAATGATTTATACAGGTTCTACTGCGCCTACAAGTGGAGAAGCTGTTGTTATGACAGGTTCACATACTCAAGTTGGAACTAGCGCATTTAGTCCTGCAACTCAACCATATGAAATGGCAGGGTATACACGTGAGGTTGGAGTGTTCAGAGGTCATGCTGAAGAAAGCATTATTAAAGTATATTTAGAAGATTGGTATGAAGATAATTTATTAGAATATGATGATTATATTACAGATTCAATATTTTGCTCTGATAGAAGAGCAACGTCTAATAAATCAGATCCAATTCGTTATGAAGTTGAACCGATAGGAATGCCTACTCGAATCTTTACTAGCTGGTTCTCGTTTCCAGATGCTAGAATGCATACTACAATTGAACCATTAACTTTAGCTTGCTTTCATAAAGAAGATGCTTATACAAAATATGATAATGTACTGGGTAATACACAATTAAATCATAAAGTAGGATTAATAGGTGCGGATGAAGCCAAAATATCTGGCTTGAAATATCAATCTAATAATACATCGCATTATTTACATACTGGTAGTGAGTATTGGTTTTTAACTATTTCATATGCTGGCGCTACACTTAAAGTGACAAACAATCATGTTATGAGATCAACTGGTCAAATGTATTATACTGATATAGTTGCTGCATCAGGAGTAAGACCAGTTATATCTGTTAGAACTGAAGTTATATTATCTGGAACAGGAACATGGAACGACCCTTATATAGTTGAGTAAATCTAATTAAAATGATATTTTATATCATTTTTTTTATGTTATAATATATTAAGAGGATGTATGAAGAAAGTTTTAATAACAGGTGCGGGTGGCACAGTTGGTAAACAATTAGTTACGTATTTGCTTTGTGAAGGTAAATATAATTTAACTTTGTTAGATTTAAAAATTAATAAACATAAATCTTATTTTAAAAAATATAAAAAAAGATTAAATTTTATATATAGTGATTTAAGTAATGTTAATTTAAAAAATATTGTTAAAGGATATGATTATATAATACATTTAGCTAGTGTGTTGCCTCCCATGAGTGAAATAAAAAAAGAATTAACTGAAATAGTAAATTATGATGTAGTAAATGATTTAGTTAAAAATATAAAAAAATATAATAAAAATGCATATTTTATATTTTTATCTACTACTTCTTTATATGGTGTAGGTAAAAAGAATGTGACAGTAAGAAGTAAAAAAGATAGTTGTAACAATGAATATGTAGAATCTAAAATAAAGGGTGAAAACGTAATAACTAAAAATTTAAAAAATTATGTTATTTTAAGAATGCCAATTATACTTTCGAATATTAAAAACGAATCAATAATATGTAATGTTGGTAGAAACGAACTAGTTAATGTTATAACAAAAGAAGACGCTTCTAGAGCAATAGTAAGTGTTTTAAACAATATATCTAAAGTTAATAGAAAAATCTTAAATATAGGCGGAAATGATACATTTACAATGAGTTATAAAACCTTAGAGCAAAAACTTTATAAATCATACGGTTTTAGTTTAAAATATATGCTTAAAAAAAGTTGTGTAGCTAAAAACATGTCCTCACCAGTATGTAGTGATGTATCTAAATTTAATAACATTTTAAATTATCAAGAAGATAATTTTGATGATTATTTAAAAAGACTAGTAAGAAAAAATTATTTTAAAAAGCTTAAGAGGAAAAAGTAATATGGTAGGGTTGGCATTAAGTGGTGGCGGTACAAAAGGATCTTATCATGTAGGGGTTTATTTAGCTTTAGTTAGAAGTAAAATAAAATTAGATGGGATAGTGGGAACATCTATTGGAGCCTTTACCGCAGCAGCAATTGTATCTGATAATGCTGATGAGTTATATACATTTTGGGAAACAGCAGATTTAAGAAAAATACTAGCATCTGATAATAATGATAGTGTTGTAAAAAGTGCTATTAAGAATATGGGGATTAAACTAGATTATTTAAAAGAAGAAGCAAATAGAATAATTGATGAAAATGTAATAAGGCAAAGTAAAATGGATTTTGGATTAGTAACAGTAAGAGCAAGAGACTTTCAGCCCCTTTATTTATTTAAAGATGATATACCTTTAGGAAAGTTAATAGATTATGTTACGGCTAGTAGTTTCTTACCAATATTTAAAAAAGAAGAAATAGATAATGATAATTATTTGGATGGGGGATTTAAAGATAGTCTTCCTTATAAAATGTTACTTAAAAAAGGGTATACCAAGGTATATGCATCTGATGTAACAAGACTTGGATTTCCTAAAAAGTTTAAGGATGACCGTGTAATAAAAATTATACCATCAAGAAAAACTGGTTTTATGTTAACAACTAATAACGATAAGATGGTTGATAATATGAAAATGGGATATTATGATACATTAAAAGTTTTAAAAAAATTAGATGGGTTTGTATATACTTTTTCAGATAAAAGAATATGGATTTATGATATGTTAGTAAAAAAAGTTAGTTGTGAAGAGTTAGATAAATTATATAAAAAACATAGAGTAAAAAATAATAAAGAGTTAATAATTAAAATAATAGAATATTACTTTAAAAAAGAAAAAAAAGATTATAACAAAATATATTCACCTATAATAGAGTTGAATAAATTAAAAAAGAAATATAATGATGATTTATTAAATAAGTTAACATTTATTTAGGAGGGAATTATGGGCAGGGCATACTCAGTTAGAGAAGCTAGTATTAAAAAGTCTGGAGCTTTAAAAGGCAAGTTATATACTATGTATGCAAAAGAGATATTTTTGGCTGCTAAAAATGGAGTTAATCCTGAATCTAATATTAATTTAAAAAGAATAATTGAAAAAGCTAAAAAAGATCAAGTTCCAAATGATATTATCAATAGAGCTATAGATAAAGCCAAAGGCGGATCTTTAGATGATTATACCGAGGTAATATATGAAGGGTTTGGTCCAAGAGATTCTACTATAATAATTAAATGTTTAACTGATAATGTTAATAGAACAGTAGCGTTGGTAAGAAATGCTTTTACTAAAATTAATAAATCATTAGGAGTTAAAAACTCAGTAATGCATAATTATGATTATTTAGGTTTAATATCAGTAAAAGAAAACCCAGATGATATATTAGAATCTTTAATTAAATATAATATAGATTTTGTAGATATTGAAGAAGATGATGACATTATTAGCGTGTTTGTTAAACCAGAAGATTATAATTTGTTAAAAGATGCACTAGAAGATTTAAATAATGATATTGATTATTTATATGATGAGGTAGGAATGTTTCCTAAGATGGAAGTAAAGTTAAATGAACTTGATATGATAACGTTTAATAAATTAATAAATTTATTAAACGAAATAGATGATGTTGATAAAATATATCACAATGTTAATTTGGGGGAAGAATGAAAAGAATTAATAATAAAGGTTTATCGTTAATAGAGATGTTAATAGTTGTAGCTATGGTGGCGGCAATTGCTGCACTAGGGGGAATTTCAGCTTCTAAGTTATCAGAAAAATCAAAAATAAAAAAAGAAGAAGCATTTGTACAACAAATAAAAAATGCGGCTAGCACATATGCTAATGTTAGAAATTTAAGAAATACATGTTCTGATATAGAAAACTGCGCCAAATCAATAACAGTTCTAGACTTAATAAACGCGGGTTTGTTAAAAAGTGATTTAATTGACCCTTTCACGGATGAAGAAGTTGAAACTAATTTAGAAATTGTAATATCGTGGGATGAAAATACTAAAAGTGTGGTTTTTGATCCTTAATCTAATTTTTAAAATATATTGAATATTAAGAAAAAGGAGAAAAAAGAAGAAAAAAAAGAAGAAGAAAAAGGGCTTTACTATAATTGAAATATTGGTAGTTATTGCAATAGTATCGATAATTGTAGTAACGGGAGGAATTTCAGCTTCTAAATTATCGGAAAAATCAAAGTTAAAAAAACAATTAGCATTTGAAGAGCAAATAAAAAATGCTGCGAGCACATATGCAAATATTAAAGAATTAAGAAGTGGATGTTCTGATATGGAAAATTGTACTAGATTAATAGAGACATATGATTTAATAAAAGAAGGTTTAATTAAAAAAGATTTAATTAACCCCAGTACCCAAAAAAACATTTCAACAAATTTATTGATTGAAATATCATGGACCTCAAATATGAAAAGTGTAAGATTACTTGAGGAAACTTTTATATTTAAAGACAAAATTTTAGCAAATAATGGTGGTGTTAATACTATTGAGGCAAAACCAATGCCAAAATTTGATGAAAATCCAACAAGCGGGGAAATGTTTAGCGCAAATGATGATTATGGAAAAAGCTATTATTTTAGAGGGGCTGTAAACAACAACTGGGTAAAGTTCGGTAAAGAAAATGGAGAAGATATTTGGTGGAGAATTGTAAGGATAGTAGGAAACGGTTCTATAAAATTAATATATACAGGTACTGAAGCTCCAACATACGAGGAAAGAGTAGTAATGACTGGGATAAAAGCTATAATTCATAAAGAACGAGTTTCTCCTAGACCTTTAGTAACTCAGCGGGCTTATATGTATCACGAAGAAGAAGATTATATAAACGAACTTAGTCATCCAACAAAAGTATATTTAGATGAGTGGTATGAAAATAATATGATCAGTTATGATCAATACATAGAAGATACAATATTTTGTAGTAATAGGACTATGTATTCTGATTATGACGGAATAAATATTAATACTTCTTTAGAAAAACCTTCAGCTTCATACGGAGTAACAGCATATTATTATTCAAACTTTTTTGTAAATAATGTTATTAATAAATTTCCACCTAATTTTGTCTGTGAAAAAAAAGTCGACTCTTTTACAGTTCATGACAATATAAAAGGAAACGCTGACTTAACTTATAAAGTAGGAATGTTAACCCAAGACGAAGCTTTAGCGGGTGGAATGCTTACACGTAATCTTAGAACCACCTGGGATTGGGATCCATTACCAAGTCCAACAGAATCAAACACTTACTTGAAAATAGGAGAAGGTTTCTGGTTGATGGGATTTTCAACTGTTAGCAGCTCAGGGTCAGCATCAGGTAACGCAAATGCAAGTGGTATTCTTGCTGGCGGTGGGTTTCTTACTTATCCTTGTCCTCCAGGCTCTACGAGCTGTGGATATGGTAGTGGTAATTTAGCAGTATCGGGATTTAGGCCAGTTATAAATTTAAAGGGAAACTTACAAACAATTGGAACAGGAATGTATAATGATCCTTATGTTCCAATATTTGATTAAGTATTGTATAATATTATTAATTAGTGATGAAGGAATTTACAACTCTGGAGCTAAAAAGGTAGTTACTTTATAACTTAGAGAGTATGTTAAACATAAATTAAGGTGGTACCGCGGATTAAATTCGTCCTTACTTAGTTTATGTTTTTATATAGGAGGAAAATGAAAAGAATTATATTTGATGTTGATAATACGCTTTTAAAAAGTAAAAGAGATATTTTAAATACATATGATGAATTTATAGAAAAGAAAAATATTATAGGTATAACTAGTAGAGAGTTTTTCCACGTAATGGGAAAATATGAAGAATATGATGATTATTCAAATAAAGAAAAAGTAGTTGAATTTATAAATAAAGAACTAAACTTAAATTTGGATTTATCTGATTATGATGAAATATTGAGAATATATGATAAAAAGTCTTCGTTAATACATGAAGATACAGAAAACATATTAAAAGAATTACATAAAAAATATGAATTAGTAGTGTTATCTAATTGGTATAGCGATAATCAAGTTAATAGATTAGAAAATGCTGAGATACTAAAATATTTTAAACATGTGTATGGTATTGATAATTTAGGATCAAAGCCTAATATAAAAACATTTAAAGATGCCAGTTATCCACATGATTTAAAAGATTGTATTATTGTTGGAGATAGTATAACATTTGATGTAGAGGTACCCCATGAAATTGGAATGAGAGCAATATATTTTAATCCAAATAATAATGAAACAAAATATGAATCAATAACATCATTAGATGAGTTATTAGATATATTATAGGAGGAATTATGAAATTATATGATGATTTAGTATATAGGGGACTAATAAAAGATTCATCAACCCCAGATTTAGAAAAAATGATTAACGAGGGTGGTATAACTTTTTATATAGGAACAGATCCTACTGATGATTCTTTACATATTGGTCATTATTCATCACTTTTAATGGTTTTAAGACTATTAAAAGGAGGACATAACCCAATTATATTACTGGGGGGAGCAACTGGTTTAATAGGGGATCCTAAACCAACAGCGGAAAGATCAATTATTAAAAAAGAATTTGTTTTAAAAAACATCGAAAGTTTAGAAAAACAAATTAGAAAAATATTTCCATTTAAAACTTATGTAAATAATTTTGATTGGTCAAAAGATATTAACTTTATAGACTTTTTAAGAGATTATGGTAAATATTTTAGTGTTAATTATATGTTAGATAAAGATATAGTAAAAAGAAGATTAGAAGAAGGTATTACTTATACAGAGTTTTCTTATATGATTATGCAGGCTTTGGATTTTGAATATTTATTTAATAATTATAGTTGTACTATGCAAGTAGCGGGATCAGATCAGTGGGGTAATATAACCGCTGGTATTGATTTAATAAGAAAAAAACATCAAAAAGAAGTACATGGCTTTACTATGCCTCTTTTAACAGATAAATATGGAAATAAATTTGGTAAAACAGAAGGTAATGCTATTTGGTTAGATAAGGATAAAACATCTAGTTATGAAATGTATCAGTATTTATTTAATACCGATGATGAAGTAGTAATTGAGTATTTAAAGAAATTAACTTTCTTAACTAAAGAAGAGATAGATAAAATAGAACAAGAACATTTAAATAAGCCAGAAGAAAGATTAGCTCATATAACCTTAGCCAAGGAAGTAATAACATTCTTGCATGGTGAGGATGAGTTTAATAAAGCAAAAGAAATTAGTGAAAAGTTATTTAGTGATCAAGTGTTTGAATTAACAAGCGAAGAAGTCATAAATTCTTTAAAAGGAATACCTAATTTTAAAATAGAAGAGTTACCACTAGTAATAAATGAATTTTTAGTTAAATATAATATTTGTACTAGTAAACGTGAAGTAAGAGAATTTATAGAAGCTGGAGCTATATCTATAAACAACAAAAAAATAACTGACTACAATTATTTGTTAGATAAACCAGACGGTATAGAAGAGAACGTATTTATAGTTAAAAAGGGTAAGAAAAAATATTACTTAGGAATTAAATAATAAAAAAAATATATCTTAGATTATTTCTTCGATATATTTTTTTAATTCTCTAGCATTTTTATTAAATATTATTTTAAGTTGATTGTCTATTTCTACTACACCTTTAGCACCGAGTTTTTGTATTGCATCTTTATTAGCTTTGGAAACATCTTTTAATATAACTTTAAGCCTACTCATATTAGCCTCAGCGTTTATTATATTATCTTTACCACCTAAATAAGTAATAAGTTTATTAGCTTCTAAATGAAATCCTTTTTTATTTAATTTTAAAACTACTAATGCAATGATTATAAGTAAAACAAACAATATTGTATATTGTATAAAAACTTCCATCTTTATCACCAACTCTATTATATCAAAAAACATAGTCAAATGCATAGATTTTAGGTTGAGAAAAATTATTAAAAATGTTATCTTTATTATAGGAGAGATAATAAATATGAAAAAACGCTTTATTAATTTTACAATATTAAAAATTTTGGTATTGTTTTTAATTATTCCTAATGTTGAGGCAGCTACAATATTTTATGAAAAAATATTAGACTATTATGGCGGTGCAGAAACAGTAGAATTAAAACCTGTTCCTGATTATGAACAACATTCAATGACTAATGAGGGATTATTTCCTTTAATTGATGATTACGGAATGAGTTATTACTTTAGAGGAGCAGTAGATAATAACTGGGTATATTTTGCTAATCATTATTGGAGAATAGTTCGTATTAATGGAGATAATTCAGTTAAATTAGTATATAGTGGTAAATATGCTCCTACAGAAGAACAAAAAGTTCATATAGAAGAACTTTCTGAAATAGAAGTATCCTCAACCGCAGCATCAAAAGACTTATCTTGTATTAATGATGCTTGTGGTATAAATGTAACAAAAGAAGATATTGCAGCTATACTTGATTGGGAATTACCAGATGGAATGTCTTATGCGGAACGTGATTGTGTTAGAGATAATATTTACATTTGTATGCACCAACCAGCTATATCATGTTTACAAGATGCGTGTAGTTTAACATATGAAGAAGCGGAAGATTTATTATATGACGAAGAATCAGATAACCCAGTACACGAAGCATGTTTTTTCGAACATGCAAACCAATGTATTAGTACGGTATATGAAGATATTGATTTTAAAACACAAATAGGTCTTAGCGCAATTAATTTTAGAGAAAACGGATTTCATTTTATTGGATATATGTATGAAGAAGGGGTTGAGCAAGGATATACAACTGATAGTGATATTAAGAAAATAATAGATAAATGGTATGAAGATAACTTGTTAGATTATCAAAATTATTTAAGTGACTTTATAGTATGTAATGATAGAGAACTGTTGTATTATGATTCGCCGTATTTGGGAGGATATTACCCAGCAGCGTATTTGAGAATGTTTGATACTACTTTGCCAAGATTATCTTGTCCAAATAAAGCAGATGCGTTTACTGTTTCGGATACCGAAAAAGGAAATGGAGCTCTTACTTACCCAATAGGATTATTAACTATGGACGAAGTAGCACTAGCCGGTGAAATGACACCTTTAAATACTGAGTATTACTTATGGTCAAATAATGATTTTTGGACAGTGTCACCTAGATCTTATCGCGAAGAAAATAATGGATATGCTGAATACTTTAATGTTCAATATTTAGATTATGAAGCAAATTATCGTATAGGAAATATGTATGGAGTAAGACCAACTATATCAATAGTACCTACCGCTACGGTTACGGGTACTGGCGCGTGGAATGATCCATATATACTAGCAGTAGCAGATGAACCAATTGTAGTACCTCCAACACCAAGTAAAGATAACCCACAAACTGGTTTATTCTTAAACATAAGTTTATTAATGTTAATATTAGTAACAGCACTATTTGTTTATAAAGAAAATGCTAAATATAATAAATTTAATAAATTTTAAAAAAATATTAATTAATAAAAGACTATATTATTGAGTATAGTCTTTTTTTATGAAATACGTATAAAATAGTTGAGATAATGTATTGAAAATGTTATCTTTAATATAGTAGAGGTATTAGATGAAAAGACAAAATATGATGATGGTTCTTTTAATAGTTTTAATGGTAATATTTATACCAACTGTTAAAGGTTCACCATTTTTTTATGAAAAAATACTACTTGATAATCAAGGGAAAGATGTTATAAACTTGAAACCAATACCAAACTTTGCAGTTAATGCTGTAGCAAATGAGGGAATGTTTGCAACTTTAGATGATTATGGTACAAGTTATTATTTTAGAGGAGCGGTAGATAATAACTGGGTTTATTTTGCAAATTATTATTGGCGAGTAGTTCGTATAAATGGAGATAATTCAGTTAAATTGATATTTAGTGGAAGAAATGTTCCTACAGAAAATGATAAGGTTTTTATAAATGAATTAACAGATGAAGAAATTGACTCAGAACTAGTATCTGGCGCTTTATCTTGTGTGAACACAGCATGTGATTTGAATTTATCTCAAGAAACATTAGAAGAAATTTATAGCATGAGAATGCCGCCAGGAATGGATCCTGATGAATATGATTGTGCGTCATCTAATGTCCACGTTTGTGTAGCTGAACCTTCAATTGAATGTTTGGTAAATATGTGTAATGCAACGACCGGAGAGACAAAAGATTATTTTTGGGGTTCTACTCCAACTGACCCGGAAAAAGCTGCTTGTTTCGTTGAAAATCACAATTATTGTAATATTAGAAAATATGATTCAGTTCCATTTAAAACACAAATAGGTCTAAGTGCTGTTTCGTTACAAGATAGTTCATTATATTATATGGGCTATATGTATGATGAAGATAAGTTGGATGGGTTTTTTCATGATAGTGATATAAAAATGGTGATTGATGAATGGTATGAAGAAAATTTAGTTGAATATCAACATTTTTTAGCAGATTCCATTTTTTGCAATGATAGGAAACTTGAATATTTAGAAGCACAACATTATACAGGTGATTTTCCTGCCGGATATATAAGGTTAATCGAAGAAAGAAATCCACGTATTACATGTCCAAATAAAAATGATGCTTTTACTGTTTCGGACACAGAAAAAGGAAATGGGGCCCTTACTTATCCAATAGGGTTATTATCGGCAGATGAAGCAGCAATAGCGGGAAAAGCAGAATATTTAAATGACGAATTCTATTTATACAATGACCAAGAGTATTGGTTAGGAACTCCAAGACAAGCTAGAATGAGTAGTTACGCAGCTATTGAATGGTTTACTGTTCAGTTTTATACTTCGCAATCAGATTATTTTGTTGATAACACTTATGGAGTAAGACCAGTTATTTCCCTAAAAGCCAATACTTTAGCTGAAGGTACAGGAGAATATGATAATCCATACTTATTATCAATAAAAGATGAGGATGACAATATAGAAGAAGAGGATATAACTGTACCACCGCCTAAAAGCAAGGATAATCCTCAAACAGGTCTGTTCTTAAATATAAGTTTATTAATGTTAATATTAATTATGTCATTCTTTGTTTATAAGGAAGTTAAAAAATATAATAAATTTAATAAATTTTAAAAAAAGTATTGACAAATATATTTAATATGATAATCTATATCTAGAGAGCACAATTGTTAATTAATTTTAACGGCTGTGTTCTCTTTTTTTATGTCTGTTTTTTTGATATAATATTACTAGATTTAGGAGACATAATGGACTATTTAAAAGGACTTAATAAAGAACAAAAAGAGGCTGTTTTACATAAAAACGGTCCTTGTTTAGTTATAGCAGGAGCTGGATCAGGTAAAACAAAAGTGTTAACTACAAGAATTGCTCACTTAATCAATGAGGGAGTATCCCCTTATAATATATTAGCTATAACATTTACTAATAAAGCTGCTAAAGAAATGAGATATAGATTAGATAATATGGTATCTGATAATTTTTCTTTTGTCGGAACATTTCACTCATTTGGAGTTAGAATAATTAGAGAAAATTATGAGTTATTAGGTTTAGAGAGAAACTTTTCTATTGTTGATTCGGATGATTCTTTAAGTATAATAAAAAAGTCTATGAAACACCTTGCAATAGATACCACATCTCTTAGTCCTAGTTATGTTAGAAACAGAATTAGTTTTATTAAAAATGAAATGTTAAGCGATAAAGAAATAGATAAATTGTTTTTAACTCCTACAGATGAACAAGTGGTTCTTGTTTATAGACATTATGAAGAAACTTTAAAAAATAATAACTCTTTAGATTTTGATGATCTTTTGAAAAAACCAGTTGAGTTGTTTTTAAATAATTTATCAATATTAGAAAAATATCAAGAGAAATATCAATATATACTAATAGATGAATATCAGGACACTAATGAAGTTCAATATAAATTAGTTAAAATGTTATCAGATAAATATAAAAACATCTTTGTAGTTGGAGATGTTAATCAAAGTATATATGCTTTTAGGGGAGCTAATTATAAAAACATATTAAATTTTGAAAAAGATTTTAAAGATGCATTAGTTATAAAACTTAATAAAAATTATAGAAGTACTAACAATATATTAAAAGTTGCTAATGAAGTAATTAAAAATAATATGGATACTAAAGAAGTAGACTTATATAGTGACTTGGGTGATGGAATTAAGGTTAGTTATAAAAGATATTATAGTGATCTAAATGAAGTAAGTAGTGTACTTTTTGAAGTTAGAAAACTATTAGAACAAGGATATAAGAAAAAAGATATAGCAATATTTTATAGAACTAATGCTCAATCAAGATTAATTGAAGAAGAAATGATGAAAAATACTGTTCCATATAAAGTCGTGGGAAGTTTTTTGTTTTATAAAAGAAAAGAAATAAAAGATTTAATTAGTTATTTAAAATTAATTTCTAATCTAAAAGATAATGAAGCATTAGAAAGAATAATAAATGTTCCTAAAAGAGGTATAGGTAATGTTACTGTTAGTAACTTAAGAGAAAAATCAGCCGAGGAAAACACATCTATGTTTGATGCTATAAGTGATAAAAAAGAATTGAAGTTTAAAGAAATAATTTTAGACATTATAGATAAGAGTAAAGACTTGTCTTTAACAGAGTTAATTGATTATATATTGGATAAAAGTGGTATGTTAAGTGAACTAGAAAATGAAAATACTTTAGAATCATCATTAAGAATAGAAAACTTAATGGAGTTTAAAAGTATAACTGAATCTTTTCAAAAAGAAACTGGTACAATTAACTTAGATGACTTTTTAGAAAATATATCGTTGGTAGCGGATGCAACTGAATATGGTGAGGATAGTGATGTAGTAACGTTAATGACTATCCACTCAGCCAAAGGATTAGAATTTAAAGTTGTGTTTGTATTAGGTGTAGAAGAGGGGTTATTTCCACATGTAAATTCATTATTAGAAGATGGGGGAATAGAAGAAGAAAGAAGACTTTGTTATGTAGCTATAACTAGAGCTAAAGAAAGACTATATTTATCCAACGCTGAAAGACGAATGTTATATGGAAGAACTAATGTTAATCCTCCAAGTAGATTTATTGATGAAATAAGTGAAAACTTGTTAGATGTTGAAAAAGAAAAAGCCACAGTTAAAAAAGTAAACAAAGATTTGTTTTACACATCTGATATAATAGATTTCAAAATTGGTGATAGTGTTATACACTCTATGTACGGAAAAGGAAGTGTAGTAGATGTAAACGATACTATTGTTACAGTTTTCTTTTCTAATAAAGTAGGAGTGAAAAAAGTGTTGAAAAACTTTAAAGGTTTAAAGAAATTGTGAGGTAATTATGGATAATATTAAAAATAAAATAAAAGATTTAATTAAAAAGATTGACGAAGCTAATATAAATTATTATGTACATGATAGTCCTACAATTACTGACCAAGAATATGATAATTTAATGTATAACTTAATTAAATTAGAAGAAGAGCATCCTGAATTAGTGGATCCTAATTCTCCTACTAAAAGAGTAGGAAGTTTAAAATTAGATCAATTTGA
Source organism: uncultured Muribaculaceae bacterium (assembly GCA_964549115.1). Classification (GTDB taxonomy): domain Bacteria; phylum Bacillota_I; class Bacilli_A; order RF39; family UBA660; genus CAKOSP01. The sequence continues at coordinate 7,858 of CAZJTX010000011.1, read as the reverse complement.
AAAAATAGAACATGAAAAAGAGATGTTATCTTTACAAGATGCTTTTAATGATGAGGATTTAATATTATTTGATGAGAGAATTAAAAAAATATTAAATAATTATGAATATGTAGTTGAATATAAAATAGATGGACTTAGTATATCTATAAATTATGAAAATGGAGAATTAAAGAGTGCTGCTACTAGAGGAGATGGAGTAGTAGGAGAAGATGTAACTGAAAATGTTAAAACAATAAGAAGCATTCCCCTTAAATTAAAAGATGATATAAATCTAACTGTAAGAGGTGAGATATTTATGCATAAAAACACCTTAAATATCTTAAATAAGGAACGAATTAATAATAATGAGACTCCACTTCAAAATGTTAGAAATGCTGCAGCAGGAAGCATTAGACAACTAGATTCTAAAATAACTGCTAAAAGAAACTTAGATAGTTTTGTTTATCAACTTTTAAATGTAGAAGATTATAATATAAAAACTCAAAGTGAGGCATTTAATTTATTAAAAGAGTATGGTTTTAATGTTAATAAAGAAAATAAAGTGTTTAAAAATATAAAAGACGTTATTAAGTATAAAGAAGAAGTAAATGAAGTAAGGGATAATTTATCTTATGAGATAGATGGGTTAGTTATAAAGATAAATAATTTTCATGATCAAGAAGAAGTAGGATACACTGCTAGATACCCTAAATGGGCTATTGCTTATAAATTTCCCGCAAAAGAAGTATTAACTAAATTAGAAGATATTATATTTACAGTAGGTAGAACCGGATTAATAACTCCAAATGCAGTACTTTCACCAACTTTAATAGATGGATCTACTGTAAGTAGAGCAACTCTTCATAATGAAGATTATATAAGAGCAAGAGACTTAAAAATAGGGGATATAGTAATGCTTAGAAAAGCCGGAGATATAATCCCAGAAGTAGTCGAGGCTAAAAAAGAAAGAAGAGACGGTTCTGAAAAAGAATTTGTAATGATTGAAAATTGTCCAATATGTAATACAAAACTTGTTAAACCAGAAGGTAAGGTAGACCATTATTGTCCAAATAAAGAATGTCCTGCTAGAAAAGTGGAAAGTTTAATTCATTTTGCATCTAAAGATGGAATGGATATAGATGGACTGGGTATAGAAATAATCGAAGATTTTTACAATTTTGGATATTTAACTAATTTTGAAGATTTTTATAAATTAAAAGATCATAAAGAAAAATTAAAAGAATTAGAAGGTTTCGGAGAAAAAAGTATTAATAAAATTTTAGATAATATAGAAAAATCTAAAAACAATAATTTAGATAGATTATTATTTTCATTAGGAATAAATGGAATAGGTAAGAAAAAAGCAAAAGAGTTAAGTTATTATTTTAAAAATATAGATAATTTAATAAATGCTAGTGTTGAAGATATAAATAATATTGATGAATTTGGAAAAATATTATCTTTGAATATATATAATTATTTTAATGATAATATAGAAATAATTAATTCTCTTAAAAAATATAATGTTAATATGAAAGATTTGAGTATTAAAAAGGAACATGAGTTTTTTACAAATAAAACATTTGTTATAACTGGTACTTTTGATAATTATACTAGAGATGAATTAACTGAATTAATTGAAGAATACGGTGGTAGAGTACTTTCTTCGGTATCTAAAAACCTAGATTATTTATTGCTAGGTGATGACCCAGGTAGTAAATATACTAAAGCAAAAGAATTAAATATAACTATTATTAAAGAAGAAAAAATAAAAGAGCTTATCATCTAGCTCTTTTATTTATATTATTTTTAAATTCTTGTATAAAATCTAAATCATAAGATATTTCTTGTTTATAAAATTCTTCAAATCCATTTCCTACAATATAGTTATACTCTTCTGGTATTTCATCAAATGATAAATAAGGCTCGCTTTTTATTTGTTGAATTTTCCCAGAATTATCCATTTCTAATTTAATACCGTGATAAACATAATATTTTATTCTTTCATTACCAGTTAAGTTTTTCTCATTTGGATTTGTTGTCCATTTTAAATCACTTCTATACTCCGGAAAATAAAAAACATCATCGTCAACCCACCTAGGAACATTTTCATACCACTCATCTAAATATTCATATTCAATAAAATTAGTAAAACCGTTTACTCGATTATTAATTGTATCCTTATTTATATTAATTTCATATAAACCATGTTTATTTATATATTCTAATATTTGTACATCAATTAAATCTACATAAATAAATTCATCAGTACGTTTAAAACTATTAACGATTTCTTTTTCACTAACAATATATCGACTATACCAATTTTGCATTTCATATAGATGAGCATGGTCTCTTAAAATATCGCAATCAACAGTTTTAGCACATCCGGAAAATAGTAATATAGAAGTAGCTAAAATACCACTTACTAAAAGTTGTTTTGTTTTACTTGCTTTTCTTTTTTTTATGTTTGTATTTAATTCTTTGTGATTACTATCAAACTTTAACATTATAAAACTCCTTCTTTTTTCAACTCTTCAAATATTAAATTTATACTATTTTTTTCTTTTTCAGTTAAGTCTGTATCAAGTATAGTTGTATTATCTTTAACAATATATTTTGCAGCATAATAACCATCACTATCTTTATAAATGACATAATCAGAGTTAAACTCGTCTATTTTAAAAGACATAACTATTTCTACTTCCATTTCTTTATTATCTTTAGTTATTAACGTTACTAAATCCATAAAATACCTCGTGAAAATATTATAACATAAAAAAACACGTTTATCGTGTTATTTTAATGGTAGCGACGGAGGGATTTGAACCCCCGACCTACCGGGTATGAACCGGGTGCTCTAGCCAACTGAGCTACATCGCCATTTATAAAATCAATTAAATTATAACAAAGAGATAATTAAATTGCAAGATTGAAACATTATGATCACTATGTTATAATTTTCATAGAATATATGGAGATAAAATGGCAAAGAAGAATAAAAAAATAATAATAGATGATACTGAATTAAAGCCCACTGTTTTGGGTGAGGTAACTGGTTTAAAAAGAAACCCTTTTTTATTAATAATTATTTTTGTAATATTAATGAGTGTTATATATTTTATACCCGAAATAAATAATCTTTTAAATAAAGATAAAGAAGAATCTACTTATACTCCTGACATTATAATAGATGAAGAAAAACCTGTTGTTTCTGAGGAAGAAGAAGATATTGAAGATGAAAAGCATGCATTTACAGAAAATTCAATTATAACTAATGATTTATTTAAAATATTTGATATATCTTTAGAAGGCGGTATGTTAACTTATAAAATTGAGGGATTAAGCTCAGTTAATTTAAATAATCATAATTATTTTTTAGAAATATATAATGATAATACTTTGATTAAAAGGATAATGTTAGAAAAAGAAAGGTTATATAAAGGATATTCTTCTTCTTATACAATTAGTGTAAATACAAATAAAATAGATTATTTTAAATTAAGAGATATTCCTAAGTCTCAATATCCTCCTGTTGCATTAGAAAAGGATGTTGATAATAAGAGTCAAATGACTTGTATAGATATGTTTAGAGTAACATATCATTTTGAAGATGATAAATTGTATTATATTGAAGAATCCCTTGGACAAACAACGAGGGATGTTTATGATGATAGGGATGGTATTACAGTTGAAGGTGGGTTTATTAAATACGATTTAAATGTACTAAAAGATTTTAATAAATTGCCTAACTATATTTATCCCAAAAACGAATCTCCAAGCGTTATTAAGTTTGAAATGGAAACAAACAACTATAAGTGTGAATAAATGAATTTAACAATAGATAACTTTGAAGGACCTTTAGATTTATTACTCCATCTAGTTAGAACATCAAAGATGGATATATATGATATTGATGTAAGTATAGTAATTGAAAAATACTTAGATTTTATTAATGGTATTGATAAATTCGATTTAGATAAAAGAAGTGAATACTTGGTTATGGCTGCGGAACTTATACATTTAAAAAGTAAAATGTTAGTTAATAGTGAAGAAGATGAATACGATGATGAGTATGAGTTTAATACTGAGGATGATTTAAAAGAAAAATTAATTATGTATGAAGAATACAAACGAATTAGTGAAGTAATGAGAGAGTATGAAGATAATAGGAAAGATTATTTAACAAAAAGTCCAGAAAACTTATCTGAATTTAAAGAAAAAAAAGATTTAGCAAATAGTATGGAGTTAAATGATTTAATTGATGCATTTTTAGAACTTAGAAAAAGAATAGATTATAAAAAGCCTATAAATACTAAAATAACAAAAAAAGAATTAAATATAGAAGAAAAAACTAGTTATATAAAAACAATATTAAAGAAAAACAAAAAAGTATCGTTTTATGATTTGTTTATAGATAATACCAAAGAAGAATTAATAGTGACGTTTTTAGCAATATTAAATTTAGGTAATGAAAATAAGATTAAGTTATATCAAGACAAAATATTTGGCAATATTTTTGTAGAGAGGTTAAGTTAGATGGATAAATTAGCAATACTTGAGGGATTATTATTCGCAGTGGGGGATGAAGGTCTATCATTAGAAAAAATAAGTGAAATATTAGAATTAGATATAGAAGAGTCTAAAATTCTTTTAAAAGATCTAAGAGAAGAATATAGTAAAGATTCTAGAGGAATTAGAATTTCGTTTTTAGGTGAGGTATTTAAACTTACAACTAAGAAAGAGCATAAAGATTACTTTCAAAAATTATTAGTAGATAGAACAAGTGATACATTAAGTAATGCGGCTTTAGAGACTTTAGCTATAGTTGCGTACAATGAGCCTATTACTAGACTTGAGGTAAACAATTTAAGAGGAATAGAGAGCTCTTATGTACTGCGGACACTAGTAGCAAGAGATCTTATAAAAGTATCGGGAAAGAGTAAATTACCAGGTAATCCAAATTTATATAAAACAACAAGTGACTTTTTAGATTATTTTGGGTTATCATCACTTAGTGATTTACCCGAGTTAAAAGAAAAAGAAGATTGTGGAAAAGATGTTGATTTATATCAATCAGTATACAAAGAAGAGGAATAATTTGGTATAATAAATCTCACGCGAGAGTGCTGGAATGGTAGACAGAGAGGACTCAAAATCCTCCGAACGTTAAGTTCATGTGGGTTCAAGTCCCATCTCTCGCACCAATAATATATTTGGGGGATTAGATGACTGAACATCAATTTAAATTGATAGAACAACTTTTAGTAAATAAACCTGAACTAATAACGCTTAAATTAAAAGAGCGTTCATTTGATTATGTAATATCAGTCTTAGCATTGCCTGAGTGGAAAGAAGAAAGATTCCAACATTTATTAACCCCGGTACTATGGTATGCAAACTTAAAAACGATTAAAACTGTATTTAAGATGCCTGAGTGGGAAGATGCGAAATTCAAAAAATTATTATCTCCTAAGATATGGATGTTAAACCTTAAAGAAATAAAAGCTATTTTATCCTTGCCCGAGTGGAAAGATAAAAAGTTTCATAAATTATTAACTCCTTCACTATGGGCTAGGAGATCTCACCAAATAAAAGAGATAATTAATTTACCTTATTGGAATGAAAAAAGATTTTATAAATTATTAACTCCTTCTATATTTGGATCTACTCCAGAAAATATAAAAGAGATTTTATCGCTTCCATATTTTCAAGATGAAAAATATGAACATTTATTAACTCCAAATATTTGGTCTGTGTCAGTTAAAAGAATAAAAGAAATAATGGAAATGCCTGAGTGGGAAGATGAGAGATTTAAACATTTATTGTCTAATAATACATTTAGATATCCTAAAAACAGAATAAAAGAAGTACTAAATATATCTTATTTTGAAGATCCTAAATTTCAAAGTTTATTAACTCCGGTTATATTTAAATCTAGAGCAAAGGATATTGAATATATACTAAGTATGCCTGAGTGGGAACAAGAAAAGTTTGAAAACTTACTTAGTCCCAACATATGGAAAGCTAATTTGGGAACTATTATGATGGTTTTAAAGTTATCTGAATGGGAAGATGAGAGATTTCAAAAACTATTAGGACCTTCAATATGGGCCGTTAATATTGAAAGAATATTAAGTGTGATAAGAATGCCTGAGTGGGATAATATTAATTATCAACATTTACTTAGTCCATCTGTTTTGTTAAATGATCCAGAGGTTATAAGAGAAAAATTAAATTTAGATATTTTTAAAGGAGTTAGGTATAAACATTTACTAACCTCAGTAATATTTAAAATCAAAACAGAAAGAATACTAAAAAACATATCTATACTTGATAAATATAATATTAGTGAGTACGCTACTACTAACTCTATAAGAAGTATCCCCGATGATTTAGAAACTATATTAAATTATATGGTTCAAAACAATATAGAATTAGTATGTGAATTAAAAAATGGTAATAAAGTATTAAATCCCATTTTAAATTCATCTAAGAAGAAATTATTAGATAAATATAATTTGGATTTAAAACAGCTTAGATATGATAGGTGGATTCAAAATGAAAGATAATATGTTTGAAGATGAAGTATATAAAAATTTAGATAAAGACAATGTGAACGAAATTATTGCATTTCTAGAATCTAATAATTGTGATTATATTGATGAGTTATTAGAAAGATATTTGGATTTATTTATCTTTGATATTAATGAATTTGTTATTAAGTTTAATAAACTTAATAATAAATATAATAATAATTATATAGAATATGTAAAGGACAATATGGATTTACTAAATGAGTTTTATGAAATATAAAAACATGTTATAATATGGAAGAGGGAAAATTATGAATTTAGAAGAATTAAAAGAAGTTGTACAAAACTTTACCGAAGAAGCAAAACAATTAAAAATAGTTAGTGGAGTATACTCGGTTTTTAGAGAATATGAAGGTAGAAATGGAGTGTCGTTAATCGCTATTGTTGGAGAAGCTTTTATTGAAAATCCAAACCAAGAAAAAGAAGAAGAAAGAGTATTAGATCAATTGTTAGTAAAATATGGTGATTTATCTACAGAAAATAGTATGGTAAGTACCTATAAAGAATATTCTTTTAGTTATACAGGTGAAACATTTAAGTTATATGATACATATACACTAAAAATGTTAGCTAGTGGATGTATTACATATGATAGATATGGTTCTTTAACAGAATTAAGAAACTGTATTGAAAGTAGTGGAATATATTCACCATTTGTAAACACTACTCACGTAGAGTTTGATAATTATAAAACAAGAGGGTGATTAGCTCAGCTGGTTAGAGTGCTTGCTTGACGTGCAAGAAGTCATAGGTTCGAATCCTATATCACCCACCAGTTTTAAACCATTTATATGGTTTTTTTGTTTGACAAAAAATCGAATATATTATACTATTAGTATAGGGTAAATATGAATAATAAGATAAAGGTTTCATTAATTACGTTATCTATATTTTTAGTAGGATTAATTCTTATATTTTTGTTTACCAATAATAAAAAGAAAATTATATATACCGAAGCTGGTCAAATCGCTATTTTGTTGGAAACAGAACCGGGAATATATACAAAATCACAGTTAACTAGTTGGCCTAGTGATGATGAGTATGTATTTGATTCAGAGAAATCTTATTGTCTAAACGGATCTAGTTTAATTTGGAATGTTGATAAATTACAAATACAATCAGTTGTTTCAGATAAATGTTATGCTTATTTTAAAAGTGTAAATAGTATATCTAAAGAAATAAGCGAGAGAATATTGGAGTTCAATGGCGGTAAGGAATCTATAGAACAAAAATCACACGCTTTTGATACAACATCAGAAACTAATGATGGAATGTATGCAATG
>CAZJTX010000010.1:11253-28771 GCA_964549115.1 uncultured Muribaculaceae bacterium | reverse complement strand
CGAAGTTGTACTAAATGATTTAATAAAGGGAAAAATCAAAATGCCTGAAAATGATTTAGATATTGTTATATTAAAAAGTGACGGACTGCCTACATATCATTTTGCTCACGCTATTGATGATTATTTAATGAAAACAACACATGTCATAAGAGGAGATGAGTGGGTATCAAGTTATCCAATACATGACCAATTATTTAAAGTCCTGAATTTTAAATTACCATATTATGCACATATAGCTCCAATAAATATAAAAGAGGACGGAGACATAGTAAGAAAATTATCCAAAAGAAAAGATCCAGAGGCGGCTATAAATTTTTATACAGAAAAGGGAATACCTAATGAGGTTATAATGTTATATTTGGCAACTTTAATGAACTCAAACTTTGAAGAGTGGTATAACAATAATCCCGAAAAACATATAGATGATTTTGAATTTTCTTTTAACAAAATGTCAACATCTGGTCCATTATTCGATTATGAAAAATTAATAAATATTTCAAGAACGCATTTTACAACTTTATCAGGAGAGGAAATATACAATAACTTATTAAACTATACAAAAGAATATGATGTTCAATTTTACAATATATTAAAAGAACATAGAGAATACACAATTGAACTTTTAAATATAGAAAGACATGTAAAAAAACCTAGAAAAGATATTTCATCATATAGCGATATTAAAAATTTGTTTTGGTATATGTATGACGAATTATTTGAGTTAAACGACGAACAATACGAACCTGTTAAATCATTTGACGAAACAGACTTCATTAATTATTTTAACAACATATATAGCGATAATGATGAACAATCAGTATGGTGGAACAAATTAGTCGAATATGCTGACGGTATAGGGTATACCAAAGATAAGAACGAATACAAAAACAACCCAGATAATTTCAAAGGCAATACTGCTTACTTCTGTGAAATTATTAGAATTATAATAACCAAAAAAAATGTAAGTCCTAATTTATACGACTTACTAAAGATTCTTAATAAAGATAAGATGATACAAAGAATTAAAAAAGCTCAGTTAAATTAACTGAGCTTTTATTATCTTAAAAATAGTATTAAGGATATTATTAAAAATAATGCCCCTAACACAAAAGTAAATCTAGAAATGAATAATTCAAATCCTCTTTCTTTCATGTTTTGAAATAATACTTCATTACCACCAGTAATAATTTGTCCGGCTTCACTAGCTTTATTACTTTGCAATAAAACAACCGCAATCATTAAAATTGATATTATTAATAAAATTGTTTCTAACATTATTCTTCACCTTCTTCTGGTTCTTTAGGAATTTTTCCTGTTTCAACTATATAATCAATTTGTTCTTTTGTCAAAGTTTCTAATTGTATTAAAGCTTTCGAAATTAATTTAATTAATTTTTCGTTTTCTTTAATAACTTTTTGAGCTTTTTTATAACACGTGTCAATTATCTTTCTAACTTCTTCATCTATTTCTAGCGCAACTTTATCAGAGAAGTTTCTTGACTTATTATAATCTCTTCCTAAAAACACTCCTTCAGCTTTTTCTTCATATTGAATTGGACCTAAGTCACTCATTCCATATTCTGTTACCATGCTTCTAGCTATCTTAGTTGCTCTTTTCAGGTCATCTGAAGCGCCTGTTGATATTTCTTTTAAGAACATCTCTTCACTTACTCTACCACCAAGTAACCCTGTTATTTGATCTAACAATTCAGACTTGGTTAATACAGCCAACTTTTCTTCTTTAGGTAACATCATAGTATAACCACCAGCCATACCACGAGGAATGATTGTTATCTTGTGTACTACTTGTGCGTCTTTTAGTTTTAATCCGATTACAGCATGACCAGCTTCATGAATACTAACTAGTTCTTTTTCTTTGTCTGTAATTTGTCTAGATGTCTTTGCAGGTCCAAGTAATACTCTATCCGAGGCTTCATCTATTTCCTCCATAGTTATCGACGTTTTCTTTCTTCTAACAGCTAATAGTGCAGCTTCGTTTAATAAGTTTTCCAAATCCGCACCACTAAATCCAGGCGTTCTTAAACTAATAAATTTAAGTTGAACTTCCGGGTCTAACTTTTTATTTTTAGCGTGAACATTTAAAATTGCTTCTCTTTCTTTTGCATCCGGTAAACTCACTGTTACTTCTCTATCAAACCTTCCAGGTCTTAATAAGGCTGGATCTAATACGTCTGGCCTGTTAGTTGCAGCTATTATTATAATTCCTTCATTTTCACCAAAGCCATCCATCTCAGACAATAATTGGTTAAGCGTTTGTTCTCTTTCGTCATGACCTCCGCCTAAACCCGTTCCTCTTTGTCTTCCGACAGCGTCTATTTCATCTATAAATATTAAACACGGAGCATTTCTTTTAGCTTCTTTAAACATGTCTCTAACTCTTGATGCACCAACACCAACGAATAACTCAACAAAATCAGAACCACTTATATAATAAAATGGAACATGCGCCTCACCAGCTATAGCTTTAGCTAATAATGTTTTACCGGTTCCTGGTGGACCCACTAACAAAACTCCTTTAGGAATTCTAGCACCCATTTTTTGAAATTTCTTTGGATTCTTCAAAAAATCTATTAATTCAGATACTTCTTGCTTCTCTTCAACTAAACCCGCAACATCTTTAAATGTTTTTTTATCTTTATCGCTAGTTAATTTAGCTCTACTCTTTCCAAAATCAACACCAGATTTATTTGCTCCAGTTATTTTACTAAATACCATATAAGAGAGTGCTATTAATAATACAAATGGCAACACATTTACAACTAATTGTGTAAATATTGATGTACCAGGATCACTCTTCGTTTCATATTTTTTTATTTCTTGTTCGTTAGAGTAAGTAACGATTGTTTCCAAGTCTTTTTCCAATACTTTAGATTTAAAACTTTCATTCTCTTTATATTTTACTAATTTACCCTCTACAACATAAACCCCTTGGTTTCTATTAGGTGTAACCAATACTTCTGTAACTTTTTCCTTTTTTATTTCTTTTAATAACTCTCCAGTTGTTAAGTTATGTACTTTATTTCCTTCAAAATTTAAAAGAACAAAAACAAAAACTAGCACTAATCCTAATATTAAATAAGGTAAATTGTTTTTAACATTCTTATTTGATTTCTTCATTATGCCTCCTTCGCAAAATATATTATATCACTTATGGTAGTTTTTTCAAACATAATATATTGTCATTTTTTACACACAAATATTAATGTTTTTAAATTGCAACATTATATATCTTTTTTTATATAAAATACTTTATTATCCTTAATTCCCACCATTTTATTAGGTAAATCGATTCTTGCTTTTCCTTTTTCACTATTAATCAATTTTATAATCTCTTTTACAATATTATCGCTTACTTCCAAAGTGTAATCTTGTTGATAAAGATCAATTAAATATTCAATAGTTTTTGTTTTTATAAATTCGACTTCTTGATTAAATAAATCTAAGTTAATTGTTTTATTCTGAATTATTTTTTTATTTTCAATCTCTTCTCTAATATAATTGTTATAGTTTAATAATTCTTCACTAAATTTCAAATATTTTTCATTAACGTCTGCGTTTTCTTTTTTTAATTGTTTTAAAATTTTAATCCTATATCTATTCCTAGTATATTTTAAAGATTTATTGCTTTTATCTGTCTTATATATAACATTATTAATTTTATTATATTTAATAATTTCTTCTTTCGAATGAAAAATCAAAGGTTTTATATAATTATCACTTTTAACCATAAATCCTGCATAACCTGATAAATTACTCCCCCTTGTAATTCTCATTAATATAGTTTCAACCAAATCATCACCATGGTGAGCGGTCATAATATATGTTCCGTTGTGTTTTTCGTTTATTTTATTTAAAAAATCGTATCTTTTTTTTCTAGCATCTTGTTGAAAATTACTATTAAACTCGGTTAAAACTTCAAGTTCAAATGGTACTTTATTATTTTTTGAGTATTCTTTTAAAAAATTAGCCTCTTTATCCGACGCTTTTCTTCTTGTGTGATTAATATGTACACATACTAATTTAAAGTTAATATCTTTTTTTAACTTTAATAATATATCATATAAACACATTGAGTCCGGTCCCGCACTACAAGACAAAATTACTGTGTCATCTTTTGTTAATAATTTTTCTAAATAATTAATTGTTTTATTCATTCTTTATATTCCTTATATTAAATTCCAACATTTCTTTGATTTCACCAGATAATATTTTGTTTGGATTAGTTGATTCATATAGCGACCTATTATCCTTTACCAACTTATAAGGTTCAAGCACATAACTCCTTATTTGGCTACCAAAATCTATACTGCTTTTTACTGTTAGACTATCTTTTGTTTTTTCTTGTTTTTCTATTTCTAATTGATGTAACTTATTTCTCAATATTTTTAGTGCTATATCTTTATTTTTTATTTGACTTCTCTCGTTCTGGCACGTAACCACTATTCCTGTCGGCAAATGTGTTATTCGAACAGCTGAATTCGTTGTATTAACAGACTGACCACCCGCACCTGATGAATGATATGTATCAATTTTTAAATCCGTTTCTTTTATCTCGACATTAATTTCCTCATTAAATTCTGGGATAATTGTTACTGACGCGAAAGAAGTGTGTCTTCTAGAACCAGCATCAAAAGGTGATATTCTAACTAATCTGTGTACTCCCATTTCATGCTTTAAATAGCCATAAGCATTGATAAAAGACACTTTAATTAATGCGTTTTTAATACCGGCTTCTTCTGCTTTATTATAATCAATTACTTCATACTTATAATTTTCTTTTTCAAAAAATGATATGTACATTTCATATAACATCGAAGCCCAATCACAAGCCTCTGTACCACCTGCTCCGGATTTAATCTCTATATAACAATTAAGTGCATCATATTTGCCATTTAAAATTGAGAAAACCTCTATTTCGTTGATTAAGTTATATACTTTATTGTATAATTCTTCGTTTAAATCATCTTTTAAAACAAGCAAGTTTAAATCTATTTCTTCTAGTTTATCAATAATTTTGTTTATATAACCAAGTTCATCGAATAAACTATTATCTTTGTTATTGTTCCAAAAATCAGGATCTGAAGTTGTTTTTATTATTTCTTCTTTTTTTTCTAATAGTTTATCAACGTCAAAGATACCTCTTTATATCTTTTATTTTTTCTTCTAAATTATTTATATCCATAGCTTTTTTTCTCCCTATTAGGATTAGTAATACTTAAAAAATCCCCCATTGTCTTAATAGTTACATTATAATAACCCTCTAATATGGTTTTTGACTCTTTTATATATTGTGAAAGAAGCATTCCTTTATTTAAAATAATATAATCATACATTCTTTTTATTCCAGATGGCAATTCTTTTATAGACCTATAATTTATTAAATATAACATAATAGTAGCGTTAAAATCGTCTAAATTTTTCTTATACATTGATGAGAAATCATCTGTATCATAAAAACGATAGTAATCTGTATCAAGGGCTTTAAAACCATCACTGGTGTATAATAAATTACAAAAATTAATATCTCTTATTTCCACAAATTCTCTAGTTAATTCAGAAACTGCTAACTCAAACTTTATTATATCTAATAGAAACTGATCAAAAGAAACATTTTCGTCAATATAATTAATTTCAACGCCATCTACATAATCCATTATATAACCGGCTACTTCATCATTTACTTCTATAATTTGTTTGGGAAGGGCAAACGCACTGTTTTTTATTTGAGATAATCTGTGCAAAACTTCCTTATCTTTCATTGGATAATAAAACTCTTTATACACTTCATTGTTATCAAGCTTATAAGCACAACCTGAACTACCTTTATCTATAAAGTTTTCTTTCATTTGTTCGGGTTTTTCTTCAAACTTAATTATATTCATTCTTATATCCTCTATTTGCCACAACAATGTTTATACTTTTTTCCACTGCCACATGTACATGGATCATTTCTTCCCGGCTTTTTTGTTGCTCTTTTTGGTTTTTGTTTTACTTTTTCTTTACCATCATGAGCTGTACCTTTTAGAGTTTGTTTTCTTTCGACATTTTGTCTAACCTCAGCCTTTAACAAAAATGTGGCAATGTCTAAATCCACCTTATCTAAAAACTTATCAAATAACTCAAAACCCTCTAATGTGTATGCCTGGATTGGGTTTACTTGACTATATCCCCTTAGTCCAATGCCTTCTTTTAAGTGTTCCATTGTATTCATATGTTCTACCCAATTTGTATCTATTACTCTAAGCGAAATTGCTTTTTCAAATTCATTAATCAAATCTGCACCTTTTATTTTTTCTTCGTAATCTTTTATAACCTTTTCATAAATATATTCTGGAGTTTCTTCATCTGTTAAATTAATTATATCTTTTAAATTAATTTTTCCTTTTTTTAAAAAGTTAACGTTAACATATTCTGATATGTCTTTTTTATCTTCCTCTGTTAAGTATCCTTCGGGTTCAATATGGCTCTCGCATATGTTATATACCGCATTTTTAAATGTTTCTAGTATTCTGTCTCTTATGTCATCTTGATCCAGAATTTCGTTTCTTCTTTCATATATAATTTCTCTTTGTTCATTTAAAACATTGTCAAAATCCAATAAATTTTTTCTAATATCATAATTGTTACCTTCGACCTTTTTTTGAGCTGTTTCTATACTTCTTGTTAATGATTTACTTCTAATACTTTGATCCCCAGTTATACCTAAACTTTCAATCATGTTTTTAACTCGGTCTGTTCCAAACCTTCTCATTAAATCGTCTTCAAACGACACAAAAAATTGACTCATTCCAGGATCTCCCTGTCTTCCTGCTCTACCTCTTAACTGATTATCTATTCTTCTTGCTTCGTGTCTTTCTGTACCTATTACGCACAAGCCGCCTAACTCTACAACGCCTTTGCCTAATTTAATGTCCGTCCCACGACCTGCCATGTTTGTAGCTATTGTAATTGCTTTTTGTTCTCCTGCTTTTGCTATTATCTCAGCTTCTCTTGCGTGATTTTTCGCATTTAATATTTCATGTTTTAATCCAGCTTTTTTTAATATTACGCTTAACCTTTCATTTGATTCAACAGAAATAGTTCCTATCAAAATTGGTTGTCCTCTTTTATTTATTTCTCTTACAAATTTAACAATAGCAGCATATTTTCCTTCTTCATTTGAATACACTAAATCTGCTAAATCTTCTCTAATTACCGGCATATTTGTTGGTATTTCTATTACATACATATTATATATGTTTCTAAACTCTTCCTCTTCTGTTTTTGCTGTACCGGTCATACCTGATAATTTATTATACATTCTAAATAAATTTTGAAATGTTATTGTAGCCATTGTTTTTGTTTCAACATTTATTTTCACGCCTTCTTTGGCCTCTATAGCTTGATGCAACCCATCACTAAATTGTCTACCATGCATCAGTCTACCGGTAAATTGGTCAACAATTATTATTTCGTTGTTTTCAATAACATAATCTACATCCTTTTTAAAACCAAAATTTGCTTTTAAGGATTGGTTTAAATGATGTACAAACGCGGTATTATCTAAATCATACAAGTTTCCTATGTTAGTTAATTTTTCAACTCGTCTACTTCCGTCCTCAGTTAATGAAACGTTCTTTGTTTTTACATCAACTGTATAATCAACTTCTTTTTTCAATCTTTTGGTTACTCTATCCGCATCCATATATAAGTTCTGTGAATTAAATTCTCCACCACTTATAATTAACGGTGTTCTTGCTTCATCGATTAAGATCGAGTCAACTTCATCAATAATACAAAAATTTAACTCTCTTAATGTTCTGTTTTCTTTATCTACAACCATGTTATCTCTTAAATAGTCAAAACCTATTTCATTGTTTGTAGAATAAACTATATCAGATTCATATACATTTCTTTTTTGTTCGGGTGTTAATTCACGCAAGTTAACTCCAACTGAAACACCTAACAAATCATATATTGGTTTCATCCACTCAGCATTTCTACTAGATAAATATTCGTTTGTGGTTACAACATGTACACCTTTTTTTGATAAAGCATTTAAATAAGCCGGCAAGATGGTAGTTAACGTCTTTCCCTCTCCTGTTTTCATTTCGGCAATATTTCCATAATGTATTGCTAAACCGCCAATTAATTGTACTCTAAATGGTTTTTCGCCTATTGTTCTAAAAGCTGCTTCCCTTGCTAAAGCAAATGCTTCCACTACAAAATCCTCTAAATCTGCTCCTTTTGTTATTTTTTCTATAAATTCTTCTGTTTTTTTCTTAAAATCAGAATCTTTCAATTTTTGCATTTTAGAGTCTAAAGCTTCAATTTCGTCAGCTATTTTTTCGAATTTTGACATTTCTTTATATTCAGTATCAAATATTTTTCTTAAAAAATTCATATACACCTCTTTTTTTATTATATCAAAAAAACTCGTTTTACTACACTGCTTGAATTAAATTTTCAAATAATTTAATAAATTCTTTTATATAATTGTTTTTATCGTCTTTTTTTAGTTTCACAAAAATGTTTCTTCCTATTTTTTTTACCTCAAAGTTTTTATTTGTTAAATATATAATTTTATACGCTTCTTCATTTGTTTTATTCTCATCTAGCGTTATTTCTATATAATTGTTTTTCATATCCACTCTTTTTAATTCTATCTCGCTACTTAACTTATCAAACCAAGTTTTATACATATAATCAATGATGTTGTTTGGAATTTTTCCAAATCTGTCACTCAATTCTTTTTCTACTTCTTTAAAGGTTTCTTTATTTTCAATTTTATTTATTAATTGATGTATATATATTTTGATTTTTTCATCTTTTACATAATCATCGCCAATATGAGTTGATATATCTATTAAAGTTTTCACGTCGTCTTTTTCTTTTATTGTTTCCCCTTGTTTTCGCCTTATCTCATCATTCATCATTTTTAGATATAAATTTATTCCTATTGCATCTACAAAACCAGATTGAGATGATCCAAACACATCTCCTGCTCCTCTTATAGACAAATCTCTAAGAGCTATTTTATAACCACTACCTAATTTCGTGAACTCCTGTATTGCTTTTAATCTTTTAGAGGCATCTTCTGTT
Organism: uncultured Muribaculaceae bacterium; assembly: GCA_964549115.1. Taxonomy (GTDB): domain Bacteria; phylum Bacillota_I; class Bacilli_A; order RF39; family UBA660; genus CAKOSP01. The sequence goes on along the minus strand of CAZJTX010000010.1, from coordinate 19,670 downwards.
AATAACTTATTCTTCTTAAACATTAAATAAGCATACGCTACTCGATCTCCTCGCCCTATTCTTCCTCTGATTTGATAAAGTTGGGATAGCCCAAATTTATCTGACTCATATACTATTAAAGTATTAACGTTTCCTAAATCTATACCATTTTCTATAATAGTAGTACACAATAATATTTGAATCTTTTTCGATTTAAATTTAATCATGGTTTCTTCTATTTCTTTTTTATTCATTTGTCCATGTATAATACCAATCGATACATCATTCATTAAACTATTTAATTTATCTTTAACTTGATTAATAGTTTCTACTCTATTGTATAAAATATAAACTTGCCCATCTCTACTTAATTCTCTATAAACTGCATTTTTAATTAACATATCATATTCTTCAACAACATACGTTTGAATAGGAAATCTATTAAGTGGAGGTGTATCTATTATGGATAAATCTCTTAAACCCGATAACGACATCTTTAAAGTTCGCGGAATTGGTGTCGCCGACAATGTTAACACGTTAACGTTACTTTTCATTTGTTTTATTCTTTCTTTATGGCTAACGCCAAATCTTTGTTCTTCGTCCACAACTAAAAGTCCTAATTTTTTTAATTCTATGTCTTTACTTAATACTCTGTGTGTTCCAAATAAAACATCGATTTTACCAGTTTTTAAATCTTTAATAATTCTTTTTGTTTCTTTTGGCGTTGTAAATCTATTTAATAACGCAATTTCAATTGGCCAATCTTTAAATCGTTCTTTTGCTACCTCATATTGTTGGGTAGATAAGATAGTTGTTGGAGCTAAATAAATAACTTGATCATTATTTAATATAGTTTGAAACACGGCTCTAAACGCTACTTCTGTTTTACCAAAACCAACATCACCACAAAGTAATCTGTCCATTGGATAAGAATTTTCCAAATCCTTTTTTATATCATCAACTGCTTTTAATTGATCGCTTGTTAAAGTGTGTTCAAAACCAGAAGCAAACAATTCTTCTTCGGGATATGTAATATATGGAGACTTTATAGATTTTAATCTTTCATCATATAACAAAATTAATTCCTCAGATATATCCTTAATCTTTTTTTGTACATATTTCTTGGTTCTCTCCCAAGAAGAAGAACTAAGGTTATTTAATTTAGGAACGCTGGATTCTTTATCGCTATATTTATAAATGTTGTTTATTTTTTCTACTGGTATATATATTTTATCTTTTCCGGCATATAATATTTGCAAAAAATCTTTTTCTATTTTATTTTGGGTTAATTTTTTAATTCCGTTATATTTCCCTATTCCATGAGAGATATGTACAATATAATCTCCCATTTCTAAATCCGATAAAGATTTAATTTTATGACCAAAATTATATATTTTATGATATTCTTGTTTATAAACTTGCGTTTTTTTAATATCATCTTCACTTATAACGACTATTTTATTTAAGATAAAACCTTTTTTTATATAAAAATCAACAAATTCAGCATCAGGTATAATTTCTTTAATTTCCTTTTTGTTTTGGGTGTCACTTACACTAAAATATATTTGATATCCATTTTTTACATACTTATTTACATCAATTTGTAATTGTTTCACATTACCTTCATAACCCATGGTTTCACTAGTTTTATAATTAATATCATCTTCTTTACTAATTACTGTGTTTAAGTAAATGTTTAATTTTCCTCGTAGATCTCCTAAGTTAAACAAATTTTGATAATTTTCCATATTTTTATCATTAAACAAGTTTTTATAAGATACCTTCATTTCATTATGGTTAATGTAAAGAATGTTTTTATCTACCACATAATTTAACAGACTACTGTTTTTCGTGGTTTCTATTTCTTTTACCGGGTTTATTTCTATAGTTTCGATTTCTTTGTTTGAAATTTGATTTTCAGCATCATAATATTTTATAAGTTCAACTGTATTATCATCCATAATTAATCTTATTGGATTATTCTCATAAATTGGAAAAATATCTATAACCAGACCCCTTATTGCGTATTCTCCAGTGGAATTCACAATATCGGACCTTGTATATCCTATATTTTCAAGTTTATTAACGAGTTTTTTTCTGTTTATTTCTTCTTTATTTGTTATTTTTATTGTTAGATCGTTATCAACTTCTGGCATTTTTTTCAAAAATCCCATTAAATTTGTTACTATTATTGTTTTCTTGTTATTTAAATTTTTCAATGTTTCTAATCTTGTAAACTTTAGTTCCGGCGATTCTGATATAGCTGTCATATGAAAATCATCAACAGGATACAACAATACATCTTTGTTGTATGTTTGAAGACTATTGTATAGTTTAGTTGCTTCATATAATGTATTTGTCACAACTAACACATTTTCTTTTAATGTATCTTGCAAGTTTTTTATATAAAAAAGGTTTAATTCATTGGTTAAACCGCTAATAACGCTATTATTTTGATATGTAAATATTTCTTTTAATTTTTTCATTTTTTGTAATTATTCATTAACCAAGTTACATCATGGTTTATAAAATCATCTATTATCTTATTTGTATTTATTTTTTCTATTAATTGAACATCTTCTTTATTTAGTTTAGATAAGACAAAATCACTAGTGTCTTTTCTAGTTTCTTTTTTTATACCAATTTTTAATCTCAAAAATTTATTTGATTTTAAATGACTTTCTATAGATTTTATTCCGTTATGTCCACCAGAAGATGAATTTCTCTTCAATTTGTATTTACCAATATCCATATCTACATCATCTTGTATTACTAAAATATTTTGTTTTTTTATTTTAAAATAATCCACTACTTCTTTTACCGCTATTCCCGATAAGTTCATGTATGTTTTTGGTTTTATAAAAATTATTTTTTGATTATTTATAGTTGTTTCATATAAATAAGAATTGACTTTATTAGACCATTTAACATTTTCCAAATATTGATCTAAAAGTATAAAACCAACATTGTGTCTTGTTTTTCGATATTTCAAGCCGGGATTTCCCAAGCCAACAATTAATTTCATTATACCTCCTCAAATATATTTTGATAAGATTTAAGATTTTTTATACTCTTATATTTTATTTTAACACCTGGTTTTGAGCCCTTAACACATCTTACCAACATCATTTTTGGATTTAAATCATCTTTGGTATCTATAAATACCACCTCTTTTACCCCTAAATTGTGATTTCTTCCCAATATTATTATATCATCAATTCGCGTTATTCTATGCGATAAATAAAGAGATCCTTTGTTTTTTAATATAGCTTTAGCTTTTTCAAAAATCATTTCTAAGCTACACTCTAACTCGTGTCTAGCCACCCTCTTATGTTTTTTTTCATTCAATAATGTGGTGTTTTGTTCGAAATATGGAGGATTACACACCACTATGTCCACAGATTCGTGTTCTAAATAATTTAAAACGTTTTTTATGTCATCGTTTATTATTTTGATCTGTTTTTCCAGGTTATTTACTGCAACCGATTTTTTTGCGACTTCATATATTTTTGGTTGCAACTCTACTCCAATAATCCTTATATCGCTTTTTGTCGATAATATCAGAGGAATGGGAGTGTTACCCGTTCCAAAATCAACTATCAATTTGGCACTTGGTGGGATTTTAACATATTCAGCTAAAAGAATCGAATCCAAAGAAAATTTAAAAGCATCATCATATTGATAAATAAACCTATTTTTGTAATCAAATAAATCATTTTTTTCTTTTTTCATCTATTTTAACTTCTATTTCTTCGTCTTTAATGCGAACAGTATATGTTTGTTTTAATAAATTATGTGATATGACCACTCCTGATTTACGATCAACTCTGACTTTTTTACCAATTTCTGGCATTTTTTTCCTTAATGATTGATATGCTTCTTCTTCATAACTTAAACAACACAACAAATGACCACATAAACCATTAATTTTACTGGGATTTAATGGAACATTTTGATTTTTAGCCATATTTATCGAAATACTTTCTGGATGTGATAAAAATCTTGCACAACACAATTTTTCCCCGCAAACACCTATGCCACCGACAGTTCTCGCTTTATCTCGATAACCTATTTGTCTTAATTCTATTCGCGTTTTATATTTATAAGCTAATTGTTTAGCTAACTCTCTAAAATCGACTCTAGCATCAGCATAATAAGTAAATAACAACTGTTTCCTGTCTAAAGTATATGAAGAATAAATTAATCTCATTTTTAAATTTAAATTAATTACTAATTCTTCACAATATTTAATCGCTTTTTTAGCGTCTTTTAAGTTTAATAAATAATTGTCATAATCTTTTTCTGTTGCAACCCTAACTATGTTTTTATGTTTTTTATAACCATCGTCTTTTACTTCATTAACTACAACCGCAAACTGCAATCCTTTTTCTGTTTCAACAATTACTTTTTCGTTAGGGTTTAAATTTTCACTATATTTGAAAATATATTTCTTTGGGTTATCATCAAATTTTACTATATATAATTTACTCATTTTCATCTCCAATTTCTATAACTATTCTATCCAATATTAATTCTATATTAACGTTAAAATTCATGCTGTCTAAAATAGCTAATATGCTATTAGTTTTATTATACAAGATATTATAATTTAATTCTCTTAATGAAGAAAAAGCCTCAAACTTTTTTTCTTCAAAATTGTCGCTTGACACATTTAAAAAATACATGAACAAAGACAACAATTCCTTAACGAAAACAACCGTTTCCTCTTTATTGTCAAGTCTTTCCTTCAATTTTAAATTATAGAGAAAAGCTTCGTTTTTATTTGATAATAATAACTTTACATATTCTTCTAGCTCACTTAAGTATCTAAAATCAACCACTTGCTCATCGTATTTTATTTTTAATATTTGACTTCTACTTCTAATTGTTAAAATTATGTTTTCCACATTATTTGTTATTAAAAATCCATAGGAATTTTCATAAGGTTCTTCTAATATTTTCAACATCGAATTAGATGATGATAAAGATAATTTTTCTGATTCAATTATTACAAATAAATTGTTTTTAGACAAGATTGGTTTTAGAGATAATTTTCTTCTTAACTCTAAAATTTGTTCCTTCTTTATATTTTTTCCTTCCGGTTCAATAAAAATATAATTAGGATTATTTTTTAAAATTACATCTGTTTCTAAAATTTCGTAAAACAAATCTTCTAAATCTTTTATCAATTGAGAGACATTATTCGTTTCTAAAATATAAATGTGGGACATCTTTTTTTCTTTATATAATTTCTGTAAATTTTTTATACTATTCATAATTTCCTAATTTGATATTTTTTTCCTATCTTCCAAGGCTTTATCTAGAGTTATTATGTCTAAATAATCAATATCTGCACCTATAGGAAGCCCGTAAGATAGCCTTGAAATGGTAACTTCCTTGTTTTCAAAGATCTTTTTTATATAAAGCATCGTTGTTTCACCTTCAATTGACGATTTAAGCGCCAATACTATTTCAGGATTTTCTAATTTGTTGATTCTGTCAATTAATAATTGAATATTGATGTCTTCGGGTCCTACATCATTAATTGGGCTTATTAAACCACCTAAAACATGGTATAACCCCCTATAATTACCTGCCTTTTCAAAAGCAAACACGCTTTTATAATCCTCTATCACACATATCAAGTTTTTGTCCCTTGATTCATCTAAACATACGCTACACTTCTCTTTATTAGTTAAATGACCGCATTCTATGCAGCATTTCAATGTTTCTTTTGTATTTATTAGTTCATTGGCGAATTTATCAAGGTCTTCACTTTCAAATTCTATAGTGGCCAGTGCTAGCCTTTCTGCGCTTTTTTCCCCTATTCCAGGCAATTTTTTGTAAAAACTGATAATTTTTTCTAATTCTTCTGGATATACCATTTACATTAACCCACCCAAATTTGCGTACTGTCCCATTTTATCGCTAGTATCTTGTTCAATTTTAGTCTTTGCGTCATTAAAAGCAAGCATAATCATATCTCCCAAAGCTTCAATATCTGTTTCATCTAGATTTTCTCTTTTAATATCGACTTTTTTTATTGAATAATTTCCTAGCATTGTTATACTCACCCACTCGGAATTCCCCATATATTCGGTGTTATTTATAGTATTTTGTTTTTCTTCAATATCTTTTTGCATTTTTTTGGCTTGAGCCATCATACTTTGAATATTCATTTATTTATCCTCCTCTATTTTAGATTGATCAAATATATTATTAACCACTTTGTTTAATTCACTTATTGCTGCTTGTTCATCTTGCACTACGTATTTTTCCCCTATCTTAAGCCTTTCTATGTATTCTTTAGATAGAGACTTCCATTCTTTATCCGTGATAAATACAACTTTTTTTTGTTTTTTTACATAATCTGAATAATTTGTATTTATTAAATCCATCTTTTTATTTAATTCATCAACATTGTATTTAAGATTGCTTTTTACAACTATGATTTCATCCGAAGCAAGAGCTACTTCAGTATCTACCACAAAACCTTTATAGTTGTTGTTTAAACTCTCTATAAAACCTTGCCAAACCCTGTTACTATCGGTCTTTTCTTGTTTTGTCGCTAACGCAAAACAATTATTAATTCTAATAGTTTTTAAGCAAGCTTCTTCATTAATAGGATCTTCAAAAACTTGCGTTTCTTCTGTCTTTTCTTCAATAACTACATTTGACTTTACGTCTTTTAAATTTATATGACTTAATAGTAATACTTTTAAAACATCATAGGGATCAACATATATATTGATTTTGTTTAAATAATCAACTAAATCCATCATTATTGCCTTAAAATTACTTAAATCTATATCAATTTTATCTGCTTTTATAGATTTTTCTATTTCTTTTACTATTTCATTAATTAAATATTTAACTAAAAGCTTATTATCAATGCCTTTTTCTTTTAAATTGTCTAATATTTGTATAATCCCAATACTATTCTCTTCTTTTAACAATTTAATAAGCTCTTTAGTGTCTTTTACCGATACATTCCCAACTAAATTAATAATTGCATCAAGGGTTATTTCTTTTAATCCCGATGCTTGATCTAACAAACTAAGCGCGTCTCTAAGGCTGCCATCAGCCAAAAACGCAATTTCTTCTATTGCTTCATTAGTAATGTTTATGTTTTCTTTTTGACATATGTCAGTAACTTCCTTTTTTATAACTCTTTCTGTAATTTTATTGAAATCAAATCTTTGACATCTTGATAAAATTGTTAATGGTAAGCTTTCAATATTTGTTGTTGCTAGAATAAAGACCACGTGTTTAGGCGGCTCCTCCAATGTAAGAAGCAAAGCATTAAACGCACTAGTAGTTAACATATGAACTTCATCTATAATATATACTTTGTAACTCAACTCAGAAGGCATTATTTTTACGTTATTATTAATTTCCCTTATTTCATCAACACCATTATTAGAAGCTGCATCTATTTCTATAATATCAGAACTATTCAAATAATTTATACAATTTTCGCACTTTTCGCAAGCAAAACCACGCGAAGGTTTAAGGCAATTTAAAGTTTTAGCAAATACCTTTGCAGTAGTCGTTTTTCCTGTTCCTCTAGGTCCCGAAAAAATATAAGCATGTGCAACTTTCTTGTTGATTATTGCCGATTTTAATGTTTTAGTAATATGATCTTGTCCAACTATATCTTTAAAAGATTCAGGCCTATACTTTCTGTAAAAAACTTTGTAATTCATTATTCTCCTTTTCTCTTATTATTAAAAAAGTTGTGCAGAAGAGCTTTATATTCTTTTTCTATAACTAAATTATCAACTTTTAATTTAATGGTTTTATTATAATCTTTCTTATGTTCCAGCCTTTGTGTTAAGTATACCACTTTATCAATTCTGCTCTCTTTTATTGCAACTTCGCACAACCTACATGGTTCTAAAGTCACATATAATATTGTGCCATTTAATTTCCACGTTTTCAATCTTTTCGCAGCTTTTTTTATACATATTATTTCCGCATGACCGAATATGTCGTTATTTGCTTCGCGCTTGTTATGGCCTTTGGCAATTATTTTGTCATCTTTAACCAGCACACACCCAACAGGAACTTCATCTTTGTCATAACTTTTTTCAGCTTCTTTCAAAGCATATTTCATCCAGCTCATAACTCTCCTAAAAAAAGTGCACACAAACAGTGATTGTTATGGCTGCTATCTTCCGATCCTGACCATTTTCCAATTTGTTTGTTGCACATATTAATTATAATATTTAATTGAATTATTATCAACCCACTTGCCACCAATACTTTTCTAATTATTATAATGTTTTGTTTTGTTTATCTTTTCACTCAATTTATTTAATGTTTTATATGTTTCACGTGAAACATACAATTAACTAAAATTAAGTATTATAAGACGCATTTTTTTAAAACCGCCGTACAACCGACGTTTAACTTGTTTAATGTTTCACGTGAAACAT
>CAZJTX010000010.1:0-11153 GCA_964549115.1 uncultured Muribaculaceae bacterium | reverse complement strand
ATGTTTCACGTGAAACATCAGTAACGATTATAAGTTCGTTTTATATAATCTTTATGAGAATTTCTTTTTGTGTAGCTAATTATTTTAGACTCCCTTACAATCAGGGTTTAAAACACACAATGTTTCACGTGAAACATCATTATTATATATTTATTGTTTTTTAGCCCACTAATAAATTTTTTAAAAATTGTAAAATACACTTATTAAAATTATGTATACTTGATCAAATTTAATTTATTTTTATTAATATACCGTAAGTTTAAATGATCAAAAAAAGATGTTATTAACAACACCTTTTCTTAATATTATAAGATTGCTTTTTTATTGCCCGGGAAATATGTTTGCTAATAGCGAACTACTCTTCTTCTATCAAGGCTGCCGTAGATACGGCGTGTCCATCCTTTAAGTTTATCAATCTTGTACCTTGAGTTACTCTTCCAAGTGTTGGAATTTGATCTATTGGGATTCTTATAGTAATTCCATTTGTAGTAACAATTAACAATTCTTTTTCGTCTGTTAATACTTTTACAAATACAATCGACCCGTTCTTTTCTGTAATATTTAAACCTTTTACTCCTTTAGAGCCTCTTTTGGTTTGTCTAAAGTCTGATACTAAAGATTTTTTACCATATCCTTTTTCCGTTAATAACAAGATTATGTCTTCTTCTTCAACCACTGTTGCGCTAACACAATAATCCGAATCTAAATTTATACCTCTGACTCCACTGGCATTTCTTCCCATAAATCTTACTTCTTTTTCTGAGAATTTAACCATTCTGCCTGCACTAGAAGCTAATAAGATTAAATCGTCTCCTGTTGTTTCTTTAACAGAAATTAACTCGTCATCATCTTTTAATGTTATTGCTATTTTCCCAGTTACCCTTATACTGTCAAATTCTTCAACCTTTGTTTTCTTTACTAAGCCGTTCTTGGTTACAAAGAATATAAATTTGTTTTCTGATTCTTGTGAGATTTTAATTAAAGAATTAACTTTTTCATCTTTATCAATCTGAAGTAAATTAACAACAGGTAGTCCCTTTGCTTGTCTGCCATATTCAGGTATCTCATAACCTTTTAGTCTGTATACTTTTCCTTTATTTGTAAAGAACAATAAATGGTCATGAGTTGATAGATTCACCATTTCTTCTACAATATCAGCTTCATTAGTAGTCATACCTTTTATACCAACGCCTCCTCTATTTTGAATTCTAAACTCTTCCGGAGACACTCTTTTTATATATCCTTCTTTAGTTAACATAATAATTATGTTTTCTTCTGGTATTAACGACTCATCTTCAATATATTGAATTGCGGTCATGTCAATGTTAGTTCTTCTGTCATCGCCATACTTATCTCTAATTTCTAATAATTCTTCTTTAATAATGTTATATATTAATTCATCGCTAGCTAAAATAGATTTTAAATGTGCTACTAACTTTATTAAGTCTTCTATTTCTTCTACAATTTTCTCTACTTCTAAAGCTGTAAGTCTTCTAAGTTTCATTTCAAGTATTGCTTCAGCTTGTATTTCAGTTAATGTGAATTTTTTAACTAAGTTTTCTTTTGCTTCTCCGTCGTTCCTTGCCTTTTTAATAGTTTCAATAACAGCGTCTATGTTATCAAGCGCTATTTTTAAACCTTCTAAAATGTGTAGTCTTTCTTCAGCCTTATTTAAATCAAATTGAGTTCTTCTTATAACTATTTCTTTTTGATATTCTATGTATTTTGTTATTATTTCTTTTAAATTTAAGGTTCTAGGTTGGCCTTGATCTAACATAAGTAAAATAATTCCAAAATTACTTTGTAATGCTGTGTGTTTATATAAATTATTTAAAATTACGTTAGCATTTGCATCTTTTCTTAAAGTAATAACTATTTTTAAACCCGATTCTAATGTAGTTTCCTCATGTAAGTCAACTATTCCTTCAATTACTTTGTCTCTTACTAATTCACCAATTTTCTTTTTTAAATCTTGGGTATTAGTACCATAAGGAACTTCTGTAATAACAATGTATGTCTTGTTTTTAATTTCTTCAATTCTGGCTTCTGCTCTTAAAGTAATGGATCCTCTGCCTGTTTCATAAGCTTTCTTAATCCCGCTGTTGCCTAAAATATTAGCGCCAGTCGGAAAATCAGGACCTTTAATATATTCCATTAATTCTGTAATAGTAATTTCATTGTTATCTATATATGCAATACAGCCATCAATAACTTCAGTTAAATTGTGTGGAGGAATGTTTGTTGCCATACCTACTGCAATACCCATAGTTCCGTTTACTAAAATATTAGGAAATCTACTTGGTAATACTTCTGGTTCTTTTTCAGTTGCATCAAAATTATCGGTTAAATTAACAATATCTTTTCTAATATCTTTTAACAATTCTGTTGATATTCTAGACATTTTTGCTTCAGTATAACGCATAGCTGCAGCGCCATCTCCGTCCATGTTACCAAAGTTTCCGTGTCCGTCTATTAGTGGATATCTATAACTAAAATCCTGAGCCATTCTAACCATTGAATCATATATAGATGTATCTCCATGAGGGTGAAATTTACCCATTACATCCCCTACTATACGAGCACATTTTCTATATTGTTTATCAGGAGTGTATCCCGCGTTAAACATAGAATATAAAATTCTACGGTGAACCGGCTTTAAACCATCTCTTAAATCCGGTAATGCTCTTGATACAATAACACTCATAGAATATTCTAAAAATGATTCTTTTACTTCTTTTACTATATTGTTTACTTCAATTCTTTCGTTCATAACTCTCCTTATATATCCAGATTTCTAACATATATTGCATTTTCTTCAATATACTTTCTTCTAGGTTCAACTTCTTCTCCCATTAAATCAGTAAATATCTTATCTGCTTCGATCATATCTTCAACGGTAATTTGTCTTAATACTCTTTTTTCTTTTGCCATTGTTGTATCCCTTAATTCATGAGGATCCATCTCTCCTAAACCTTTATTTCTACTTATTTCTGGTTTTACGTTTTCTGGAAGACTTTCTAAATATTCATCTTTCTCTTGTTCGTTTAATGCAAATTTAATGGTTTTCCCGTGTGTTATTTTAAATAACGGAGGTTGAGCCGCATATACGTGTCCCGCTTCTACAATGGGCTTAAAAAACCTATAAAACAGTGTTAATAACAATACTCTGATATGTGCTCCATCAACATCCGCATCTGTCATTATTATTATTTTATTATATCTTAATTTATCTAAATCAAAATCTTCCCCAATGCCTGTACCAAAAGTGGTAATAATTGTTCTAATTTCTTCATTAGATAAAGCTCTATCTAATCTAGCTTTTTCCACATTTAATATTTTTCCTCTTAAAGGTAATATTGCTTGTGTAAAATAATCTCTTCCTTTTTTGGCTGATCCTCCAGCTGAGTCCCCTTCAACAAGGAATAATTCACATTCATTAGGATCTTTACTTTTACAATCTGTTAACTTTCCGTAAAAGTTTGTAAGTTCTAAATCCCCTTTTCTTCTTGTAATTTCTCTTGCTTTTTTAGCTGCAAGTCTCGCTCTAGACGCAGTCATTACTTTTTCCATTATGGTTTTAGCTACGGATGGGTTTTCTAATAAAAATCTTTCTAACCCAGAACCGAATATATCTCCAGATATTTTTCTAACTTCTGGATTTCCTAACTTTGTTTTTGTTTGACCTTCAAATTGTGGATCTCTTAACTTACATGAAATAATCATTGTTAAGCCTTCTCTACAGTCATCTCCTGTAAAGTTTTCATCATTATCTTTTAATATATTGTTTTTCCTAGCATAATTATTAATAATTCTTGTTAAAGTATTTCTAACGCCTTCTTCATGTGTTCCACCTTCATAAGTATTAATATTGTTTGTAAAAGAATATATTGCAGGGTTGTAGCTATCATTATATTGCATCGCAACTTCGATATTTACGTCCCCCTCTTTTCCTTCTATGTAAACAATTTCTTCATGTAATACTTTTTTGTTTTTATTTAAAAGATCTATATACTCAACAATTCCACCTTCGTATAAAAATATATCCTTCTTATCAGGAACTCTTTGATCTTCTAGTATAATTCTAAGACCTTTATTCAAAAAAGCCATTTCTTGCAATCTTTTATGTAATATTTCGTAATTATAATCATCTGTTTCAGTAAATATTATAGGATCGGCTTTAAATCTTACCGTGGTTCCTGTTCTATTTGGATCAACCTTATCAATTATTTTTAATTCTCCAACAGCGTTTCCTCCATTTTCAAATCTTTGAAAATAAACATTTCCATCTCTATAAATAGTTACTTCTAACCAAACTGATAAAGCGTTAACAACTGCGGCTCCAACTCCATGTAATCCACCAGATACTTTATAACCATCTCCGCCGAATTTTCCTCCTGCATGAAGTAAGGTAAATATTGTTTCAACTGTAGACAAACCGCTTTTTTCATTTATACCTGTTGGCATTCCTCTTCCATCATCTTTTATAGATATTACGTTGTTTTGTTCAACTGTTACTTCTATATCATCACAGAATCCTGCTAATGCCTCATCAACAGCATTATCAACAATTTCCCATACTAAATGATGAAGTCCCCTTTCCCCAGTTGAACCTATATACATTCCAGGTCTTTTTCTAACTGCTTCTAGCCCTTCTAAGACCTGTATATCGCTATCACTATATTGTTTACTCATTCTCTATCTCCTCTACTTGATTGTTTTCTATTTTAAATATTTTATAATTGCTAAACTTTTTTAATTTTAAATTTTTAATTGACGTCGTTGTAATAAATATTTGCACATCTTTTTGTAATGTTTTTAAAATGTTATCAACTTTTTCTTTATCTAATTCACTAAACAAATCATCTAATATTAGTATTGGTGTTTTGTTTTTTTCTTCTTTTAAATATGTTAATTCCGCTAACTTAAATGAAATAATTGTGTTTTTTTGTTGACCTGTGCTTCCCCATTCCTTTATTAAGTTACCGTCTAATAAGAAATGTATATCATCTTTATGTATTCCAAATATCGTTGTACCTAATTTAATTTCCCTAGAATAATTGTCTCTATATAAATCGAATATTTGTTTAACATCCTTGTTATTATAATTTGAATTATAATTTACAACTAACTCACCATATCCGAATATACTTTTATAAATATTTCCAATGTATTTTGATATATCTTCTATAAAAATGTCCCTATACTCATATATTTGGTATCCTATTTCTATTAATTTTCTAGTTAATATATCTAAATATTCTTTTGATGCATTACCATTTATAGCTAATTCTTTTAAATACATGTTTCTATGTTTTAATATTTTATTATAACTAGTTAATAATAATAAATATTCTTTATAAATTTTACTTAATTCTATATTTAATAATTTTCTTCTTTCTGACGGCGAATCCTTAACTATTCTCGTATCATCAGGGTTAAATAAGATAACGTTTATGTTAGACACATATTCACTTAACTTATTCTTTTTATTGTTATCAATTTCAACTAACTTATTTTTTTCATTAATAGTTATTTTATAATACGTTTTGATGTTTGTTAGTATCGTTCCTTCAATAGTAAGTTCTTTTGCGCCTTTTCTTATTATCTTTTTATCTAGTATGGATCTAAAAGATTTTGTTAAAGCTAACATATAAATAGATTCAACTAAATTTGTTTTACCTGAACCGTTTTTACCATATATAATATTTATGTTCTCTGAAAAATCTAAGTTCAAATTCTCAAAGTTTCTAAAATCTGATAGTTTTAATTTGCTTAATATCATATTATACCCATAATATACGATATTTGATAAATATACCTCAATATCGTAGTCCTCTACATATACTTAATTATATCATAAAAAGTGCTTAAAAAGTATATATTTACATTTTTCTTTCCAAAAATACTAACTTTAATCTCGACGCTTTTAAAATTTGGTTTTCTAACATTTTTAAACTCATATTTATACTTATTTTTTCTTTATTTATAAACACAATATCAACAAAATCTTTCTTACTACTATAGTAATGATCTATATGATTTATATTAATCCAACTACAATGACTTCCTTTAATTGAAGAAGTAGGGAACATTATAAAATTTAAATGTTCGCTAATTATTATAGGAACTTTATATGAAACTCCTATTAATGTTTTAGATCCAACTATTCTTCCTTCTAAAGAACTACCAAAATATTCACAATTTTTATTTATTATTTCTCGTGGAGATAACTCTGATACAACACAACCTTCCTTTTTTATTATCTTAGATCCAGTATAAGTGGCTATTACAGCACAAGTGTTATCATTTAATAATATATCTTTCATTTTTCCTCCATAAAAAAATCTATGTTTAAATTAACATAAATTTTTTATTATTTTTGTCGAATTTTGTTTTTAGAAAGATTTTATTGGAAGCACTAGTTTTGTTAAATTCTCATCTTTTACTGGTTTTATAATAATTGGTTTATCGTCACTATTTAATAATAATAATATTTTATCATCTTTTATAACTTTTAATGCTTCTATTAAATATTTTGAACTAACAGATATTTCTAAACTTTCAACTTTGTTGCTATCTATTACGATTTTTTCTTCTGTTTTACCTATTTCAGTTGCAATAGATGAAATAATCATTTCTTTTTTATTTATATTTAATTTTATAATATTTTTATCTTTATTAATTGCTAATAAAGAAGCTCTATCTATAGCGTCATAAAATATATTTGTATCTAAATCTATCATATAAGCAAAATCTGTTGGTATAAAATGTGAAGTTTCCGGATATGTGCCACTTAACAATACACTTTCAATATATATGTTTTTATAAACAAAAAGTATTTTATTACTAAATATATTTAATACAACATCCTCTTCTGTGTCTTCTAATATTTTTTCTAATTCATTAACAGTTCTTCCTGGTACAACAATATTAATAGATTCTTCTAATGAATTTTCTATATTAATAGATTTTTTTGATAACCTATATGAATCTGTCGCGATACATTCAAATATATTGCCAATTATTTTTAAATTAAGTCCTGTTAATAATGGTCTTAATTCTTGATTAGACATTGCATAAGATGTTTGATGTATTATTTCTTTTAAATCTATAGAATTTACTTTTATATTTTTCTTGTTTTCCTCTAATTTAAAGTTAGGATATTCTTCAATAGGATAACAATTTATATAAAATTCATTTGTTTCTGTATAAATTCTTATTTTGTTTTCTACATATTCAAAATGTATATCATCACTAGGCATTTTTTTAACAACTTCTATTAGATTCTTACTTTGAATTATAGCACTTCCTTCTTTTTCAACTTTCTTAATTTCTTTTTCAGGTATTACTACTTTAATTGTTAACTCTGAATCACTAGCTAACAATTCTAATCCTTTCTTAGTTAAATTAAACTTAATTCCGTTTAATACAGGTATTGTTACTTTTTGAGATAAAGCTTTTACTGTATTAACTAAAGCCCCTAACAAAACATTTTTTTCTATTGTAAATTTCATATATATTCCTTCTTTCTTTTTATATTATTATAATAGCACTGTTTATAATGTTAATAAAGTTTTTCTTCTCTTAATATGGGAGAATTTTGAATGTTTTTTATAACATTTCTTTAATGTCTTTTAACATTTTTTTTATTAAATTATCTTCTATCATTTCTTTTTTTATTTTTTCAGAACCAGCAATAACTGTTGAGTGATCTCTTCCTCCGAACTCTAATCCTATTTTTGCTAAACTTTCATCTGTTTCTGTTCTAGAGAGGTACATTGCGATATGTCTTGGTCTTACTATTTTATTAGTTCTTTTTTTACTTTTCATATCTTCTACAGTTATTTTGAAATATTCTGCGACTTTCTTTTGTATGTTTTCTATCGAGTTAGTAGAGTACACATTAGTATTAACATAGTCTTTTAAGGCTTCTATGGCAAACTCTAATGTTATTTTTTCAGGTACCATCATTGCTGTATAAGCCATTAGTCTGTTTATAGTTCCTTCGATATGTCTAACATCATTTGGACAATTATTTGCTATATATTCTATAACATCTTTGTTAATAATTTTTTCTAATATAGTGTTTTTTATCTTTGCTTCTATGATATTACATCTTAGTTCAAAGTCTGGCGGGAAGATATCAACAGGTAATCCCCACATAAATCTACTTCTTAATCTTTCTTCTAATTTTTTTAAATCATCAGGAGAACGATCACTTGTTATAATTATTTGTTTATTTGACCGATGAAGAGTATTAAATGTGTGGAAAAACTCTTGTTGTGTACGCTCTGCACCTACAAGAAACTGGATATCATCAATTAATAAAACATCAACGTTTCTATATTTATCTTTAAAATCTTTAGCATAATCTAAGTTATAATTACCTTTATCAATACTTGAAATTCCAGTATAATCAGTCATAAATTCGTTACTTGTTGTGTATAAAACTTTCTTATCACTATTATTAGTTATATGGTTTCCTATTGCGTGTAATAAATGAGTTTTACCCAATCCGCTTTTACCATATATGAATAAAGGATTATGTATAGTTCCAGGGTTTTCTGATACAGCCTTAGCAGCTATATAAGCAAGTCTATTTGAATTACCAACTACATAATTATTAAAAGATAAATTGTTAATTAAGTTTGTATCCCAAAGGATCTCGTCTTTAACTTCAACTTTTTGTTCAACAACTGGATCTGGCTCTAAAAACTCTTCCATTTCTTCTTCTAATAAAAACTTAAATTCATATGATTTACCACTTAGAGACTGAAAAGTATTTTCAATTAAAGAAAAGTAGTTATCTGTTAACATTTTTCTATGTATTTCCATAGGTATTTTAATAGAAATTATATTATCGGTAATGTTAATTAATTCCAACTTTGAAAACCAAATACTATATGTATTCGGTGAAACTTCATTCGCGATTTCGTTTAAAAAAGATTTAAACAATTCGTTAGAATCCATTACCTCACCCCGCTATCAATGTCTATATAAATTGTAAGTTATTTTATATTTAAAATCCACCAGAAAAATCAAAATAAAAGTTATTAACAACTTATAAACATTAAATTTGATTGATTACTAGTATAACATAAAAGTTATTAACAATTGTTAACAAATTTCTAATAACATAGATTGTTGACATGTTGATAAGTTAATAAGTGTGTGTTGATATGTTGATAACTTATATTTAAACTAGACTTTTTAACATATTTTAGTATAATTAAAATAGGAGATTAGTATATGAAAAGGGAAAAGATTTCTAACTTCTATAGAGAAGAAACTTTAAATATAATTGATTTTAATAAATTAGATAATGATAAACAAATAGAAGAAATAGAAAAACTTCTAAACATTATGTATGAGGATAAATTTAAAGTATCAAGAAGTATGGTTCTTAAAGTTATAAAACTAACCTTTGCTAAAGGTGATGATTACTTATATTTAGCTAATAAATTAACAATTGAAAAAACTAATAATAAATTAACTTTTAAATTTGAAAAAAGAGGAAATAAAAAAATATTAATTGTTCTACTTTCTTTATCTCTTTTTGCAGGATTAGTAACCGCGACATATTCAGGATTATTGCTACTTGAAAGAGCAAAGTTAAACATTGATATAGATGGCGACGGAATCCCGGACATAAATATAGATTTAGATGATGACGGAATCCCGGATATAAATATAGATTTAGATGGGGATAAGAAACCGGATTTAAATATTGATTATAAAGGAAATTTACAAGCAATATTTGCATTAGATACAAACGGTGACGGAAAGCCAGATTATAATTTAGTAAATGACGCAACTACACCAGAAAAATTAAAAGCATGTAAAGTAAATTGTGATATAGATGGAGATGGATGGCCGGATATAAATTTAGACTTTGATGGCGATGGCATTCCAGATATGGATATAGATACAGACGGGGATGGAATCCCGGATTTAAACTTAGATTTAAACGGAGATATGATTTGTGATGTAATGTGTGACACTACAGGAGATATGAAGTGTGATACAAATTGTATTGAAACAGAAGGGTATATTAAGAGATCAGGCCCATCAGCAGTAAGAGGAGAACAAGATAGTAACGTTGATACTGGTTATTTGACAATTATTTATGAAGAAGAAGAATCTTTTGTTGTTAAAAATCTTCACCCAGAAGATCAACCAGGACAAGCTAATAAAAAAGCTGAGAAAACGTTTAGAATAATTAATGATTCAATATATACAGTTGCATATAAGCTTGCGTGGAGAGATGTTGAAAACACGTTTATTAGTGAAAACTTTATGTATCAAATAACTTCAACCAACAACGGGTTTAATATGGATGACTTTATAAGTGCGCCGAGGGATAATGTTGAAATTTCAACATTTATATTAATACCACCAAATTCAGTACAAGAATATACAGTAACATTTAAAATAAAAGGAATGAACGAAGAACAAAATTACGATCAAAATAGAGTATTTATGGGTTATATTAAAGTAGGTGACTAATTATTAAAATTACTAATAAAACAAAAACAATCTTATTATCCATAATAGGACTATTAATAATAGTGCTTTCTTTTACATATGCTTATATGGGTCCATTAATAGGAGAGAGGGCCAAAACCAAGGTAGATATTATTAGTAGTACATTAGATAAGTTAACATTTAATCAAGGTGATCCAATTGGCTTAACTATTAATTTAGAGACTTTAGGAGAAGGACAAGGGAATGAATCTGGATCTACCACATCGTCAGTTAAATTAGTAGCGAATAATAATTCGAATGAAGCTACTAAGTATTATGATGTGATATTTGACATAGAACATAACGAATTCTTTTACACAACACAAAATAACACACCGGAAATAATTTTAACTATAAAAGATCAAAATAATAATAATATAACCTCAATACCAGGATTAGCTTACGTTAATCAAGGTGGAGTATCGGGTTTTGATATAACTGAGTATGAAGGTGAAATAATAGTAAAAAGCAAACAAGAAATAACCACAACGTCATCAACAATAGGCACAACTCATACATGGACAGCGACAATAACTTTTATGAATTTAGATACAGATCAGAGTGATATAGAGGGCAAAACAATGAGTGCTAACTTAATAATAGAAGAGTTTAACCCCCCGACATTTGCT
>CAZJTX010000009.1:0-30386 GCA_964549115.1 uncultured Muribaculaceae bacterium | reverse complement strand
GGACACTCTACAAATAGTACAACAAAAACAACGCTGGATACATGGTATACAAATAATTTGTCTGATTATGAAAAATATCTAAGTGACTTTGTAGTGTGTAATGATAGAGGATTTGAAAACAATTGGGTACCGTTGGAATTACCAACATCAGGATCTCATAATTCAAACGCCCACAGTCGCAATTATCCTTCATCAGGTACATCAACTCCCTCATTAATATGTCCAAATCAAGATGATGCATATACAAAAAATGATAATATAAAAGGAAATGCTAAATTAACAAATCAAATAGGACTTTTAACTGCAGATGAAGTAACATTGACCGGTGCATATAAAGCCACATCAAATAACGCTTATTATTTATATACAAGACAAAATTATTGGTTGGTATCGCCGGATTATGTGAATCTTTATTATGCTACCGAGTTCTGTGTGGGTTCACACGGTGGTTTGGGAGACTATAGTGTGACTAATACTTTCGGCGTGCGGCCTGTAATTTCTCTTTCCTCTGATCTTTCTGTGTCAGGCTCAGGCCAGTGGAACGATCCATATATTCCAATACTAGATTAATGTATTATCCTTGATAATATGGGGCCTAAATTATATAATTAGTAAGAGGTGCAAAATGTTTAAAAACAGTAAAATACATTTTATAGGTATTGGCGGTATTAGTATGAGTGGTATAGCTTTATTAATATTAGAAGACAATACTATAACAGGGTCTGATAAAGTTGATTCTAAACTAATTAATGATTTAAGAGATAAGGGTGTTGATATAACAATTGGACACAATTTAGATTATATAAAAAATGCGGATATAGTGGTTTATACTGCGGCTATAGAAGAAAATGATCCTGAGCTAGTATTGGCTAAAGAATTAAATAAAACTTTATATGATAGATCTACATTTTTAGGTTTATTAACAAAAGATTATAAACACAACTTATGTGTAGCGGGTACTCATGGTAAAAGTACCACTACTGGGTTTTTATCTTTAATATTTTTAGAAGCTAATTTAAATCCTACAATTCAAATTGGAGCTATATTAAAAGAAATTAATAGTAATCTAAGAGTAGGCTCTAAAAATTATTTTATAATGGAAGCATGTGAATATGTAGATTCATTTTTACACTTCTTCCCTACTTCTAGTATTATTACCAACATAGATGCGGATCATTTAAATTATTTTAAAACATTAGATAACATTAAAAAATCTTTTTATAAATATTCAAGTTTAATACCCAGTGATGGTTATTTAGTAATTAATAATGATGATGAGAATTCAAAAGAATTAAAAAATATTAATACTAATATAATTACATATGGTATAAAAAATAAATCTAATTATATGGCTAAAAATATTACATATCAAAGTTTTGGTTATCCATCATACGATGTATATAAAGATAATGAGTTTTTAATACATATAGATTTAAATATTTTAGGAGAACACAATATTTATAATTCATTGGCTGCTATTGCTCTTTCAATGGAATATATCGGCGATATAAATATTATTAAAAAAGGAATAGAGAAATTTCATGGAGTGGAACGTAGATTTGAATTAAAAGGAAAATATAACAATACATTTATATATGATGATTATGCTCACCACCCTAGTGAAATTAAGACAACATTATCATCAACAAAATCTACTCCTCACAATAAAAACTGGGCTATATTTCAAGCACATACATTTACTCGCGTTAAAAGGCATTTAGATGAGTTTGTAGAAGCTTTAAAAGGTTTTGACAACATTATAGTGACTCCTATCTTTCCAGCGAGGGAAACTAATATTTATAATGTTTCTGAAGATCAAATAATAACTGAATTAAAAAAAGTAAATAATAATGTTATTTACCTAGATTCATTTAATAAAATTAAAAATTATATTAAAGAAAACGTTGAAGACAATGATTTAGTTGTTACAATCGGTGCAGGAGACATTTATAAAGTAGCAGAAGATTTAGTTAATAATTAAATAGAATTAATTATATTAATATATTCTTCCCTACTTTTACACTTAACTATATTTAATTTATGTTCCTTACTATTTGGAACATTTTTTAAATAATATAACAATATTGTTCTAAGTTCTAAAGTAGCAAGTTTTTCTGGTTTATCCTCATATAATAAATTGATATGTTTTAACATCATATCTTTTTTTTCTTTTAAACTTACTTCTTTAGGTTCAATATTGTGTTCTAAATAATTTATTGTATCTTTTATTAACCACGGATTTCCTAATAGACCTCTCCCTATCATTACTGCGGTACACCCTGTTTCATCTAACATTCTTTTAGCATCATACGGAGTTTTTATATCCCCATTTCCTATTACAGGTATTGAAACAGCTTCCACTACATCTTTTATAATATTCCAATTAGCTTTACCTGTATAACCTTGTTTTCTAGTTCTAGCGTGAATGGTAATAGCACTAGCCCCTGCTTCTTCACAAATTTTAGCTATTTCTACAGCATTAATATTTTTATCATCCCAACCACTTCTTATTTTAACCGTTACTGGAACAGTAGAGATTTTCACTACTTCGCTTACAATTTCTTTTACTTTTTCAGGTTTTTTTAAAAGACCACTTCCGGCTTGGTTTTTAATAGCAACCTTAGGAACGGGACATCCCATATTAATATCAATTATATCTGGATTCATTATGTTAATTATTTTTTTAGTTGCAATTAAAAAAGATTCTATATCACTTCCAAATATTTGCTGTGATATAGGTCTTTCGTAATCCGTCATTTTAAGTAAATCTAGTGTTTTCTTAGAGTCATGCATAATAGCTTTATCCGAGACCATCTCGGCTACTATTAAACCAGCGCCCATATCTTTACATATTTTCCTAAATGACGTATTAGTAATACTAGCCATAGGGGCGACTACTACTTTATTATCAATTTTTACATTCCCAATATAAAAACTCACTTTATTATTTCTACCTCATCATTTTGATTTAATAAAAACGACGCTGCGTCATCGGTATCTATATGAGCTTCCGGAGTTACATCTTCATTTATTTTTATTTTAGCTCTCATGTATCCACCTTTATCTCCTAATACTTTTATAAAAACTTCTTCATTATCATAAAACTTATTTATTTTAGCGTCTAAAGGATTCATATGAACATGTCTCTCAGCTATAATACAACCTTCTATTTTAACTTCGCCTTTGTTTGTTTTAAGAGTTATAAATTCGGAGTTTTTAATGTCTCCGCTTTTTCTAACTGGTGGATTTAAACCCAATTTTAAAGCATCTCTTCTTGAAATTTCAACTTGATCATATTTTCTATAAGGCCCTATTATTCTAACATTATTAAATTCATCCTTATCAGTTTTTATAGTAATCATTTCTCCTGCTACAAACTCACTTGCTTGGTCTAATTCTCTATCTTTAGTCATTTCATGATCAAATAACTTAAAATAAGTCTCTTTTGTTAAGTGAGCATGTCTATTACTTACACCTAATTTAACTTTCATACTTCCTCCCTTTTTATATCTTCTATATCATCATTAATTGTTAATTTAATTATTTCTATTTCTTCTTCAGTGTTTTCCATTATTACATTATCGTTATAAAGTAAAACTAGTCTTTCGTCTAAATTAAATCCATGTTTAGTATGTTTTAATAAATAAGCAAATAATGTTCTTCTTGGAAGAAACACTACTGCTGATTCATTAGTACTAATCATATATTTAACAACGGTTTCTACCCTTCTAGCACATTCATTTAAAGACTCTCCACCATAGTTTTTAAAATTAAAATCTTTTTCTTGAAAATAAGATAACATCTTTAAACTTTTACCTTTTAATGCTCCTACCTTTAAATCATTCAACTCTTCAGTTACTAAAACTTCCAAATCATTTTGAAGTGAAAAATACTTAGCTGCTTCTAAATTATATACATCAGTCGATGAAAATACTCTTCTAATATTAGGTAGTGATAATTTTTTAATTAGTTCTACACCTTCTAATGATAAAGTTCTAAACTTCATCTTATCTTCGATTTTAAAATTATCTTTATAAACTAAATTATTAGAAAGTAAATTACTTATTACGAAATATATTTCCATTACTTCTCCTTTTTAGTAATTAAATCTATATCAACTTCATTTATAGAATCAAATCTCTTAGTTATTTTATCACTTGTAATTTCTAAATCATCTATACTTTTATTAACGCTTTTTATATCTCTAGTGAATTTAGTAAATCTAGTTTTATATCTTCCAAACTCTACACTTAATCTTTTTAACTCATCGTGGATAACTTTAGCATACTTATCTCGTTCCATATTTTTTAACACCATACTAATAATTGATAACATAGATATTAAAGTGGTAGGCCCAGTAATCCATACTTTTTTATCTTGAGCAAAATTTAATATCTCAGGATGGTATGCATTTATTTCGGCAAATATAGCCTCGGCTGGCAAAAACATTATTGCCTCATCACTAGTTTCTCCCGGAATAATATATTTATCTGAAATATCAGTAATATGTTTTTTAATATCTGATACAAATGTTTTTTCAAACAATTCTCTTTCTTCTTTTGTTCTATTCATATCAGTCATTTTTTGATAACTCTCAAGCGGAAACTTACTATCTATAGCTATTGTTCCAAGTGGAGCTGGAGCAAACAATAAAGCATCTACTATTGCACCAGTTGAGAATGTATACTGAGTTTTATATACTCCGCTTTTATTACCACCAAAAGCATTGTTTAAAATATATTCTAAATTAACTTCACCAAATGTACCTCTTGTTTTCTTATCGGTTAAAACATGTTGAAGTGAAGTTATCTCAGTTGATAAACTTTCTATCTTTTTTTGAGCCGCATCTATTTTCGTTAATCTTTCTAAGACATTAGTAAATGTTTTATTAGACTTCTCAAAATTTTCATCTAATCTTTCATTAACCTTATCGTTGATATAAAGTAATCTCTTTTCAATCTTTTCATTTAATTTATCAAAGTCTTCTCTTAAGTCTTTAGAAAAGCCAAACTTAAAATCTCCTATTTCTTTATTTATATTAGCAGAAAAATTACCTAGTTTTTCAACGAAATCATCATTTTTCTCTTTTCTAAATAAAATAACAAATAGAATAACGATAACCACTATTAACAAACTAATTATTATGTATTCCATGATATCACCTACAATAAAATTATATCATTAAATAGATTTGTTATAAAGTATCTTTCGTGATACAATAATTTTGGAGGGTTATGGCATGGAAGAAAAAGTAACTTTAGAACAAGAATTTATACAAGAATTTAAGGAACTTAGAAAAAAAGAAAAGTACACCCAACATACCCTTGCTAATAAAACTAATGTAATAAGAGAGACAATTGCAAGAATAGAAACTGGAGCAGTCTCCCCTCAAATTAGTACAATGTTAAAAATTTTAGAACCAATTGGTTATACAATAACAATTAAAAAAATTATTCAAGAAGATGAATAATTTTTTATTACTTTATAATAATCGTTTTTAAATATTTGTGAACTTATGCTTATTTTATTTTTTACAACTTGATTCATAATGGATACATAATCTTCTGGTAATTCAACATCTTCATTTGAAACAAATTTCCTACTTCTTGCAAAATATTTCCCATAATCAGAAACCCAGGATCTATTATTAAACATCGCCAAACCAGGTTCATCACTTAAAATGTCTTTACCTATAAAAAATCTTGAGTCATACTTTATATCAAATAAATTAAATACCGTTGGAACCACATCAATGGTGCTACCCACTTTATCAACTTCTATACTCTTCATATCACTGTTATATATAATTAAAGAGTTTTTATGCAAATCTATTGAATCTCTTTTATAAGTAGATACCGCTAATAAATCAGATATTGGTTTTATAGCATAAGGATAATGATCCGCAGCTAAAACAATTACAGTATCCTTTAATTTGTTATTTTCGTTTAACATTTCTAACAAACGCTCTAAACCCCTATCTAACTCTATTTGGGTAGCTAAATATGCTTTTACTTCACCAGTATATGGTAAATGGTTAACTAAACTTTTATACTTTACTGCTTGCCAATTAAACATAGCGTACCCACTATGACCATTTAATGTTACGTAGTATGTGAAAAACAATTTATCACTATTAATATAATCGTCAATCGTTTTTTCAAATAACTCAACGTCTCCTGTTGTCCATCTACATCTTAATTGTTTTTCCAACCCGTTTCCACATGCTAGAAAATTATCAAAACCAATATTAGTTAGATATAAATTTCTTTTTTGAAAACGATATTTATAAGGATGAAAAGCAAAAGTATTATAACCTTCATTTTGAAAGTTTTTAGCTATTGAATATGGAAACTCATTTTCCCCTCTTTGAAAGCCTCTATAGTTTTGAGGATATAAACTTGTAATATATTGTGTTTCACCACCAATGGTACTGTTTATTTCAGGAGTATAATAATTTGTAAAATGGATCCCTTCATGAATCATTTTATATAATGTCGGAGTTCTTTCTTCGTCTACTGCTATATTACTATGACTCTCAGCCAGAATCATAATTACATTCTTACCTTTAAACATTCCAGTATATTCATTTTTATTTGTTCCAGTATCATTTTCAATATAATCATGAATTTCTTTTAATTTAGGATAATCTTTTTTCAGATTAACAAAATCAACATCAAAAATATTATATTTAATCTTTTCTTCTGCTTCCTTTTCAACTTTAGCTTCTTTAATAATGGGGAGTTCGACAATAGTAACTTTTTCTTCAAAACCCGTAATAGTTTTTACAAGATCTAAATTAGAACCAATTTTCACTCCTAATTCTTGGTAAGTTAAATTTATATCATTTAATTTATAAAACAATTTATATTGAGAAAATTCATTATCTTTTTTATAATTAAGTGAAAATAAAAATACAAATAAGACTACAAATATTACAGTAAGTGATACCACTTTTTCTTTGTTACTCGATTTATAAAACAACAATTTTTCCCTACATATTAATATAATAATAAAAGGTAATAAATATAAGAGTATTTCCCACTTATATTTATATAACACTCCAGGTATATGTTTATAAAATCCTATTATTTGTCCAACGCCATCGGACATATTAAAAGTGAAAAACAAACTAAAAAACTTATATAATACAAACTGCATTCCATACCAAAACAAATTAGCAAATACCAATGTAATAAATATTCTTTTATTGGTTTTATGATAAAATAATTTAGTTATAAATCCATATATTAAAGCTACAACTACTAAATATAAAATTGTTGATATAAAATGAACATTAAAATAATCTTTAAAAATAAAAAATTTAAAGATTAATTCCGAATATAACAATATTAAAAAATATAATACGAAAGGTTTTACTTTATACATTTATATCATCTCTTTAAAATTATAACATTTATTTTACCGATTTAGTAAAGTTAAATGTTAACTTTTGAGTTTTTTCTAATTCTTCTTGTCTATAATTAAGAGCCATACCAATAGTAAATATTAAAGCTAATATATAAAACCATAGCATCAATATAACAATGTTAGCTAAACTACCATAAAAGGCTTTAAAATTAGCATAATTGTTTATATAAAACGAATATATCCAAGTTACTAACACCCATAAAGATGTTGTAAAAAACGCTCCATAATTAACTGACCTACTTCTTATTTTTTTATCCGGAGCTATAGTATATATAACTTTTATAATTATAAATACTATTAACCACGTAACTGGACCTTTTAATGTTTTTATAACTGTAATTAATTCCCTAGTAAAGTTAGGAAGCATATTAACAGATCTAATAACATTAACAATTTGATAACCAAATATTGGTACTAACAACATAAATACAAATAAGAAAAGTAATAGGAATATCATTACAAATGATTTTAATCTTCTTCTAATAATTCCCCTATTTTTAATACCGTATATAGTATTAGATGTATTTATAATTGAAACCGCTCCTGTTGAAGAAATATAATAAGCCGGAATTATTACTAAAAGTAAATTAAAACCACTAATTGTCATCATCGAAGCAGATGATGATAACAATAAACTCGCAATATCATCAGAAAAAGCTGATGATAAAAAATTATAAATACTATCGGTAGACAAGTTTAACAATGCTGCGCCATATGAAAATAAAGTTAAAGTTGGAACTATAGCCAGTACAAAGAAGAAAGCTAGTTGACCTGGCAATATAGCAATTTCTGGTTTTTTTAATATTTCAACAACATTTTTAAAAAACTTTTTAATTCTTTTTTTCATTTGTCTTTTTTGCTTTTTGTTTTCGCATATCAATTAAAGCATCGTTTAAAGCATCCTCTACTGTTTTTAGATTATTATCTATCATACTATACCCAAACTTCGCCCCGTCTTTATAAGGTAGTTTACCTACCTCTTTATTAAGCTTTCTAATATAATTCGTAATAGCTTTTTGATTATACCCAATTAAGTAAATTACAAACTCATTTCCATCTGTTCTCATTATTTCGCTGTTGTCTAATTGTGTTTTTATTAACGCACTAGCAAAAGCTGATATTTGTTTATCCCCTTCAGTGTGACCTATTTGATCATTTATCTTTTTAAGATTGTTTAAATCCGCTACTATAATCGTCTGAGGATAAATTATATTATTATTCCAATTTTCTAAACACTCATTAAAATAATTTCTATTTTTAAGAGATGTTAATTGATCAATATATTTAATCTTATCTTCTCTTTTTATTTTTTTTGCTATTTTAATTTTTTTTCTTGTCCTAAATACAAAATATAAAACTACTCCAGAAATAATTGTTAAATAAATAATATACTTAGCAAACACACTTAAAACTTTACCTCTTTTTGTTGTTTCTATATTATTGTTTACACCTAAGTTAATTATTTCCTTATCATCTTGTAATGATGCATATTTATTAAATAATCTATACAAAGTAGATTTATTATTTATTTTAAAAGTTAACTTTTGATTAGCATAACTCGTATATCTAACTGTGTAGTTTTTTAACTTATTTAAATTATAAAAATTAAAGTTATTATTATCTACCACAATTATTACGTCTTTTTTATTTAATTTAAATAATTCCTTTTCTGTTTCATAAGTTTTAATTTTAATGTTTTTCACTTTAGAAAAGTATTCAACTAGTTTAGAGTTTTTTTCTATATATACTTCTTTTTCTTCTAAAGCATTAACAGAGTTAATTACTAAAGGATTAGCTTTATTAACAATAATGCTATATTCTAAATTATAACCAAAATCCGTATCATGTAATGTATCATTTAATGTGTATTTATTAAAATATAATGATACTTTTTTATTATTTATATCTTTAGATAAATCTTTATAAGTTTTGTATTTAATAAAATGTATATCCAGATCAGCAAAATCACTAAACTCTTTTAATAATATAGCATTTATTCCACCATATATTCCATTTTTTAATACATCATACGGTGATGAATTTAAAAACCCATAATTAATAATTCCACTTCTAAGAGTTTCTATTTCAGCTTCAGTTATTTTTAAATGCTCAGTATAAGTATTAAACTCATTCTTTTTAAAACTATCATTAAAACTTGGTTCCCAATATTTATTATAATATTTAGTTAATACTTTAGATAAAGTTTCTTTATTATTCACTAATTTAAAATAATATTTTATATCACTTAAATGAAATAAAATCTCATAATCATTTTTTAAAATCTTGTCAATGTATAAAACTTTAGGAACTATTATATACCTTAAATCTTCACTCAGTGCCGAAAATAAATCCTCATCATTTGCATATTGAGTAAAAGTTGTATTTGTACTATTAATATATTTTGAAACATGTGACAAATCTGTTGATAACACCCCAATTGTTTTACCAAACAAATCTGTATAATCATTTATTATTTCTTTATTAATACCAAGTAAAACATAATGATCCTCATAAAATATTATGTCCTTTGGAGATTTATCTTTACTTACTGCAAAAGATAAATCAGTTTGTTTAATATTGTAATCGTATGTAATGTGATTTAACTTCAAATTATATTTAGTTGAAAAATCATCTAAGAAATCATAATATACTCCACTTCCATCTAATGCAAATATATTCACATTGTTTGGGACATTTATATTTAATACTGAAGTAGTATTATCATCAATCCATTTTCTTTCTAATACAGTTAGGTTGTTTTTATTATTAATAATTAAAAAAGCTATTGCTAAAACTAATAAAATACCTACAACGCCAACAATTATCCATTTCTTAATGTTTTCTTTTTTCATTCTTCTTCCTCTTCTATAGGAGTATTATTATTCCAAACAATTGAAGTATTATCATTTCTTTTACTTCCCATAATAGTGATACCTTCACTATTTTCACTAGGTTTAATCACTAATGTAAAGTTAATATCGTAGTGTTTAGCTATTTTTTTATCTAAGTTAGTTAAAGACGCCACAACAATACTTTTGGCTTCATCTAAATCTATATCTGGGATACTCTCTATTTTTATATATATGATTTTTCCTTTATTATTAAATTTAACACTCTCAACATGTTCGTCTTTGTTTGTTTTATCTATGTATTCATCTTTTATTTTATTAGTTATTTTATATTTTTCAATATCTGTTAACCGAGAACCATAACTTGATGAGCTACCACCGAAAAAATAAGTAGATACCACTACTAATATAATTATAAAACATATAATTAAAATAGTTACTAAGACTAATAATATTTTATTGTTTTGCCAAATATCTTTAATTTTCTTCAAAAACAATCACCTTTAATCAATTATACTACATTTAATATTGTTATTAAAGATTTTCGAATTGTTTCACTACTGCTTCTAATTCTTCAGTAGATTTAATTTCATCAAAATAAACACTATCATCTTTTCTTAAAACTTTTAAGATAACACTGTTATTCAACATTTCTTCATTTTTATCAACTTCATTTAATAAGACATATTCATTATCGTTATGATTAATCTTACTTACAACAATAAAATCTTTATTATTTTCTAAAGTTAATATATCCAATACTTCTATGTTCATCTTGATACTCCTTTAGATAATTCTTTTAATTGAACATCATATATGTTTTTAAAACCTTCATTTCCTACACCTTTACCTGAATATTCGGTTTTTGAAATTAAGACACTTTCTAAAGTAGCACCTTTTTCTTTTAATAATTCAACCTTTTCTTTACTATCTTGCTCTGTAGCAAACACCGTAATAAATTTAGGGGTTTCTCCTTCTACATATTTATATGTTACCGCTTCAATAACACGATCATCATCGTCTTTAAATTTATGTTCAACGCCATTTACTTGGAAAATCGAATCTTCCGCACTTTTGTAAATAGGTTTTGTTGTGTCTATTGAAACAATATCTCCTAGTTCAAAAGCTTCTTTATCCCAATGGGTTGATGAGGTTAATTCATCCACTTTTTCGTCAACTTTTTCTTCTTCAGTTTTATCCACTATTACAACAGTCGGTTCTGTATAGCTATCTTCTAGTGATATTGCTGGTGGCTTATATGTTAAATTGTTTTCATATTTATTTATTATTTTTGACTTACAAGTTAAATGAGCATTTAATAATATTGCAGCCGTCGCACCAACCGCTAATATTTTAGCCCATTTTTCTTTCATAGTTGATTTTCTTTTGTATATTAATTTTAATGGTTTATCTTGTTCTTCGGTTCGTTCAACCTCTTTTACTTCAGGTACTTCTACATTTTCCACAACAGGAGTTGAAAATTCTATATTAGGCGTTCTTACTACGTTTACTCGTTCAATTGGTGTTTTAGTTTCAGTTGGTGTTTTAGTTTCAGTAGAAGTTTTTGTATCAGGAAGTTTATCACGCTCTTCTTGCAAACTTGCTATTAATTTTAATTGTTCAAGATATCCTCTTTGCATATTTTCTAGTTCTTTTTTAGCATCAGCTATTTTTTTATCAGAAGCTAATCTCGACTTAGTTTCAATCCTTTCAGCTCTTGCTTCTTTTCTTTTTCTTCTAAATTTTGAAATTGCTAGTTTACCTAATGCAAAAACACCTAAACCTCTTTTTTTAATTTTCACTTTTTTAGATTTAAGCTTTGCAATTTTTTTATTAACTTCATCTGTAAAGATTTCTTTTTGTTCTTTTGAAAGACCTTTATCTTTTCTAATATCTTTTTTAAATGAAGATAAATCTTTTAATTCCATATCGATATTACTTATACGTTGTTGTTTATAATCTTTAATATCTGATTCAACATATTTTTCCAACTTAGTTTTACCTAGGTGATAATTTGCTTTTATTTTGTTAAATGCATTTTTAGGCATAGCAAGACCTGCTCTTCCTTTTATTTTAGCATAATTCCACAGACCTAAATTTTGTCTAATATCTTTTTGTGTTATCTTTGTCATTCTTAACTCCCTCACTATAATAATTGTAGCATATATACGCTACCAGTCAATTTATTATCCTTATAATATGTAAAGATAAACTTATACAGTTTATCTTGTTTTTTGTCTTTGTTCTGGTTCTTCTTTTACTTGTTCTTTTACTTGTTCTTTTACTTGCTCATCGATTACAGATTGCAATTGTGATTTTAGTTCTAATAATTCTTCATAATCATCAGACTTATTGTTAACTTCAACTTCTTCTTTTTTTCGTTCTCGTCTGTCTTTAATCATCTTTTTAACTACTAATTTACTAATAGTAAAACATCCCAATCCTTGTCTAATAATTTTCCACTCTTTTTTTCTTAAGCGCTTTAATTCTTCTTGTAATCCCTCAGCATATAAATCCGGATTTTCGATGTGTGGAATCTTATCGTCATAATAATCATCTAGTTTTTCTAAAACTGATTCTTTTTGAGACCCTATTTTGTCCAGTCTTCTTGAAGTTTCTGCTTTAACTTCGTCTTTAATGTATTCGTCTCGCGCTTTTCTTTTTTCTTTTTTTTTGGCTATTTTAATATACTTTTTTCTTCGCCTTAAATAACCCCTACTGCTAAACAAGTCATCTTCTTTTGCCATTTTCTCTCCTTTTATTAATAAACGACACAAAATCAAGTGCCTATAGAATACCATTAGAGTAATAATTAGTCAATAAAAAAAGCCCGAAGGCTTTGATTATCGCACTGCTTGTTGTTCTGGTTCTATCTCTGGTGTATATGCATCCTCATGAGATACACTATCATACTTTTCTTTTTCTCTTTTTAAATAATTTATATGAATTTCTTGCTCTAATATTTTCGCACTCATAGTTTCTAATTTTTCTCTAGCCTTTATTAGTGCTTCATCTATTTGCAGTTTTTCTTTTTCTATTTGTAACGCTTGTTTTTCCTCAGCTCTTGCTAATTTAGCCGCTTCTCTTTCCTCTTTACGGTTTTTTCTAAATTTAGATAGTGCTAACCTCGTTAAAGAAAAAATACCTAACCCTTTACCTTTAATAACTTTTTTCTTGGTTTTTAATTTTTTTATTTTTTCATCTACAGCTGTCATATAACCCTTTTTACTTCCATGGGTATATTCTCTATCTTTTTTCATTTCTCTTTTTACAGCGTATAAATCATATATTTCGTCTTGTACTTTGGATTGTCTTTTTTTAATTTCAGCATTGGCTTCATCCTTAACATAATCTTTAATGTTAAGCTTAGTCATACCATAGTTGTATTTTATTTTATTAACAACTTTTTTTGGCATAGCATAAACAACTCTACCTGTAGCTCTAATATAATTCCATGTACCTAAACTTTTTCTTAAATCTTTTTGTTTCATCGATATATCCCCCTAACTTTGTGCTATATCTGTTAATATTTTTGTTACTTCTTCTAATACTTTTTCGTCTTCTATACCTACTAATTCAATTCCGTCTTCTTGTTCTAAAACTTCAGATGTATAAACTATCACATCTCCTGCTGAATCTTCCTTACCTTCTGTATAAACTAAATAGTCTTTTCCATTAGATTCCAAAGTAAAATAATGAAGAATTTCCATATCTTTTTCTACACCGTGTTCATCGGTTATTTTTATCATTTCTTTTTCTTCCATTTTTATTCTCCTTCTCTATTATAAGACTATCATTTATCAATATATTAGTCAAATAAAAAATAACCAATATTTGGTTATTTTAAACTCGTTCCCCACATGCCGTGTAAATTGCAATAAGCATATACTCCAACTAGGTCTTTCCCAGTTACATTTAATTTAGCATAAGGCTTATCATCTAACTTGATTAAGGTTCCACCATCTGTATATTCAACGTATAAAAAGTCTATATAATGTTCTCTGATCATTGGGTGTTCAACACTTCCAATTTTAATTTCCATTATATCTTCTGTACCTTCTTTTAATACTTCTACAACTGGGATATGTTTTTCATAATCTGCGTCTACTGTATTAACAGTAAATAATTCCATATCTTCGCCGCAACAAACTAGTGTTCCTCCTCCTTCATTAATTAAATCAACTAAGTTTCCGCATATTTTACATAAATAAAATTTCTTTTTCATTTATCCTCCTTATTTAGCTTCTTCTTGAGCTCTAGTTTCTCTTATAACAGTCACTTTTATTGTACCAGGATATTGTAATTCACCTTCAATACGATTTTTAATATCTTTAGCAAGTTTATAACTTTTTAAATCATCTATTTCATCAGGTTTAACAATAACTCTAATTTCCCTACCTGCTTGCATTGCAAATGTTTTCTCTACACCATCATATGAATTACCAATTGATTCTAATTCTTCTAATCTTTTAATATAATTTTCTAATGAATCATTTCTAGCTCCAGGTCTTGCTGCTGATAATGTATCAGCTATTTTAACTAAAGTAGAAATAATACTATTAGATTCTTCATCGCCGTGATGAGATGCAATACTATTAATAACAACTTCATGTTCTTTATATTTTTTAGCTATGTCTGCACCTATTTCAACATGGCTTCCTTCCATATCTAAGTCAACTGCTTTTCCAATGTCGTGCAGTAAACCCGCTCTTTTTGCTAATTCAATATTTTCGCCTAAGTCAGCAGCCATTAAACCAGTTAATTTAGCAACTTCCTTTGCATGTAATAAAGCATTTTGTCCATAACTAGTTCTAAAATGTAATCTTCCTATTAAATTAATTAACTCTGGATCCATTTTAAATATTCCTAGTTCTTCAATTGCTTCTTTACCTTTTTCTAAAATCTTAGTGCTTATATCTTTTGTGGTTTTGTCATATAATTCTTCAATCCTAGCTGGATGAATTCTACCATCTTTAATTAATGATTCAATTGTAACTTTTGCTATTTCTCTTCTTAGTGGATCAAATGATGAAATTACTATAACCTCAGGTGTATCATCAATTATCAAATCGACTCCTGTTATAGCTTCCAATGTCCTAATGTTTCTACCTTCACGACCAATTAATCTACCTTTCATGTCGTCACTTGGTAAATTAATAGTGCTCACTGTATGTTCACTAACAATATCGTCCGAGTATTTTTCCATACTAGACACAATTAATTCTTTTGCTGTTTCATTTGCTGTTAATTTAGCTTTTGTTTCTTCATTTCTTAAATATTCTGTAATTTCTAATGCTGAATCTCTTTCAACAAGCTCCATTATTTTATCTTTTGCTTGTTCTTTACTTAACCCCGATATTTTTTCTAATTCTCTTACTTCTTCTTGAAGTAATTTATCCATTTTTTGCTCTTTTTCTTGCAAACTGTTTTGTTTCGCTAATAAATTTTTCTCTTTGTCACCCAAAGATACATCTCTTTTATGTAACATTTCTTCTCTTTTATCCAAGCTACTTTCTCTTGATAAAAGACGTTCTTCATGTTTTACAACATCCGCTTTTCTTTCTTTAATTTCTTTATCTGTTTCTTTTTTTAATTTAAAAGATTCCTCTTTTAATTCAAGTAAGCTATCGCGCTTATATCTGTCAGCTTCTTTTTTTGCGTTTTCCAATAATTTATTAGCATTTTTTTCGGAATTGGTTTTTTTAATTAAATTTATAATCCATACTATTATAAAACCTAAAACTAGTCCAAGAATTAGGGCTAAAAATGGAACTAAATACTTTTCCATTTTTCTCCTCTTTCTTAATTTATTATTACCCCTCTAAATACATTATAGAATTGTTTTACTTATTTTTCAAGTTTATATTTTCTCGTTTTTTAACTTTACATAAAAAAAAGACTAAGGTTAGTCTTTCTTCTTGGATTCTTTTTCTTTTGTAAAGTGATCTCTTACTTTTTTTTCAATTTCATCTCTTATTTTCGGGTTTTCTTTTAAGAATAATTTCACATTTTCTTTTCCTTGGCCTATTTTTTCAGTGTTATACGAATACCATGCACCACTTTTTTCTACGATACCAAGTTCACTAGCTATATCAATTATTTCTCCTTCTCTTGATATACCTTCTCCATACATAATATCTACTATAGCTGTTTTAAAAGGCGGAGCCACTTTATTTTTAACTACTTTAATAGTGGTTTTGTTTCCTACTGTCTGGTCTCCTATTTTAATTTGTTCACCACGTCTTATATCTATTCTTATAGTTGAAGAGAATTTTAATGCTCTTCCACCAGGTGTTACTTCGGGGTTACCAAACATAACTCCCACTTTTTCTCTTAATTGATTTATAAACAAAGCTGTTGTTTTTGTTTTAGCCATAATTCCGGATAATTTTCTTAGAGCTTGAGACATTAACCTCGCTTGTAGCCCAATGTGTGAATCTCCCATTTCTCCATCTATTTCTGCTTGAGGCACTAAAGCCGCAACTGAGTCTATTACTATTAAATTAATAGCCCCACTTCTTACCAACGCCTCACAAATTTCTAATGCTTCTTCACCAGAGCTTGGTTGTGATAATAACAACTCGTCTATATCAACACCTAAATTTTTAGCATATTCCGGGTCAAGAGCATGCTCTGCGTCAATAAAAGCTGCTCTACCTCCGGCTTGTTGAACTGCACTTATTGCTTCTAGTGCAACTGTAGTTTTACCACTTGACTCAGGTCCAAATATTTCAACTATTCTTCCCTTTGGATAACCCCCAACCCCTAGCGCTATATCTAAAGCAAGTGAACCAGATGATATAGCATCAACTTTCTTTTCAGCTGCACCACCTAATTTCATTATAGCTTCTGATCCAAATTGTTTTTCAATCTCAGCCATAACTTGCTCTAAAGCTTTATCTTTTGTTTTATCTTTTTTAACAGATTTCATTATTCCTCCTAATCTATTGAATACTATTTAATTATATATTTAATATATTATAAAGTCAATAGAAAACCGAACATTTGTTCTTGTGCGTTTGTTTCTCTTTTTATAACCATATCACAAGGCCCCCATTTAAAAAGGTTTTCGACAAAACCTCTTAAAATTTTTATTTTCTTCTATTTACACTTATTAACTCAACATCTTCTGTTAACTGCTTTATTCTCTCAATTATCCTTCTTGCTTTAACAACATCTTCACTATTTTTACTTGTAGATAAATGTTTCTCTAATTCTTTAATATTTAAATTAGAAGTGAAAAACGTTGGTAACGCTTCATTCATTCTATATTGTAATATTGCTCCTAAGATTTCATCTCTTCCCCACGGTGTTACATTTTCCGCTCCAATATCATCTATTAACAATAAATCTACTCTTTGTAAATATCCTATGTTACTTTCTAGTAAGTCAAAATTGTCTCTTAGAGTTCTTAAAAGTTCTGGATAATATATTATTTCAGTACTAGCATTTTTCTTTATATTTAACTCATTAAATAAACTAGATACAATAAATGTTTTTCCCGAACCAAAAGATCCATGTATAAATAATCCTTTCATATTTTTAGAAGGATCATATTCATCATAAAACTTTTTAACTTTTTTAATTAATTCAACTCTATTTTTATCCGTTATATCTATATCTTTCATTCTAGCATTTTTAACATCAGACTTATTTGTTTCTTTTTCTTCTAAATCTTTTATTCTTTTTTTCTCAAATTTACAAGGAGTATAATTAAATTTCAGTTTATCTTCATCCACCTCAGGAAACAAAACATGTCCAGGCACTTTATTTTTACAATCAAAAAGCCCACGACACTTTTTACAATTTTCAAGCTCATTTAAAGTATCTTCTAGTTTTGTAACATTTTTTCTAGCAAGATCATCACTAATTTTTAATTTTTTAACTAATGTCTTAAAACTTTCGTTAGCCATTGCTTTTTTAAAGGCTATGTCCAACTCTTTTTCTATTTTTGAACTCGTTGTTATTTTAACTTTTTCCATTACTCAAACTCCTTAAACATGTCTTTTAACTCTTCCTCTTCTTCATCCGTTAAATTTTCTTCTTTTAAATCTTTACCAAACCATACTGGTGATGCTGCTGATTTAGTTGTTTTATTAACCACTTTTTTTGTAAATCTTTTATGTTCTGCCTCTGCAAACTCCATTGCTTCTTTTGCAGTTTTTAAATTAGCCCTCTTCCACTGAGATGCAATTGTTTCAACATAATTTTTAACTAATCTATTATTGTTTTTCTTTAACACAAAATCTATTAACACGTTTACCACAGCCGGAGATAATTCCATGTCTATTAATAATGTCTCAAGTAATTTTAAATCTCTACTAGTTGGGTTAATTCCCCTGTTCTTGTTTTTTAAAAAATCATACGGAGTTGTATTTTCAAATATAGCTATTATCTTCCCTCTCATTGAGGTATCCCCTTCAGGAGTTTTTAAATATTCGGGTTGTGATCTATAAACAAGAGTAGGAAGAGTATTATTATTAAACTCGAAAAACTTTCTTGTTACATTTCTTAATTCAGTTTTATCAATCATTCCGAACTCATTTAAAGATGCTCTAATTAATTCAATCATCTTATTTGTATCAACATTATATACAAAAGATAGTTGAGTAATTAATTCTCTTGTTTTCTTTCCAAATGCACGAGTATTTATTATATCCTTCGGCATTGATGAAATTATTAAATCAAAATCTATCTTACTATCTAGACTCACTCCATTAATAGTAATATCTTTTATCTCATCAGAGTCATTAAATACTCCTTCACTTTTATATACCTCATCCATCTTTTTAGTTATATCAACATAATCTTTTAAATCCATTTTAGGAGTTTCATAAAACACTTTTAATCTTTCATATTCTTCTTTACCTATATTATTAAATAAAACAACATTGAATATTGGATGATTAAAAAACTCTCTTGGAGTAAGCGGAGAATATAATTCATAAATAAATTCATTAACACCATTTTCTTTAACATAAGTTTTTAATAAACCTACTGCCTCTAAAGATTCTCTAGCTTCTTTTAATACTTTAATATTACATTTTAATAAACTCATTAAATGATGATGATTTAGTTTGTTGCTAAACATTTCATTTTGATCTAAATCATTCCAAAGTATTAAATAAAGAGCAGTACTAATGGGGCCAATTATGGGCTCATAAAAAGAAATAAGAGTTTTTCTCTCAAAATCAGATAATATAGTTTTATTAACTACTATATAATTATCAGCAGGAAGTAATGTATACTCCACCATAAAAGTCCCACCCTTCAAAGTTATTATAGTAAATATAATTTAATATAACAAGTTAAGAAAAATAAACACTATTTTTTAGTGTTTATTTTTATATTTAATTCTTTTAATTGTTCTTCGGTAGCTTCGGTTGGAGCTCCCATCATTAAGTCTTGACCTGATGCTGATAATGGGAATGTTATAACTTCTCTTATAGATTCAACATCACTAAGCATCATTACAATTCTATCTAAACCTGGTGCCATACCTGCATGTGGAGGTGGACCATATTCAAATGCTGTATATAATGATTTAAACTTTTCTTTAATTACTTCTTCACCATAACCTGCAATACTAAATGCTTTTTTCATTATATCTAAACTATGGTTTCTAACCGCACCACTAGCAAGTTCTATACCGTTACATACAAAATCATATTGGTAAGCTAAGATACTTTCATAATCATCTGTGTCAAATGCTTTCATACCACCTTGAGGCATACTAAATGGGTTATGTGTAAATTCATATTTTTCTAATGTATCATCATACTCAAACATAGGATAATCATTAACTATACAAAATATAAACTCATCATCAGTTATTAATTCTAATTTTTCTCCTAAATGGATTCTTATCCATCCAGCTAATTTAGGAGCATGTTTTTTATCTGCTATAAAGAAAATAACGTCGTCTTTTTCTAACTTAGCAAAATTTATTAATTCTTTACTTTCATCTTCGCTTAAAAACTTTGATATAGGGCCAGCAAAGGATAAATCTGGATTTACTTTTAAATATCCAATACCAGGCATGCCTATTGTTTTTGAATAATCAACTATTTCATTAAACCAAGCATTAGGTTTTTTAGCTATACCTTTAACTACAATACTTTTAACAACACTGTTTTTAAAGGGTTCAAAAGTTGTATTATTAAATATTTCTGATGTATCAATTATTTCTAATGGATTTCGTAGATCTGGTTTATCTGTTCCATATTTATCCATTGATTCTTTATAAGTTAATCTTCTAAAAGGTCTTGGACTAATTTTTTTATCAGTAAAGTTTTTAAATGTTTCATAAAACACTTCTTCCCCGACTTGTAAAACGTTTTCTTCTGTAGCAAAAGCCATTTCTAAATCTAGTTGATAAAACTCTCCATATACTCTATCTCTTCTAGCATCTTCGTCTCTAAAACAAGGTGCTATTTGATAATATTTATCAAAACCAGATATCATTAATAATTGTTTAAATATTTGAGGTGCTTGAGGTAAAGCATAAAATTTACCAGGGAACTTTCTTGCCGGGACTAAAAAGTCTCTTGCTCCTTCTGGAGATGACGCTGTAAGAATTGGTGTCTGCATTTCTAAGAAGCCTAATGAATCCATTTTATTTCTTATAAATTTAATAATGTCTGTTCTTAAAATAATGTTTTGAAACACATCTTTGTTTCTTAAATCTAAATACCTATATTTTAATCTAATATCTTCCGCTACTTCTTTAGATGTTGCAACTTCAAAAGGTAAAACATTTTTTGCTCTTCCTAACAATTCTAACTCACCAACAACAACTTCCAAAGTACCGGTTTTTAGTTTTTTGTTAAAATCTTTTTCTTGTCTATTTCTTACTTTTCCTGTAATAGTGATTGTACTTTCTTTTGTTACTCCTTTAAATATCGAATCTTCATTAGCTACTAGTTGGACTAACCCTGATTGATCTCTTAAGTCAACAAACAAAATACCACCATGGTCTCTCATATTTTCAACCCAACCAGCTAATTTAATTTCCTTTCCAACATGTTTTTCGTTTACTTCTGCAGTAAACATATCACGATAAATATTTTCCATATTTCCTCCTTAAATTTATTAAAATAAAAAACAGTATATCCCACTTGGGACGAATACTGTTATATCCGCGGTGCCACCCATATTATCATAAATGATCGCTTATAATTTTATAACGGCATTACCCGAGTTATTAAATAACTAACTCCTGAGTGTCTTCTTAATAATATATATATTAGTTCCCACCTACCACTAACTCTCTTTCATATTTATTATTAATACTCTTCTCATTCAACGTCTATATTAGTCTAATGACTTTATTTACAAATGGTGGAGAATACCGGATTCGAACCGGTGACCCTCTGCTTGCAAAACAGATGCTCTAGCCAACTGAGCCAATTCCCCAAAGCAAGGTTATTTTATCATAATGACATTGAATAATCAAGCATCACACTTACTTTTCAATAACCTTAATTAAACCTTTATCCAACTCTTCTAAGGCTCTTCCAACTTCTCTTTTATTTTGATATTCACTTTGCTTCATTTGATAATGTTTATGCTCAACCATTTGTTTACTTCTCTCAGCTATAACATGAACTAATTTATACTTAGAATCAACAATGGTTAACAACTTATCTATCGATGGGTACAACATATATATCACTCCTTGTGTATATATGCTATCATAAAAAACGTAAATCAAAAAGTTTTGTTTACACAATAATCGACAACCGATTTTACAGTTGTACTATGCTAGCCTTT
Source organism: uncultured Muribaculaceae bacterium (assembly GCA_964549115.1). Classification (GTDB taxonomy): domain Bacteria; phylum Bacillota_I; class Bacilli_A; order RF39; family UBA660; genus CAKOSP01. Next base: position 8,337 of record CAZJTX010000009.1, on the reverse strand, counting down.
ATGCTTTTCTTTTCTTTTATTAACTTTATTTTCAAATTGTTTAAACTTTTAGTGCTATTTCTAGGATCAATTACGTCCCCTTCTTTATCGCTTGATAAGTAATTTGCTTGGACTAAGTCTTCTACGTATAAATATACGGTGTTTTTCTTATCAAAAAATGTTTTATCTTGTTTTGCATATTCCACAGCTTGTTTTTCAATCAAATGAATTTTAGCCTTATACTCCTCTTCTTGCGGTGAGTAACTAAACGCATGGGAAACATTATATACTCCTATAAAGTATATAACAGTAAAGATTGCAATTGTTATTAACAACTCAACTGTAGTGAATCCTTTTTTGTTCATTACCATCACCATATTCATTATAACTTATATTTTAAAATATACCAAATAAAAAGTTAGCAAATGCTAACTATCTTTAAATATTATATCTTTAGACTTAGCGTAATACTCTACACCAGATACTACTGATAATACTGTAGCTATTATTATTAATATCTCTGATACATTTATACTCCATATTTCAAACGGTAAATTATAAAATAATGTAAGAGTTAGACCTACCATCATAAACGCTGTTTTGATTTTACCTAAAATACTAGCTCCAACTGCTTTACCTTTATTACCAACAATCATTTTAATAGAATCTGTTATTGTATCTCTTGTAATAATTACAACCGGTACTATAACTGGAATGTTTCTCTCAAACGCTAATATAATTAATAAGCCATTTACTAAGATTTTATCTGCTATAGCATCAGCGACTTTACCAAACTCTGTTACTAAGTTATGTTTTCTTGCTATATAACCGTCTACAAAGTCAGATGATGCGGCTATTACAAATAATATCCCACCTATAATATATTTTAAATCTATAATTATATTTCTATATACATAGATCGGCCACTCTAATCCCATCTCATTCCAGGGTAATACAAATAACATTATTATTATAAATGATAGAAATATTCTAGCTAATGTTATTTTGTTTGGTAAATTTAATTTTTTCATTTTATCTCCTATAACCTATCACCGTGGTAGCTTTGTTACCAGGTGTCACTTGTTTAACAGCCCATATAACAGCAATAAGTATTAAAAGTAATAAAATTATATAAGCTACATAATACATTTTTTCATCTCTAGGAGGAGCAGGCTTTGTATAAGGAGACAATTTTTCTCCTTCTTCCTCTTCTTCCTTTAATTTTACTTTTACTTCTTTTTCCATTGTTTTAACAGGAATTTTAGAAGTATATTCAAATAAATACTCATTAAAATCATCAACTATTTTACTTGAGTTTAACCCCAAATATTTAGCATAATCGCCAATCATTTTTTTAAGCTCAAAAACATCCTTAAAAGCACCGATTTTACCTGCTTCGATATTTTCTATAATTACATCTTTAATTTCTAAATCTTTACTAGCCTCACTAATACTAACCCCCGACGTTTCTCTAGCATCCTTTAAGGTGCTTCCTATCACGTCCAAAATAATTCACTCCTTTATTAAAAATAAATAAAACCTTATAAGCCATGTTCTGTACTTTAAAAGTGGCAAACATTTATCTATCGTTTAACGATCTCCTACTTGGTTCAAATTCCCTTATAGAAGCTCCCCTACCAAAATTTGGGTTTCTGACTTGCGGAGTTTACCCGTTTCACATTAATCGTCTCTGTGGCACTGGTCGTAATGTATAAATACATTCCCAGTCTTATTGTTTCGACTGGCGCAAACACTACAGTCATCGCAGACTGTGTCAGCATGGACTTTCCTCTACATATTAATTTATGCAGCACTTGCCAAGGTTTTATTCATCTTTCCCATAAACAGATTTTTCTAATTTACTAATTCTTCTTAGTAAATCGATATTATTAGGAAGTGTTGGTTCATAATTGTCTAATGTTTCGTTTTCTAAACTAAGTCTTCTAACTTCTTCTTTTAGTTTAATATTATCATCAGTTAAATCTTTTATTTCACGCTCTAATCTTTTGATAACATTAATGTACTCAGTATAATCACGAATCACCATATCTAAATAACGATCCACCTCTTGAGGACGATATCCACGAGCATCAATTTTGAACTCGTGTTCAAGTATTTCTTGTGGAGTTAAATAAATTCTTTCGTTATACATTTTTTAACACCTTCCATAGTCTAAATTATAGACATTTTATCATTTTTTGTCAAGGTAATTAGCTTTGTAAAATATTATCAAAAATCATTTTATAACCTTAAATTATGATATAATTAATTAGGTGATTTAGTGAATTATCCCAACAACATTAAAAAATGCGATAACAATTATATTGATTACAAAAATAGAGGTATGTTTTTAGAAAACATTATTAATGAAACAAACTTATATTACATTGAGAAAAAAAGAGCTTATATATATAAAAAACCGACCCCTATTGGAGTAATTAAAACTAAGGGCGCAAAACTAGAAGGTTATTTTAAAGAACCCTCTACTTTAGATTATAATGGTTTATATAAAGGACATTATATTGAGTTTGATGCTAAAGAATGTTCTTCTAAAACTAGTTTTCCACTTAAAAACATTAAAGATCACCAATTAAAACACATTAAAAACATTTATAAGAATAATGGTATAATATTCTTAATAATATTAATGAATGACAACTACTACTTACTAAATAGCAAAGACTTACTGGATTTCATTAATAATAATGAAAGAAAAAGTATTCCTTATAATTATATAAAAGAAAAAGGACACTGTCTTTCATATAATTATTTAAAAGGATTAAATTATTTAGATATTATAGATAATATATTGGAGGAGTTATGAAAAAGAAAAAATTAAAACTTAAAAAATTTGATTTTAAAAAAGTGTTTAATATTAAAAACACTAAAACTTTTATATATTCAGTAATAATATTGGGAGGTATATTTATAGCTACTATTGTTTTGATATTCGCTTTATACATAATAATTACCGCTCCTGATTTTAATAGAGAAAAGCTATATAAAAAGGATGCCACAACTATATATGCTTTGGATGGAACAGAAATGGCTAGAATTGGAAAAAGTAATTTAACACATGTTACATACGACGAATTACCAGAAGTGTTAATTGATGCCATTATAGCTACTGAAGATTCTAGATATTTTCAACATACAGGATTAGATGCAGCTAGATTTATAAAAGCTTCCTTAGGACAAGTATTTAGATCAGATTCATCGGCAGGTGGAGCGTCTACTATAACAATGCAAGTTGTTAAAAACACATACACTGATACAACAAGCAAAGGTATTAAAGGTATTATAAGAAAGTTTACTGACATATATATGTCTATATTTAAACTTGAAAATGCATATACAAAAGAAGAAATATTAGAATTTTATACTAACTCACAATGGTTAGGACATGATGGTAATGTTAACTATGGCTCTATTTCAGGAGTGGAACAAGGCTCTGAATATTACTTTGGTAAATCTGTTAAAGATCTTACACTAGCCGAAGCTAGTTTGTTAGCAGGAATGTTTCAAAACCCAGTTGCGTTTAATCCATATAGATTTCCTAATAATTCTAGAAAAAGACAAACATCAGTATTAAATCTTATGGTTAGACACGGATATATTACTAAAGAAGAAAAAGATGATGTGTTAAATATACCTATTGAGTCTTTACTAAGAGAAAAAACCGAATCTAAAGTATTAGAAAATCAAGCAGTAATAGATTACGTATTAAAAGAGGCTGAAAAATTAACTGGTAAAAATCCATTTTTAGTGCCAATGAAAATATATTCAACCATTGATTTAAAAGTACAAAAAATGATGACTGATTTAGAAACAGGAAAATCTTATCAAATTCCTGAATCTAGAGGTGATTTACAATTTGCAGTTGCTATAACTGATGTAGAAGACGGATCAGTAGTAGCAATGAGTCCTGGTAAAAATTATCAAGCTAAAGGTTTAAATAGAGCAACAACAAAAAGACAACCAGGTTCTACTGCTAAGCCACTATTTGATTATGGACCATTCTTCGAATATTTGAATGGATCAACTTATCATATGTTTTTAGACGAACCTCACACATATTCTGGAGGTGGAAAAATGACCAACTGGGATAATAAATATCAAGGAATTATGACCACAAGAAGAGCTTTGCAAGTTTCTAGAAATATTCCAGCATTAAAAGCTTTCCAAGCTGTAGCTAGAGATAACCCTCAAAATATTTCTGATTTTGTACATGGTCTTGGTTTAGATTACGGAGATACATTACATGAATCAACATCAGTTGGTGGATTTGATGGAACATCTCCATTAGAATTAAGTGCGGCATATGCAGCATTTGGACGTAAAGGTTATTTTATTAAACCATATTCAGTAACAAAAATTGTTTTCTTAGACACTGATACTACAAAAGAATATAAATATAAAAAAGAACAAGTTATGAGTCCACAAACAGCATTTATGATATCTAATATATTACAAGGTGTTGGTGGTAGCATGGGTATAAAAAGAAGTGGTACTGCCGTTGCAGGTAAAACTGGAACTTCATCTATCGGATCTGCAGCTAGAAAGAAATTAGGTATTCCGTCATCTGGAGTTATGGATTCATGGATAGTTTCATACTCACCTAAATATGCAGTAGCTACATGGGTAGGATATGATAAATTATCAAGTAAACATTATTTAACAATGTCTATTGGTAATAATACAAAAGCTGCTATAGGAAGAACATTTGCAAGTAAATTACACCCAAGTGGATTAAGTTTTAAAAACCCGGGCGGATTAGTTCATTTACAAGTGGAGCTTGAAACATTCCCACCACAACTACCTAGTACGCATACCCCAAGTAGTTTAATAGTAAGTGAATATTTTAAATCAGGAACGGAACCAGTTGATGTATCTACTAGATTTTCTACATTAAAAAATCCAACCAATTTAGTTTTAGAAAAATCAGGTAATAATATTAATTTATCTTGGGATCCAATCGCGACTCCTGATGCTATTGATAACGATTATTTAATAGATCACTTTAATACATATTATGAAAATGTAGCAAGTAAGTATTATGAAAGAAGATTAGCATATAATAAAGCTAATATAGGTACATTAGGATATGACATTTATCTTAATAAAAATGGTAATTTAACTCATTTAGCTAGAACAAATAGTAATTCATTTTCTTATAAAAACGCTAATGAGAGTAAGTATACATTTGTTGTGAAATCATCATACTCTATATTTAAAGCTAATGCTTCATCAGGATTATCGGGAACAATTAACTTAAACGGAAATGATGAAATAGAAGAATAAATTAAACCATTAAAAAAACTGTTGTTAATTCAACAGTTTTTATTTTGTTATTCTACACTTTCCATTAAATAAACATTTATCACATTCAGGAGCTCTTGCCTTACAAGTATATCTTCCAAATAATACTAATTGACTATTTATTTTATTCCATTGTTCTTTAGGAAAATAATTCATTATATCTTTTTCTATTTTTAATACATTATTACTATTTGTAATAAATAATATATTACTTACTCTTTTTACATGAGTATCCACTGCTATAGTTGGCACGTCATATAAATGTGACAAGACTACACTAGCAGTCTTCCTCCCTACCCCTGGTAAATTCTCTAAATATTCTCTATTATTAGGAACTTTACCCCCATAATCTTTTACTAAATTAATTGCAATATCTTTTGTATAACTAGCTTTCTTTTTATAAGATCCAACTGATCTAATTATATCTTCTAATTTTTCTAAACTTAGTTTTGATATTTCTTCTAAATTATATTTAAACAAGTCTTTAGTAACTATATTAACTCTTTTATCAGTTGAATTAGCTGATAACATTACCGCTAGCAACATTTCATAATCAGTATTAAAATCCAGTTCTATAACTGGATTAGGTATCATTTTATTTAAACTATTAATTATATATTCTTTATTCATTATCCAACCAATTATAATTTAATAACTCATCGTCGTACATAACTGTGTTATCAATTGTACTTAAGTCTTTTTTTGTTTTAAAACCTTTTTTATGCCAATCAAATAATATTTTATCAATATATCTTAGACTATGAACTTTATTATAATCAGCTTCTTTTAACGCCAACATAATTAACTCTTCACTAAATGATTTATCTAACCAAGCATTTATTATTTCATAATCCATTGGAGATAATGTTCTTCCAAACACTTCTTCAAAAGATTCATATATGTTAGTCTCATTTTTACATTCTTTATTTATTTCTTGAACCTTTTTATAAAAATTATCCAAATTAATAACTTCGACTGTTTTATTAAATTCGTTTTTAATTGTTTTTACTTTAATTAATTTTTTATCAACTAAACTACTAAAAGATTTTAATATGTCTTCTTCACTCATATTAAAGTTTTCTTTAATTAAGTTTATATCAAAAACCATATCAAAAGAATTATCAAAAAATAACAACAAAAAATATTCACTTAATGTTAAATTTAAATCAAGTGATACTTTTATAAAATTACTATCTGATACAAACTTTTTACACTTCATCTTTATACCTCTTTATAATGTATGCTTTTATTTTTTTTTTACTGTTTTTTAATTCTCTTGTTAATATTTTGTCTAATATATCATCTTTTATTTCTTTTAATTTAGGTGATGGTTCTATATTTAATATCTCCATTATTTCCTTCGCATTAATTTCTATGTTTTTATCAACTTTTATATACATACTATCATTTATTTTATATACATCTTTTTTAGACATTCCTAATAACTCCCCTGCTGTAACTGAATTTATTAAGCCATATTTGTATATTACAAAATCATCAATAACACCTTTTTTAACAATGTCTCTAATTTCCGTTATCGTATCATATTCTCTTTTAGAAAACAATTTAGGATTTATATCAAACTGAGAATACATACCTAGTATATTATCAGTATAAGTAATTTTATTCCATTTGAAATTTAATTCATTATCTAACTTTAAATCTTTTAATAACTTCAAACCATATTTATAGTTAGGAGACATAATTATTTTATTTAATTCACTTCTTATTTTAACAAGTGGAACTTTACTTACCTCACTTTTTAATTTAATAATAGCTTCTTTTAATTTACTATCTATTTTAAAGTTTAATGTAGTAGCAAACCTAACCGCTCTAAGTATTCTAAGAGGGTCTTCTTTTAACCTTTTTAAAGGATCTCCGACCATTTTAACTATCTTTTTATCAATATCCCCAGACACATTTAAAAGGTCTATAATCTCTCCTAATTCATTCATACACAAAGTGTTAATTGTAAAGTCTCTTCTTTTGATATCCTCGATTAAGTTATTAATATATTTACTTTCAATTAACTTTCCACCTTTATATTTAATATCTTCTCTATATGTAGTTATGTCTATATTAAATTTATTAATCTTTAAGTTAAAACTACCATATTCATTACTTTCATTATACCCAAATATATTATGTATCTCCTTAGGTAAAGCATTAGTACATATATCAACATCAAAAGATTCTCTACCTATTATCTTATCACGAACAAAACCACCTACTACGTAAGCTTCAAACCCTTCTGTTTCTAATTTTTTTAAGATGTTTTTAATTATTTTGTCCATTAAAATCCCTATTAATTATACCATAAAAAAAGGTGATAATCACCTTCTTATATTTTTATACTCTAGAGCGTATTCTTCTCCATCTCTAGCATAGCTTCTAATTATATCTATATACATATTACTTTCTTCTAAGTTTTCAATTACTTCCCCGCGATTAGATTTAAATAATCCTGTGTCATCTTCATAAAAATATACATTTAAACCCATTCCATGTTTTGGAAAGTATTTTTCCGGATTTGAAACAATTATTTTCTCATGAGTTATATCACCATAATTATTATAAAATATTACTCTGCTCATTTGTTCTTGCTTCATTATGTTTTCACTTATATATAGTTCTCTTAATAATCTAATATAATCCCTTCTGTACTCATCAGTTTCATATAAGAATTTACCTACCATTATTGGCGCTTGTTCTAAATCTTCGTGCACCTCAACATTAACAGTTTTCCAAATACCCCTTCCCACATGTATAACATCTACAAAGTATGTTAGCTCTTCGTCAGTACCAACTAATCTCTTTTTAAAATCATTACTAAATATAATATCCATAAACCCTCCTAAATATTAGTTTATATAATACATCATTAGTTATATTTTATCAAGAAAAAAACTCATAAATGAGTTTTAATTTTCATTTTGACCTGGTCCTGGTCCAATTCCAATTCCATCATCGTCATCGCCCTCAACAATATATGGATCATTCCAGTGGCCCGATCCTGACACAGAGAGTTCAGAGGAAAGA
>CAZJTX010000008.1:6931-30482 GCA_964549115.1 uncultured Muribaculaceae bacterium | reverse complement strand
TACTTAGCCATAGTTCCGTCTTTTAAAGTCATCGTTTGTTGAATTTTGCCTTTACCAAATGATTCTTCCCCAACTACAACGGCACCATTATTATCAATTAATGCTGTGGCTAATATTTCTGAAGCTGAAGCGCTATCTTTATTTAATAATATAACAATAGGTATGTTTCTTTTCTCTTCAGTCTTATCTTTTGTTGTCTTTTTACCATCTTGTGTTTCTATACTAAATATTTTACTTCCTTTTTCTAGGAATAAAGATGCAATATCAATCGCGCCTACTAAATACCCGCCAGTATTTCCCCTAAGATCTATTATTAGGCTTTCTATATTTTGTTTTTCTAAATCTTCTAATGCTTTTTTGAATTGTTTACCTACCGTTGCCGAAAATAATTCTATACCAATATATCCAACATTAGTTTCAGGTACCATTTCATGATATACAACCGGTAAGTCCATTTCTTCTAATTTTATCTTAAATGATAATAATTCATTATTTCTTCTTACTTCTATTGTAATAATGTCTGATTCACTATTTTTTATTAACTCTCCGATAACTGTGCTTTCTTTTTCAGTTACATCTACACCATTTACTTTTTCTATTATATCTAATGGTAATAATCCTGCTCTTGAGGCTGGAGTATCCAACAACACTTTTTCTATAATTCTGCCCTGCATTAAAATGCCTATACCTTTATATTTACCATTTAAAGATTCGGACAGTGCATTTGTAGCATCCTCATCTAGATAATTAGTATAATTATCATCCAAATAATTTAACATGCCTTCAATAGCACTATCTATCATCCCATTTTTGTTTAATTTACCATAATAATCATTATTTAAAGTTGAGTACACTCTAATAAAGTCTTTCAAAGCATCATCATTAAAAACATCTATATTTTTAAATCCGCCTAGACTCTTGAAATTATTATTTAATATAACTCCAGTCGTTAAAGCCGATACTAATGATATAGTTACAATTATAATAATTATATGTTTTAACTTGAAACCTTGATCCTTGTTCATATGCTCACCTACTATATTATTTTATCATGGGGGCATTTAAAAAGAAAGTAACTAACTTTCTTTTATTTCTAATTTATTTTGTATTGTTTTAAAATCTGTTGTATATTCGACGATAGATCCATTTTTGATTTTTAGTAATACGGGAGACTTTAATATAATTTCATCATTCACTTCAATTTTAGATTTAGGAATTTCATAATTTACATTTAAGTTGTTTGACAAATCTCCTATATAAATAGATGTTGCTCCAAGTTCTTTATATTCTTGATATAAATTTGTGTGTATACCACTCGACTCTTCTTTTCTATCAGTAAACAACACATAATATTCTTTTTCTTCTTTATTAAACATTGTTCCCAATGTAACCGTATTATAATCAATTGTACCTGGTGCTATTATTTTCTCCGGCATAAAAACATCACCATCATTTACTACATATTTAGTAAATACAAATAATAAAATTATAACAATCGATAAAGATAATATAATTTTAATAAATCTAAATATTTCATCTTCAGTATCAATAGGTGGTTTTTTATTTAACCTTCTTTGTTCTTTCAATCTTTTTCTGTTCATAATATCACCAAATTATAAAGTGTGCATATCTCCTAAAAGTAGCGACCTATCATTTAGTGTTAACTCACCATTATTTAAATCCACACAAGCCAATAAATATTCTGGACAAATTATAAAGTGTGGTTCATCAATTTCTAAATCCTCAATGTTATCTTTAACAAGTTGAATTTCAAAATCTTCATCACAAGCAATTAAAACTACAAAACCTTTTTCATTTAATCTTTCTACTTTTTGATAATTATAATCTAATATTTCCATTATATTACTTTTATCAGAATCGGATAATTCATAAGAAATAGAATGTAAATTAGGCTTATGTATCATTAGCCCTCTTTCTAATAATTCTTTACCACATTCCTCAGTATAATAATAAAAATATGTTACCCCTTTAATATTCATTATTTTCTCTAACTGCATTTCTAAATCAGACATAATAAACCTCCGGTATTTATTATAATATATAATTGCTTTTTATTAAAGGAAAACAATAAAAAAATGCCATTAGGCATTTTATATTTCACTAGCACATTGTATGTTTTCTTTAATGTTGTGAACTCTTTTATTAATTTGTTCATCTTGAAAAGTGACTTCATAAGTAATTAAATTTTGTTGTGTTTCATCTTCTTCGTCTTCTTGACAAGCATAGTAATACATTTTTGTATTGTTATCAAATATATTTGACTCTAAATCAAACTCACCTTCGACATGCATATAAGATTTAAACATATCTACAGTATGAAGATTTAAATCTAATACTAATATCTCATATACTTCTTCAGGGGATGTGTGATTGGTTCCAATTACAATAAATTCGTTGTTCATTAAGGCTATAAATTGTAAGTTATCATTATCAAATTCTACTTCTTGATCATTAATTCTTAATGAGTCTTTTTTATCTTGAAATAGTGATGCTGTGATATGAAATTCTTGTTCTCCAATCGTAATTTCATATAATGACTCTTCACAATCTTCTTCACACAAGTCACCTCTTGCAATAACAATTCCTTCTGGTACTAAAGGCTCCTCCTCTATATTGGGGACTTCAACTTCTTTTGGAGTTACTTTATCCACTTTAAATGGTTTGCCGACCCAATATAAATACGCTCCCAAAGCTAGTACTAGACCCATTATTACAGATAATACTATTACTATTTTCTTTTTATTTTCTTGCATATTCTCTCCCTTCTTAAACTATTGCTACTTTTATAGTACTTGATACAACATATGTAACAAGTGGATTAGTGTTATCAATTTTAACTTCAACTTCATGTTCTCCCGGTTTTAAGTCCTTTAAATCAATATAAGCATTAACATCTACTGCAGATATTTTATCTATTACACTAGAGACACCTTTTACTTGTACTGATATATTATAAGGAGGCAAAATCGTAACATTTAATCCATCTGACAAGTTCCTTGATGCTATATTTATGTTTTTATCAATTGTTTTTTGAGCTTCATCTCCAAACGTTACAGCTATACTTGCGTTCTTTAAATCCATATGTCTTACACCAAATGGTTTTGATATAAGAACGTTATAGCTTTTAGCAGTTTCTTTTCCTAATCCATCAATATTAATTGTTAATGGTACAAAGTTTACTTTATCTAATTCTTTTTGATCTCCAAATATTGATACAGAATATGTTGCGTTACCATTTATTAAAATAGATGCAATTGCTTTTCCTGGAATTAATGAACCAGTAGTTAATACACTAAGAGGTACTTTTTTAGAATAACTATCCAGCGTTACTGTTGCACTAATAGTTCCAGGGACTATTTCAACATCTGTTAATATCTTACCTGTTCTATCATACGCTACTAACTTAACGTCATTCAAAGTATAGGTACCAGCTTCAGTTAAGCTTTTATTTTTTAAATCTACTAAAGCTTTTACTAAAGAAATTTGCTCTAATGTTGTAGAGCTTCCTTTTACTACTACTTGGTTTTTATCCAAATCAACACTCTTAACACTTAATTTAGGATCTAATTTATCTAAATTTAATAAATCATATGTTATAGATGTTGTTTCGCTTATTTTATTTTTAATAATTACCGATACATAAGATGGGTCTATTTTATAGCTTAAATTCTCGATTGGTTTTGAATATGAAAAATATACCTTGTACGCAGTTTCACTAGGACTGTAATCTGTTAAATCTAATACTACTTGATATTCTCCTAATTGTTTAGCCAAATATATATCGCTTTTTCTACCGCTTATTCTTATATCAACAAATTCAGGGACTCCTTCAACTACATATGCCTCGGCATTATATTTTAATACCACTGGCACGTTAGCAATCGAATCTGATTCACTTTGGATAAAACTAATTGCTTTTGAGTCTATTAATAAAAACGTTCCCACTGCTATTGCAAGTGATAAATAAATTAAAAACTGATGACTATTTAATAATTTATCTAATTTTCCGCCATTTTGTTTTATTTTTTTATTAATATAATAAACAAATCTACTAATAGGAACAATTAAAAACTTATCAATTATTTTATATATTGATTTAAATAATTTCTTCATCGTCTTGTTCCTCCTCTATATCCCCTTCAAAGAATACTTCCGTTTTAGGACTTAGAGCCTCTGTCATCATTACTCTAAATTCTTCTTCGGTTAAATTATAATGTAGCTCACTATCCATAGCAATACTTAATCTTCCTGTTTCCTCAGATACTATTAATGCTAGCGCATCACTTTCCTCTGCTATTCCTAATGCCGCTCTGTGTCTTGTACCTAACCTTTTAGATACATTTGGGTTCATACTTGTTCTAAATACTGCTCCAGCGCTAGTTACTCGATTACCTTGAATAATAACTCCACCGTCATGCATTGGTGCATTTGGGTAAAAAATTGTCTCAAGTAACTCTGCAGTTAAATCAGCATATACTTTAGTTGAGGTTTCTATATATTGTTGTAATGATATTTCACGCTCAATAACCATCAAAGCTCCAATTTTGTTTTTCTTAAAGTATTCGACAGCTTGCATAATTTGGAAAATAATTTTTTCCCTTTCATCTCTTGTTAAAACTTTGTGTCTACCCAATAATTGGGTTCTTCCAACGGATTCTAATACACTTCGTATTTCTGGTTGGAATATAACTATTAACGCAAGAGGACCCCACTGGATGACATATTCTAATAATATCCCCACCGTATATAAATTTAAATATTCACTAAATATTTTTATAAACAAAATAATAATGATACCCTTAACAATTAAAGCCATCTTTATATTATTTTTTACATTTTTAAATATAAAATAAAATGCTATCCATACTATACATATATCTAAAAGTTTAGTGATTATAGACCATATAAAACTAATATTCATTTAATACCACCTTTTATCATTATAATTATAACAAAGATTGCTTAAACATTAAACTTAAAATAGCAAATATCTCCATCTTTTGTTATATAATCTTTTCCTTCCTGTCTTAATTTACCGGCTTCTTTAACTTTTAACTCGCTACCATACTTTTGTAAATCTTCAAAAGATATTGTTTCCATCCGTATAAAACCTCTTTTCATATCTGAGTGTATTATTTCGGCACAATCAGGAGCTTTCATTCCTTTTTTAAAAGTCCAAGCTCTAGCTTCTTTTACTCCTGCGGTGAAAAATGTCGCAAGATTTAAAAGTGTGTATGTAGAAAAAATCAAATTATCTAATGCACTCTTTTCCAAACCTAAGTCCTTCATTATTCTTAATTTTTCTTCTCCGTCAAACAATGCTATTTCTTCTTCTAAAATAGCACTTATTACAACTGTTTCGGCACCTTCATCTTTTGCATAATTTATTACTTGTTTTGAATATTCATTATAATCAGTTTTTAAGATATCTTCCTCATCTATGTTAGCTGCGTATATAATTGGTTTTAATGTAATAAAATTATAATGTTTAATTATTTTTTTCTCTTCATCAGTTAAATTTAACTCTCTTATTGCTTTATTTTTATTTAAAGCATCTTTACACCTTATCAATATATCTTTTTCAATATTGTCTTCTCTATTTTTAGTCGAATCAGCTTTTTTTATTATTCTTTCTATTCTATTTTCTATTATTTCTAAATCAGCCAGTATTAACTCAGTGTTAATAATTTCTATATCTCTTATAGGATTTACGTTTCCTGCAATATGTGTTGTACCTTCATCACTAAAGCACCTTACCACGTGCACTATTGCATCTACTTCTCTAATGTGAGACAGAAACTTGTTTCCTAAACCTTCACCTCTTGATGCGCCTTCTACTAAGCCCGCGATATCTATAAATTCAAATGATGTTGGTATTTTTCTTTCGGTTTTGTATGCTTCTTGTAAAAAATCCAATCTATTATCAGGCACAAAAACAACTCCTACATTTGGTTCAATTGTAGTAAACGGATAATTCGCTGCAAGAGCATTCTTCTTTGTAATTGCATTAAAAATAGTTGATTTACCAACGTTAGGCAAACCAACTATACCTGCTTTTAAATTCATATATTGGTTCTCCTATATCGATACATATCCGCCGATTCCTAATGGGAATCCAGCAAGATACCATAAAATTATTGCAAATATATATAACCCCGCTATTAGTCCAGCGTAAGGTAATTGATATTTTATTGTTGTAAACAAATTAATTGGTTTTTCATCTTGATTATATTTTTCTATATATGCTAAATAAATAACATATGAAGCCAAAATTGGAGTTAACCCCATAGTAACAGATTCGCCTAATCTAAAAATTAATTGACTAAACTCTGGACTAAGTCCTGCATTCATAAATGCCGGCACCGCTGTACTAGCTATTATAGCCCATTTGCTGGCTGATCTTGGCAAAACCAAAGTAGAGATGGCCGAGACTACAAACAGCATGATAAGAAGCGGTATACTGGTAAAATTGGAGTCTTTAATAGAGTTTGATAACCACGCTACTATAGTTGGACCAATATTTGTTTGTTTAAATATGTTAATTAAAGAAGCTGCGACAAATATTAGCAATAATGTTTTACCTATTCCGTTTAATGAACTACTCATACTATCTACTAAATCTTTATTATTGTTTATAGTTTTTGCTCCTATACCATAAAACAAACCTAGTAAAATAAATAATAACGCTACTATAAATACAAAGCCTAATGTGAAAAACGATTCATAACTAAATAATTTATCTATATAAAGAGTTTGTCCATAATCTAACAAATTACCAGATAGTGGTAAACCTGGAATAATGTTATAAATTATGATTAATAAGTAAATAACTCCTACAAAAGATGCTAGTAATAATCCTCTATATTCTTTTTTGGCTATTTTAACTTCTTCTTCCTCTTCTTCAAATTCATATTTAGGTAATTTTTTAACTATATAATTTTCAGTTACATGTGTAATAATAAATGCCGCCGCGATTATTAAAATAACATTAATTAAAATCATAGCATAAATTCCAAAATGGTATTTTGGATCATATACACTTGCATTTAACAAAGTTATATCCCTTAACGAAGAATCTACCGATGTAAATAACAATGATAAACCATTACCCACACTTAAAGCTGCAAAAGAAGAGACTATTCCAATCATTGGATTTCTTTTACCATAATAAAATATTAAGGCTGATAATGGGATAAATATTAAAAATGATAAATCGCCAATTATACTAGAAATTATTGCTAAGAAAACCAAAACAAACGTTACAGTTCGTTTTTGAGCTTTTTTAGTCAGTATAGTAATAAGAGTTTTTAAATACCCACTCTTATCCATTACTCCAATTCCAATTAATATAATTATTAAATTAGGTAAAACTGCAAAGTTAGCAAAATTTGCTACAGTTGTAGTAAATATATATTTTATCCCACGTAAATTTAATAGTGATAAAACTGATTCTGAAGTTATTTTGTAATCCCTACTAATTGTAGAAAATATTCCATATGTTGATTGAGTATTAAATAAAGATAATATAAAACTCAAACCAATAATAACAAACATTATTATTATATAAGTCATTACTGGATGAAAACCCAATTTTTTATTTTTCTTTTTCATTACTTATCACTTTCTTTAGTTTTTTTTCAAAAACTAATCTGTCCAACATAACTTCCCTTGTACAATTATCACATTTAATTTTTATGTCTACACCTACTCGTGTAATTGTCCACAAATTTGTACCACATGCATGTTGTTTTTTCATTATAACTTTATCATCTAAGTTATATTCTTTTTTCATTAATCGTCGTCTGCCTTTATATTCATGATATTTAATATTCTAATTAAATCATTTTCATCATAAAATTTTATTTCCATTTTATTTTTAGTAATTCTAACTTTGTTATTAAGTTTTTCACTTACTAAGTTTTCGTAAATTTTATATGCACTAAAAGGTTTAGAAGGGATATTATCATCTTCCGTATTACCAGAAATTATTCTTTCTAAATCTCTTACATTCATATCTTCTTTTATTACTCTGTGAGCTAACTTAATCATTTCTTCAACATCTTCAAGTTTACTTAAAGATCTAGCATGAGACATTGATATTTTATTATTACCCACCATTTGTTTAATTTCGTTAGGTAATTTTAATAACCCTAACATGTTAGTAACATAACTTCTACTCTTTCCAAACTTCTCAGCCATTTCTTCTTGAGTAATATTTTTATTTTTAATAATAGATCTAATAGCCTCGGCTATTTCTATAGCATTTAAATCTTCTCTTTGAATGTTCTCAAGAAGTGCTATGTCCATCATTTCTTGATCACTAATATCTTTAATAATAGAAGGTATTTCTGTCAAACCAGCCATTTCAGCCGCTTTTAATCTTCTTTCGCCCGCAATTAATTCATAACCTTTAATGCTATCCTTAATAATTATAGGCTGTATAACACCATACTCTTTAATAGAATCAGCTAATTCTTTTAATGCATCACCTTTAAATGTTTTTCTTGGTTGATAAGGATTTCTTCTTATGTCTTTTATTGGGATGTTTTTAACATTACTTTTTTCTTTTTCAACAACGTCGCTTTCAAAACGTTCAAAATCAATTGCTTTATCCGCAAATAATTGTTCTAATCCTTTTCCTAACGCCTTTTTCTTAGGTTCCATTTCTACTAATCACTTCCTTTGCTAAATTAGCATATGCTATAGAAGCTCTACTTGTTGGATCATATTCATTAATAGGTTTGCCATGACTCGGCGCTTCAACTAGTCTCACTAATCTAGGTATAATTGTGTTAAATACTTTGTCTTTAAAGTATTTTCTTATTTCCTCTACTACCTCCATCGCTATATTTGTTCTTCCATCAAACATAGTTAGTAGTACCCCTTCTATTCTCAAGTGTGGATTCATATTAGACTGTACCATTATAACTGAGTTTAATAACTGAGTTATTCCTTCCAGTGCTAAGAATTCACATTGAACTGGTATTATAACTGAATCACTTGCAACAAGTGCGTTCATAGTTCCAATACCAAGAGATGGTTGGCAATCAATTATTATAAAATCAAATTCATCTCGTACTTCTCTTAAGATGTATTTCAATTGATCGTTTTGTCTAAAAGTATTGTCTTCTAACATTCTTTTAACAAACTCAACATCGATTCCAGCTAAGTTTAAAGTTGCTGGTATTATAAACAAATTTTTAAATCTTGTTTTTTTAATACCACGTCTAATATGAACTTTACCTGTAATAATATCGTATATATCATAATCAAAATCTGAAGATGATAAACCCAACCCTGTAGTTGCATTACTTTGAGGATCTAAATCAATTAAAAGAACCTTTTTATTTTGCTGTCCTAAAGCAGCTGCAAGGTTAATACTAGTGGTAGTTTTTCCAACTCCACCTTTTTGGTTTACAAGTGAAATCACTTTAGACATAATACACATCCTTAATACATAAGCTGTATACTTATTTTACTAGAAAGGGTATGCTAAGTCAATTTATAAACATTAAAAAAAGTATAGTTTCCTATACTAATTCTAATCTTACTTCTAGAGCGTCGTCGCCCCTTCTTTCGTTTAATTTAATGATTCTTGTATAACCACCATTTCTATCTTTATATTTTGGTGCTAATTCATTAAATACTTTTTCAACAACTTCTTTATCATTATGTACAAATGCTAAAGCTTGTCTTCTTGAAAGTAAAGTGTTTTTCTTACCATATGTAACCATTCTATCAACAAACTTTCTAACCTCTTTAGCTCTTGCCTCAGTTGTTACTACATGTCCATTCATTATAACGGTTTTAGTAAGACCTCTAATAATACTTAATCTTTTTCTAGATTCTCTTCCTAATTTTCTATATGCCATAATTACTCCTTAAAAGAAATTCCTAATTCTTCTACTTTTTCTACTACTTCTTGTAATGATTTTTTACCTAAGTTTCTAATTTTAGTTACTTCTTCTTCGTTTTTATCAACTAATTCATGCAATGTGTTAATACCTGCTCTTTTTAAGCAATTATATGCTCTTACTGAAAACTCAACTTCTTCAATTGGCGTTTCTAGTATTTTAGCTAATGTATCTTCTTCTTTTTCTTGCATCATATCAGTAACATTACTAATTTCATTTAGATCTGCTACTATGTTTAAATGTTCGATTAATATTCTTGATGCAAGCGCTACTGCTTCTTCTGGCTTAATACTTCCATCTGTATTAACTTCTAAAACTAATTTATCATAGTTTTCACTTTGACCAACTCTAGTATCCAATACTTCATATCTTACTAATTCAATAGGCGAATAAGAAGCATCGATTACAATTGTACCAATTTCATGGTTTGTTTTTTTCATTTCGCTAGCTTCAACATAGCCACGTCCATTTTGAACAACCATTTCCATTTCTATTTTTCCACCCTTAACTACATTACATATTACTAAGTCTGGATTTATTATTTCAATGTCTGCATCTTTTTTAATATCTTTAGCTGTTACTACTCCAGCTTTTGTAGCAGATAGAGTTAGTGTTTTAGCTTCATCTGAGTGATTTTTAACTACTAATCTTTTTAAAGCCAGTACAATTGATGTAACATCTTCTACTACGCCTTCAATTTTTTGGAATTCGTGCATAACTCCATCAATTTTCACACTTGTAACTGCGCTTCCTGGTAAGCTTGATAACATTACCCTTCTTAATGCATTTCCAATAGTTGTACCAAAACCACGTTCTAGTGGGGTAAATTCAAACTTTCCATAATTATTGTTTTCAATATAATCTGTAATTTTATAATCTGGTTTATCAAATTTTATCATCTTTACCTCTTTCCTTATTTTCTCGGCCTTTTCGGCGGTCTACATCCATTATGTGGAATTGGTGTTTCATCAATTATTGCAGTTATTTCTAATCCTGCTGCTTGAAGTGATCTAATAGCGTTTTCTCTTCCTGGTCCCAGACCTCTTACATAAACGTCTACTTTTTTAACTCCACTTTCTTTTGCTGCTTCTGCTGCAGCTTCCGCTGTAACACCCGCTGCAAATGGAGTTTTCTTTTTACTTCCTTTATAACCAATTTTACCTGATGATGCCCAAGCTATTACTCCTCCGTCTTTATCACTAATTGTGACAATAGTATTGTTGTAAGTTGAATGTATATGCGCTGCAGCTTCAGGTATATTCTTTTTAACTCTTCTTTTTCTTCTATTATAAGCCATGATTATTTACCTACTTTCTTTTTATTTGCTACAACTCTTCCTCTACCTTTTCTGGTTCTAGCATTTCTACTAGTTCTTTGCCCTCTTACTGGTAGCCCTCTTCTGTGTCTTACACCTTCGTAGCTATTAATTTCCATTTTGTTTTTGATGCTCATTTGAACTTCTCTTCTTAAGTCACCTTCAACTAAATGTTCATCAACTTCTTTTCTTAGGTTATTAACTTCTTCATCAGTTAAATCTTTAGTTTTTTTAGATGGATCTACTTTTGCATTTTCACATATTGTTAAAGCTAAACTTCTACCTACTCCGTAAATAGCGGTTAAACTTATTGAAATATGTTTATTATCATCTAATTCAATGTTTTTAATTCTTGCCATAATTTTCTCCTATCCTTGTCTTTGTTTATGTTTTGGATTATCACAGATAACCATAACTCTTCCTTTTCGTCTTATTATTTTGCATTTTCTACAAATCTTTTTTACTGACGGTCTAACTTTCATAATTTACCTCCATTATCTTTTATTCCATGTTATTATCCCGCGTGTTAAATCATATGGTGACATCTCTACTAACACTTTATCTCCTGGTAATATTCTAATTAAATTAATTCTCATCTTACCAGATACATGTGCTTTTATTAAGTGACCATTTTCTAATCTTACTAAATAATCACTACCTTTTAATGCGTCTTCTACAACGCCCTCTAATTCTATTTTTCCGTTTTTCGTTTTAATACTAATCACTCTCCTGTCAATATTTCGTATCCATCTTTTGTTACCAATATAGTATGTTCAAAATGTGCTGATGGTAAATCGTCTTCGGTTTTTATTGTCCAATCATCATCTTCTATATAAATATGCCTTTCTCCCAAATTTAACATTGGTTCAATTGCTAATGTCATACCTTCTTTTAATATAACATCTGATGGTTCATAATAATTTGGTATATCAGGCTCTTCGTGTAAATTTTTTCCTACGCCATGCCCTACTAATTCTCTAATGACACTCAAATTATTATCTTTTGCATATTGTTCTATTTCTTTTCCGATTAAACTTAAATTTACTCCTTCTTTTATAACCCTTAATCCTTTATATAAGGATTCTTTAGTGTTCTTTACCAACAATTCATTTTCTTCAGTCGTTTTTCCAACTACGTGTGTCTTTGCCGAGTCTGAATGATATCCCTTATAATTTACTCCTATATCAATTGAGACTATGTCTCCTTCTTTTAATTTTCTATCACTAGGTATACCATGTACTACTTCTTCATTAATAGATATACATATACTTTTAGGAAAACCATCATAGTTTAGAAACGATGGTGATGCATTATTTTTAATAATAAAATCATGCGCTATATCATTTAACTCGTTTGTAGTAATTCCCACTTTTATATTATCTTCTAATACTTTATGTGTTAAATAATTAATTTTGCCAGATTTTTTCATTATTTTTATTTCATCTTTATTTTTGATCAATATCATTTAACTTTGCCTTTATATCTTTATAAACTTCTTCTGGACTCTTCGTTGCGTCTATTACTATAACTTTTTTATTAATTGTATTTTCATAATAATCAACTAATATATCGATGTTTTTTAAATATAGATTAAATCTTGTTTTAAATGACTCTTCGTTATCGTCATCTCTTTTATCAAGAGTTCCTCCACAAGCGTCACAATATCCATCTACACTTGGTTTTAATTCTTCATCATATAAATTATATATTTTTCCACAACTACAATTTACTCTTCCTAATGCTCTTTTAAGAGCTGTATTTTCATCTAATTTTAAATAAATAACTTCATAATCCTCAATGTTATTTTTATTTAAAATAACTGAAAACTTTCTTGCTTGTACTATATTTCTTGGAAATCCATCAAATATAAAATGTCTTCCTTTTTCTTTGTTAATCTTTTCATCTATTAAAGAAATAGTCGTCTCATCATATATCATTTGCCCTTCTTCAAGTAATTTTTTTACTTGTTGAGCCATTACACTTGTTCCCTTAGCAAATTCTCTTAATAGATCTCCTGCTGATATATGTAGATAATCATAATCCTTAACTAAGTATTCACTTTGGGTTCCCTTTCCTCCAGCAGGAGGAGCTAAAAATATTATATTCTTCATCTTAGTCTCTTCCTTTTAGAGGTATAACTTCTACTCTTTAATCCACTTTCTAATTGTTTGTATGTTTCTATTGCAACACCTACAACAATTAATATACCGGTACCACCAATTGTAACGTGTGATGGTAAATCAGTTAACTTTGCCATAAAAACAGGTAATCCTGCTAAAAACATTAAGAATAAATTACCTACTAAGGTCAATTTTCCTAATATATTACTAATATAATTAGCTGTAGGTTCTCCTGGTCTTATACCTGGTATATAGCCTCCACTTTCATTTAAGTTTTTACTCATTTCTTCTGGGTTCATCATCATAAATGTATAAAAATAACCGAAGAACATAATCAAGCCTAAATACAAAGCAAGTCCTGTCCACGATGTGTAATTTATATAGTTTTCAACAAATGATATTGCTTTTTCGTTTTTTAACACCCCAACTATGGTTGCAGGGATTGTTGTTAAGATTGATGCAAATATTACTGGTGTTACTCCTGCAGAGTTTATTTTAATTGGTAAGAAACTTTGTTGTGCTCCATATGCAGTAGAACTTCTATTCGCATATTGAATAGGTATTCTTCTTTCTGCTAATTGTTCCCAAACTATTCCTACTATAATTAATATAGACATAATAATAAATGCTGTTAACAATGATATACCTATTACTCTGGTGTAGTTTCCATCAATTAAGAATTGATTAAACGCACCTTTATAAACCATTGGCATACTTTGTAAAATACCAGCCATAATTAACATTGATTGACCATTTCCTAAACCTTTGTTAGTTATTTGATCTCCCATCCATAAACAGAATGCTGTACCTGCGGTCATAACTAATGCTGTTTGTAACATTACTACAGACGTTGCACCTTTTAAATAAAACACTACTAATGCATATGATTGTAAGAAACCTATAATGATACCTAAATATCTAGTAATTTTATTTATTTTTTGTCTCCCAACATAACCTTGATCTTTTAATTCTTTAAAATAAGGTAGAATGTCCATTTGCAATAATTGCATAATAATCGACGCAGTTATGTATGGAGATACTCCTAGAGCAAATATAGAGAAATTTTTAAGTCCCCCACCGCTCATCAGGTTAAAGATTTCTAAAAAACCTAAATCACCTATTTGATGAGCTACCCAAGGTATTGTAACGTTTGTACCAAGAGCAAATATTCCCAGGCACATTAATGTAAAATATATTCTTTTTCGTAAATCTTTATTAGTTTTACCAAATATTCCTTTTAATCCTTGGAACAATTAAATCACCTCAGCTTTGCCGCCCGCTTTTTCTATTTTATTTAGGGCTGATGATGTAAAGCGATGAGCTTTTATTGTTAACTTTTTAGTTAACTCACCATCTCCCATTACTTTTAGTCCATTTAGGAATTTTTTAATTATTCCCATTTCGTGTAACTTCTCAGGAGTAACAACGTCTCCTTCTTTAAACAATTTATCTAATTCACCTAAATTAATTGTTGCATATCTAATAGTGAATCTTCTATTATTGAATCCTCTTTTAGGAATTCTTGCGTATAAAGGAGATTGACCACCTTGAAACCATGCCGGAATAGATGTTCCACTTCTAGCTTTTTGGCCTTTGTGTCCTCTTGTAGATGTTTTACCCATACCACTTCCAGGACCTCTTCCTACTCTTTTTATACTTTTTGATTCGTTCGATGTGGGTAATTTATCTAATTTCATATTAAATTTCCTCCACTTCTTTACCACGTAGCTTCGCTACTTGTTCTTTTGTTTGTTGTGATAGTAGTGCTTCTAGTGTTGCTTTAGCCACATTGATTTTTACGCTAGATCCTAAAGACTTAGCCATAACATCTTTTACTCCAGCTAATTCTAATACCGCTCTTGCTGCTCCACCTGCTACTATTCCTCTACCTTCTGAAGCCGGTTTTATTAAAACTTCTGCTCTTCCTACTTTTGCTTTTGCTTCGTGAGGGATAGTTCTTCCATCCACTAATGGTATTTTAACAACATTTTTATTTGCTGCTTGGATTGCTTTTTTAATGGCTTCTGGTACTTCGTTAGATTTACCAGTACCTATTCCTATTAGACCTTTTCTATTACCTACTGCTACAGTAGCTGAAAAACGAAAGCTTCTTCCACCTTTTGTTACTTTTGTAACTCTAGATATAGATAAAACTTTTTCTTCTAATAAGTTTTTCTTTTCTGGTCTTCTTTTAAATCTTCTTTTTTCATTCATTGTATCTAAAACTCCAATCCGTTTGCTCTTGCTGATTCAGCTAATGCGGCAACTCTGCCGTGATACGCATAACCAGCTCTATCAAATACCACTTTTTTGATTTTCAAACTTTTTGCTTCTTCGGCAATTTTTTTACCAACAGCTTCTGCTGCTTCTTTATTGCCACCGTTTTTTAATTTTAAATTAAGGCTAGATGCTGATGCTAGAGTTACTCCCTTAACATCATCTATTAATTGTGCATAAGTTTCTTTGTTAGATCTAAAAACAACTAATCTTGGAACTTCGCTTGTGCCATTAATTTTATTTCTGATTCTTAGATGTCTTTTTAATCTACTTTTGTTATTCGATGTTTTCTTTATCATATTATCCTCCTATGCCGCTTTCTTTCCTTCTTTACGTCTTACAATTTCGCCTTTGTATCTAATACCTTTGCCTTTATAAGGTTCTGGTTTTCTGATTTTTCTAACGTTAGCTGTAAATTCTCCAACTAATTGTTTATCTATACCAGATATTTTAATTTCAGTATTATTTACTTGTTCTACTGTCAAGCCGTTTGGTATTTCAACATCTACAGGATTTGAATAACCAGCATATACTACTAGTTTATTTCCTTGAACAGCAAACTTGTATCCAACTCCTACTGTTTCAAGTGTTTTTTCATAACCCTTAGTAACTCCCTCTAACATATTTTCTATTAAAGAGTTTGTTGTACCAATAATTTCTCTTTCGCTTTTTGTTTCTTTTTTAGTGGTAGTAGTAATTTCATTTTCTTTTATTACTACTTTAACTTTGTTATTATAATTAAATTTCAATTCACCTTTAGGTCCTTTAACTGATATTTCATTTTTGCCTTGTTCTACAGTTACACCTTCAGGGATTATTAATATTCGTTTTCCAACTCTACTCATATATCCTTACCAAATATAGGCAAGTACTTCCCCTCCTAACCTTTCACTTCTTGCTTCTCTATCAGTCATTAATCCTTTTGATGTTGAAATAATTGCAATTCCTAGACCATTAAGAACGCGAGGAACCTCATCTGCTTTTACATATACTCTTAAACCAGATTTAGAAATTCTTCTTAATCCTTTAATAACTCTTTCTTTACCTTCGCCATATTTTAAAGTGACATTGATCATATCGCCTGTTTTATTTTGAATATATTTGTAATCTGTAATATAACCTTCACTTTTTAATATTCTAGCAATTTCTGTGTTAACTTTTGTTCCATGCACTTCTACATCAGAATATTTCATCTGATTAGCATTTCTTATTCTTGTTAACATATCCGCTATTTTATCTTGTACAAACATTTTTTCCTCCTTCTTACCAGCTAGATTTCTTTACACCAGGAATTTGTCCTTTGTTAGCTAACTCGCGGAAGCATATACGACAAAGTCCATATTTTTTTAATACACTTTTTGGTCTACCACATCTTTCACAACGGGTATATTTTCTTGTACTAAATTTAGGTTTTCTCTTATTCTTAACTCTTAAACTTGTTTTCGCCATATTTCCTCCTTATTTTCTAAAAGGCATTCCGAATGCTTCTAATAAAGCCTTTGCCTCTTCATTTGTTTTAGCCGATGTAACTATAACAATGTCCATTCCCCTTATTCTTTGAACATTATCATATTCAATTTCTGGGAATATTAATTGTTCCTTAACTCCTAATGTGTAATTACCATTTCCGTCAAATGCGTTTGGTGATACACCGTGGAAGTCTCTAATTCTTGGTATTGCAATCTTAATTAATCTTTCAAAGAAGTCATACATGTTTTTTCCTCTTAAGGTTACTTTTACTCCAACATGATTTCCTTCTCTTAATTTAAAACCCGCTATAGATTTTCTTGCTTTTGTTACAACAGGACTTTGGCCAGTAATAACTTTTAGTTCTTCAACAGCAGAAGTAATAAATTTTTCATCTTTACTACCTTCACCAATTCCCATGTTGATTACAATTTTTTCTAATTTAGGAACTGCCATAACAGATTTGTAATTTTGTTCTTTTTTTAGTTTAGGTAATATTTCTTCATTGTACTTTTTCTTGAAATTACTCATTATTTAGCACTTCCTTTCTTAGGTTCTTCTTTCTTTTCAACCTTTTTGGTTGTTTTTTTATCTTCTTTTTTCTTAGGATCTACAACCTTCACATTTGAAACATGTATAGGAGCTTCAATTGCGAAGATGCCACCTTCGTCGTTGGTATGCGTAGGCTTGGAATGTCTTTTAACCATATTTATTCCTTCTACAACTACTTTGTCTAAGTTTTTATATGTTTTTAAAACTTTTCCTTCTTTACCTTTATCTTTACCAACTAATATTTTTACATTATCTCCAACTTTAACTTTCATAAATCCTCCTATAATACCTCAGGTGCTAAAGAGATGATTTTATTAAATTGTTTTTCTCTTAATTCTCTAGCTACTGGACCTAATATTCTTGTTCCTACTGGAGATTTGTCATCTTTTATTAATACACATGCATTATCAGAGAATTTGATATATGAACCATCTTCTCTTCTTGTGCCATACTTAGTTCTAACTATAACTGCTCTAACTATTCTTCCTTTTGTAATTTGAGCATTAGGAAGAGCTTTTTTTACAGTCCCAACTACTATGTCTCCAATATTACCCGATCTAACAACAGAACCACCTTCAACTCTTATTACAAGAATTTCTCTTGCTCCACTATTATCAGCAACTTTTAATCTTGATTCTTGAATTATCATATATAATTCCTCCTATAACACAACAGCTTTCTTTAAAACTTCTACTAACTCATATCTTTTTGTTTTAGATTGAGGTTTAGTCATTTTAATTTTAACTGTGTCTCCAACTGTGGCTTCATTTTTTTCATCATGAGCAACATACTTTTTAGTATATTTAACTCTTTTTCCATATAATTTATGTTTTTTGTAAGTTTCATTTTTAACAATAATTGTTTTATCATTTTTATCACTTACAACTACACCGATTAATTCATATGATCTTTCATTCATTATTTGATTCCTCCTAATTCTCTTTCTTTAAGAATAGTTTTCATTCTTGCCACGTCTTTTCTTAACATTTTCAACTCAAAAGGTTTTTCTAACGTACCTGTTGCATGTTGCATTCTTTTTGTAAACAATAATTCTTTTGTTGTAATTATTTTTTTATTTAACTCATCATCAGTTAATTTTCTTAATTCATTAATTTCCAACAGAATCACCGCCTTCTTTCATTTCAAATCTTGTTTTAACTGAAAGTTTATGAGATGCAAGTCTTAAAGCTTCTCTAGCTATTTCTTCGCTTACTCCTCCAACTTCAAACATGATCTTTCCTTTTTTTACTACTGCTACCCATTCTTCTACTGAACCTTTACCTTTACCCATTCTTGTTTCTAAAGGCTTTTTAGTTCTTGGCATGTGAGGGAATATATTAATAAATACTTTTCCTCCTCTTTTCATGTATCTTGTCATTGCTATACGTGCAGCTTCGATTTCTCTTGCCGAAATCCATCCACCTTCCATAGCTCTAAGACCATAGTCGCCAAAATGAAGTTTTAGATGTCCTTTAGCATTTCCTTCATAGCTTATTCTATGACTTTTTCTGTACTTTGTCTTTTTTGGCATTAACATTGACATCTACCTCCTTTTTAACTCTTTCAGGTTTTTCTTCTACGTAGATCCAAACTTTTACACCTATTTTTCCATAAGTTGTATCCGCTTCGCTTGTTGCATAATCAATATTAGCTCTTAGTGTGTGAAGTGGCACTGTCCCTTCGGTATACCCTTCACTTCTAGCCATTTCTACTCCACCTAATCTACCAGATACTAAAGTTTTTACGCCTTTAGCCCCTGCTCTTAGTGTGTTTCTAATAGCTCTTTTTTGTGCTGATCTAAAAGGTGCTCTATTTTCAATTTGTAAAGCAATTGAGTCTGCTACTAACTGAGCACTTAAATCGGGATGTTTTTCTTCTAAAATATTTAAATATATATTTTCTCCAACATGCTTAGATATATCTTTTTTCAATCTTTCAATATCTTCTCCACCACGACCTATAATTACGCCCGGCTTAGCAGTATATAAAGTTATATATACTTTTTCTTCTTTTCTTTCGATAACAACTTTAGATACAGCAGCATCCTTTAGAGTTTTTTTAATATATTCTCTAATTTTTAAATCATTATTTAATTTTTTAGCATAATCTTTGTCAGCGTACCAACGCGAATCCCAATCTTTATTTACGCCTATTCTAAATCCTATTGGATTAACTTTCTGTCCCATTGTTATGCTCCTTTCCCATCAGTAACATAAACTGATATATGACTTGTTCTTTTATCATGTCTATCTATATTTGCTCTTGATCCAAATTTTATTCTTTTATAAACAGGACCAGGATTAATGAAACATTTACTAATTTTTAAGTCTTCTTCATTAGCTCCTTCGTTATTAACCGCGTTTGCTACAGCTGAGTTTAATACTTTTAATATTAATCTACTAGCTTTAGTATTAGTATTATTTAAAATACTTCTAGCTTCCCCAACACTTTTATCTCTAATTAAGTCTAAGGTTAATCGAGCAAGTCTTGGTTTAATCATCGCTTTTTTATGTATTGCATACGTTTCCATAAATCCTCCTATTTTTTACCGCCATGGCTGCTATGTTTTCTCGTAAGTGAGAATTCACCCAACTTATGTCCAACCATGTCTTCTGTAATATATACGGGAATAAAATCTTTTCCATTGTGTACCGCAATAGTATGTCCAACAAAATCAGGGAAAATGGTTGATCTTCTTGACCAAGTCTTAATAACTGTTTTCTTACCACCTTCATTCATCGCAACTACTTTTTTCATTAACGACTCATCTACAAATGGTTTTTTCTTTAAACTTCTTGCCATATTTCCTCCTATTTTTTCTTCCTTCTAGAAATTATTAATCTTTCTGAAGCTTTCTTTTTATCTCTTGTTTTCATACCTAATGCTGTTTTACCCCATGGTGTTAATGGTTTTTTCAATCCTATTGGAGATTTACCTTCACCACCACCATGTGGATGGTCTACTGCGTTCATCGCTGAACCTCTCACTCCAGGTTTAACACCCATTAATCTTTTTCTTCCAGCTTTACCAAAATTAATTAAACTGTAGTCTTCATTTCCGACTCTACCTACTGTTGCTCTACAAGTTTCTAACACTTTTCTTGTTTCTCCTGATTGTAATCTTAAAATTATATATTTTCCTTCTTTACCTAACACTTGAGCAGATGATCCTGCACTCCTACACATCTCTGCGCCTTTACCAGGTTTAAGTTCTATACAATGAACAAATGTTCCTACAGGTATGCTTTTAAGCGGTAGTGAGTTACCCACTACTATGTCCGCTTTTTCGCTACTAACAATTATGTCTCCTACTTTTATATTTTTAGGTGCTATAATATATCTTTTTTCTCCATCTTTATAATGAATTAATGATATATTTGCATTCCTATTAGGATCATACTCTACTGTAGCTACTTTACCCGGAACATCAAATTTGTCCCTTTTAAAATCTATTACTCTATATTTTTGTTTAACTCCTCCACCGATGTGTCTAACAGTAATTTTTCCATGATGATTTCTACCGCCAGTTTTAGTTTTCTTTCTAAGTAATGTTTTTTCTGGTTTGTTTGTAGTTATTTCTTCATTAGATAAAGTTGTCATACCACGACGACCAGGCGTTGTTGGTTTATATTTCTTAATAGCCATAACTCCTCCTTAAATATCTATAGATTGTCCATCTTCTAATGTTACAATTGCTTTTTTAAATGTTTTTGACAATCCCGAATGCCTTCCTACTCTTTTTTTCTTTGGTTTAGTTACCAACGTGTTAATCTTTTTAACCTTTACATTAAAAGCTTCTTCTATAGCTTTCTTTATTTGGTATTTAGTAGCTTTCTTATTAGCTTTAAAAATATATACATTTTCTCCTCTTGCTTCCATTGATTTTTCTGTAATAACTGGAGCTTCTATAATATCGCTATAATGTTTCATTATACTAATACCTCCTCAATATATTTAACAACTTCTTCATCCATAACTATATTGTTAGCGTTTGTTAAATCATAACAATTTATTTCACTAGCTAAAATATAACCTATATTTGATAAATTTCTTGTTGCTAAACTTAAGTTGCTTATGTCTTCTTTTGTTATAAACAGTGTTTTTCCTTCTAATTTTAAATCATCTAATATTTTATTAAAATCTTTTACACGATGAGATTTAATATCCATGTTGTCTACTACTTTTAGTTTTTTATCTAACACTGTGTATGTTAAAGCCGACTTAAGCGCTAATCTTCTTTCTTTTTTATTTATTTTAAATGCAAAGTTATTCGGACTTACTCCAAAAGCAACTCCGCCGCCTTTCCAAATGTTTGACCTAATAGAACCATGTCTTGCTCTACCAGTTCCTTTTTGTCTATAAGGTTTTCTTCCTCCACCAGAAACTTCGGATCTTGTTTTAGTCTTTCTTGTTCCTTGGCGAGATGCATCCATTTGTAATTTTAAAGATTTTTTTAAACAATCATCATTTGGTTCTATTTTCCAAATTAAATCATTTAATGTTAAATCTTTAACTTTTTCGCCTTTTAAATTAATAACGTTAACTTTCATAATATATCCTTTCTAAGATAAAATTATTTATCTTCTTTCTGTTCTGGTTCTTCTTGTTCCACAACCTCTTCTGTTGTTTCAGTTTCTTCAACGACTTCTTGTGTTTCTTCAACGACTTCTTGTGTTTCTTCGATTACTTCTTCAACAACTTCTGTCGGTTCCTCGATTATTTCTTCAATTTCGTCATAAATCAATATTTCTTTAACCTCAGAAACCTTGTCTTTTTTAATAGCTTCTTTAATTAAAACGTAAGACCCTTTTGGACCTGGTACGTTACCACTAATTAAAATATAGTTTTCTTCTGGGTTAGTTTCAATTACTTCTAAATTTTGAATTGTAACTGTTTCACTTCCCATGTGTCCCGGTAATTTTGTTCCCTTAAATACTTTTTTAGCTCTAACTGAACCTAATGACCCCGGTTTTCTATGATGATGTGATCCGTGTGACCTTGGTCCCATTGAGAAGTTATGTCTTTTAATAACTCCTTGAAAACCTTTTCCTTTACTTGTTCCGGTTACATCTACATAGTCTCCTTCATTAAAAACATCTGATTTTAAAACGTCTCCTACCTTATAGTCTCCTTCAAAGTTTTTAATTTCTTTTAAGAAGCGCTTAGGAGTTGTTTTCGCTTTTTTAGCAATACCCATTTCTGGTTTATTAGCTATTTTTTCTCTTTTGTCTGTAACACCTAGTTTAATTGCGTTATAACCGTCTTTTTCAATTGTCTTAACTTGCAAAACAACATTGTCGTCAACTTTTATTACAGTAACAGGTACTAACTTACCGTCTTTTGTAAAGACTTGAGTCATACCTTCTTTTTTTCCTAAGATTCCTTTCATCTTTATTTTCCTTTCTTTATTTATAATTTAATATTAATATCTACCCCGCTAGGTAAATCTAAGTGCATTAAAGCCTCAGTTGTATCTTTACTTGGATCTTTAATGTCTATTAATCTTTTGTGCGTTCTTCTTTCGAATTGTTCACGAGCATCTTTATACTTGTGAACCGCTCTTAAAACAGTTATTTTTTCAATCTCAGTTGGTAATGGAACTGGGCCCGAAATTGTACCTCCGGTTCTTTTCACAGTTTCAATAATTTTTCCAGTTGAGAAGTCTAACAACCTATGGTCAAACGCCTTTAAAATTATTCTTACTTTGTTTTTAGACATTTACACGTCCTCCTTTCGCCTATATCTAGTATAGACTTGCTTCCGCACAAATTCCCTAATACGAACCGATGCTACAACCCGTCCTAGTGTATCAGCAACCTTGCACATCATTGCCAGTCATACGAGATTAATAATAGCACAAAAAAAATATGAATGCAATAACTTTGC
>CAZJTX010000008.1:0-6831 GCA_964549115.1 uncultured Muribaculaceae bacterium | reverse complement strand
ACCGCTGCATCAAAATTACCCGTGTGTCCAACCATGTCCGGATTCGCATAATTCATAAATATAAAATCATAGTCTTTTTCCATTGCCCTACAAGCTTCTTTAGTTACGCCAACAGCACTCATTTCTGGTTTTAAATCAAACGTTTCAACTATTGGTGATGGAACATTTATTTTAGTGCACTTATCAATATCTCCATCATATCCACCGTCGAAAAAGTATGTAACGTGCGGAAATTTCTCGCTTTCTGATATTCTCGCTTGATTAATCCCTAAACTAGATAAATACAAACCTAAAGAATTTACTACTTTTATTGGTTCCATAAAACTTATCGAATCGATGTTTTCATCTATTGGAAAGAAAGTATATACTTCTAAATTGGTCATTTTAAGAGTTGGAAACTCATTAAAATTACTATCTTTAAAAGCTCGAAGAATTTGCTTGGATCTATCAGCCCTATAGTTCATCCAAATAATTACATCATCATTTCTAACAACTTTATCCTCTTTTAATATAATTGGTTTCATAAATTCATCTGTAACATTATTTAAATAATAGTTTTTCATTGCTATTACAGGGTCTAACGCTCCAACGCCACGACCCCTAACAACTAAATCATAATATGCTCTAGTTCTATCATAATTTTCGTCTCTATCCATTCCATAGTAGCGTCCACTTACAGTAACGATTTCTCCAACCTTATATTCGTTTATTTTGTTTTGGATTAGCTCTATAAACTTAACTCCATCATTAATCCCCGTATCTCTACCATCAGTAATAACGTGAAAATATATGTTTTTAAAACCATTTTCATATAATATTTTAAACAAAGATAAAAAATCATCAATGCCTGCATGAACGTTTCCATCGCTGCCCAATCCCATAATATGAATGTTTTTATCTTTTTTATTTAATAAATTTAAAAATTGTTCGTTTTCTTTATAGTTTGTTTCTAAAAACTCATTTACAATTATTTCGTTTTGTTTGACCAACCTTCCGGCTCCTATAGCCATGTGTCCTACTTCGCTATTTCCGAATTGGCCTTCATTTAATCCTACATACGTGCCCGATGCTTCCAATAAAGAATGTGGATATGTTTTCCACAAATGTTCGAAGTTTTTCATTTTTGCGGCTTTTACCGCATTACCTTTTTCTTCTTCCCTTATGCCAAATCCGTCTAAAATAATTGCTAACACTTTTTTCATTCAACACACCTTAACTTTTCTATATTTTAACACAAAGACTACCTTCTTTCCATTTAAAAATGTTTTGAATTCAAAACATTTTTAATTTAATCCGATCCGCAACAGTGTTAATATATTCGGAGTTAGTTGGTTTTGATCTCTCATAATCAACGCTATAACCAAACAAGTTTTCCATCAATATTAGTTCCCCTCTGCTCCAACTAACTTCAATGGCATGCCTTATTGCCCTTTCCACTCTAGTTGTGGTCGTCTTATATTTTTTGGCTATTCTAGGGTAAATGTCTTTAGTTATGTAATATGACGATTCATCCAAACCACATATGTAACATATACTCTCCCTAATATAACTATAACCCTTTAGATGTGACGGAACTCCTAAATTATGCAACATCTCACTAACTTTTAACTTTAAATTATTATCTCTAATTAATACTTCATCACTCATATTATTTAACAAACTAATTTTCGAACATAAGTTTTCTAATGAATATGGTTTTAACATAAAGTAACTCACGTTATACATATTTAATTCTTTAGCTACTGCTTCGTTAATGTAATTAGCAGTAATAATAACTCTTTTAAATATAGATTTACTTTCAAGAACTTGCATGATATTAATAGC
Organism: uncultured Muribaculaceae bacterium; assembly: GCA_964549115.1. Lineage (GTDB taxonomy): Bacteria > Bacillota_I > Bacilli_A > RF39 > UBA660 > CAKOSP01. Next base: position 5,007 of record CAZJTX010000008.1, on the reverse strand, counting down.
GTCTAGGTTTGGCAATACCAAGTCCATAACTATTAAATCATAACTTTCTTTATTTTCAACTAAATAATTTAAAGCTTCCTCTCCGTCACTAATGTATTTGACTACACTATAATCTGACTTATTTTCAAAATAAGTTTGAATTAAATTTAGTATGTTTTCATTTGAATCAATTACTACGATTTTTTTCTTCATATAATTCCTCTCTTCAAAATTCCTCAAAAATTATAATAAATAAAAAGCCGAATTACCAATTAAAAAATGTCGAATAATGTCGTAAATTGTCGAACTTTGTCGAATTATCATTAAAAAACCAATAAATTATCACTTTTCCAAGAATAATAACTTATTAGTAGCAACATAACTGAGGGTTGCTCCACCACCTGTAGACACATGATAATACGTATTTTTGTTGTTAGACAATTTCAAATAAGATACAGTATCTCCACCACCTATTAATATATCAGCTTTTAATAATTTTAATTTTTCAAATAAAGATTTCGTCCCTTCCACGCCATCTTTGTCTTCGAACACACCAGGAGTTCCATTTACAAATATGATTTTTGATTCATTTAAATATTTTAAATAATCATCAATGCTTATATCGATAATTTTGTTGTTTTTCATTATAACCTGTTCAGTCAATATAATTTTTTCATTATATTTACTTAATAAATCTTTTAATTCATTTAATACTTCTTCTTCATCTGTAGCAAGCGAATCATGTATATTAACTCCTTTAGCTTTTAAAAAAGAATTTAATATTCCTCCACCCAATAGCAAATAGTCTGTCCTCGGTAGCAAAGATCTAATTATTGGTAATTTACTTTCAACTTTAGCTCCGCCCATAAATACAGTAAAAGGTCTTTTATCAATATTTATCAATTTATCTAATTTCGTTAATTCTTCTTGCATTAAAAAACCTAAATAAGTTGGCAAATATTTAGATATACCCGTGGTGCTAGCATGTTTTCTGTGAGATGCACCAAAAGCATCAAAAACAAAAACGTCTCCTAAACTTGCCCAGTATTTAGACAACTTATCATCACAATTAGATTCTAAATTATCGGGATAATCCATATGTCTAGTGTTTTCTAATAAAATTACTTCACCATACTTAATATCATCAATTTTAGCTTTTAATTCTGAACTATAACATTTATCAAAGAAATAAACTTTTCTATTTAAAATTTCACTTAATTTTTTAGCAACAGCTTTTAAACTATTTTTAGTTAAATCATTTTCTTCTTTTACTTTTCCTAAATGACTTAAAATTATAACTTTTGCGTTTTTTTCTATTAAATAATTAATAGTTTTAACACTACTAATAATTCTAAAGTCATCTGAAATAATTCCATCTATAATTGGAACATTTAAGTCTAATCTTAATATTATATTCTTGTTGGAAACGGTTGTTTCATCAATATATTTCTTCATAATTTATTCAAACATTTTTTTAGCTACTCTTAACATTTGGTTAGTGTACCCTACTTCATTATCATACCAAATTAACAATTTTATTAGCTGTCCATCTTCAGTTTCTAAAACTTCAGTTGATAAAGAATCAAATATAGCTCCTTCTTCATATCCAATTATATCCGAAGAGACCAAAGGATCTTCGGTATACTTTACAACTTCATTACTATTATTTTTAAATACATTATTTATTTCGTCTTTTGTTACAACTTTTTTTAACTCTAAGGTTAGATCCACTACTGAGCCATTTGGAGTAGGTACTCTAAGCGACATACCGCCTATTTTCCCCTTTAATTCAGGTAATATCAACCCAACAGAAGATGTTGCTCCTGAGCTTGTTGGCACTATGTTTTCAGCGCCTGCTCTTCCTCTTCTAGCATTAATACCCTTTTTATGCGAATTGTCTAATATATTTTGATCGGTTGTGTAAGCATGCACAGTAGTCATAAATCCCTTTTTAATACCAAAATTATCATTCATAATTTTTAAAACAGGCACTAAACAATTCGTTGTACATGACGAAGCAGAAATAATATTATCTTCATTAGCTATGATATCATCATTTACACCATAAACTATTGTTTTAACCTCATCTTTCGCCGGAGCTGACAGCAACACTTTTTTAGCGCCAGCCTTTAAATGTTTAGATAATTCTTCTTTGGTTGTAAAATGACCACTACATTCTAAAACTAAATCTATATTTAATTCTTTCCATGGTGCTTCTTCAGGATCTCTAAATTGCGAGGTTTTTATTCTTTTTTTACCTTTAATAACAACATCTGTTCCTTCAACAGCAATAGCATCGGGATGAAAAGTCCTATGAACAGAATCATATTTCATTAGATGAGCTACTGTTTCTACATCAGATGGTGTATTAATTGCAACTATATCAAATTCAGTCGATGTTATTATTTCTCTAAAAGCTATTCTTCCTATTCTTCCAAATCCATTTATCGCAACTCTAATCATTCTATCCTCCTATAAATTCTCTTAAAATCGAGTCTTTATCCACATATTCTCCAGGTATAGAGAAAAACGGTTTCAAAAAGTTTAACAACCTTTTTGCTTCTAAATAATATTCAGAATCTACATCTATATTTAATAACAGAGGTTCTGCAAAGACTTTTAAGACGCCTAACTCATATACAAGTGCCGTATTAATTATTACATTTGCTTCATTAATAAATGGAAATATCCACTTTTCTTCTCCGGCCCTAACTTTTTGCCAAGCATGCATTGTTCGATCCACGCCATAGCCTCTAGTTAAGTTGTCTCTTACCATTCTCCTAATTAATCTTAGATCTAGAGTTGATACATAGTTATGTTTATCAATATTAAGCGGGATAAATGGACTTAAATATATTTTAAACACCTCATCTTTATTAATATTGGGAAGTAACCTATCATTTAAAGAATGTAATCCTTCTATTAATAAAATACTGTTTTCTTCTAATTTAATTGGGTTATTATTAAGAGTTTTCTTTCCCGAAATAAAGTTGTAAGTCGGCGGTATTATGCTTTCTCCTCTTAGTAATTTATGTATATCATTATTTAAGTACTTCAAATCAATAGCCTCAATATTTTCAAAATCTAATTCTCCATTTTCATCTTTAATTAATTTATCTCTATCTATAAAATAATCATCAGAAGAGATCGGGATTGGATCGTACCCTTTTGTACGTAAGTATTCACTTAATCTTTTGGTAGTTGTTGTTTTACCACTAGAAGAAGGTCCCGCAATCATAATAAACTTGTATTTTTTTTCTTTATCTATCCTATCTGCTAATTTAGAAATATTTATATCAAACATTAATTCACTAGATTTCATAAATGTTTTTATTTCTGTATTTCCAACTGTTTCATTTAAATTCATTACATAAGACATGCTAAGTGCTTCCAACCACTTTTTACTATCATAAAATGTTTTTATTATGTCTTTATGATGTGTATATTCTGGAACTAAGTTTTGCTTATCTGGCATAACTAATATTATTTTATTTTCACCTAAATATTCTAAATCAAAAGATTTTAATAAACCCGTACTATTTGGCATATCAGAATAAAAATAATTATAAACTCCTTCTAGTTCATAAAGTGCAACAACCTTATCCGTTATACTGCTAACATTTTTAGCTTTTTCTTGTTCTTTGTTTTCTTTGTAATACTCTATGGCTTCTCTCTTTCGTATATTTAATTTTCTTATTTTTTTGTTTTGCTTAACAAGTTCGTCCATAACCTCTTTTATTTTAACAACATCTTCTCTATTAATCTGTTCACCATTATTTATTAAACAAAGTACTCCCCCAGGCACACTGTGTTCATAACTAACTTCTGCGTCTTTTATAACTCTTTTTAAAGCAACCTGAAATAATAATTTTAAGCCTGCTCTGTATATTCCTACACCATAAAAACTATTGCTTGTTATAAATTCAATAGTTATATTATTTTTTACTTGTTCAGATAAAGATATTATATTGTCTTTAGTTTTAACCGCAACAACATCTTTAATAGCAAAAATATCACTTATTTCTAAAAAAGTGCTTCCTCTTGGGACATCTTTAAATGTTCCATCTGTTAATGTAATTGTAATCACTTAATCGACCCCTTATCTTAGTTACATTATATATTCTTTTTGTTTTTTAATCAATTCTTATTATAGTTTCATTTTCTCCAGAGAACATATATTTTTCTTTGGCATACCTAGCAACATACTCAGGGTCCTTTAACTTTGTTAATTCTGATTCCAACCTTTTTTCGTCTTCTATCAAATTTTCAAATTGCTGTTTTAAAACAAGAGATTTGTTTTTGTTTTCATATATTTTCTGTATGTCTTTAGATGTGGATAAAACCAAACCTGATAAAACAGCAAAAAAAACTGTTGTTAATAGTACTAATCTAAATTTTGCCTTTTTACCCTTTTTCATTTATCCACCTTAATATTATTATAACTAACAATTAATATAATTAAAGGGCATAATCACCAACTTTACACATTAAATGTATAAACATTAAAAAAATCTTAGATTTCTAAGATTTTTTTATTCTTCGTCGTCTTCTGGTTTATTATATTCTTCCAAGATTTTCTCTTCAAATAAGGTTCTTGTTTCTGAGTTCAGCGGATGTACAACATCTTCATATCTCTCATTATTGATTTTACGACTAGGCATTGCTATTAGCATTCTCTCTTCACCTTCAATAATACGAATGTTGTGGATCATTAACGAATCATCTATAACTACAGTTGCGTAGCCTTTTACTCTTGATCCTTCACGGTCTACCTTGAAAACTCTAACTGATGTAATCTCCATTTTTACCTCTCCTTCATAGAACATACGTCTATGTATATTTTACACCGAGATAATTAATATATCAAGTAAATTACTTCTTTTCTTTTTTGAAGCATAAAAACCAGTCTAAACAATAAATATCATCTGCAGGATTTTCTTCTCTTTCTTTTATCAATCCGCATGTACCTGGAGCTGGGACAATTACGTCATCTCCGGGTCTCCAATCAGCTGGAATAGCTACGCCATC
>CAZJTX010000007.1:0-30858 GCA_964549115.1 uncultured Muribaculaceae bacterium | reverse complement strand
TCTTTCCTCTGAACTCTCTGTGTCAGGATCGGGCCACTGGAATGATCCATATATTATAGATACTGGTGGGAGTGTGGGAGATACCGGAATGCCACCGGATCATCAACATGATTAAAAACTATGAATATCATAGTTTTTTATATATAATGATGTTGGGATATTATGAGAATTAGAAGAACAAAAAATTTAGATAAGATATTAAGCGAATGTGATTTTTATTATTTAGATGATTTTAAAGGTAAAGAAATACATTTAGAAATAGGAATGGGTAAGGGTTCATTTATTATTAATATGGCTAAAGATAATCCTAATATTAACTATGTTGGTATTGAAAAAAATGAATCGGTGTTAGGTCTTGCTATAAAAAAGATTGGCCTGGAAAATTTATCTAATATAAGAGTATTAGGTGGGGATGTAATTGATAACATACCTCTATTAGAGGGTAAAGTAACTAAAATATATCTTAATTTTTTAGATCCTTGGCCTAAGTCTAGGCATGAAAAAAGAAGGTTAACATATATTAATTTTTTAAAAGAGTATGATAAATTATTTAATGGTCAAAATGAAATAAGTTTAAAAACAGACAATGATGATTTTTTTAATTATAGTAAAAAATCTTTACTTGATTATGGTTATGAAATTATAGAAGAGTCATTAGATTTAACTAATAGTAATATTTATAATATAAAAACTGAGTATGAAGAGAAGTTTATTAAGTTAGGAAAGAAAATTAAATATATAAGATGTATAAAAAGATGATATGTTAATTTATACTATCTTTTGTTATAATTAAGTTGAGGTTTATGTATGAAAAAAACTATTACATTAATATTAATGATAGTGTTTTTAACTGGGTGTACAAATATAAATGATATGAGTATTCCTGATACTATTAATACGCTTTCTTATAAAAGTTATAAATACAATACACATAGAGTTGGATATAAATATTATTTACCGCCTTCTTTAAAAGTAGAGAAGATGAGTTTATATAACGAGATAATTAGCAATAATAAATATAATTTTTATTTATATATAGACATGGTAAGTTATTTTAATAAAGTAAAATTAAATTTAAAAACTAAAACAGATAGTTATTATTTTAATACTTTCAATTTTTTAGATAAAGAAGGCTTCTTAAATATTACAAAAGTAAAAGAAGGATATTTAATTGAAATAATGTATAATTATGCTAAAATAGAGGTACTAGTTGCGAGTGAGAAAGATATTAAGTCTACTTTAGTATATTCACTTAATATATTAGGAAGTATTAAGTATAATGATCAAGTTATTGAAACTATGTTAAATGATAATAAAACAAACTTAAAAGACGAAGAATTTGATCTATTTAAAACAAAAAATAACGATAATAAATATGTTGATTATGATAATACATATAAAGAGGAAGATGAAGTTGTAATTGACGAGGATTTAATAAAGCAGGAAGGGAATTGAGATGAGTATATTTAAGAGGATGAAAGATATTTTATTTGATGAAGAAGAAACCATCGAAGAAATAGGAGAAATTAAACCTGAAGTTAAAAAAGAAGAAGTAAAAGAAATAAAAAGAGTTGAACCTATTGAAGAAGTTCAGCCCATTGTAAGTGAAAAAGAAACTTATAGAACGGATAAAACTTTTCCTTTTCCAGATTTTGACGAAGATGAATTTGAAACAAGTGTTTATAAAACGAATCCTAGATTAAATACCAGAACAGATTTATTTGAATATGAAAGACCTAAACCAAGAGAAAAAGAAGTATTTAAATATGAAAGAGTTGAAGTTAAAGAAAGAGTAACAAGAGAAAAATTTCAACCATCACCAATTATTTCTCCAGTATATGGTGTATTAAATAGAAATTATGAATCAGATGATATAAAAAACAGAGAAGAAAATAAAACTCTTAATGTAGAAAGCGTTAGAAAAAAAGCTTTTGGTGAAATAGAAGAGTTAGAAAAATCAATTGATAAAACAGTATCAGAGTTTTATAAGAAAAAAGAAGTGGTTGAAACTACAATACCTATTGAAGAGAAGAAAGAAAAAATTAAAACAATTGATGAGTTATTAGAAAACACAGAAGAATTACCTATTCCAGTTAGAGAAGAGGTAGAGCTTCCTAAAATAAAAGAAGAAAACATTGAAGATACATTAGAAAGTGATTTATTTGATCTAATAGATTCAATGTATGAGAATCAAGAGGAGGATTAAAAATGGAAAGGGTATTACCTATTGTGATATATATATTAATAATTGTATTATTATTAATATTAATAGTATTAGGAATTAAATTTATTTTAACTATGTTTAAAGTTGATAGAGTTGTAGACAACGTTAACGAAAAAATAGAGACACTAAATCCAATATTTGGATTAATAGACTATACAACTGATAGAGTTGTCGGTTTTTCTGAAAAATTAATAGATTTAGGATCAGTAATTATAAATAAATTAATAAGTATAGTAAGAAGAAAGGGTGATGAAGATGAGTAAAAAAAGAGGAAGATTTTTACTTGGTGCGGGTATTGGTTTAGGACTTGGATTGTTATTTGCTCCTAAAAAGGGAGAGGAAACAAGAAAAGATTTAACTAAAAAACTTAATGAGCTATTAAACAAACTAGAAGAAGTAGATTATGAAGAGTTAAAAGATTCATTTAATGAGAAAGTAGAAGAAATTAAAGAATCATTAAAAGACTTAGATCAAGAAAAAATATTAGCAGTAGCAAAAGAAAAAGCTCGTTTAATAGAAAAAAAAGTTATTAAGTTAAAAGAAGACGCAACTAAAGCAGCAAAACCTAAATTAGAAGAGCTAGCTGAAGAAGTAAAAAAAGAAACTATTAAAACTTTAAAATTTACAATCGAAAAATTAGAAAAAAGTGAAAAGAAATAAGTTGATAATTCAACTTTTTTTCATAATTGCTTAATAAAAATTGATATGCTAATATAATTATATTGGTGGTAATAATATGATAACTAATAAACTAACAAAAATATTTGAAGAATCGTTTATTAAAAATGGTTTTGATAGGAAATATGCTTTGGTAGTTATATCTGATAGACCGGATATATCTGATTTTCAATGCAATGGCGCATTAGCCTTAGCTAAAATATTAGGTAAGAATCCAAGGGATATAGCAAATTCAATAATTGAAAAAATAAATAAAGATTATTATTTTGAAGATGTTTTTGTTGAAGGCCCAGGTTTTATTAATATAAAACTAAGTAAGGAATATATATTAGATTATATTATTAACATTAATAATGATCCTTTATATGGAATTAACCAAGTAGGTAAAGGTAAAACTATATTCATGGACTATGGTGGTCCAAATATAGCCAAACCACTTCATATAGGACATTTAAGATCTGCGGTAATAGGTGAATCAATCAAAAGAATTGCTAACTCTGTTGGGGCTAAAACAATTGCTGATGTACATTTAGGTGATTGGGGATTACAAATAGGATTAGTAATATTGGGTTTAACTGAAAAACACGGAGATAATTTATTAAATAAAAAAATTACAATAGATGAATTAGAAGAAATATATCCTGCTGCAAGTAAAAAAAGTGAAGAAGATGAAGATTATAAAAATAAAGCTAGAGAAATAACCAAACAATTACAAGAAAAAGATGAATATTATTTTAAAGTATGGGAAAAGTTACATGATTTATCAGTAACAAATATTAAATTAATATATGAAAAATTAAATGTTAGTTTTGATTATTGGAATGGAGAGCAGTCTGCGGATAAATACATAGATTCTTTATTACAAATTTTGGAAGAAAAGAAACTTTTAAAAGAAAGTGAAGGGGCTTTAATTGTAGATTTAAAAGAAGAATCTGATAATCAGGAGATGCCGCCAATTATTATAAAGAAAAATGATGGATCGTTTTTATATTCAACTACTGATTTAGCCGCTTTAATAGGTAGAGTTAAAGAACATAACCCAACAGATATATGGTACGTAGTAGATAATAGACAAAGCTTACACTTTAAACAAGTATTTAGATGTGCTAATAAAGCTAATATTACAAATAATGTTAATTTAGAACATTTAGGTTTTGGTACTATGAATGGAAAGGATAATAAACCTTATAAAACCAGGGAAGGTGGAATTATGAGGTTAATGGATTTTTATAAAATAGTATATGATGAAATATATGATAAAGTTAAATCTTTTAACAAAGATGAAGTTACAGATAATTTAACGGTTGCTACCATTAAGTTTGGAGATTTAATTAATTATAGAGAAAAAGATTATATATTTGATTTAGAAAAATTTACTCAAACTGAAGGAAAAACCGGGTCATTCCTACTTTATACAGTAGCTAGAATTAACTCAATATTAGAAAAAGTAGAAAACACTCCTTATAATTTAAATATATATTCTGATACAGAAAAAAATATATTACTTAAATTAATGTTATCAAGTGAGGTATTAGTAAATTCCTTTAATAACAAAGCTCCTAATATATTAGCAGATCATGCTTATCAATTAGCGTCGTTATATTCTAAGTTTTATATGGAAAACCATATATTAAACGAAGATAATTTAGACAAAATGGAGTCATGGATAACATTGTCTAAATTAGTTAAAAAATATTTAGAATTTTATTTAGATTTATTAGGAATAAAAACGGTTTATAGTATGTAAAAAGAGTAATTTAATTACTCTTTTATTTTGGTATTTAAGTTATCTTCTAAACTTTTAGGGTTTTGAAGTATTTTTTTTGCAAATTGAATCGATTTAGCAAAATAAAACCCATCCGCTATTCTCTCATCAGCGGTAAATCCAATATCGACATATTTTTTCTTGTCTTCTTCATATATAGTTCCAACAGCAACCACTAATGAATTTGTCCCATAATTATTTAAATGATGATATGCTTGGTTACAATTAATACTACCTAAGTTTGTTAATAACACACTTGTATAGTTAGGGTCAGTCTTAGTTATAGACTCGGGTACTTTCCCATAAAAATCTAGTATTTTAATAATTCTAACAACAAATGATGTTATAAATCTAGGACCAGATGTAATTATATCTATAATTTTATCAGTAGCGGTCTTTTTAGTTTTACGAATAGATTTAACCTCATTTTTAATATGCGCTGTTATTGTATCTAAGTTGTCTGTTTCGTTAGCTTTATAAATATATACAGCTTCTTCTGATTTGTCTTCAAATCTCTTTTTAATTATAAAACTTGCAGTTAGCTCTTTTCTATCATATAACTGTTTTCCAGCAACGAATCTATTAAGATAAGGTCTATTATAAAAAGTCTTGAATATTGCTGTTATAATGGCCATAAACAAGGTATATTGCTCTTCTTTGGGTAAGTCTTTGTTTTTCTCTTCTAAATACTTTAAAACTTCTGTTATTTCGAATGTTTCCCACATATAAACTTCGGCATCACACCTTTTATCCATTAAATGAGGCATGATCTTATGAATTGAATCTAAGTTCTTAACTTTTACTCCATCTTTTCTTCCAAATAAACACATATTATCACCTGAAAATATTATAACATTTAATAAAACATATATAAATGTTATAATATATTTGATTATATATGGAAAGATTGCAAAAAGTAATAGCCAAATATGGATATGCTTCTAGAAGAGAAGCCGAAAAACTTATTAAGGGTAATAAGGTTTTAGTTAATGATGAATTAGTAACGGAGTTAGGTACTAAGGTATCAAGTACAGATATTATTAAAATAAATGGTAAAATTATTAATAAAGAAGTTAATAGGGAATATTATCTTTTAAACAAACCTAGGGAAGTTGTAAGTACAAGGGAAGACCCAGAAAAAAGAATTACAGTAGTAGATTTGATTAACACTGAAGAGAGAATTTATCCAGTTGGGAGGCTTGATTATAACACAACAGGGTTAATTATACTAACAAATGATGGGGATTTTGCTAACTATATAGCTAGTCCTAGAAATGAAGTTACAAAAACATATTTAGCTAAGTTAAATAAAATATTAACCATTGATGATTTAAAAAAGATAAAAAAAGGTATATTAATTGATAAAACAAAAGTTAATATAGGCAAAATAAAAATTAAAAATAAAAATATAGAAAAAAACACTTGTTATGTAGAATTAACTATTGTTGAAGGGCGTAACCACATTATAAAAAGGTTGTTTCAAAGTTTGGGATATACTGTTTTAAAATTAACTCGTATTAAAATAGGGCATTTAAGTATCGATAATTTACAATCGGGCGAATATCGCAAATTAAAAATAAAAGAAGTAAAAAGATTTTACGGAAAATAAAAAATTGTTATTATAACAATTTTTTTATTCTTCTTCTTTTATTTCAATTGCATCAGTAGGACACGCTTCAATGGCGTTTTTTAATGCTTCACTTTCTAAGTTTTCTTGATTAGTCACAATTGCTAAGCCATCATCACTAAACTCGAAATGTTCCGGGTCTATTGAAACACATGCTCCGCAACCTATACAGGCACCATCTCTAATAACTAGTTTTTTCATATATCCTCCTTGTCTAATTATAGTAAACTATTTATGTGGAAGCAATAATAAAGTTTAAAAAAAGTGTAAACTATGGTATTATTTTTATAGGATGGTACGTTATTATGGCAAGTAGAATGTCTAAATATAATAGTGCGGAAAGAGAATCATTATCAAGGTTAAAAAAAAATGAATTACTATATAAAGAATTACATCGAACAGAATTAGAAAACTTTGATATTTCTAGTAATGCAACAATACTTGGTGAAAACAAAGATGAAATCAACGTAGAAAAGATAAAGGCTATTTTAGACACAAGATATAAAGAAATGCCAAAAAGAAGAAGTATTAGGCTAGAAGAAGATAACGAACCATACTTTGAAGAAGACATAACTAAAGAATATGATATTAATGCAATATTAACTAGAGCTAGGGAAGACAAGCCCCTAGACTATGAAGAAGACCGAACTAAAAAGTTAAGAGATACACAGTACGATATATTAAAACAAATTAATGTTTTAGAAACATCTGAGATAAAAGAAGAGGATTTACAAGACTTAATAAATACAATAACAATAAATGAGCAAAAAACATTAACAGAAAGCACAGGATTGTTTAGTGATTTAAAAGGTGATGGTGAAACTGAGGTATTTGGAGAAATTAAACAACCCGAGAAAAACGATACTAAAATAGAACAAACGTTTTTTTCAAAGAGCACTCAATTTAGTACTAAAGATTTTGAAACACTAGATGAAGGCCAACCTAAAAAGAATAAATTTAAAGAAATATTGTTGTATTTAATATTATTAGCTTTTGTAGCGGGAATAATAATATTTGTAAAATCAATAATGAGTTAGGAGAAATATGTTTATAAACGAAGTATTTGATAAATCAATTAACAATTTTTTAAATAATGATAATAACAAACATGATTTTTTAAATGAAGTTTTAAAAACTTTGGCTTTTATATATGGAAAATTAGATATTGAAAATCCTTATATAACCCAAGATGAAAAGCTATTTCATACTAATTTATTAAAGTTTGGTTTAGAAGAAGCTAAGGTAAATAATTTTAAAGAAGAATTTGTAAATTGTTATAATAATATTTTAAATGACGTTAAGCCAAATCCGAGTTTTACTAAAATAGAAAAAATATTAGTAGATATGTACATGGCTAAGAAAACAAAACATACTATAAGTGATGAGGATGAAGAAGAATTTTTAAATCTTTTATACACTCCTATGTCAAAAGACGAGGGTAAAATCGCTTATAATTTTTTACATTCTGATGATGAATTTGAAATAATAAGATATTTTCACCATAAAAACAAATTAAATATGGAAAGAGTTAAATCAATACCTAAGGAGCTATTACCTCCAGAAGCATATAAAGTAATAGATGAAAATTATACAATGGTAAAATTGTTGGCACCTGAAGATGTTGATGAAATAAATAATAAAGTTTATCAAAAATTAGAAGTTAATAAAAATGCAGTTAACTTTGAATATTTATTTGAAAAAGCGTTATATGAGTTTTTCAATAAAGACACTAAAATAACATCTGGTAATGGATATGTTGATATTTTGTTAATTATGAGTGTTATTTCAACAATAATAATGGGACTAACAGTATTAGCTATGTGGGTATTATAATGAAAATAATTCTTAATGATATAAATTATGAACTTGAAAGAGACGACGAGAATTCTTTTGATTTAGAAGAGGTAAAAAGTCTATTTACTGATTATTTTAATGATTTTGATTATGTGCTTGGAGATTGGTCATACGGAAAGCTTAGATTGAAAGGTTTTTGTAAGAGATCCAATGGTAAATTTAAACAATATAATAATTATGAAAAAATGGAGAAGTATGTCGAGGAAAGATGCCCTTTAGGGTGCAAATTTTTTATATTAAAAAAATTGAAAAATAAAAGTTGATATGCTATACTAAATTATAGTAGAAGGGATTGATTAATGTGAGTAAAATTAAGTTGAATTTAGACTCAGGAAGCGTTTTGGAGAAAAAATTAATAAATGCTTTTCAAACTCCTGAGGGAAAATATGTTGTATTTGATGACGAAAATTTAGGTAATATGGGTTTACCTATAATTTTAGTATCTAAAGTAATGGATGATAAATTAATAAAAATAGAAGATCAAGGAGAATGGCAACAAGTAAAAGAACATTTAAAAAATGTAATTGCAGGCACAGAAATGCAGTTTGTAACAATGCCTAACGAATTAGGAGCTGCAGATGTTTATTTTACTCAATTAACATTACCTATCCAATCATTTGATGCGTTAAAAACAAATTATAAAGTAGATGGAGCTCCTGTAGAAGAAGCGCCAGTACATGAACCAATTGTACCGGTAACTACCCCAACACCAGAGCCAATTCCTGTTGCTGAACCAACGCCTACACCGGAGCCAATTCCTGTTGCTGAACCAGCACCAACACCAGAGCCGATTCCTGTTGCTGAACCAACACCAACACCGGAACCAATTCCAGTGGTTGATCCTGTACCAGTAGTTGAACCAACGCCAGTTCCAGAAGTTCAAACATCAGCATTACCTGAAATACCAAATGTAGCTGATATAGATGTACCAGCAGCAGAACCAGTGCCAGTTGCACCTGAAACAAACTTTGGACCAACAATAGCGGGAGATGCAGAAGATCCATATAAAGAAATGAAAGAATCGTTCTTACAAGCTTGTGAAAATGTATTCGACGCAATGGTAATTAAATTAGAAAAAAAAGAATAAGTTAAAACTTATTCTTTTTATATAGTTACGTTTATTACACCTTTTAAATTAGGTATTTCATTTTTTATAAACTCATATAACATATTGTTAAGAGTTACATCTTGCATAGGACATCCAGCACATCTACCAGTTAGTTTAACAAATACATAATCATCCTCATATTTGATAAACTCAACATCTCCACCATCCATGTTTAAATAAGGTCTAATATTTTCAATCGCTTTTAAAATTTTTTCTTCCATAATATCACTACTCAATTATAACATAAACATTAAAAAAAGATTAAACTTTAATCTATTTTTTTATTTGGTGGCTCCACGCGGAATTGAACCACGGACACGAGGATTTTCAGTCCTCTGCTCTACCAACTGAGCTATGAAGCCTAATGGCGGTCCCGACCGGAATTGAACCGGCGATCTTCTGCGTGACAGGCAGACATGTTAACCGCTACACTACGGGACCAAATTGGTTGCGGGAGAGGGATTTGAACCCCCGGCCTTCGGGTTATGAGCCCGACGAGCTACCAAACTGCTACCATCCCGCGATATTAAAAAACTGGCGGAGGAAAAGGGATTCGAACCCCTGCGCCGGTTGCCCGACCTTTCGGTTTTCAAGACCGACCCCTTCAACCAGACTTGGGTATTCCTCCATGGCCAAATAAATTATATCATATAAAAAAAACTTATGTCAACTATTTCCCATATTTAAGGGGCTTAATGTAAAATCAAAGAAAATAATGGTTACGTATTGATAAATAACTAAAAACATATTATAATTAATTAGTCTTAATGAAATTTAAGACTGTGCCTGCCCATGTGGCGGAATCAGGTAGACGCACAGGACTTAAAATCCTGCGGGTGTTATAGCTCGTGCCGGTTCAATTCCGGCCGTGGGCACCATTTTAAATATCACTTAGGTGATTTTTTTAATGCCTTGAAAGTATTATGAAATATTTGTATAATATATTTAGGCCGGTTTAGTTAAATGGTATAATAAGCCCATGGTAAGGGTTAGTCAACAGTTCGATTCTGTTAATCGGCACCATTTTAGGAGGATATATGAATAAAAAACAATTAGTTGATTTAATAACAGCGATTGTATTAATCATAAGCGGAGCAATTGTGATGGTTTTTCCACTCATGGCAATTGAGGATATTAAGATTATTTTAATATCTATATTAATATTTTATGCAGTTATTAACGGACTTCAGTTTGTTCATACTTATAAAGATAAAGACTATGAAGGATTATTTACGAGTATTGCATCTATAATAGGTATTATTGTTGCTTATAAGATGGATATTACTGGTACACCTAGTAATTTAGCTGTTGCGTTATTTATCTGGGTAATATTCATGTCTCTAATTAAACTTAAAAAATGTGATTATTATCATGATAGAAATAGTAAAGTATGGAAAATTAGAATAGTTACATTAGTATTATTTATTTTAACCGGTGTTTTAACTACAATTAATTTTTATTATACAGCGGATGTTCAGGTGTTAGTGTTAGGTTTCTTCTTCTATATACATGGTATATTAGAATTAATAGATCCGCTAAGTGTATACTTATATGAAAAAAATGACTAAAGTCATTTTTTAATTGATTATTGTATCTATATTAATTGAAGGCTTATTTTTGATTTTATTAAGATTATCATCGATAATCTTTTTATATTCTTTATTGTAATCATTATGAGTCTCTATTTTATTAATGATTAAGTATATTAATTGTTTTGTGTAATTGTCTTTTTTTATTAAATATTCATCCGTGTATATATATAATAACTCTATACTAGCCTCTAAGATATTATATTTGGACGATATATTTAAATGTTCAATTCCTTTTTCTTTATTATAATAATTGGACTCTTTATTTAAATAATAGTATTTTGATAGATTATAATAACTGTAATAACAAGCATTAGATATTTCGGTATCGCTACTTAATAAATAATAATGATATGCCTTATCTAAGTCTTTATCAAAATATGTACCAGTTCTATATAACTCTCCGATTTTATTAGAAGCCCAACTTTCTCCTGTGTTTGAACTCTTAACATAGTATTCTACGGCTTTATCCATTTTTTTCTTTTGTTCATGTATTAATCCTAAATTGTTAAGCGCATATGCATAATCTTCCTCTGCTGCTTTTTCAAATTCAATAATGGCTTTTTTAACATCCTTTTTTAAAGGGGGGATTCCTCTTAAATACATTAAGCCAAGAGTATTAATTGCCGCGACACTGCCATATTTTATAGCTTTTTTTAAATAGTCATACGCCATTAAACAATCTTCTTCTTTTAATGTTCCAACTAATTCATTTATTAATAAACGAGCCAACATATGATTGGCAGCAGGGTGGTTGTACTCGGCAGCTATTAAAAAGTAGTTATAACTTTTCTGGTATCTAGGGTATCCAATAATGTTTCCTCTGTATTCTTCCATGCCTAGTTCAAATGCAGCATAAGGATTGTTTTTTTCAACTAGTTTTTTAAAAGAATGATGATGACTAATTCCCTCGGTAAACTTAATATTTAAAAAATCTTCTAATTCTTTAACTGAAATTTCTGTATTATATAAAAAGTGTTCTATAGCTTCTTTTTTTAAATCTTTTTCATATATAGGTTGTTTTTTATATAAAACAATATAAAATATTACCTCACTTACAAAAAGAATTTTATCGTTATCTTTATATTCAGTTAGCTTTTTTAAAGTCTCACTATTAATTGTTTTATCGTTTTTAGCGATGTTATAAAGTTTAGTTATTAAATTTTTAACTGAACTTGATTTGTTTATGTAATTTGATTTATCTAATTCATTATCAAACGTTGAAACATTTCCTTCCATAATAAATGTTAGATTTAAAATAATATCAAGTAAAACATAGCTATCGTTTTTATATTTTTTAATATAATTCAAATATTGTTGTTTGTAATCGTTGCCGATTGTTCTGTATCCAACACAGTAATTGTTTATTGTGGTATCGTTAATGTTATCAACTTTAAATAACACCGAAAATAATTCTGTTTGTACCGCCGATATCTTATTTTTGGTTTCTTCTTTTATAAGCCTAAAAAAATTACCCAATGATAAATGATCATCATTATTATTTAATTTTACAAATTTCTTCATGCGTATATTATACCACAAGTGTGGATTTTTGAATATACAAAAAATATGTGTGGATTTGTGATTGTTATAATTGTTTAGTATTCATATTATAATGTATAAATGAAGGAGGAAGTATGAGAAAAGTTTTAAAAAGCTACAAATCTACTTTAATTTTATTAGGTGGAATTATTGTTGGAGCACTTGCCGGTGTTATTTTTAAAGAAAAAGCCGCTATTGTAAGTCCATTAGGTGATTTATTCCTAAACTTACTTTTAATTACAATTGTTCCATTAATATTTTTATCTATATCTTCATCTTTAGCAAAGATGAAACAACCTAAGAGGTTAGGAAAGGTTTTGACAAGTGTAGTAGTTGTATTTATTGTTACATCTGTTGTCGCAGTACTAGTTGGTATCGTTGCAACAAAATATGTACCATTAATTAAAAAAGCAGATACAGCTAAAATATTAGAAACTCTTGATACCACAGTGGTGGAAGAAGATGTTGAACTAAACTTGTTAGAAAGAACTGTTGATGCGGTATCGGTATCTGATTTTAAAGATCTTTTAACAAAAGATAACATTATTGCATTAATAGTAGTATCTATAATGTTTGGATCTGCTGTTAATATGGCAGGCACAAAAGGTAAGAAAACAGCAGAGTTATTAGAGTCATTAATGGATGTTGTATTAAAATTTGTTAATATAATTATGTATTATGCTCCAATAGGATTAGGTTGTTATTTTGCAGCACAAGTTGGTACTTTAGGTAGTATGGTAATAGAGGGTTATTTAAGAACGTTTATATATTATACAATTATTGCGTTTTTATTCTACTTTATTGTATATACATTGTATGCATACATTGCTGCAGGTAAAAAGGGAGTCAAAGCTTTTTGGAAAAATGTTGTTCCATCAACACTTACAGCACTAGGAACTTGTTCATCAGCAGCAAGTATTCCAGCTAATATGGATTGTGCTAAAAATATTGGTGTACCAGCAGATATTGCCGATACAACAATTTCATTAGGTACAAGCTTCCATAAAGATGGATCAAATATTGGTAGTGTATTTAAAATTATGTTCTTAGCAACTTTATTTGGATCAAATGTAGGAACATTACAAATATTAGGCGTTGCTTTAATTGCAACATTACTAATTACGGCTGTTCCTATAGGTGGCGGTACTATATCAGAAATGTTAATTATAACAATGTTAGGTTACCCAAGTGGTGCATTATTAATGCTAACAGTGGTAGCGACAATAATTGACGCTCCAGCAACATTATTAAACGTTGTAGGAGACTCATCCGCATCTATGTTAGTAGCGAGAATGGTAGAAGGAAAAAACTGGTTGAAATAACCAGTTTTTTTATCTTAAAATCATGAATACTGCTAAGCCTATACCAATGGCGAGTGTAGTTCCTACAAGGATGAGCGTGTTGGTAAATCCAGCTTCACTCCAACTATCTATTTCGTAGGAGTTAGTTCTAATACTACCATCTGTTCTAACAAGTCTTGGACCAGAATAAGACATCTTAGTAGTTTCCCTTTGAGTTTCATTATATACATCGTCTAAATGCCTAATATAATATGCAGCGGGTTTATGATAGTTGCTTGTTTTATCTTCTTCGTCTAAGTATGCTGCACTTATCGGCAAAATTCTTTCATTTATTTCGTTTCTTAATTCGTCATAGTTATACTTTTTAACTATGTTTTGTTTTTTATAAAAGTCGTCCATATATTTAAATATATATTGTTTGTTTTCATCATTTAACTCATCTAACTTTTCTAAGTAATATAAGTATTCAATTTCCTTGTCAATAAAATCAGGTTGTCTTAAATTAATTACGGAGTTTTTAAGTACAAATAATATTTCATTTACCTCAAACTTAAATAATATTGGATCAAGTAAATATAATTCTAGTCCATTAATATTAAGCTGATATGTTTTATATGTTAAATACTCGTTGTTAATAGATAATTCTTGAATATTTGGATATGCAAAAATAGTTTCGCCTTCTAATTCGAAATGTTCTTTTTCATTTTTTAGTTTTTCCAAATATTCTTGATTACTCATTTTGACTCCTAGTATATTAATAATATCAAATATACAAATTATGTTCAATTGTTTTTATATTGAATATATTGTATTATTAGGAAGTGATGGCTATGCTAGGATTGAGTAAAGATACAATTATTAATATTTCCAATATAAAAAAAGAACCCAAATGGATGCTAGATTTCAGACTTAAATCGTATGAAAGTTTTTTAGATTTGGATTTACCTAAGTTCGGTCCTAAGATAGAATTAGATTTTGATAAAATACTATATTATAAAGATACAAGTGAAGTAATGACCGATAATTGGTGTTGTGTTGATTGTACGGTAAAAGAAACTTTTGATAATTTAGGGGTCATTAAAGCCGAAGAGGAATACTTACATGGAGTTACTAACCAATTAGATAGTGAAGTTATATATTCGAAGAAAAAAGACGATGATGGGGTAATATTTACTAGTACCGATGATGCCTTAAAATTATATCCTGATTTATTTAAAAAGTATTTCAATGATTTAGTAAAATATGATGAAAACAAATTTACTGCGTTAAATGGCGCTGTATGGAGTGGGGGATCTTTTATTTATATACCTCCTAACACTAAATTAGATAGGCCTCTGCAAAGTTATTTTAGAATTGATTCTAAATCACTAGGACAATTTGAGCGAACAATTATTATAGTAGATGATGACTCGGAGTTAGATTATATAGAAGGATGTACCGCTAAAAACTATGCTATTAATTCATTACATGCCGGAGTAGTAGAAATATATGTAGGAAAAAACGCAAAATGTAGATATATAACAATTCAAAATTGGTCTAAAGATGTTTATAATTTAGTAACTAAGCGTGCATTAGTTGAAGAATCAGGTCAGATGGAATGGATAGACGGTAATATTGGAAGTGGCATTACAATGAAATATCCAGCTTGTATATTAAAGGGTGATTATTCAAAAGGAAACTCGATAAGTATAGCTTATGCTAAAGAGGATCAAATTTTAGACGCAGGAGCTAAAATGATTCATATAGGTAAGCATACGAAAAGTAATATATTAAGTAAATCAATATCAGAACACGGTGGAATTAGTAATTATCGTGGGTTAGTTAGAATCACAAAAGATGCTGAAAAAAGTGTTGCTAGAGTTAATTGTGAAACAATAATGTTAGATGATATATCTATTAGTAATACATATCCGACAAATATTACTGAAAATGAAAATTCGTATATTGAACATGAAGCAACTATATCTAAAGTAAGTGCAGAAAAATTGTTTTATTTAAAAAGTAAAGGATTAAGTGAAGAGTCCGCCAAAGAGTTATTAATACTAGGATTTGTTGAAGAATTTAAAAAAAGTTTACCTCTAGAATATGCTGTTGAACTAAATAGATTATTAAAAGAGTAAAACGATATGAAAACAGCTTTAGAAAAGTATATAAATAAATTTGAATATTTAGATTTAACAGACGATATATATATTAAGAGTGGATCAGTTCCAGTTTTAATTAGTGCACCGCATGTTTTGAAACTTCATGTTAATGGTGAGTCGAAACCACGTGAACCATACACTAAGGCAATATCATTAATTTTGCATGAATATTGTAAAACCCATGTATTTATTAATAATACCGATTTATTAAGTACTGAAATATACACAAAAAATCTAGTTAAATATATAAGGGATAATAATGTTAAATTAGTTTTAGATATTCATGGTGCAAAAAACACCAGAAAGTTTGATGTGGATATTGGAACTTTAGACGGCACTACTGCAAAAGAAACAACAGTAGAAAACTTATTAAGAGCTTTTCAAGAAGTTCAAATCCCAAATATAACAATTAATTCAAAATTCAAGGGTGGACCAGTTACTAAAGAAATTTATAAATCTTCTTTATCAGAAGTAATGCAATTAGAAATTAATGCGAATTATAGATTAAATTTTGATAATTTGAAAAAAGTAATAGATGCTTTAATTATATTTATAGATAATTATTAACCTTTTAAAAACTTAAAATCATTAAGCCAATATTAAAAATTAGTGTTTTGACTACAAAAAAGAAAAATGCTAATTTTTTAATGGAAGGAGGCATCATGGTGAATAACGTCATATTAGTTGGAAGATTAACTAAAGATCCAGAAATAACAAATAATAAAAACGATAAAAAAAGAACAGTTATTAATTTAGCTGTAACAAGAAATTATAAAAATTCAAATAATGAATACGAAACAGACTTTATTAGATGTGTTTTATGGAACAATTTAGCTGCTAATACTTGTGAATATTGTAAATGTGGAGATGTTGTAGGTATTAAAGGTAGATTAGAATCTAGAAGTTATGAAACAGAAGAAAAAGAAACTAGATTTATAACAGAAGTTATAGTGGAGAAAATTACATTTTTATCATCTAACAAAAAGAAAGAAATGTAATAAAATTAGTGGTAATATATATATTCGAAAAGAGCTGATATCATTGCTAATATAGGCTCTTTTTGTTATAATTAAATAACGAAAGAACTTACTAAATATTTATTTGAGGTGATGTATGAGTAAAATTAGTTTTTTTGCATTGGGCGGACTTGATGAAAATGGAAAGAATTTATATATTGTAGAAATTGATAACGATATTTTTGTTTTTGATTGTGGTCTAAAATATGCAAGTGGAAATTTATTGGGAATAGATTATATTATTCCGGATTTTAATTATTTAATAAAACATAAATCTAAAATTAGAGGAGTGTTTTTAACAAGTGGTCATAAAGAAAACATGGGTGGGGTAAAAGACTTATTAGAAGCATTACCTAATTTAAAAATTCATGCGACTAAGTTTACTAAGTTTTCATTATTAGAAGATGGTGTAAATGAAAAAAATATAGTGGAGATATTGCCACATAGGAAAATTAACTTTGGTGAAAATTCAATATTTCCAATTTCTGTATCGGTTAATATACCAGATGCAGTGATGTATGTAATAAATACTAAAGATGGAGCAATATGTTATACAGGTGATTTCATAATAGATCCATTGATGAATAAACAATTTGATATGGATTTAGGAAGAATAGCTTATGTAGGTAAACAAGGGGTATTAGCTTTGCTATCTGAATCAACATTCTCAGAAAAAGTAGGACATACTTCTCCAAATCATCATTTGTTTGATTTTTTCTTAGATGTTATTAATAACAACGAAGGAAGAATAATATTTTCGATTTTACCCGAATATATTTATACCATTAAGGAGATATTTGCGGCTCTTGCCAATAAACATCGTAAAGTAGTCGTGATGGGTAAAAAGCTTCAAAATATCGTCGATTTTGCTACAAAAGAAGGTTATTTAGAGTATGAAGAGGAACTAGTTGGAGATTTGAGTAACCTAAAGGAAAGAGATGCGATTATTTTAGTTGCAGATGATAGAGCGAATCCTTATGCTCACTTAAATAAACTGTTAAAAGGTTATGATAAGTTTATTACGCTGGAAAAAGATGACACCGTAGTGTTTGCTGAACCTAGATTTGATAGTTCAGAAAAATTATTAGTAAGATTAGAAAATGAATTAGCGATGTATGGCTGTAAAGTTATAAGTACCCCTAGAGAAAAAACTATTCGTCATCATGCATCTAGTGAAGATTTAATGTTAATGATAAAATTATTAAACCCAAAATATTATATTCCAACAAGAGGCGAGTATAGATATATGGTAGGAAATGCAAACCATGCTCATGCGTTGGGTATCCCAGCAGAAAATATAATTTTAAAACAAAATGGCGAAAAAATAACTATTAAAGATAAGATTTTAACAGAAAAAGTAGTCACTACACCAGTTGATGATGTGTTAATTGATGGTAAAAGTAGTGATGATGTGGGTAACTTAGTTATTAAAGATAGAGAAATGTTATCTGAAAGTGGAATAGTTTTAATTAGTGCAACAATTGATAAAAAAGAAAAAACTATATTAGTTGGACCAGAAGTTGTAACAAGAGGTTTTATTTATATAAAAGAATCATTTGATTTAATATCTGAAATTAAAGAAATTAGTCAAAATATCATTGAAAAGCATATTAATCCAAAGTTTGTAGATTTTAATAGTATTAAATTTGAATTAAGAGAACAATTAAGCAAATTTTTATACCAAGAAACTGAATCTAAACCTATGATTATTGCGGTAGTTCAAGAAGTATAAAAATACGCTAAAATGTTTGACTTTATATAGTGTATTTTATATAATTAGATTGCGCCTGTTTAGCTCAGTCGGTAGAGCACACGGCTGTTAACCGTTAGGTCGTAGGTTCGAGTCCTACAACAGGCGCCATTTTTTGTAATAAAGTTGTCAAAGAGTAGATATTAATAACGAATATCTTTTTTTATGCTATAATTTTATTAGGTGATAAAATGCCAGAAGAATTATATCCTATAAGTATCTTAGATAGGTATGGAACTAATTTAACCGAAGCTGAGTATATTACTAATCCGGCGATTGCTAGAGATAAAGAAATTAAAGAATGTTTACTTATTTTAATGTCTCCGGAAAAAAGTGTTCTTTTAGTCGGTAAACCAGGTATAGGTAAGACAGCTATAGTTGAAGGCGTTGCGTATAAAATACAAAGAGGGGAAGTCCCAGATGCTTTAAAAGGGTGGGAAGTTATTAAAATCAATATTACTAGTTTAATAGGTCAAACAAAGACCGAAGATCAAATTGAAAATAGAATTGATTTATTAGTTAGAGAATTAGAACAAAAAGATAAGACCATTGTATTTATAGATGAGACTCATGTTTTAGTTAATAAAGAAGGTGGCTTAGATTTTGCTAATATGTTGAAAGCAGGGTTAGACCGCGGAACTATAAAGATGATGGGGGCAACAACAACAGACGAGTATAGACAATATATATTAAGAGATAGAGCTTTCTTAAGAAGATTTCAAAAAGTTGACGTGATCGAGACTGATCAACCTACAACTGTTAAAATACTAATGGGAACTTTACCTAAACTTGAAAAAAAAGTTGGAGTGAAAGTTAAATATGCCCCATATATAGTTGAGAAAATAATGGCTTTTATAGTTGAGATGACAGATGAATATAAAAGAGTATATGAAATAGCGGCTAGATATCCAGATATAGCACTTACAATTGTATCTAGTGCTTTAACATTTGCGTTATATGATAATAAGAATGAAGCGACTTTAATTCATTTTTATAAAGCTATATATAATGCTAAGAATATATACGAAGATGCAAAGAAAAAAGAAATAGAACGCTTTAAAGAAGAATTCAAAGATATGATATATGAAGAAGGTCTTAGATTAGACGATATTCAGTAAAAGGAGAATAAATGGTCGAATCACTTTTAAATAACCAAGAATTATTTCAGTTTTATTTAGAATTTTATATAGAACGCTTTATATATGCTTCTGTGGAAATTGAAGGTTTTTCAAATGACGAAGCACGTGAAATGGAAAAAGAAGTTTTAAAAGAAGCTTTTTGTTGGTTATTAGAATTAGAGAATGATTTCAATTATTTTGATATTGAAGAATTAGGTAATAAAGTAAATAAAAACTTTGGATTACATGGTTTTAGACGAATTAACGTATTATCAGGAGCACAATTTGACCCTGTACCTCCAAATGAAATAAGAATGGCTATATACTCTATTTTAGATAATTATTATAATATGTGGAATATTTTGGATATATTTGAAAGAGAAGCAAGACTATGCATTGAGTTAATGAGAATACACCCATTTGAAGACGGAAATAAAAGAATAACAAAATTATTATTAAACTCTAATCTACTTAAAAATAATAAAGCTCCAGTTATAATAACTGATCAAGATAATGACTTGTTTTATAGATATATTGTACAAAGAGATTATGATGGGTTAGCCGCTTTTTTAAAACAAAGGTCCGCCATTGAAAGAAACACAATGGTTGGTTATATGAAAAACAAATTAGGACAACAAAAAAGATAAGTATTTACTTATCTTTTTAATACCTCACCTATATTATTTTTTCTTAACTCTTCAATTATTTCTTGAAAAGGAGGTAATTGACTGTAGTCTCTTTTTCTCATGTCGTATTCAATAAAAATATCTCCAACAGTATTATATCCTTCTTCTCTTAGTTTGATAATAGTCTCGTCATTTAATAATATTGGTGAAGCACCACTTACACTAACATTAAGAGTGCTGTCATATACATTAGCTTGCAAGACACATTCTAATTTATCGCAATAGAAGGCAAATTTAGCATTTTTACTTTCTCCTTCATTAAATTCATCCAACAAAGCTATATACTCATCTTTTTTTATTAAATCTTCTAATACAACCTCAACGCCTTTTTTACCTAAATCTAACTTTTCTTCTTCGGTCATTGAATCAAAAGGGGTGTTGTCTCCAATAACTATTTCTTCTAGTTCGTGACATATTAACATTTTTAAAACTACATTGATATCTATATCTAAATCATATTCAGAATCTATTCCTATAGCAAGCATACAAGTCCCAAATATATGTTCGGCAATACTTTCTAATCTTTTTTTAGGAATATTCCAATAAATCCATCCGGTTCTTTCAATATTTTTTAAACAATTAGTTACCAAATAAAATTTTAATGCTTTGTTCATCCCAAATCCTCCCGAAGTGTCAATTATTATAACATAAAAAATAAAGTATGCTATACTTTATTTTATTATTGTATCTATCAATCTTTGTAATGATCTAATAGTTCGCTCATCTGTTATATGATTTAAGTTATCAACTTTATCGTCTATATTATTTATAATTACTTCGGGTCTATTTAAAACATTTGCATTTAAAGAAAGTAAAACTTGTCTTAGATGGGCTTGCATTCTAATGCCTCCAAATCTGCCATTTGACGAACTCATTATTGCAACCTTTTTATTAAGAAAAGGTAACTCTTCACCTCTAGAAGCCCAATCAAGTGCATTTTTTAATACTCCTGGTATAGAATAATTATATTCTGGTGAAGATATAATAATTATATCTGCTTCATTTAAATCTTTTCTAAATGACTCTACTGCATCGATTTTGTTAAATTCTATATCTTCATTAAACAAAGGCAGTTTACCTATACTGGTAATTTTAAAATCTATGTCAGCGGGTAATAACTCAGCAAATTTGTTTATTAAAACTTTATTGTATGAATCTTTTCTTAAACTTCCCACTATTCCAACTATTTTCATAATTATCATCTCCTAATTAATTTCTATTTGCTTATAAATTATATCAAATAATTAAAATATTACATAGAGTTTTAAAGATGCTATAATGGGATAGAGGTAACTATGAACATTATTGTTAATAATTATAATAATTTAAAAGACGAAGATATAACTGATATTACAATCAAGGTTAAAGCATTGATGTTAAATTCAAACGAAGAAATATTATTAGCTTCAGTTATAAATGAATATCATTTTCCTGGTGGTAAAAAAGAAATGCAAGAGGGGATAAAAGATACAATTAAAAGAGAAATAAAAGAAGAAACAGGGATTGATATTAGTAAGATGGACCTTGAACCATTTGCACAATTAATAATGTATTTTAAAGATCACCCAGAAAAAGATAGAAATAAAAAAGTTATAATCTATTATTATGAAATATTTACCGATGAAGAACCTAATCACGATGAAATGACTTTAACAAAGAACGAACAAAGCAAGAATTTTAAAATAATTAAAGTGAAGTTTAATGATTTAAAAGAGATGTTAATAAATAACGCAATTAAATATGGTGATAAAAAGGGTATAGTTCAGGAAATGTTACAGATTTTAGAAGTTTATAACAAGGAGGACAAATGAAGAAAGTATATTTAAAAGAACCAAGATATGAAGAATTAATTTATAGAAAGAATTTGTTGGCAGATGAAAAAACAATGGAATACAATTGGAGATATGGTGGCACAATTGATTTTCCAGAGTCTAAATGGGATGCTTGGTACACCAAGTGGATTAAAAATAAAGACCCCAAATATTTTTACAGATATATTTATGATAATAGAACAAATGCCCCAGTAGGGGAAGTTGCTTATAGAAACGAAGAAGATAATTTTGTATATTTGAGTATAATAATTCATTATAATGAAAGAAAAAACAAATATGGTGAAGAAGCGTTAATTAAGCTAATCAAAGAGGCTTTTAATAGCGGTTATGATGAAGTTAGAGACCTAATAGATATAGATAGTTTAGGTGCTCATTATTTATTCGAAAAGGTGGGTTTTACCTATTTTGGTGATATTGAATTTAGTAGAGATTATAGATTAAAAAAAGAAGACTTTGAAAAGCCTTCCAAATAAAAAACAGTTTGATTAAAACTGTTTTTATTTTATATAAATGTTGTGTTTTCTAATAAGAACATTGTTATAATTTCATATAATACTTCATTTTCAATATAACTTTTACTTTCTTCTATTTCTTCTACGTTGTAATTATACTTTTCAAGATGATCTTCAAATTCTTCTTCTGTAAAAGTAATATTTTCATTTTTAGATATTATTTTAGATAATTCATATTTAGAAACATGATTTTTTGCATATTTCGCTTTTTCTTCTTTAAATTCTTTCATATCAGAATTTAAGTACTGTTGTACAAAGGTTTCTAAATCCATTTCAAAGTTTGCAGCATAACCTTCGTAATAATCATTAAACATTTTTTCATAATATTTAATGTTTTTATTTGGAAGCTTTTCAATTTTAGAATTATCCATAATAGCTTTCCATAATGCTTCTTCTTTATTTTGATTATTTCTTTGATCAATATCTTCTTGCATAATTCCTTTTAAGTATGATTTAAATTTAGATATTGTTTTAAATTCTCCATCTGTTAACTTTTTAACAAGTTTATCGGTAATTTTAGGAAGTTTTTCTCTTACTTTAATTGCGTTTAATTTTACCGTAAATACAACTTCTTGTCCTGCTAATTCCTCACTATGATATTCTTCTGGGAAAGTAATATTGATATCTCTAATATCTTCTACTTTCATTCCTATAAGTTGGTCTTCAAAGCCTGGTACAAAGGCACCCGATCCTATTTCTAAATCATAATCTTCGCTTTTACCGCCATCAAATGGTACCCCATCTTGTTTTCCTTCAAAGTCAATGTTAACTACATCACCTTTTTTAACCCCTCTATTTTTAACTGTTGTATATTCTAATTTTTCAGTTAATTCTTCTTTCATTCTTTCATCTAATTCTTTTTCATCAATAACCAAATCTTCGTATTCGATTTCTAAATTTAAATATTCACCAATTTCAATCGATGTTTTATTGTTTGAATTAATTAATATTATAAAACCAATTACTAAAAATACAGCTAAAGTTGAAAAAATAACAGTTTTTTTCATAATAAAATCCTTTCCTAATTAATAGAATATCACGATTAAATATAAATAGCAAAAGCAAATTTATAAAAACTTTTTCAAAATATTTTCAAGTTCTCTTTTTTCAATTGGTTTTTTCAAGTAATCATCAAAACCTCTTGAAAGGTACTTATCTTCAGATTCACTCTCAGCATCAGCCGTAAGGACAATAATAGGTTTATCATACTCTTGTTCTTTTAATATTTGCATCATTTCAGATCCCGTCATTTCCGGCATCATCTCGTCTAATACTATTAAATCAAAATCTTTAGTTTCATCTATAATTTTTAGACCTTCTTTGGCGCTTGTCGCTGTAACTGTCTCAACACCATATGTAGACAAGAATTTTTCTCCTACACTTAAATTTAAGTTATTATCATCTACTAACAATATTTTTTTATTTGGAAAATAAACTCTTTTTTCTTCTTTTACATTTATATTTGTTTGTGGCATTGCTTGGTTATTAACTTTTTGATTTAATTTTACGGTAAACTTAGATCCTTTTTGATACACGCTTTGAACTGTTATATGTCCACCCATTTCATCAATAATCGCCTTAGTTATTGCAAGTCCTAATCCAGTTCCTTCAATTGTGGAATTTTTATCTCTTTCTAATCTACTAAATTTTTCAAATAAAACATCTAATTCATCACTTTTAATTCCTCGCCCTGTATCTTCAACAGAAATTATTAATTTACATACATTA
Organism: uncultured Muribaculaceae bacterium; assembly: GCA_964549115.1. Lineage (GTDB taxonomy): Bacteria > Bacillota_I > Bacilli_A > RF39 > UBA660 > CAKOSP01. The sequence continues at coordinate 6,384 of CAZJTX010000007.1, read as the reverse complement.
TCCTGCACATAAGAATCTATTCTAAAATCAACATGTCCTTCATCAGTATATTTAACTGCGTTACTCAAAAGATTTATAATAATCTTTTTCATGTTTGTTTTGTCCCCAAATAATTCAGGTATATCTGGAGCAATTTCTGTATTTAATTTAATGTCTTTTTCTGTAAATTTGGGTTTAACTACAGATTCAATATTTTCTATTAATTCATAAAAGTTATAAGGATTGTTTATAATCTCGATATTACCGGTTTCTATTTTTGATATGTCTAATATGTTTCCGACAATATCAAGTAAAATATTAGAAGCATTTAATATGTCCTCAGAATTTCTTTTTATTTCATCACTGTCTTCTTCATCTAAATTAATTTGACTTAAACCTACAATAGCATTAAGAGGGGTCCTAATTTCATGTGACATGTTAGAAATAAATGATGTTTTATAGTAATTAGCTTTTTCCGCTAAAATTTTAGCTTCTTCCATTTGTTTTAATAATTTAACATCAGGATTTTCAATTGTATGAAACATTATTAAATTAACATAAACTATAACTGAAGATGCTAAATCCAAATCAGGGTATACAAATCTTAAAATAAAAGTAAAAACCATCATCAAGAAGAACATGAAAAAAGGAAGAGTTTTTACGTTAATTTTATTTCTGTTTACTAAAACAATTGCAAAAGCCATTACTATATACAAGACTAATACAACGTATAAAATAATTACTGATAAACCGGCAACGTCTAACATGCCGTTATGTTCAACTATTCTTAATCCCCCGAAAGAAAGTAGCATTGTAACTATTCCTGTAAATGTTAGGGTGGAATTTCTAAATTTTAAGTATCGTTTCTTTTTATAATTTATGTTAGTTATATATATAAATAATAATGTAATCCAATATATAAGACTAACATAATATAGTTTATTTAAGATGATTAGAAAAAAGTCCATTAATTCTGGGTTAATATAAAACTTGTAAGTTAAAACTTGTATTGTACACGCTATTATAGACTCTACATAACTCAAAACTAACATGTAACCAAATAATCTAGTTTCACTACTAGATATTTTTGGTTTTCTAAAAAATATAATTAATAATATTAATGATACAACATGAGTAGCAAGTGGAAAATAAAGTCTTGCCATAATAACTTACCATCCTATTAGATATTATAGCATAAAAAAAGAAGATATTTAATTACCTTCTTCTACTTCTGCTCCATTCATCACTTAATTTTCTAACTCGTTGATAACCTTCATAACTAGTTGAAATTGTGTGATGTTCTATCCCGTATAATCCAGCGACAACTTCATCTAAAGAAACTTTTTCACTTTCAGTCTCATCTACATCCGGATCATTCTTTCCTTTAAAAGCACATTTTTCTTCTTGTTTAAAATTAAACATCTTGGGATCTATTTCTCCGCCACACTTTTCTAATATGTATTCATACCAATCTAATTCGTCATCTTTTATTTCAGATCGTACCAATCTTGGTTTTAATTCAAATAGTTCCCAAACTAGTGTAGCCATCTTATCTTTTAGAATTTTAGCATCTTCTCTAATATCACCAGTAAATTTAATTTTCTCGCCAAAACTTACAGTATATGTGTCATTTACTAAATCAATTGCAACGGGTACTAAGTCAGCATTTACTTCATTAACTACATTTTTAATAAAACCCCAAGGTAAATCAGCTCTTATTGGTTTATTTGGAATAAAGTTCCAAGTACTTTCTGGGAAGTATAATATATCTTCCCCATAATTTAATAATTTTTTAATAGTTTTATACATTTTTTGAACTTCACCAGGTTTTTGTAAATCTTTATCCTTTTGGAAAAAATAAACTCCTTTTAATAATAATGCAAATGCATCAAGAGGGGATATACCATTTTTAGTATCACTATCCGCTATTAAAAACATATGATCATTAGTTGCACACATAATAGATGCAATATCATCAAAAAACACATGATTAGCAGCATATACCGTTGGGTTTTCACCTTTTTCATAATCATGTCTATGTAAATGTATTTCGTGTGGTAAAGTCTTTTTAAACTCTTTAATTAAAAAAGGAGATATCTTCTTTCTGAATTTAATTCCTAGTTTTGTATAAGTTAAAGGTAATGGTATAAAAATCGCCTTTACTATAATTTGATTTAATTTAACTTTAAACTCTTTTAATTTCTCTTTCATAGGTCCCCCTTAGAGCATTATATTATAAAAAAAACACCTAAAAGTCAAGGAATTTTAATCATTATAATAATTGCTAACTCCATAATTATAATGGTTTTTTCTTGTAATAGTATTATAATTTTACAAAATGAAAAATATAGTATAATATTGAATAAGTTTTAATGATATTTATGGGAGGGTATATTTTTAATTATGAAAGAATATATATATGATGAAGTAGGTTATCAAAAGTTATTAGACAAGATGAAAGAACTTCAAAAAAAACATGATGTTAATTCTTTACAGCTAGCCAAATCTTTTCAAGATGCAACAGGGGATGGAGCTCATGATAATAGTGAGTTTGAAACGTTATTAACAAACGAACGATTAATAGTATCTCAAATGCAATTTTTACAAAATCAACTAGATTCAGCCAAAATTATTAAAACTAAAAAATTACCAAATAATGTTGTAAATATAAATGACACTATTAAAATAGGCTTTGTGTTGGATTCAGAAGAATTAGATATAGATACTTTTAAATTAGTGGGTGGGGATTCACAAGAAAAAAACGAAATATCAATTAATTCACCATTGGGAAAAGCCCTTTATGAACAAAAGGTTGGATCAAAGATTACGTATATGGTAAACGATAATCCTTTAAATGTAATTATAGTAGAAAAAATATCTTAAAAATTATAAACGATTAATTCAAACAAAAAAACGAACTTTTATATAGTTCGTTTTAATTGTTTAATTTGATTTTCTTTTATAAATTATTCCAGTAGTTATTACTCCTATTAAAGCAATTATAGCTACTAGTATATAACTTTTATTACCACTATCTTTAATGGTGCTTTGATTTGCTATTACGAATGTTGTTTTAGCTTCTCTTTCGTCTTTAAATAACACTTTTAAATTATATGTTCCCTCAGATAAAGTATTTAAGTATTTCTTTTTAAGTACTATAACTGTACTTCCTTTTAATACTTGATAATTTTCTTTACCTAGTAATTCATTATCAACATATACTTCTAAGAACAGATCATAATCTGCGTCAAATTTAAATTTAGCATCTTTGCTACTCTTAGTAATAAACTTTTGACCAGCTCCTTCAAGAACTTTATAATCTGATAATTCTTTTTTATCTTCGTCTTTCTTTGAAGGCTTAGTTACAACTGGTTTTTTAATAACCGGTTTTATTTCTTTTTCAGGTTCAACAATTTCTTGCTCTTCATTTTTAGGTGCTTCTACAATTGTATCTTTAATTTTTTCTACTAAGATTTCAATTTGGTAATTAGATGTTATATTCTCTATTGATAATACGCCTTCTACTAAGTCATCTTTTTTATCAATTCCATTTACTTTAACTGATAATAAATTATAACCTTCTTTAACTTCGATTGATATATCTATATTATCACCATGTTCTACTACTGTAGTTCCATGAGGATTAACATTTAATCCTTTAGTATCAAAATCCATTACATTAACAATAAATGTTATTTTTCTAAATGATACCTCAATATTTAAATCTTCATTTACTTCAATAATTAATTCATTATTTGTAACTGTTACTGGGTTTCCATTAACTAATACTTCATCAATTATGTAATTTAAGTCTGGAGTAAACTTTATTGTAATAGTAGAACCTTCTAATATTCCTGAAACACTTGGTGTAATACTTCCATTTCCTAAACTATTAGTATTTACATTAAATAAACCTTTAACATAAACTATTACTTCTAAATCTTCTATTACGTTGTAATTGTCAGTATCTTGTGGCGTGTATGTTACTAAGAAGATTCTATTTCCTAAAACGTCCATTACATGATTTTCGTTTTTCCAGGCAAAACCAACTGGTAAAGAAATTGAATTCAATTGATTTCCAACTATTCCAAATAAGTTGGTTGGTAATACATAAGCCGGATTTGATTTTAATATTTCAAACACATAAGTTACACTTCCATAGTATTTTTCATTACTATCAGGAATTTTATAAGTTACTTTATATACACCTGCGTTAATAGGGGGATTTGAACTATTATAATTTGTTGTTCCTACTCCCTCATATAATACTTCTAATTCAGAAATATCTACTTTATCATCTTCAATTAATAATGTACCTGTTGGTTTTTTCGAAGATCCATCGTAAACAAATTCTTCATTATTGTTTAAACCTGATATTAGTAACTCTTCTTTAGGAGTTACTCTTATATAAATGTCCTTGAAGTTTTCTCCATATTCATTAACACCATCAGAGTTAATATCTAACGCAGGAAAATAAATTCTAATTCCAACAACACCTGCAGGAGTAACAGCTTCTGTTTGTAATAAATTTCCATTGATGCTTACACCAGTGTAGGGATCTAGTAAACTAAACTCTACTGTATTTTTGTAATTTGGTATTTCAAGTTCAAACAATGTATTTAAATCAATTGATTTACCAGGTCTAATTGCTGCTGGTGTAGTTTCACTATTATCTAAACCTGCTTCTAGAAGGTTAATTCCCATAATTGATTGTAATATATTATATGGAACATCTACTTCATACTCAATTGGGTTTCCACCTTCGACAAATTCATAATATTCGTGAAATTCTTCATCAATTTTAATCCATACTTTTGCAGTATCTGATCCAACATATAATCCAGTTGAATTAAAATTAGATGCAATATGCCTTACAAAAGAAATACCTGGAACATTCAATTCATATATAACTTGATCTGCCGCTAAACCTGGATTAATAGCATCATAGTATTTGTCTGTTATTGATATAGAATTCACTAATATACCTTTTTTATATATTTCAAACGGTACTCTAACATTAAATTGATCATAATGATCAGTCATTCCAACAGTAACGCTTACTTCATACTCACCTGGTTTTACAGGTTTACTTGGTAAATTATTTCCGTTTGAATCATACCATGAACTTACTATTTTACCATCACTTGGATTGTTTGTAACAACAAAGTCATTTGGAGTATCCCCATATGTCCAATTATTAATTGTAACTGTTGGATTGATCTTAATTTTATTTACAGTAAAAGATACTGTTCCAAAATCATATTCATTACCCAAACTATCAACACCAGTTATAGTAGTGGTATAAGTACCAACCTCTGCTCCTTCTTTAACTTTAAGTTGTAAAGAATTATTAGTGCTTTGAGCAAATATTGTTGAGGGTAGGGTACCAACTATTTCAAAGTTAGTATCATTTGATAACCTGACCTCTACTAATTCAAGGTTTCCTAATGAATTATTTGCAATATTTAAACTATGATAACTAGCAGAATAACCATACTCTCTATCTAATAATGTAATTGGATCTGCAACTAAACCTATTTTGTCTACTATTTCTAATTTAGTGTAACCTCTAACGTCAGCTACTCGAGTAGTTAAATCAGTGACTTTATTATTATCGCGATATAAGTCATATATACTTGAGTTGAACAAACTACCTATTTCAACTGTTTCCGAAGCAAATACAACTTGTCCTTGTGCATAATCGGGATAACGAAAATAACTAAGTCTTCCTAATATCATATTAACATTATTTGAAAAACTTATTCCTTGTGTTCTAAATAAACTAGAATTACCACTAAATACTGCATCGTCTACGATAATATCTAAATTTGATAACTCTCCTGGGTTAGATGCCCCAATAAAGAACATACTTCCAGTTCCGGTCAAACTTTCATATTTACCTTTATTTATCCTAAGAGTAAACTTACCAGATGTATTACTTATCCAAATTGAAAGAAAATCATTTTTACTAGTATTAATGAAATGACCTGTTCCAGTTGAGGATGAATCTGTTAATTCAAATTCAAAATTAACATGATTTCCTTGGAAAGCCCAATGTGGAGAAACATCATTATATGTTAATGTATATCCATTTAAATCCAAAGTCTTTTTTCCACTATTACTACGTAAATACATATTCCTTTCGGTTAAAGTTAAATCTGATTCTAACTTTACCACATACACACTAGCATCTTCTAAGGTTGTCATAAATTCTGTCTCATCGTTAACACCAATTGTTTGAGCTTTTACATTTGTAAATCCTAATGTAATAACTAATAAAAATAATGAAATTATATAAAATCTTTTTTTCATAATTACCTCCCTAAATAAATTATATAGAATAATTAAAAAAAAGCAATATAAAACGAACCTTTTATAAAGTTCGTTTCTATTTCAATATGGGGC
>CAZJTX010000006.1:0-31990 GCA_964549115.1 uncultured Muribaculaceae bacterium | reverse complement strand
GTGCAACCAAATGAACAGCCAGTTGAACAACCAGTTGTACAACCAGAAACTTTGGATGTCGTGCCACCAACGCCAACTCAAGAAACTAAAGAAGAGGTAGGTAAAAATCCACCTCCAAAGAAAAAAGAAAAAAAACCAATGGGTAAAGGAATCTTTATATTATTAATTATTGCATTAATTGCAGGAGTAGCATATGGATTATATGTTTTCTTGTCACATGGCAATAGTGTAGATAATAGAGTGAAATTAAAAGAAGTAGTATTTACTTTAGGTGAAGAATTATCAACTAATTTAGAAGATTATGCAATATTTGATGAAAGCATTAATCCTAATAATTGTGTATTAGATGTAAAATCTGTTGATACTCAAAAAGAAGGGATTTATGATTACAAAATAATTTGTGGAGATAAAGAATATCCTGGTAAATTAGAAATAAAAGATTTACAAGAATTATCAGCTGAATTAAAAGAAGTATATAAAGTAAAGGGCGGAGAATTAAGAGCCGAAGAATTCTTTACTAGTTGTAATAAAGAAGGATGTAAATACGAATTTGTAAATGAAGCAGCAGTATTAGCCCTATTAGAAGATTTGGGTGGTCCTCATGATGTTGAATTAAAAGTTACATTTGGAGGAAAAGAATTATTAGTAACAGGTAAACTTACTGTTATAGAATCAGAATTCTTAGCTTACCTAGAATGTACTTCTCCATCAAACAAACATGAAGAATATAATGCTCAAAAAGTAGTTGTGGATCGTTTTGTAATTGGAGCGGGTAACAAATTTTTAAACATTGCAACAAGAAATTACCTTTATGTTTTCGCAGACGAGACAGAATATCACACTGTTAAAAATGATTTGGCAGGTAAAAATGAGTTTGATCAAATTGTGGGTAAAATAACTTTTGATGATGCAGAAAAACAAGTTTTAGTAACTGTTAATTTATTAAAAGCTGCGTTAGATGAACAATTCCCACCAAAGTTTCCAGAAGAATATCATCCTATTAAACAACTATATGAAGGTGAACAAGTAGGATATACATGTCAAGCAAAAGATGCTTAAAAAATAAAAACCGTTAATCGGTTTTTTTATTGTCTATTAAATATACAGCTTTCTTAATTGAATCACGTCCATATTTATGTTTAATATCAAACATAATGTCGTTAACGTGATTTGTATTATAATCTTCAAATAAATTTAATTGAGTACCACGAACTTCATTTAAATTACTTAATCTTATAATAACTTGTCTTATAGGTAAATTTAAATGTTGTTTTTTAAAACAATCATTTATGAAATTTATAATTGTATTATAGTCATTAAATGATTTTTCTAAAGTAATTCTTTTTTTAAATGATTTGTTGTAATTATAATCATAATTAACCGCAAAGAAAATTGTTCTTGCTTCTAAGTTGTTATTTTTCAATTGTTCTATTAGTGAATCAACTAATTTTATTATTGTAGGCATTGCTTCTTTTTGAGATTTCGTAGTGATAAACATTTTAGAGTGAGATATAGTTTTATCTCTTAACTTATTATTTTCCTCTTGAATAGTCATGTTAGTAATACCGTTTACATTTTCCCATAAATGTTTTCCCATAACGCCCAATCTTTTTTGTAATATATTAGGATCATAATGAGCTAGATCATATATGTTAAATATTCCCATATTATTTAATTTTTTCATTAAACTTTTACCAATTCCCCATACTCTGTTTATAGGAGATATATTCCAAATTTTGTCGGGTATGTCTTCTTTAGTTATTTTAGCTATATTATGTTTTTCTTTTTTAGCTTCAATGTCTAATGCTACTTTTGCCAGAAACATATTCGGTCCTAATCCAGCACTAGTCATAAGACCTAATTCTTTTTCTAATTTATTCATTATTTCTTTTGTTAATTCATAATCGGTCTTTTTATATAATTTTAAATAATTAGTTAAATCTATAAAGCACTCATCAATTGAATATACTAAAATATCTTCTCTTGCAACAAACTTAAGATACACGTCTACTACTTTTTTACTATATGCACTATATAAATTTAATCTAGGGGGAACTATAAAATAATTTATATGTTTAGGTATTTCATATAATCTAGATCTGGATTTAATTCCCTTATTTCTTAAATAAGGTGTGATAGCAAGAGTTATGGCACCTTGTCCTTGATGGGGATTCGCCACGACTAAAGGAGTGTTATTGGGGTCTAAACCGCGCTCAACACATTCACATGAAGCATAAAAACTTTTCAAATCAATACATAATATATTCACATCATCACCCGAACACTTGTTTTATACATTGTATCAAAAATATTGATGAATTCAAAATAAAAAAAATGAGACTTTACTACTTATTGATATTTATATTTTAAAGTGATAAAATATATTAGAAATCAAGAAGAAAAGACATGATTTTTATATTATTTTATAAAGAGAGTTAATGGTAGGTGTAAATTAACTAAAATAAATAAAAATTACTACTTTTTAATGAGGGCAATAGCCACGGGTAATACCGTTATATAAATTAAGTAATAAATAGGATGGTACCGCATATTTGCTCCTTGGAGTAATATGCGTTTTTTATAAAAGGAGATATATGAGTAATTCTGTTCTTAAGAAGATTTATAATATACAAATGCAAATATTGGAACTTAAAATGATAATATACAATTTAGTATTATATAAAGATAAAAAACAAGCGTTAGAAGATTTAAAATCAATGGAAAAAAGATTAGAAAGTTTAAAGAAAAAATTTAAGATAAATAAAAAGGAGAAGAAAAGATGATGAATATTAAAGAAGATGACAATTTAAATGCATTAAACCATAGTTGTGCCCATTTACTCGCTCATGCGATTAAAAACTTATATCCACATGCTAAGTTTTGGGTTGGCCCTGTAATAGATACAGGATTTTATTATGATATGGATTTGGGTAATGATGTAATAACTGATGATGATTTAGTAACAATCGAAAGGGAAATGAAAAAAATTGTTAAGAGTGACAAAAGAATTTATAAAAAAGTTTTAACAAAAGAAGAAGCGTTAGAGTTATTTAAAGATGATGAATATAAAATTGATTTAATTAACAACTTTGAAGATGGGGAAATCTCTTGCTATGCTCAGGATGATTTTATAGATCTTTGTAGAGGCCCTCATGTATCAACAACAAAAGAATTAAAGCATTTTAAATTACTTAAAGTAAGTGGAGCTTATTTTAAAGGGGATCAAAATGAAAAGATGCTTCAAAGAGTATACGGAATATGTTTTAAAACAGAAGAAGATTTAACAAAGCATTTATTATTTTTAGAAGAAGCTAAAAAAAGAGATCATAAAAAATTGGGTAAAGAACTTGATCTATTTATGATGAGTGAATACGGACCAGGTTTTCCTTTCTTTTTAAAAAACGGAATGATTATTAAAAATGAATTAGAAAATTTCTGGTATGAAGAACATACAAAAGAAGGTTACGAGTTTATAAAAACTCCTCTTATGTTAAGTAAAGATTTATGGGAATTATCAGGTCATTGGAAAAATTATCAAGAAAACATGTATATAAGTAAAATAGATGATAAAGAATTTGCTATTAAACCGATGAATTGCCCAGGGGGAATGTTAGTTTATAAAAATTCTCTTTATTCATATAAAAATTTACCTTTAAGGGTAGGAGAGTTAGGTCAAGTTCATCGTCATGAAGCTAGTGGAGCACTAAATGGTTTATTTAGAGTAAGAACATTTACCCAAGATGACGCTCATTTATTTATGACAGAGGACCAAGTTGAAGGAGAAGTTACAAGATTAATTAAGTTTATGGATAGAATGTATAAAATATTTGGTTTGACTTATGATATTAAATTATCAACAAGACCAGAAGAAAAATATATAGGAACAGTTGAAATTTGGGATAAATCTGAGGAGATGTTAAAAAGTGCATGCGCTGTAGCAGGCAAGGACTTTGAAATAAATGAAGGGGATGGTGCTTTTTACGGACCAAAATTAGACTTCCATATTAAAGATTCTTTAGGTAGAGAGTGGCAATGTGGAACAATTCAATTAGATATGAATATGCCCGATAGATTTGATTTAACTTACATAGCAAGTGATGGCTCAAAACAAAGACCTGTTATGTTACACAGAGTTATATATGGATCAATTGAACGTTTTATTGGTATATTAATAGAACACTTTGCTGGAGCGTTTCCTCTTTGGCTAGCGCCAGTCCAAGTAAATGTTATTCCAGTTAATAATGAGTATCATTTAAAATATGCAAAAAAGTTAGAAAAAGAATTAAAAGATTCTAATATTAGAATAACTTTAGATGACAGAGATGAAAAATTATCTTATAAAATGAGAGAAAGTCAAATGAAAAAGATTCCTTATACTATTATAGTAGGGGATAAAGAATTAGAAAGTAATTTAATTAGTTATAGAGAGTTTGGTAAAAATAACACTACAACATTAAAAAAAGAAGAGTTTATTTCAATGTTATTAAAAGAAATAAAAAATAAAAATATAAAATAAGGTATTAAATGCTTAATAAAGTAAGAATAAAAAAAACGCTAGACGTTGCTAAAAAAGTAAGTAAAAAATCTAATAAAAATATTTTATTAGTAATTATTGATATGCTATGGTGTGGATATAAATATAAAGCAGGATATGTTGATTACCATGACTTAGAAATGTATAATTTGACCAATAAACAAAGAAAAACTTACTTAACATGGGGATTAAATTTAAAATATGTTAGATATTTTAATAACTCAGACTATTATTATATATTTTTAGAAAAAAACATATTTAATAAAACATTTAATAAATATATAAAAAGAGATTGGATATATTTAAATAATAATATAGATGATTTTAAAAAATTTATTAAAACTAAGGATAAGATATTTTGTAAACCAAACGACGGCTTTGGTGGAATAGGAATGGAGTTAATAAATTTAAAAGACTATAAAGATAAAGATAAATTATATAATGATTTAGTTGATAAAAAGTTGCTAATGATCGAAGAAGTTATTAAACAGCATTCTAAACTAAATGAATTAAATCCTCATTCAGTTAATTCAATAAGAATTGTATCTATAAGATATAACGGTAAAAGTAATAAAGTTAAAGCTTTAATTAGAATGGGGACAGGATCATCTGTGGTGGATAACTTTACTAGTGGAGGTACATTTGCACCGGTTGATATAAAAACTGGGGTAATTGAAGATATAGCCTTAAATAAAAATAATGATATATTTTATAAACACCCAGTTACAAATACAACTATAAAAGGATTTCAAATACCATATTGGAAAGAAGTTATTAAATTAATAGATGAAGTATCTAAAGTTGTTGAAGAGGTAAGAATGGTTGGATTTGACATAGCTATAACTGAAGAAGGACCTTTGTTAATCGAAGGTAATCACTACCCAGGTCATAGTATGTATCAAAGACCAATACATATGAAAGATAAAATAGGAATATTACCTGAATTTGAAAAAATAAAAAAGTTTTAAAAAAGTATTGACAAATATATTTAATATGATAATATGTATGTAGAGAGCACATTATTAATTTATTAATTTAGATTAATGGAGTGTTCTCTATTTTATTGACTTTATATAGGATATAAGGTAATATGTAGATGTTGTTGAAAAGAAAGTGATATAGATCCACCTGATTGTGAATAACGATAGGTATAAACAAATTGATGTTTTAAGGTGGATAATCCATCTTTTTAATTGTATGGAGGTGCTAACAATAGCAGTAAGAAATGTAAGAAGAAGTAAAGATGATTTACTTATTAACGAAGACATTAATGTTGGAGAAATGATGGTTATAGGACCCAATGGTGAAAAAATGGGTATTAAACCACTTGAAGATGCATTAACATTGGCTGATTATGCAGGTTTAGACTTAGTATTAATGAGTAGTAAAAGCGTACCAGCTGTGGCAAAAATAATGGACTATAATAAGTATAAGTATGAAAAAACTAAAAAGATAAAAGATGCTCAAAAGAAACAAAGAGAAGCTAATAAAGATTTAAAAGAGTATCGATTATCTGTAACTATTGATGTTCATGACTTTAATACCAGAAAAAGAAATGCTCATAATTATTTAGTTAAAGGGCATAAAATAAGAGCATTTTTAAGATTTAAAGGAAGACAAATGGGTCATCCTGAGTTAGGCGAAGAAGTATTAATGAGATTTGCTGAGGAATTAAGTGATGTTTCAGTTATAGAAACTATGCCTAAACAAGAAGGAAGACAAATGTCTATGTTATTAGCACCAAAAAAGAAGGAGGACAAAAATGAAGAAAGTTAAACAAAAAACACATAAAGCTTCAAAAAAAGTATTTAGAAAAAGAAAAAATGGTGACTTGATTTTTAAAAAATCAGGTGGAAACCATAAAACTGGTAAGGATTCTGCAAAAGCAGTACGCCAAAGAAGAAGAAAACAAACATTAAGTAAAGGAGATAGTGACAGGATTAAAACTGTTATTTAAGGATAATTATGACTAGAGTTAAAAGAGGACCTGTTGCTAAAAACAGAAGAAGAAAAGTATTAAAAGAAGCAAAAGGGTATTTTGGTAGTAAACACAGATTATATAGAACAGCTCAAGAACAAGTTTTTAAAAGTGGACAATATGCATACCGTGATCGTAAACAAAACAAAAGAAACTTTAGAAAATTGTGGATAACTAGAATAAATGCAGCATGTAGAGAAAACGATATAAGTTATTCTAGATTTATAAACGGTTTAACAATAGCTGGAGTAGAAATTAATCGAAAAATGCTATCAGAAATTGCTATAGATAATCCAAAAGCTTTTAGTGAAATAGTAGATATAGCTAAAAAAGCATTAAACGGAGAAGTAGTTGAGGAGCAAGTTGTAAGTAAAACTGAAGTTAAAAAAGAAACTAAAGTTGAACCTAAAAAAGAAGAAACAAAAACTGAAACTGTAAAAGAAGATTTAAGTAAAAAAACTGTAGCTGAATTAAAAGAAATAGCAAAAGTTAAAAAACTACAAGGCTACACATCGCTTAAAAAAGCTGATTTAATAAGTTTAATAGAAAAAAGCAAATAATTTATATTTGCTTTTTATATTTCTCTAACCAATACTTGGTTTTTCTTTTTCTCTAATAAAATTTCCAGAAATTGGTATTGTACCGACAAAGTAGTAGCCGCTTCTATTAGTGGCAATATTTCTCTAGGATATTTTCGAGATATATATTTACCTTGATATTGATTATTAACTACATATTTTTCTGGTATTCTATATATTCTGTTATGTAATCTGTTTGCGCCTATAAACAAAGATATTTCATTTAGAGGATCGACACAAAGATAAGATCCCCCAAATCCAGGAGAAGCAAAAGCTTGTCCTGATAAAGGAGCCCTTAGAGGTAATCTTAATCCACTAGGTTGTTTTAAAAATACTAACGAACCCAAATAACAAGAATGATCTTGATCGTTTAATTTTCCTCCTACTAAGTTTTTACTAATATCAGTTAATGTGTTTTTTGATACAATTTTATTTTCTATTAAAGCCTTACTTAAATTTATCATATCTGGAGTATTAGAAAAATATCCGGCATGACCAGGTGCATTGTTTTTTCTTTGTTTCATCATTTTAGCTTTTGGATCATGATTAGTACCAGGTATATCGATTGTACTCTCAATAGCCTCTCCATTACTATTAATAATGGTGTTAAAGTTGTTGCTTGCGACCATGTCTAATTTATGGTAAGGAATTGTTAAATGAGTATTCTTCATATTTGCCTTATCAAATATTAAAATCTTAGCTAATTCGTGAAAATTAGTTCCGGTTGCGCCTTCTACAACATATTTTAATACCATACTTCCTATATCTGTATAAGCATATGTTTTATCTGGATTAGGATTAATAATTGCATTAAATAATATGTTTTCCGCTTCATCGACGCTTAATGCTGTGTCGATTCTTTTAGTTGTGATAATACCTGTTGTAAATTTTAACAAATCATATATTTTCATTCCATTTAAATTTCTAAACATGGGAACATGTTTAGTAATGGGATCATCTAAGTTTAAAAACCCAAGTTCAGCTAATTTATTAATTAATAATGAAGTAAATAATTTAGATGTTGATGCCAAGTCATATATAGTTTCATGACTAGTTTTAGTGGTATACTTTTCTTTTCTGCCACTAAATAAAGTGTATTCGGATTTATTACCAGTAATAACAATATCTCTAGTATTTAAGGTACCAAAATCTATTACCATACCAGGCGTTATCTTTTTTTCGTTAACAATTTGATTTATAAATCCTTTAATAAAACTTTTTTGAAATAAGTCGTTTCTAATATCATTAATATCATGGCTTTGATTATTTTTTATTGAATCTAAAACTTCTTTTAACATGTTTAAAAAATCTTGTTTAGTTAAAGCATTTTTAAATTCTTCAGTATCAGTGTTATTTTGATTGTTTATTAATACATCAATATACTCTAAAGCTTTATTATATGTTTCAAATTGAATATCCATGAATTTCCCCCTTGAGCTTGATTATTTTATCAAAATCACTAAATAATGTCAATATTTCTAGTACATACCATTATTTAACGTCTTTTATTCTTTTTTATTAACCTTGATAATAAAAACCATATTAGATATAATTATTTTAGAAAATGGAGTAATAAATGCGAAAAATTTTGGCTAGTCTAGATGTTGGAAGTAGTTCTTTAAAATTAATTGTTGGCGAAGTATTAAAAAACAGGTTAAATGTTATTACTTCGGTTGAAGTAATTTCACGTGGTATAAAAAATGGCTATATAGTTAATTTGGAAAGCGCTACTGAAGCATTAAAAGAATTATTTGCAAAAGCTGAAGATATTCTGGAGTTACCTATTAAGAAAGTAATAACGACTGTACCTAGTTATGGAGCAGCTTGTTTTTATACTGAGGGAGTTACAACTATAACTAATGCTGATAAAATAATTTCTAATAAAGATGTTACAAGAGCTATGCAAGCATCTGTTTATAATAAAGTTGATGATAATCAAGAGTTAATAAGTATTTTGCCAACAGGCTTTGTTTTAAACGATGTTGATAAAACGGCTAATCCCATTGGACTAAAAGCCGAAAAACTAATAATTAAAGCTGTAGCAATAACAATTCCTAAAAATAATATTGAACCTGTGGCTAAATGTTTAGAAGCTATCGGAGTGGAAATAATAGATGTTGTTATAGGGCCTTTAGGAGATTATTATGAATTTGCAAGTAATCAAACCAGTAATGATATTGGTGCCATTATTAATATTGGAAGAGATAAAACAGAAATATCGATATTTAATAAAGGAATATTAACCGCAACCAATACTCTTGATTTGGGTGGTTCTAGTATAGATTCCGAAATTTCATTTGCCTATAAAATAAATGTTAAAGAAGCACTATATTTAAAAGAAACACTAGGAGTGGCCCATAAAAATAGTGCCGATCCTGAAGAGTATTTATCTTTTGATAATAAAAGAGGCGATTTAATTAGGATAAATCAATTGGATTTAAGTGATATAATATATACAAGGTTGGTTGAAATGCTTAATTTAGCAAAAAAACAAATTAACACCTTAACAAAAAGAAAAATAAGTTATATAATAGTTACAGGAGGACTAAGCGAATTAAAAGATTTTAATGAAACCATAGAAGAAGTTTTTGATAACAAAGCTATGATAGGAGAAGTGTTTGAGATGGGAATAAGACACAATAAATATTCTAGCAGTGCAGGTTTAATTAAATATTATAATCATCGCTTAAATTTCCGAAATATTGATTTTTCAATATTTAATCAAGAAGAAGAAGAAGAGTTGAGTGGACTTCATAAAAAAATAACTTTTAATGAAGGTTCGATATTGGGAAAATTGTTTGGACAATTTTTTGATAGTTAGGGAGGAAGACAATGAACGGTTTAGAAATGGATCAAGTAGCAAAAATTAAAGTAATCGGTGTTGGTGGCGGGGGTTGCAACGCTGTTAATAGAATGATTGAAGAAGGCGTAAAAAGCGTTGAATTTTATGTTGTAAATACAGATTTACAAGTATTAAATGCATCGCTTGCTGAGAATAAGATTCAAATAGGAGAATCAATTACAGGTGGTAGAGGAGCAGGTTCAAATCCAGAAGTTGGAAGAGCCGCAGCACTTGAGTCTAAAAACGAATTAGAAGAAATGATTAAAGGCGCAGATATGGTGTTTGTTGCTTGTGGCTTGGGTGGGGGAACCGGTACAGGTGCCGCACCTATAATAGCTGAAATTGCTCAAGAACAAGGAGCTCTAACAGTTGGTATAGTTACTAAACCATTTAGATTTGAAGGAAAAAGAAGAACTGAAAATGCTTTAATCGGATTAGAAGATTTAAGAAAACATGTAGATTCGTTAATTGTAATTCCAAACGATAGATTAAGGGATTTAATAGATAAAACAACTTCATTTGATGATGCATTTAAAGAAGTAGATAACGTACTTCACAGAGGTGTACAATCTATATCTGATTTAATAGCTGTAACCGGTGTTATTAACTTGGACTTTGCGGATGTTAAAACAGTTATGGAAAAAAGTGGAACAGCTATTATTGGTATTGGGTGTAATGCTGGTGAAAATAGAGCAATTGAAGCAGCAAAACAAGCGGTTGCTAATACATTATTAGAAGCTACAATAGTAGGAGCTACAAATGCAATTGTTAATGTTACAGGTGGTAAAAACTTAACATTATTTGAAATAGAAGACGCAATTGAAACTGTAAGAGAAGCAGCTAATACAGATATAAATATTATATTTGGTGCTATAAAAAATGAAAACTTAACTGAGGAAGTAATAGTAACAGTTATAGCAACAGGGTTTGACCCAGTAGTAGGTGAAGAAGCCTTGTTTAGTGATGAATTGCCAAAAAGAAGAACACCAATGACTGATGATGATTATGATGTACCGTCATTTTTAAGAAATTCGGATTTATAAGGAGATTATTATGTGGTTACAAGTATTATATGGAATAATTGGATTATTAGTTGGGTTGGTCGCAGGATTTTTCTTGGCTAGATATTTCTTCACGAGACAAATGGAGAAAAACCCACCAATTAATGAAAAAATGATTGAAGCTATGATGAGTAGCATGGGAAGAAAGCCTAGTCAAAAACAAGTTAATCAAGTTATGAGAGAAATGAATAAATACAAATAAATAAAAAGTTGTTAAATAACAACTTTTTTTAATACGCATAGCTTAATAAACATATAAAAATAAAGCCAAAGCAAATATGTTTTGATTGATAATAATATTAAATCGTGCTAGACTATTATTAGAGTAAAGAGGTGTATTTTAATGGAAGCATTTTTAGAGAAAATATATGCTATTGAAAATTTTGGAACATACATTTTAATCGCTATCGGGGTTTTAGTGGTGGCGTTTATTGTTGTATTGTTTTTAGGTAAAAAAGATAAAAAATTAGAAGAAACCAGAAAATTGGAAGCGCTAAAAAAAGAATCAAAAGAAGAACCTAAAAAGTCTAAAGAAGAAAAGAAAAAACCAAAAGAAAAAATAAAAAAAGAAGAAATGGATATTTTAATTCCTCAACCAGAAAAACCAGAAAAAGAAGTTGATGAGAAAAATGAAAAACTTGAAGAAGAAACTAAGGTTGAAATAAAAGAGAAATTAGATAATCCTTTAGAAGAAAAAGAAAAAGAAAGTGTATCAGTTTTTGAATTTGCGCCAGAAAAAGAGGCTAAAGCACCTATTGAAGAAATAAAACAAGAACCAGTTGTAGAACCAACTCCTGTAGTAATACCAGAGCCTGAAGTAAAACCTGAACCAGAGGTAATACCAGAACCTGAAGTAAAACCTGAACCAGTTGTAAAACCAATTCCTGTTGAAATACCAGAACCTGAACCAACACCAATATTAGAAAAAGAAGAAATAGAAATACCAGAATTTAATTTTGATGATTTATCAACAACATTGGACGAACCAAAAGAAGTGTTTTCTTCAGTGTTTACTCCGGAAGAAGAAAGACCGGTAATAAGGATCGTTACTCCAGAAAAAGAAGAAGAAACTCCAATGTCATCCTCAACAGAGTTTGATCTACCAAAATTAAAGGAAGAAGATGGATTTAGTTTTGATCAAATCGAAGGAGAAGAATATAATATAAACAAATAAATTGCCAATAGGCAATTTTTTTATGGTATAATTACAGTGGTGAATAGTTAATGAATACTGAATATAATGAATCTTCGATAAAAGTTTTAGAGGGTTTGGACGCTATTAGAAAAAGACCAGGTATGTACATTGGTTCTACTGATAAAAGAGGGATGCATCACTTACTGTGGGAAATAATAGATAACTCAATAGACGAAGTAATTAATGATTATGGAAATCATATTACAGTTACAATTAATGAAGATAAAAGTGTAACTGTTTTTGACAACGGAAGAGGTATTCCTATTGGAATGCACGAAACGGGTAAATCAACTCCTGAAGTTATTTTTACTACTTTGCATGCAGGTGGTAAATTTGCTGATTTAGGATATAAAGTATCCGGTGGATTACACGGTGTAGGTGCAGCAGTTGTAAATGCTTTATCTAGTTATATGAAAGTAACTATATATAGAGATGGTAAAATAAATGAAATAAGTTTTAAAGACGGTGGTAAAAAAATAATACCACTTAAAGAAGTAGGTAAAACTAAAAAAACTGGAACAGAAGTTACATTTTTGCCTGATAAAGAAATATTTAAAAACTTGGAATTTTCATATACAACAATAAATGAGCGTATGCAAGAATCCGCATTTTTACTTAATAGTTTAACCGCGGAAGTTATAGATGTAGAAGATAAAAAGCATCATACTTTTCATTATGACAATGGTCTTATTAGTTTTGTTGAATATATTAATGAGAATAAAAACACATTACACGATGTAATACATTTTAGTAGTGAAAAAGATAAAATTAATGTAGAAGTAGCGATGCAATATAATGATTTATATAATGAGAACATTATGTCTTTTGTTAATAATGTTAAAACTAGTGATGGTGGTACTCATGAAGTTGGATTTAAAACAGGTTTAACTAAAGCATTTAATGAGTATGCAAGAAGTAATAATATATTAAAAGATAAAGACACTAATTTAGATGGTAATGATGTTAGAGAAGGATTAAGTATAGTTCTTAATTTAAGAATACCTGAAAATAAATTAGAGTTTGAAGGACAAACTAAAGGTAAATTAGGTACACCTGAGGCAAGGAGTATAGTTGAGAGTATTACATATGAGAATCTAAAATTTTTCTTAGAAGAAAACAAAGAAATTGCTCTTAATATTGTTAATAAAGCTCTTAAGAGTAAGTTAGCAAGAGAAGCAGCGAGACAAGCAAGAGCTGCAGCTAGAAGTGGAAAAAACAAACAAAAAATAGAAAAGAAGTTGTCTGGTAAATTAGCCCCGGCCCAAACTAAGAATGCTAAAATAAATGAGTTGTTTTTAGTAGAGGGTGATTCAGCAGGGGGATCAGCCAAAGGCGGAAGAGACAGAAAGTTTCAAGCTATACTTCCGCTTAGAGGTAAAGTTATAAATACTGAAAAAGCCAATGTTGAAGATATAATGAAAAATGAAGAAATAAGTACCATGATATATACAATTGGTGGGGGAGTAGGATCTTCATTTGAAATTGAAGAAGTTAATTATGATAAAGTTATAATTATGACTGATGCGGACGTTGATGGAGCACATATTCAAGTATTACTTTTAACATTCTTTTATAGATATATGAGGCCATTA
The DNA here is from genome assembly GCA_964549115.1 of uncultured Muribaculaceae bacterium. Taxonomy (GTDB): domain Bacteria; phylum Bacillota_I; class Bacilli_A; order RF39; family UBA660; genus CAKOSP01. Next base: position 18,210 of record CAZJTX010000006.1, on the reverse strand, counting down.
ATTGAACACGGTAAATTGTATTTGGCTAAACCTCCACTTTATAAATTATCTAGTGGTAAACATTTTAAATACGTATACTCAGATGATGAGTTAAATGAATTAAGAGAAGAGTTTAGTGGAAATACATCTATTCAAAGATATAAAGGCTTAGGAGAAATGAATCCTGATCAATTATGGGACACTACAATGAACCCAGACAAACGAACATTAATCAGAGTTAATATATCTGATGCTTCACTTGCAGAAAAAAGAGTGAGTGTATTAATGGGGGATAAAGTTGAACCCAGAAAAGAATGGATAAATGAAAATGTAATCTTCACTTTAGAAGACGATTATACAATTTAGGAGAGATATGGACGATTTATTAAAAAGAATTGAAGATTATGCTCTAGAAGAAATAATGGGTGATAGGTTTGGTAGATATGCTAAACAAATTATTCAAGATAGAGCAATACCAGATGTAAGGGATGGACTTAAACCAGTTCAAAGAAGAATTTTATATGCGATGTATAAAACTAATAATTTACATAATAAAAATTATGTTAAATGTGCCTCAACAGTAGGGGAAGTTTTAGGTAAATATCATCCACATGGGGATTCTTCTGTTTATGATGCAATGGTAAGAATGAGCCAGTGTTGGAAACAAAATCATATATTAGTAGATATGCATGGTAATAATGGATCTCTTGATGGAGATACTGCTGCTGCATATCGTTATACCGAAGCAAGACTTTCTAAAATTAGTTTGGAATTATTAAAAGATTTAGAAAAGGAAACAGTTAGTTGGTCTCCTAATTTTGATGATAGATTATTAGAACCTACTGTGTTGCCGGCAAAGTTTCCACATCTTTTGGTAAATGGAGCTAGCGGTATATCGGCAGGATACGCTACTAATATTCCCCCTCATAATTTAAGTGAAATAATAGATGCTACTATTAAAAAGATAGATACTCCTAATGTTAGATTAAGCACTATTTTAGATATAGTAAAAGGACCTGATTTTTCAACTGGTGGAATAGTTGAAGGAAGAGATGGAATAAAAAAAGCTTTTAAAACAGGAAAAGGTCGAGTAGTAGTAAGAAGTAAAGTTGAGTTTAAAAAAGTAAAAGGTAAACAACAAATTATTATTACTGAAATACCATTTGATGTTAATAAAGCTAATTTGGTTAACAAAATAGATTTAATTAGAATAGATAAAAAAATAGATGGCATTAGTGAAGTAAGAGACGAAACTGATAGAACAGGATTAAAAATAGTTGTAGATTTAAAAGCAAATGTAAATAAAGAATTAATATTAAATTATTTATATAAAAATACAGATTTACAAACAACTTTTAATTACAACATGGTTTCGATTGTAAATAGAAGACCAATGTTACTTGGTATTTTAGAAATGTTGGATGCTTATATAGCTTTTCAAAGAGAAGTAATTACAAAAAGAACTGAATTTGATTTAGCTTATTTCAAAAAAAGATTTCATATAGTGGAAGGTTTAATAAAAGCTATATCTATATTAGATGAAGTAATTAAGACAATTAGAAAAAGTAAAAATAAATCAGATGCTAAAAAGAACTTAGTACTTGAATATGAGTTCACAGAGGAACAAGCCGAAGCTATTGTTATGTTGCAATTATATAAATTAACTAATACTGATGTTACTGTTTTAAAAGATGAAAGTGAGAAATTAAAAAGAGCAATAGCAGGCTTAGAAGAAATATTGGCTGATGAAAATAAACTAAAACAAGTTATGAAACTAGAACTAAGAAATATCAAAAAAGAATTTGGAGTTCCTAGAAAAACAATAATTGAAGATGAAGTAATGGAAATCAAAATAGATGCAACGGAAATGATACCTATTGAAAATGTTGTGGTTGTAGTAACTAATGAAGGTTATGTAAAAAGAGTTAGCTACAAAAGTTATGCATCAAGTGAAGATGATACAACATTAAAACCTGGAGATTATATTACTAATTTATTTAAAGTAACAACTCAAGACAGATTGTTATTATTCACAAATTTGGGTAATTATTTATATTTGCCAATTCATGAAATACCAGAAGTTAGATGGAAAGAAATAGGAAAACATATTAGTAATACAATTTTAATATCGGCAGGTGAGAGAATAATTGGAAGCATGATATTAAAAGAAGAAGACAGAAATATATGTATGTTTACTAAAAAGGGTGTAGTTAAAAAAGTTTTATTAAAAGATTTTGAAGTAACTAGATATTCTAAACCAATGATGGGAATTAACTTAGATAAAGAAGATGAATTAGTAGATGTAGAAGTAGAAAGAGATGAAATACTAATCGTAACTAATAATGGTTATTATTTAAGGTTTTTATCAGAGGAAATATCTTCAGTAGGGGTTAAAGCTAGAGGAGTTAGAGGTATTAATCTAAAAGATGATTATGTAATATATGGTACAAGTATTGATCCCGATAAAGAATACCTGAATATATTTACCAATTATAAAACTGCTAAGAGAATTAAGATAGAAGACTTAATTAGTTTTACCAGAGCTAAAAGAGGCAGTATGTTATTTAAGAAAGTTAAATCTAAAGATTATAAAATTAATTTTGCTTATTTAACATCATCTAAAGATATTAATTTATTAAGAATGGATACAAAAATAACTGAAATTAAAAATAGTGAAATTTCAATATTAGATTTACAAAGTGTAGGCGGAGTAATTTCTAAGAAAAAAGTGGATGAAATAGTGTTGAAAAAAGAATTAATAGATATGAATAATAGGGTTAATAATAAAGAAGTAAAAACAAAAAACAATGAAAAAGTTAAAGAAGAAACATCGGCTCCAAAATCTGAACAATTAACTTTAGAAAATTTCATTGACGATTTCAAAATATGATTTTTATTGACTAACACTTATTTTTGTAGTATTATTTTATTATAAGAGGAGTATGAAATTATGAAAGAGAAAAAAGGGTTCACATTAGTTGAATTATTAGCCGTTATTATCGTTTTAGCTATAATAATGTTAATTGCGGTAAATAACGTTATACCTTTAATGACTCAAGCAAGAGAAGGAGCTTTTGCAAGTACAGCGAATAATGTTTTAAACGCTGCTGAGACTGCAGTATTAGCAGATGAAATTAATCAAAACAATTATGATTGTTACTCAATACAGTATTTAGTAAGTCAAGAATATGTTAGAAAAATTAAATATGATGTAACAAATGGTTTTTCAGGTCATGTAAGAGCAAGAAGAGTAGTAACTGGAGGAGTAACTTCATATGAATATGACATTCATCTTGCAGATCATAAAAATGGTTATTATCTTTTAGTAAACAACGTAGACGGTGCTATAACAGCGACTAATATAGTAAAGTCGGAGCCTGATACTTTTTCAGGAGTTTGCCCATCGGGATCAACACCAGCACAATAATAAAAATTAAAAATAAAAAAGATAAATTTCGTATTTATCTTTTTTTAATGTATAATAACTGTGGGAGTTGATTTAAATGATTATTGGAGCACATGTGAGTTTTTCTAAAAATGGTCTTCTAGGTTGTGTAGAAGATACTTTGTTTTATGAAGGTAATGCTTTTATGTTTTATACTGGAGCACCTCAAAACACAGTTAGAAAACCAATTGATAAAGAATTAACAAAAAAAGGACATGAACTAATGAAAGAAAATAATATCTTGGTAGATAATATTGTGGTTCATGCACCTTATATAGTAAACTTAGCTTCACCCAAACAACATAACTGGGAATTTTCAATTCAGTTTTTAAAACAAGAAATTGAAAGATTAAGAGAACTTGGTATGAAAATGTTAGTACTTCATCCGGGTAATGCGGTGGGCATCCCAAAAGAAAAAGGACTTAACAATATAATAAAAGCTTTAAAAGAGTTAATTAATGATGATGTAACTATATTGCTTGAATCAATGGCGGGTAAAGGAACCGAATGTGGTAATACACTTGAAGAGTTAGCTTATTTAATAGAACCATATAAAAATGAGAATATAGGTATTTGTTTAGATACATGTCATTTGCATGATGCAGGGTATGACATATCAAAGTTTGATGAATATTTAGATGAGTTTGATAAACAAATTGGTTTAGATAAATTAAAATGTATTCATGTTAATGATTCTAAAAATGAAAGAGGAGCTAAAAAAGACAGACATGAAAACTTTGGATTTGGAACAATAGGTTTTGATACATTAATTGATGTTTGTTACAACAAAAGATTGGAGCATATACCTAAAATACTAGAAACACCTCATTTTAAATATGAAAAAACTAGTTTTCCACCATATAAAGAAGAAATTAAGATGATTAAAAGTAAAAAGTTTAATAAGAACTTGGAAGAAGATACTGTTAAACTATACAAAAAATAATAAAAATTTGATATAATTTAAAAAGCGCTAAGGAGGAATTATGGCAAAAAATGAAAATAGGCAACATGTAATTATGAAATGTCCTGAATGTGGTTTTGAATTAAGACCAACAAGTAAAAACAAAAAAAATAATCCTGATAGATTAGAAAAAAAGAAACATTGTCCAAAATGTAACAAACAAGTTCTAGCTATTGAAAAAAAATAAGGTGATTTATGAATATTAACATAAATGATGTTAAAAATGGAATGAGTGTATTAATTAATAACAATTTATATTATGTTATTAGTTTTCAACATGTAAAACCAGGAAAAGGTCCGGCATTTATTAGAATCAAACTTAAAAACATTAAAACTGGTGCTACTATTGAAGAGACCTTTAATACCAACATTAAACTAGAACGAGCTCATATTGAAAAAATAGATGCTCAATTCTTATATGAAAGTGGAAATAACTTTGTATTCATGAATTTAAGTAATTATGATCAAGTTGAAGTTAATAAAGATAAGTTAGAATTAAGACAACATTTTATAAAAGAAGGTAGTGTAATCTCAATTGAATATCACGAAGGCGAAATTATAGGTATAGATATGCCTGAGAAGCTAGAATTTGAAGTTATTGAAACAGAACCCGCTGTAAAGGGTAATACGGCTCAAAACGCGACTAAAGACGCTAAAATAGAAACTAACTTTATAGTTAAAGTACCATTATTTATAAATGTGGGAGATAAAATAATAATATCTACCCGAGATGGGTCTTATTCATCTAGAGCATAAAAAAACAAGGTTAATACCTTGTATTTTTTTTATGGCGTCCCCGAAGGGATTCGAACCCCTGACCCACAGCTTAGAAGGCTGTTGCTCTATCCTGCTGAGCTACGGAGACACAACTCAATAATAATTATACTCTTATATAGTTAAAACTTCAACTAAAAAGAGATGTTTTACAAAAAAATAGAGAACACTCCATTAATCTAAATAAATAAATTAATAATGTGCTCTCTAGATATATATTATCATATTAAAATTGTTTGTCAATAGATAAATGATTTTTTCTATTAATCGTATTTTAAATATAGGTAGAATATGGTATTATGGTTATAGTAAGGTGTTAAATGATAGTTGAAAATTTTTGGTTAGTATCGATATCTTATTATTTGATTTCAATAGTAATTATTGTAATTGTTTTAAGCTTGTTAAATAGACATGAAAAGTTAAAACTAAAAAAAGAAATTGAAAACTTAGAAAAAGAAAAGAACTTAGTTATTTCCTCAGCAATATTAACAGAGTTAAATAAAGTTAAAGCATTAGCAAACAATGAAGAGTTAAAAGATAAGTATAAAAAATGGAAAAAACAATTTGATGATATTAAAAATAAAGAAATAGCAGCTATTTCAAGCGATATCAATGAAATAGATTTATTATATTTAGATAATAATTATAAAGACTTAAGAAAAGTAATATTTGATGTTGAATTAAAAATAAATAGTTTAAAAACAAAAACAGAGTTCTTATTAGATGAAATAAAAGAAGTAACATTATCCGAAGAGCGTAATAGAGAAACTATTACGAAGTTAAAAGCTGAATATAGAGATATATTACATACTTATCAAGATGATCTTGATTCATACTCAATTATTAAAAAACCTTTAGAATTGCAATTTGAAAATATAAATAAGTTATTTTCTTCTTTTGAAGATTTAATGGAAAACAATGAGTATTTAGAAGTTAGTAAAATAGTTAAGGCTATAGATGATATAGTCCAGAACTTAAAAGTAATAATAGATGAAACTAAACCTATTGTATCTTTGGGTAAAAAATTAATACCTAAAAAGATAGATGAAATAATGTACTTAGAAAGAAGTATGATTAATGATGGTTTTAATTTAGAATACTTAAACATTGATTATAACAAAGAAGAAGCAGAAAAAAAGATTATAGATATATTTAGAAGATTAAATGTTTTAAATGTTCAAGATTCATTGTTTGAATTAAAAATAATGTATGATTACTTTGTATCATTATTTAGTGATTTTGAAAAAGAAAAAGTGTCTAGAAAATATTTTGAAGAGTATTCTAAAAATATAATTTTAAAAACAGTTAAACTAGAAAAAATTAATAATAAATTATTAAAGAAAATAGACGATATTAAATATAGTTATGATTTGTCTGAAGATGAAGTCGCGGTTATATTTGAAATTAAGGATGAATTATCTGATATAAGAGAAACATGCGATAGACTTCGAGATATAAAAAGAAGTAAAATTCTTCCATATACAAAGTTAGCTAAAGAAATTGAGTATTTAAATATTAGGTTAATCAAAACAGAAGAAAAATTAAATGTGGCTCTTAGAACTTTAGGTAATTTGAAAAATGATGAAAAAAGAGCTAGAGAACAATTAAATGAAATCAAAACCATATTATTTTCTGCTAAAGAAAAAGTTAGAACTTTTAAATTACCAGTAGTACCTAAAAATTATTATGTTGAATTATCAGAGGCTAATAATGCAGTAGAAACATTAATGTATGAGTTAGACAAAAGACCTATATCGATCAGTGCTCTAAACATGCGTGTAGACACCGCCAGAGACTTAACATTAAAAGTTTATAATACAATCAATGAAACAGTTAAAACCGCTAAAATGGCAGAAATGGCTATAATATATGGAAATAGATTTAGAACTATAAATAAAGAAATACATGTAGGATTGGTTAAAGCAGAAAGTATGTTTAATAGAGGACTGTTTAAAAATAGTTTAGAAATGGCTATTAACACTATTAATATAGTTGAACCAGGTATACACAATAAATTGATGGGAGAGTATAAATTATGATTTATTTAGATTATTCGGCTACTACTCCCGTATCTTTGGAAGTGTTAGACACTATTAATAAGACTACCAAAGATTATATCGGTAATTCTAATTCTTTAAATAGGTTAGGAACAGAAGCGGCTAATTTAATTGAAAAATCAAAAGAACAAATAGCTGAACTTTTGGTATGTGAATCTAAAGATATATATTTTACTTCAGGAGCTACTGAGTCTAACAATTTAGCACTAATAGGAGTGGCGTTTGCTAATCATCGAAGAGGTAAGCATATAATAACTTCTAAATTGGAACATCCTAGTATAAAAAATATATGTGAATATTTAAAAAACAAAGGTTATGAAATAAGTTATGTTAACAACGATAAAGATGGATTAATAGATTTTGATCATTTGAAAAGTTTAATAAGGGAAGATACTATATTAGTAAGTATATGTGCGGTTAATTCAGAGATGGGCATAAGACAACCTCTTAAAATGATTAGACAAATTATAAAAAAAGAAAACAATGCTACATATTTTCACTCAGACATAACTCAAGCATTAGGTAAAATTCCTATTAATTTAAATGACTTAGATATGGCTAGTGCATCAGCCCATAAAATATATGGTCCTAAGGGTATAGGTTTATTTTATAAAAACAAATTTATAAGAATAGATCCATTATTATTTGGGGGTATATCAAATGAATTAGTACCTGGCACACCGCCACTACCTTTAATAGTAGGTTTTGCCAAATCCATTAGATTAGCAGTAAGTGATATTGATAATAAAACTTCGTTTATTAATAAATTAAATGAAAAGATAGTAGATCATATTAAACAAAAAGAAAACGTTTTAATTAATAAGTCAAATTATAGTATTCCTCATATATTAAATTTTAGTATTATTAATGTCGAAGCTGAAACATTTATAAGAGCTATGGATGAGAAAAACATTTATTTAGGAGTTAATACAGCATGTTCTTCTGGGGATACATCAGATGCAATATTTGCTGTATATAATGACTTATTAAGAGCAAGACATACAATTAGACTTAGTTTATCTCACATAACTAGTTTATCTGATGTTAATGTGTTCTTAGAAGCATTTGATGAAATATATGATAATTTAGTACAATTAAAAAAAGTTAGTTAACACTAACTTTTATTATATGTTAAAATAACAAAGAGGTTTTATGAAAGAAATTGTAATTATAAAATATGGAGAATTATCAACTAAAAAAGGCAATATAAATTATTTTTTAAAAACATTAAAAAGTAACATAAAAAGTATATTGAATGACTATCAATATAGTATTTATTACGATAGAGCTAGAATGATTATTGAAAGCGATGAAATACATAATATTTTAAATAATTTAAAATATGTATTTGGTATTCATTCTTATACTAGGGGATTTATATTATATGATAATGAAATGGATAACATATATAAAGAATCTTTAAACATTGTTAATAATTTAGATTTTAGAACTTTTAAAGTTAAAACAAAAAGACAAGATAAAAGGTATCCTTTAACTAGTATGGAAATATCTAGAAAAGTAGGGGGATATATTTTAAAAAACAAAAAAGATATATCAGTAGATGTACATAATCCGGATATGTTACTGAATATTGAACTTAGAAATGATAATGTGTTAATTTATACTAACGAGGTAGCGGGTATAGGTGGGTATCCAGTTGGTACTCAAGGTAAATCTTTATTAATGTTGAGTGGAGGAATAGATTCTCCCGTAGCGGGTTATTTAGCTTTAAAAAGGGGGATGTCATTAGATTTAATTTACTTTGATTCACCACCTCACACAAGTATAAAAGCAAAAAACAAAGTAATAAAGTTAGCTAAAACATTAAAAAAGTATGATCCTTCTATTAATTTATATGTAGCAAATATTACTAAAATACAAGAAGATATTTTAAAATATATTCCTAATGGATATTTAATAACAATATTAAGAAGAATGATGTATCGCATTAGTTTAAATTTAGCTAATCAACATAAATATTTATCTATTGTAAACGGAGAATCAATTGGGCAAGTAGCAAGTCAAACTTTGACAAGCATGAAAGTAATAGATGAACTTTCAACAATTCCTATAATTAGACCAGTAGCGTGTTTAGATAAATTAGAAATTATTAAAATAGCCAAAGATATTAACTCATATGATATTAGTATTGAACCATACGATGATTGTTGTACTATATTTGTGCCAAAACATCCTGTTATAAACCCTAAAAGTGAAATATGTATTGAGTATGAAAAATTAATTGACGTTGATAAATTATTAAGTGAAGTAGTAATAAAAGAAGAATCTTTAATTAGTAAAGAATTTACAGATTTACTCTAGTTCATTAGTGGAAATAATATAGTAATTTTTGTATAATATATAAGAAAGAAGGTATACATGAAAATTTTATCAGTAAATGCAGGTAGTTCATCATTAAAATTTAGTTTAATAAAGTTACCAGAAGAATTTGAAATAGCATCGGGTTTATTTGAAAGAATAAGTTTAGATAATTCTTTTTATAAAATTAAGTTTAATGATATTAATATAAAAGAAGAGGCTAAAATAACTAATCATGAAAAAGCGATTAATATATTAATTGAGGAATTACTAGAAAACAAAGTTATTAACAGTTTAGAAGAAATAGAAGGAATAGGACACAGAGTTGTTCACGGCGGAGAAAAATATATTAAATCAGTTATTATTGATGATGATGTAATAAAGGGAATTGAAGATTGTAGTGAACTTGCTCCGTTACATAATCCGGCTAACCTAACTGGGATAAAAGCTTTTTTAAAACATTTACCAAATGTTACTAATGTGGCAGTGTTTGATACTGCGTTTCATCAAACAATGAAACAAGACATATATTTATATCCTATTCCATATGATTTATATACTAATTACGGAATAAGAAAATATGGTTTTCATGGAACTAGTCATAAATATATTAATCAATATATTTCTAAGTATTTAAAAAAAGATAATTTAAAAGTAATATCATGTCACTTGGGTAATGGTTCTTCTATTACTGCAATTGATAGTGGTCAAGTAGTTGATACATCAATGGGGTTCACACCTCTTGCGGGTTTAATGATGGGAACTAGGTCAGGAGATATAGACCCAGGTATAATTGAGTATTTAATGAAAAAAACAAATAAAAGTATAGATGAAGTAATGCATATATTAAATAAAGAATCAGGACTTTTAGGAATTTCAGGACTTAGTTCAGATAGTAGAGATGTGGAAATAGCTGCATTAGACGGTGATGAGCGAAGTAATTTAGCTGAGGAGATATGTTCTAATAAAATAGTTAACTATATAGCGATGTATAATAACTTATTAAATGGTGCAGATATTATAGCGTTTACCGCTGGTATTGGAGAAAATAGTAAGTTAATGAGAGAAAGAGTCTTAGATAAACTAACTTCCTTAAATATAGCTTATGATAAAGATAAAAATGATTTTAGAGGAGAGTTTAGAAAAATATCTACTAGAAAATCAAAAATTGAAGTATATGTTATACCTACAAATGAAGAGTTGATGATTGCTCTTGAAACATATGATTTAATTAAGAAGGGAATTTAAATGAACAAAGATATTTATAGAAAAATATATAAAATAATAAAAGATTATGACAAAATAGTAATATCTAGACACGTGGGACCAGATCCTGATGCAATAGGCTCTCAATTAGCATTAAGAGACTCTATTAAATTAACTTTTCCCAATAAAGAAGTATATGCAATAGGAGCGGGAGTATCTAGATTTAAACATATGGGAGCTCTTGATAAAGTAGAAGACTATAATGATTTAGAAGGTTCTTTATTAATAGTATTAGATGTTCCTAACTTTTCTCGTGTAGATGGTATAGAGGGGTTATCATATAATGCTATTTTAAAAATAGATCATCATCCAAGAGAGGACATTATGGGAAATGTTGATTGGACTGATGAATCGATGGCATCAACATGCGAAATGGTTGCAAACTTCTTACTTAATTCTAAAATGGTAATTGATCAAAAAATAGCTGAGAATTTATTTCTAGGTATAGTATCAGATAGTGATAGATTCTTATTGTCAAATACAACAATAGATACTTTTAAAACAACTGTTCAATTATTAGAAAAAGTACCATTTAATTTTGTATCTAGTTATGAAAAATTATATGAACAAGATTTTAAAGAAGTGCAATTTTCGGCATATTTAATTAATAATTTAAATATAACTGATAATCAATTTGGATATATTATTATAGAAAAAAACATTTTAGATAAATATCAAGCTGACCCTGCAATAGCATCAAACTTAGTAAATGATTTTCATTCTATAAAAGAATTAGTATGCTGGGCTTTTGCAGTATATGATCCGAGAAATGAAATATATAAAATTAATATAAGGAGTAAAGGTCCGGTTATAAATGAAATAGCATCAAACTTTAATGGCGGAGGTCATAAATATGCAAGTGGGGCACGTATAAAAACCAGAAAAGAAGTAGATGAGTTATTTAAAGCATTAGATAAAGCTTCTGAGGAATATTTAAATATAGAATACGAATAATGAAAATAACTAATATAAAAAAGAAAAACAATAAGTATGAGATTAAATTAGAAAAGGGAACTCCTTTTCTAATTTTAGATGAGACTATATTAGAATTTAATTTATATAAAGACAAAGTTATTAATGAATCTGATTTAGAGAAGATAAAAAACTATGATAATGTAATGCGTTATTATATTAAATGTGTTAATAAAGTAAAATATAAAAGAAGAACTAAAAATGAAATAATATCATTTTTAAAAAAAGAAGATGTAAGTAATTACGATATAAAAATTATTCTAGACAAACTTATTAATATAAACTTAATAAATGATTTGGATTATTTAAAAGCCTTTATAAATGACGAGGTTAATTTAACATTAAATGGACCATATAAAATAAAAACCAAATTATATAAAAAGGGTTTTGATAATTCAGATATAGATATAGTTTTAGAAGATATACCTGGTGATGTATGGGATGAAAAAATAAATAAGTTAATAGCGAAGAAAATTAAAAGTATAAGAAATAAATCCGGAGCAGAAGTTAAAAACAAAATAATTATAGATTTATTAAAAGAAGGATATAATAAAAACAAAATAATGTTGTTTATAAATGATTATGAATTTAATAATGATCCTAAAGTGTTGGAAAAGCAATATAATAAATTGTTGAGAAAATATAGTAAAAAAGACATTGATGAAAAACAAAAAGAATATTCAATAAAAATGGAACTATATAAAAAAGGTTATAAAGAAGACGAAATTAAAAAGACAGTAAAGTAAGTTACTGTCTTATTTCTTTTTTAATTAATTTAGCATGTAGAACAACTTTATCTGTATCATTGTAACAAGTTGAAAGTGTTAAAACTTTATCATTATAATCTAGATTAGTTTTAAAATTAAATGAACTTCTAGATTTTATTAATTTTAAAAATGTTAAATAATCGTTATCTGATTTAAAATCAGTTTGTATATAATCGTTATTAGTAGGTATTCGGTATATACTAAATACTTGCCATAAAGTGTTTTCATATTCTGTTGATAACTTTACTATATAGTTATCAGCATCATTAACCCATTTTGTTTTTAAAATGTTTTTTAAAGAGCCAAACATTGTTCTATCTTTTCTCGCATGGGCATATAAAATAGTGTTTTTATCACTTCCGTCTAATTTGTTCCTATAATCTAAAAATACCCACCCAGCATCTGTATACTTTTTATTAAAATCTCTAGTTAAATAATAAGAGTTATCTTTTGATTGTACAAAGGGATAATTTATATTTGTTCCATTAACTTGTATCCAACCTTTGGTTTGGTTATTAACTTTTTTAAGTTCTTTAAAGTCGACATCTATTAAATTCATTTTTATATATTTCCAATATAAACTATTTTTAGGATTGCTTGTTTCGTTTACTAACTCAGTATTGCTTGTATCTTCTTTCTCATTTATATTTGTCATTTCTTGTAAATCATTAATTTGTTTTGAAGAGTTTTTAGATTCAATTCCCCATTTTATTATTTTATAAGAAGAAAAAACAACCCCAAATAAACAGATGAAAATAAATGTGTAATAAATTAATTTTTTCCACTTAGCCTTTAACTTCATGATATTTCTCCTTGTAAATATCATTATAACATTTAACTGTTTTTAATATAATATAAAAAAACGAAGTTAATACTTCGTTTTAATTATTTATTCTGATTGGCTTGTTTGCATTTCTTTTAAATAATCTTCGTGTGCTTTTAAATATTTTTTATATTGTTTATTTAAGTTTTTGTCTATGATGTCCATTTTATATTCTTTACGATAATGCTTTAAAGCTTTAAGTGATAATGATGGATCCGCCATTAAGAAATCTTCGGCTAAAATGTCTATGATTTTTTCTTTTAATTCCTCTAATGGAGTCTTTTCATAAGTTTTAGTTTTAAGTACTACATGATAACCTAATTCAGTAGTAACTAATTCAGTTGTATATTTTCCATCTTTTAATTTATATGCTTTTGTAATTAACTCATCATATGCTTCAGTGAATGAATCGTAGTTGTTAATTCTTCCTAAACTACCGCCTTGATCTTTTGTTGAATCATCATCTGAATATTTTTTAACTAATTCTTCAAATTTTTTCTTAATATTCTTATCAGATTTTTCTTTGTTTAAAGTTTTAATAATATCATTAATTTGTTTTACAGCTTTTTCTTCAGCTTTTTTAATTTCTTCTTCTTCGGCTGAAGATGATACATCAGGTACTATTAAAATATGACTTAATTCCATATCCTCATTGATTTTATCTTTGTAGTGTTTCTTTACTTGTTTATCCGTTACAATTGTTTTAGTAAATTCAAACGCAGCATGACTTTGTAAATCACTTATATATATATAATCTATATAAGCGTCAATTGTAGAAAAACTAGTATTTTGTTGAATCGCTGTTAAGAATTGTTCTTCTCCACCATATGATTCAATCATTTGAGCAACATAGTTAGAAGCTTTCTCTTTCGCTTGTTCTTTATATTCGGCAAATTCCGTTTCTAATATGTGAGTATCAGCCATAGTTACAAGAGCTTCTAGAGCATAATTTTCTTTTAATATATTATAAAGTTCATCAACACTAATTAGTTCATTGCCTTTAAAACTAACAACTGCATCCTCTCCATTTTTTAGTTGTGGAACTTTACCACATCCTGTTATTAATAAAACCCCAATTAATAACAAACTAATCACTTTTAAATTTCTTTTCATAAATCCTCCTACAAGAAATATTATAACACTATTAATTTTAAATACAAACTTTTATTTTAGTATATTATATACATCTTTCGGGTTATCTTCTATGCTACTAGGGTAATCCGGAAGTAGATGTAAATGATAATGTTTAACTTTTTGTGCATCTTTATAATTGGTTAATAATGTTAATCCTTTTTTATTTAATTTTGATAATAAAGTATCACTATAAACTCTAACAACTTTATTAATATGTAACAATAATTCATCTGGTAATGATTTAAAATCTACGTAATGTTCTTTTGGTATAACTAATAAGTGTCCTTCAACAACTGGAAACGCATCCATGATAATCATAATTAAGTTATCTTCATATAAAATTTTGGCATCCATTTTCTTTTTTGCAATATCACAAAATATACAATTCATTTTAATCACCAAATTTATTATATATAATCAATGGGTAAAAGTCTAATTATGTGATTGATTAAAAGAACGTGGTGTAGTATAGTATATTTTATTGGGAGAAGGTATGTATAGAGAATTTTTAGCATTAAAGCTTATATTAAAAGACATGTTAGTTGATATCCAGAAGTCAGCTCATGATATATTTATGGATTTAAGACAAGCAACATTTGATTATCCGGATATTAGAAATGAAGAAATGATTAATGACATTTATGAAAATGCCGAAACTTTAGTGTTTATTCAAGAAGAACAAAAGGAAATAATGGATATTTTATATAAACTTACCTTAGTAAGAGATCTTTACAAACATATTGAGTTACCTAAAAACATATGTATATTACCACCTGCACAATCAGTGTTAACAGCAAAAAAACTAGAAATGGCAGATCAGTTATATTTAAAAATATCCAGAGGAGACGAATGTTTTGACTTTTTATCAAGTTATGCAGTTAATTTGTTTCATAATGGTAAATTTCCAGAAGAAGCCCTAAATTTATATTTGGATGTGTTTGAAGAAAAAGTAGAAGACTTTAATGTTTTTCCTAAAGATATTCTTGATTTAACAGATGAATTACATTATGAAATGGGAGAAGAATGGATTGTTGAGTCTAAAAAACCAATAGAATATTGGGCTTTGTTATTAGAAATCTTATTTAAAACAATGGGTTCAGATGAAGAGTTTATAGAATCAATTAGAGGTTATCCTGATTCATATGAAATAGAAATGTAAGTGTCCACCATTAAAGGTTGACACTTTTTTTGTGATGTGATAATCTATTAAAGAAGAGGAGGGCATTATGGCAGTAAAAATAAGATTAAAGAAAATGGGTGCTAAAAAAAGACCATTTTATAGAATTGTTGCAGCTGATTCAAGAAGTCCAAGAGATGGAAAGTTTATTGAAATTTTAGGAACATATGATCCTATACAAGAACCGGCTGAAATAAAGTTGGATAAAGACAAAATTGTTAAATGGTTAGACAATGGCGCCATTCCAACAGATACTGTAAGAAGTATATTAAAAAAAGAAGGCATAACTAAAACTAAAAAAGGAGTGTAATTATGGATATTGTAGAATACACTGAATTTTTAGTTAAAAGTATATGTAAAAACCCAGACATGGTAAAAGTATCATCTTTTGAAGTAGAAGATGGCTTAATTTTAGAAATAATTGTACATGAAGATGATAAGGGTGCAGTAATTGGCAGAAGAGGTTATACCATTTCTGCTATTAGAACATTAATAAGAGCTAAAAGTTTTCTTTTAGGACTTGAAAAAGTTCGTGTTAATGTTGATGCATTTTAAGGAGATATTATGAAAAAAACATTTTTTGTATTAAGTATTTCCCTTTTGTTATTATTTGGAGGAATCGGTTATTATAAATATAATAAAGATTCGAAAGAGTGGAAAATTAAAATTACTAATGACATGATAAATGTTAGAGAGAAGCCATCACCGTATGAATATAAATTAGGGGAAGTAAAATTTGGTGAAAAATATAAAGTCTTAGATATGTTTTTAGAAGATAATAAATATGTTTGGTATAAGATTAAAATCAAATCTAAACATATTGGATGGGTGGCAAGCGAGAGAAAAGCACCTTACGTAGCTGAGTATAATAATCCGAAATATAAGGATGTAAAAAAATATAAACTCGAGTATGAAACACCTGTAATAAATTTCTTTTCAGAAACTTATAAAACAGAGTCTTTAAAAACTATTGATTATGAACATTTAACTATTGTAGATGATTCGCCATATACTATAAAGCATAAAGTTTACGCGGAAGAATTATATAACGATGATAATGAATTACAGTTTTGGATTCAGTATATAGTTAAAGATAAGTTTGATAATGAATCTAAAAAAATGCAGAAAATTATATTTGATATTGAACCTAGTAAGAATGAAGTGTTAGACTTTAACGAGTACAAAAACAAGAAAGATTAAATTCTTTCTTTTTAATTTATTAAATAATATACAGAATATAACATTCTGTTTTTAAATGTTATAATATAAGTGATGAAGAAAGTTGATGAAGAATTTAATTGTGTAAATTGTAATAAGTTTGTAACAAAACTGGGTTATACTTCTAGGGATCATTGTCCTTATTGTTTATATGGACTACACGTGGATATTAAACCAGGAGATAGATTAAATTTATGTAAGGGTTTGTTAAAACCCATTGGTTTAGAAAAACATAAAGATACATTTAAAATATTATATAGATGCAATAAATGTGGAGAATTAATAAAAAACATAATGGCCAAAGATGATAACTATGACGAAATTCTAAAAGTATCAAAAGGAGAGTAATATGAAGAAAATAATATTAATAGATGGAAACAATTTTTTGTTTAGAAGTTTTTTTGCTACTATGTATACCGGAAACATCATGAAAACAAAAGAGGGTTTTCCAACAAATGCATTATATGGATTTGTAAGAATGTTAAATAAAATTATAGAAGAAGAAAAACCAAGTTATATGGTTGTAGCTTTTGATATAGGGAAAAACTTTAGAGAATTAAAATATCCGTTTTATAAAGAAGGAAGGGACGAAACTCCTCATGAGTTAAAAGTTCAATTTCCTAAAGCAAAAGAATTATTAAACGCTATGGGAATTAAATATTTAGAATTAGAACCATATGAGGCCGATGATATTATTGGGACATTAGTTAAATTAATTGAAGAAGATGATAATTTTGATGCGACTATTATATCGAGTGATAAAGATTTATTGCAACTTATAAATTTTGAAACTGATGTTAAGTTATTAAAAAAAGATTCATATATTAGATATGATGAGTTAACTTTTAAAGAAGAATATGGTATGGATCCTATTAAAATAATAGATTTAAAAGCCTTGATGGGGGATGCATCAGATAATATACCTGGGGTTAAAGGTGTTGGTGAAATTACCGCTTTAAAACTTTTAAAAGAGTATCAGTCTTTGGATAATGTTTATAAAAACATTGATAATATAAAAGGGGCATTAAAGGATAAATTAATTAATGATAAAGAAAACGCATATATTAGTTATGATTTAGCAACTATTTATAAAGATGTACCACTAGATATTAAATTAGAAGATTTAAAATATGAAGGTCATAATGATGACTTAATAAAATTATATGATGAATTAGAATTTCAATCATTAAAAAGAACTTTATATAATGAACCAGAAGAAGAACTTGTTATTAAAGAAATTACTAACATTAAAGAGTTAGTATTGGAAGATAGGGTCTCTTTATATATTGAATCTGATAATGAGAATTATCATTATTCA
>CAZJTX010000005.1:0-32254 GCA_964549115.1 uncultured Muribaculaceae bacterium | reverse complement strand
TTTCTCTTTCTCCAGATTTATTAGTGTATGGCACTGGTCAATGGAACGACCCCTACATTGTTATAGAGTAATAAAAATAAATCTTTTTATTTAATATCTACTTGACAGGTAGTAGTATCTACGCTTTATTTTTTATATGTGTAAGATATGGTATAATAAACATGTGATTTAAATGAAATTATCTGATGTTAATTATGACAAATTAAGTCCAATGATGAAGCAATATGCCGACATTAAAAAAGAGTATCCTAATGAACTTTTATTTTTTAGATTAGGAGATTTTTATGAGTTGTTTTTTGAAGATGCAATAGTAGCATCTAGAGAGCTAGAATTAACCTTAACTGGTAAAGTCGCGGGTCTTAGTGAACGTGTACCAATGTGTGGCGTTCCGCATCATTCAATTAAACCTTATTTAGAAAAAATAATTAACAAAGGATATAAAGCGGCTATATGTGAACAATTAGAAGATCCAAAAGATGTAAAAGGAATCGTTAAAAGGGGAGTAGTAAGTGTTTTAAGTAAGGGAACAATTGCTGACTTTGAATTGTTAGATGCCAAAAGTGAAGTATATATAGCAAGTATATTAAAATTTACTGATATGTATCTTTTAACTTATTTAGACATATCGAGTGGTAAACTATATTCAAGTAAAATTGAATTAAAAGAGGAATTATTAATAAATGAAATAATAAATTTAAATATTAAGGAAGTAATATTAATTGACAATACGGATGTTAATTTAATAAACATTTTAAAGAATGATTATCAAGTAGAGATAAATCAATCAGATCAATACTTAGAAGAAAATTTACCAAAATTTGTTAAAGAAGAATCGGATTATCAGGTTAAAATGGGTTTAAAACACTTATATTATTATTTAACTATTAATTTGCTTAAAAATTTAGATATTATTGATCATGTGGAAATAATTAACAAATTAAATTATTTACAAATGGATATACACACAATTAGAAATTTAGAATTAGTTGAAACAATAAGATCAAAAGATAGACTTCATAGTTTATTTTGGTTACTAGATAAATGTAGTACCGCAATGGGATCAAGAAAATTAAGAAGTTGGTTATTAAACCCACTTAAAGATATTGATAAAATAAATGATAGATATAATAAAATTGAACAACTTAATACAGAATTTATCATGAAAGAAGAGTTAAACAATTATTTAAAAGAAGTTTATGATTTGGAGAGATTAACTGGTAAAGTTGTAAACGGATCAATTAATGCAAAGGATTTCTTGCAACTTAAAAATAGTTTAAAAGTACTTCCAAATATCTCTAAGTTAATTAAAGAGTTAAAATTTGATTATAAATTAGATACTCACGAAAAATTATTTGAGTTATTAGATTATTCAATTAATGAAGATGCTCCTTTTACTTTAAAGGAAGGGGGAATAATTAAATCTGGTTATAATAAAGATCTAGATGAATTAAGAGATATTAGAAGTGGTGGTAAGAAATTTATTGCTAACTTTGAAAAAGAAATAAAAGCTAAAACCAAAATTAAAAATATTAAAATTGGATTTAACAAAGTATTTGGGTATTATATTGAAGTATCTAAGGGTTCAGTAAAAGATATAAAACCAGAATTTGGATTTGAAAGAAGACAAACTCTTACAAATGCAGAAAGATATATCTCACCTGAGTTAAAAGAAAAAGAATCTTTAATATTAAACGCTGAAGAAAAAATTAATAAATTAGAATATGAATTGTTTTTAGAAATTAAAGATGTAATTAACAAAGAAATTATTAAATTAAAAGATAGTGCTGATGTTATAAGTGAAATTGATTCTTTAGTAAGTTTATCAACAGTATCTGAGGCCTATAATCTGGTAAGACCTACTTTAAACAATGACAAAATACTTAATGTAATTGATAGTAGACACCCAGTATTAGAAGTAGTAGGAAAGATTCCTTTTGTCCCTAATGATATATTTATGGATAACTACTCATCAACATTACTTTTAACTGGTCCAAATATGTCCGGTAAATCAACTTACATGAGACAATTAGCTATTATAGTTATAATGGCTCAAATGGGATCATTTGTACCTGCTAAGTCGGCTAATATAGCTATAATCGATAAGATATTTACTCGAATAGGAGCAAGTGATGATTTAGTAGGGGGAGAGTCAACCTTTATGGTTGAAATGAAAGAAGCAAGATATGCAATTGATAATGCTACTGAAAATAGTTTGATTTTATTTGATGAACTGGGTAGGGGGACTGCTACATATGATGGGATGGCAATTGCTAAGGCAATATTAGAATATGTAAGTAAAAATATAAAATGTTTTACAGTGTTTTCTACACACTATCATGAGCTAACTAAATTAGATAAAGCTATACCTAATATTAAAAACATACATGTAAGCGCAGTAGAAGAAGGAAACGAACTAATATTTTTACATAAAGTAAAAAATGGGGCAGTAGATAAAAGTTATGGTATACATGTAGCAAAATTAGCTAAACTACCTAATAATTTAATAAAAAGAGCAAGTGACATATTAGATAGTTATGAACAAAACAATAAAGTTGAATCAACAAGTGATAAATTACAATTAGAAATGGTTTTAGAAGCCCCAAAGGAAGAAAACGAAATAATTGATATTTTGGATAATATAAATCCACTTGAAATAACTCCGATGGATGCTCTTAATTATTTAATTAAATTTAAAGAAATAAATGATAAAAAGGAAGATTAAAATGGGAGAGATTAAATTTAAATCAATAACTGATTTATATAAAAGATTATATCCGGCATTAGTAACTAAAAAAGAAGAATTAAATTTACAAAAATTGAATGTATCAGAATTAGAATTATGGAACTATTTAAAAGATACTAAATGGATAAATTCTACTGATTTAGCATTAGCGGATATGGTTAGTGATATTTTTAATTTAGATATAGAATTATTTATAAAAAGTAGGAACAAAAATGATAACGATTAATGATTTATTACAAAAAATTGATGATAAAACAACACACGAAGAAATAAATAAAGCATACTTATATGCTAAAGAAAAGTTGGAAGGTAAACTAAGAAGAAATGGTGATGAATACATTATCCATGCTTTAGAAGTTGCTAATATATTAGCTGATTTAAAAGTAGATTCAAAAACTATTATTTCAGCGCTTTTGCATGAAGTTATAACATATGATACTAGCGACAAAGCATTTACTGAATTGAAAAATGAATTTGGTGAAGATATCGCCACAATAGTAGATTCTATATCTAAAATTAATAAATTAGAATTAAACGATAAAGCAGAATCCTCAAGAGTATATTTAAGAAAAGTATTAGTTGGATTAGCTGAGGATGTTAGAGTATTGTATGTTAAATTAGCAGATAGATTACACAATATGAGAACTAGTTATGCTCTAAGTCGTAGAAAACAAAAAGAAACCGCTAAAGAAACACTGGATATATTGGTGCCAATTGCTCATAGATTAGGAATACATTCTATTAAGAGTGAACTTGAGACATTATCGTTACAATATTTAAAACCAAGTGTATATCATGATATAGTTGAAAAATTAAATATATCTACTCAAGAGCTAACCGATGATCTAAATCAAATGAAACTAAATATTAGTCATGTATTAAAAGACTCAGGCATAAACTTTGAAATAAAAGGTAGAGTTAAAAGTATATATAGTATTTATAATAAATTATCATCAGGAAAAAAGTGGGATGATATATTTGATATTTTAGCTCTTAGAATTTTTGTTGAAAAAGAAAGTGATTGTTATACAGTCCTTGGATTAATACATTCTAAATATAAACCAATAGCAAAAAGATTTAAAGATTATGTAGCGTTTCCTAAAGCTAATATGTATCAATCTCTACATACGACTGTATTTGGAGAAAACGCTAAATTATATGAAATACAAATTAGAACATATGAAATGGATATTATAGCGGAACAAGGTATAGCAGCGCACTGGTCATATAAAGAAAAAGGTTCTAAAAATCAAAACATAATGGAACAAAAATTAGAATTGTTTAGAAATATAATCGAAGCTAATGATAAAGATGCTGATTTAGCAAAATCTTTTGAAGTTAATTTCTTAAGCGATTTAATATATGTTTATACTCCAAAAGGAGATGTGGTTGAATTACCAACTGGTAGTACTCCAATTGATTTTGCATATAGAATTCACTCTAATGTGGGTGATACAACAGTAGGAGCCCTAGTTAATAATGTTATAGTACCGTTTTCTCACAAATTAGAAGATGGAGATATTGTTAAAATAAATACTAATCCTAATGCTAAACCAAGTAAAGATTGGTTAAAAATAGTGAAAACAACTCAAGCTAAAGATAAAATTAAAAGTTATTTTAGTAAAAAGGCAAAAACTGAATATATTAATAAAGGCCGTGAAATGTTGGAAAAAGAATTAAGAAAAAGAAAATTATCATTTTCTAATGTGTTTAATGATGAGGGTATTAAATTAATATTAACTGAATTAAAATATAAAGACGAAGAAGAAATATATTTATCAATAGGATCACTTCGCTATACTCCAAATGCAATAATAAATTTAGTTACAGAAAAAGATGAAAAAGTTGATGACATGTTTTTTGATAAAACTAAAGAACAAAGCATTCAAATAAATTATAAAGGAGATATTGTTGTAGCAGGTGAGGACAACATTTTAGTTAATTTAGCAAAATGTTGTATGCCTGTAAAAGGTGATGATATTGTTGGATATATTACTAAGGGTGATGGTATATCAATCCATAAAAATGATTGTAAAAATGTAAAAAACAAAAAAGAAAGAATTATACCAGTTGAGTGGAATTATGAAATAGATAATTATTATATAACTAATTTTTATATTACAGTAAAAGAAACATATAATATTTTACCTGGTTTAATTGAGTTGTGTACTAAAAAAGATATTGTGTTACAATCATTTAATACAATTGGTGATAATATATACGGAATAACAATTAAAGTTAAAAACAGTGAACAATTAAATGACTTTTTACAAAGTGTAAATAATTTAAGACATGTTCAAAATGTAAGTAAGAAAATAGGAAATTTATGAAAGTAGTAGTACAAAGAAGTAATTATAGTAAAGTAGAAGTTGATAACAAATTAATTAATGAAATAAATAATGGCATGGTTTTATTAGTTGGATTTACCGAAGGAGATAATTTAGACACAATTAAATATATGGTAAATAAAGTAGTTAATCTTCGTATATTTGATGATGAAGAAGGAATAATGAATAAATCAATTTTAGATACAAATGGTGAAATTTTATCTATTAGCCAATTTACTTTATATGGAGATACTAAAAAAGGAAATAGACCATCATATATCAAAGCTCTAAGAGGGGAAGAGTCATCTAAGTTATATGAATTGTTTAATAATTTATTAAACGAACAAGTTAAAACTAAACCAGGTATTTTTGGTGCAGAGATGAATTTATTTATAGAAAATGATGGACCAGTTACTATACTTTTAGAAAAATAACTACTTTAGTTGAATAAAGAGCACATTTAGTTTAAAATAATAGTAGATTGTGTGATATAAACGCATTGTGCGATAATTTTTAATACCTTGTAGGTTTAGCGATTAATCGCCCTTATAAGGTATTTTATATTAAGGAGGAAACATGATTTTAAAACCAAAAGGAACAAAAGATATATACGATATTGAAGGGTTGCTATATAAAAATTTAGAAGCTTTGATAGATGATTATATGAATCTTTATAATATCTCTTATATGAGAACTCCTATATTTGAATATAGTGAACTTTTTTATCGTGGTGTTGGTGAAACTACAGATATAGTTACAAAAGAAACGTATGATTTAAAAGATAGGGGAGATAGAAGTTTAACTCTAAGACCTGAAGGTACTGCTTCAGTTGTAAGATCTTTTATAGAAAATAAATTATATGGAAATCAAAATGATACTTTAAAATATTATTATTTTGGTACAATGTATCGTTATGAAAGACCCCAAGCGGGTAGATTTAGAGAGTTTACTCAATTTGGAATAGAGTTTTTTAACACTTCTAATCCATTAATAGACGCCGAGGTTATAAGTGTTGGTTATAATATATTCCAAGAGTTAGGTTTTGAAAACTTAATCGTGGAAATTAACTCTTTAGGAGATGAAGAAAGTAGAGAAAAATATAAAGAAGCATTAAAAAAATATTTAAAACCAAATTTAAATAAATTATGTTCTGATTGTCAAAAAAGATTTGATACTAATCCTTTAAGAATAATAGATTGTAAATATGATCAAGATAATGAAGTATTAAAAAACATTCCTACTACAATTGATTACTTGTCTGAAAAGTCTCTTCAAGATTTAGAAGATATAAAAAACATGTTAATTAATCTAGAAGTTAATTTTGTTGTTAATCCTAAAATAGTTAGAGGACTAGATTATTACACTGGTGTAGTATTTGAATATAATTTAGACGATGTAATATACGGCGGTGGCGGTAGATATGATAATCTAATTAAAGATTTAGAAGGGCCAAGTATACCAGCAACGGGTTTTGCACTAGGTATAGACCGCATTATGATAAACTTACTAGAAAGAATAGATGAAGATAAGTTAAGAAATAATATAGATGCATTTATAATGAGTGTAAGCGAAGAAGAAAAACATTATGCTCTTAAAATTAGTCAAAGTTTAAGATTAAATGGTATAATTGCAGATTTTACTTTAAACGATATTAGTTTTAACAATCAATTTAAAATAGCGGACAAAAAACAAGCTAAATATTTAATTATTTTAAATGATGATCTACTTAAAAAAGGTTTAGTAGTAGTTAAAGATAATGTTACTAAAGAAGAAGTAGAACTTGATGAAGTAGAAATAATAGATTATTTCTTACAAAATATATAAGGAGAAAGATGAAAGAAGACATTTTAAAAGAAGCAGAATTTTTAATGTTAGATATTAAATCTAATATAAAAGAATATGAAGAACATATTACTAATTATGTTGAAACTATGAAAACATTAGATATTATTAATTTAAATGAACTGGGAGTTACTCATTTTCCTTTTAAAGTTGATACAATTTTAAGAGAAGATACTTCAGAAGAAGGAGCTAGTTTAGATGAAATATTTAAAAATACAACTAATGTTGAAGGTAGAGAAGTAGTAATACCGAAGGTGATTGGATAATGAAAGAATATATTATAACAACTAATTTTTCTGTTAAAGATGAAGTATCAGATGGATCATCAAAAGCACTTGAAAACTATACTCCATATTTTAACGCTACAATAGTTAATAAATTAAGTGATAAAGGTTATAAAATAAATAAAAAAATTGATATTAATGAACTAGGGGTAGTTAATGATAATATTTTATTAAATATAGGTAAAGAATTAACAGATAATATAAACTTTGCTATTATGTCTGATACATATTCAAATACTGTTTATGAAGCTAATACAAATGAAGTATATGGTTATAAGCCTACATATGGTCTTATTTCTAGATTTGGTTTATATCAAGTATCGTCTTCACTAGATACAGTAAGTATCCTGGCTAACGATATTGATACTCTAACAGAAGTGAAAGACGTAGTGAAGGGATATGATTCTCTTGATATGACTTCTAATATAGAGGAAGTTGAATCAAATATAAAAGAAATAGTATATATAAAAGAATTATATGATGATTTAACAAATAAAATGGAATTTGATAAATTGATAAATAAATTAAATATTAAAGATATATCTATTAATGAAGAAACATTAAATATAATAAAACCAATCCACCAAACGATAGTTAGTGCAGAATCAATAAGTAGTTTTGCATCTTATACAAGTGTAACAATAGATCCAAGAGGAGAGGGTGACTCATTTGAAGAAATAGTTACTAACTATAGGTCTAACAATTTTGGTGATGATCTAAAAAAACAATTGGTACTAGGTAGTTATATTTTAGATAGTAAAAATTATGAAAAGTATTTAATAAAGGCTAAAAAGGGAAGAACATATTTAATTAAAGAATTTAATAAAATATTAAAAGATAAAATTATAATTTTTCCTAATATAAATGATTTGAATAAATATAAAGATGTATTGCTAATTGCTAATTTAGGTGGTTACCCAATTATTACTACAAAAGATTTTACTAGTATGGGTAATATAAAAGAAGATAACAATTTATTTAATTTAGTAAAGGAGATTTTATAATGAATTATGAAACAGTAGTAGGGTTAGAAATTCATTGTGAGTTAAATACGCAATCTAAAGTATTTTCAAGATCATCTAACTTATATAATGAAACTCCTAATATAAATGTTAATATGATTGATATGTCTTTTCCAGGTATATTACCGGTATTAAATGAAGAAGCATTAAAAAAGAGTATTAAAATGGCTTTAGCTTTAAATTGTAAAATACCTAATGAAGTTATATTTGATCGTAAAAATTATTACTATCCTGACTTACCAAAAGGATATCAAATAACACAAAATACTAAACCTATTGGAGTAGATGGAAATATTGAAATAGAGGTTTCAGGAGAATACATAAATGTATTAATACATGATATTCATCTAGAAGAAGATACAGCTTCTTTAGATCATTTTCCTCATGCAACTTTAATAGATTACAATAGAGCGGGTTCTCCTTTAATAGAAATAGTTACAGAGCCATGTATACATTCTGCAGAAGCAGCAGTAGCGTTTTTAGAAAACATTAGAAACATTTTAAAATATTTAGATGTATCTGAGGCTGATACTAAAAAAGGTCAAATTAGATGTGATGTTAATATAAGTCTAAGGGATGATAAAGGTAATTTCTTAACTGAAAAAGTAGAAATAAAAAATGTTAACTCATTTTCTAGTGTGTATGATGCAATTAAGTATGAAGAGGTAAGACAAAAAGAAGCTTTGGAAGATAAAAGGTTTGATGAATTAAAACAAGAAACAAGAAGATTTGATGATGAAACTGGTACAACAATAGTAATGAGAGAAAAAGTCGAAGGTGTCGATTATAAATACTTTATAGATACTAATATTCCTTCGTTTGAATTAAAAGATGATTACATAAATAAAATAAAAGAAGAACTACCTACACTTCCTAATGAAAGAAAAAAGGAATATGTAGAAAAATATAATTTTTCGTTCAAAGATGCTAGTGCACTTTCAAAAGAAAAAGAAATTTCTGATTATTTTGAGGAGTGTGTGAAAATAGGAATAGACTTTAATTTAGCGTCAAATTGGATTCTAACTCAAATAATGGGATACTTAAATAAATATGAATTAAATATAAATGATTTTTATTTAACTCCGGAGTATTTAAAAATAATAATAGATAATATTAATAATAAAACAATATCAGGTAAACAAGCAAAAGATATTTTCTTTAAAGTATTAGAAGAAGAAAAATCTCCTGCTACGTTTATTACTAAGGATACAATGCAAATAACTGATAAAAAAGAACTAAGAAAAATAGTAGAAGAAATAATCGCTAATAATGAAAATCAAGTAAATGAATATAAATCAGGTAAAACTAATTTATTTGATTATTTCGTAGGACAAGTTATGAAAGAAACTAGAGGTAAGGCTAATCCGGTAATAACAAAAGATATATTAGATGAATTATTAAAATAATTGTGATATAATTTTTATAGAATAAAAGGGTGATTTAATGTTTGGTAAAATTCTTTATATAGGAGAAAATATAGTTAAATTAGAAAATGTTGCTAAGTCAGCAGAGGTTTCTGATTTAATGAACTTACATGTAATATTTGAATCATCTGATCAAGCAATTCTTGGAGAAATTAGTGAATTAAATCACAACCAAATAATTGTCCGTCTTTTAGGAGAATTTTCAAATGGTAAATATATTGCTGGGGTATTAAGAAAACCTAAAATAGATAGTAAAGTTAGAATAATAAGTGGTATTGAATTAAATGAATTAGTAGGTCAAGACGATGGGGAATCTTTAATATTAGGTAATCATGCTATGTATCAAGGATTTAAAGTATATCCAAAATTAAATTCATTTTTTGGTAATCATGTAGCAATATTTGGTAACTCTGGATCTGGTAAATCATATGGTGTAGCTAGAATTGTTCAAAATATCTTTTACAATAATTCTTTTGATTCATCAAATGCAAATATATTAATATTTGATTCATTTGGTGAATATAAACATGCATTTAAAAAAATTAACGATACTAATAAATATAATTATAAATTTATTACTACTCAATTAGAAGAAAGTGATGATTATTTACTTAAAATTCCTACAAACTTATTAACACTTGATGATTTTGCTTTATTGTTACAAGCAAATGAACATTCACAATTACCTATAATTGAGAGAACACTAAAATTAACAAAAGTATTTGCTGATCGTAATGACGAAACTATTAGATATAAAAATCATTTAATAGCTAAAGCTTTAATTGCGATATTATTTAGTAATAATACTATCCAAACAAAGAAAAATGATGTATTTAGAATAATAGAAGTGTGTCATACAGATGAGTTTAATTTTAATACTGTCATAAACGGAGTAGGGTATAGCAGAACATTTAGTGAATGTTTTGAAATTGATTCAAATGGTAATTTTGGTGAATCAGTTTTAATTACAGATTATATATTAAAACATATTAACGATAATTTGGAATCAACATCTGAACCTAAGGGAGTAACTTATACTTTAGGTGATTATGCAGATGCACTTGAGTTTACTTTAATTAGTGAAGGATTTCAAAGCAATACAGCGTTACATGATTCTGCAATGATTTTAAAAGTAAGATTAAACACTATTATTAATAGTGATAATAATAAGTTTTTTACAAAAGAGAGTTTTACTTTAGATGAATATATAAAACATTTGAAAAGTTATAAAGATAATAAAGAAGCTCAAATTATCAATATTAATTTAGAAGATTTAGATGATAACTTGGCAAAAGTAATAGTTAAAATTATTTCTAAAATGATATTTACTTATGCTAAAAATCATGAAAAAAGAGCGGAACAACCATTTCATTTATTTTTAGAAGAAGCCCATAGATATATTCAAGCGGATAGTGATACATTCTTAATTGGGTATAATATATTTGATCGTATAGCTAAAGAAGGAAGAAAATATGGAGTCTTATTAGATATTATTACGCAAAGACCAGTTGAGATTTCAGATACAGTTGTAGCACAGTGTTCTAACTTTTTAATATTTAAAATGACACACCCAAAAGATATAAAATATATAGAAGAAATGTTACCTAACATATCTAGTGATATTATAGAAAAACAAAAGTCATTACAACCGGGTACTTGTGTTGGATTTGGCTCAGCATTTAAAATACCAATGATTGTTAAATTAGACTTACCAGTCCCAGAACCTCACAGTTCAAGTAGTGACATAAAAACAACTTGGAAAAAGTCATAAATTGACATGTAAACTACAAATATTATTATTTATATAAATGATTTTATGGTATAATATAATTGTCTAAAGGTATTAGTTCTCAATAAAACCGACTATGATGATAATACGGGGAATTAATTATAGGGTGGGCTTGAACACTGGATTTATCCAGGATCCAAAACCTTATATGTATTCTACCACCTCGCGAACGCGGGCTTTATCAAGAGGCTTTATCTTTAGACTTTTAATTTGATTAAAAAAAGAGTAATTTGACTTACTCTTTTTCTATTAAAAAGCTTATTAATTTTTTTGGATCATCATTTTCATAAATAATATTGTATAAAATTTCAATAATAGGCATTTTAACATTTTTATCATTTAATAAAGAATATACACTTTTTAAAGTAAAATATCCCTCAACTGTGTTGTTTTTTAAAAACTCCTCTGTTTTAGTTTTGTTTTGGTGTTTTCCTACTGTATATCCAAAAGAGAAGTTTCTACTTTTAGTACTTGTCGAGGTAAGAATTAAATCGCCTATACCAGCAAATGATAAAATGGTTTTCTTTTTACCACCAATTACATGCATGGCATTTTTAATATCATGAATTGATTCTGTTAAATAAAATGCTAGGGTTGACTCAGGATATCCCATTCCAGATATAATACCTGCTCCGATAGCTATTATATTTTTTACAGCGCCACTTAATTGTATACCTTCTAAATCATTAGTTACTCTTAGCTTTAAAGTGTCCCCAGCTAAAGTATTATTAACTAAATTAATTGTTTTTTTAGATCTTGAACCTAATGCTAGTGCAACTGGGTAGTTGTTCATCATATCTATTGCAAAACTAGGTCCAGATAGTGCTGCTATATTTTTAGTTTTTAAAACATTTTTTACTATGTTTGATAATAATTCTTTTTTATTTTCTTCTATACCTTTAGTGGCTATACAAATAGGGGTGTCATTATAATACTTTTTAACTTTTGTCATTAAATCTAAAAAATGATTAGAAGTAGTAACAACATATATTAATTTAGAATCTTTTAAAGATTCTTCTAAACTAGCCGTTACAGTTATGTTTTTATTAAATTTATGATCCATAATTGATGGAAGAGATTTATGTTTTAAAAACTCTTTTTCCTTTTCTTCATCGTGAGTCCACATTACTACGTTATTATTTTCTTTCTTTGATAAAAAGTGAGCTATAGCTATAGCGAAATGACCTGACCCTAATACTGTTATTTTCATTTATTTTTCATCCTTTCAAATACATCATTTAATTGTTTTTCTATATTACTGTTTTGTTTTACATAATATTTTTTATTTAATAAATCTTTTGGCATATAATTTTCTTCAATATAATTGTTAGTATAATCATGTGGATACTTATAAGTGCTTGAGTTGTGAGTAATATTAGGTGGTATTTCGTTACCAAGTCCTAATTTCACATCATTCATAGCTTTGTTAACAGCTAAATATGTACTGTTACTCTTAGGAGACAGAGCCATTTCTACTACTATATTACCAAGTATTAAAGTCGCCTCAGGTAATCCAATTCTCTCACATGAAGTTATCGCATTATTAATTTTTATATTAATACCAGGATTAGCCAACCCTATATCTTCATAACCAATAACTGTTAGTCTTCTATATATTATATCTAAATCTTCTATTAGAATTAATTTAGCTAGATAGTGTAGAGATGCATCGACGTCGCTACCACGTATTGACTTTTGAAATGCGCTTAATAAATTATAATAGTAATCTTCATCTTTATCGGTTAATATTGAGGGTTTATTTTGAATAGATTGAAGTAATTCTAAATTAATAATATGTTTACTAGAAGAATAGTATGCTACTTCTAATAAATTAAGAGCAAATCTATAATCTCCTCTTGAAGTATTGGCAATATATTCAATACTTTCTTTATCAATAGTAATATTTTCTAAAGTTTTAATAATTTTATTTAAACCTTTTATAATATCCTTTTTATTTAATAATTTAACTTCAAATATTTGAGTTCTACTCCTAATAGCAGGATTTACTTTATAAAAAGGATTTGCTGTTGTTAGTCCTATTAAAATAATAGTTCCATCTTCTAAGTAGGGTAGTAGTATATCTTGTTTATCTTTATTCATACGATGTATCTCATCTACTACTAAAATAAAGTCATTACTCATTCTAGCTTCATTAATCGCATATACGAAGTCATCTTTTTTACTCATAGTTGCGTTTAATTCTTTGAAGGGGAGTTTTAGTTCGTTTATTAATGCTTTAGCAATACTAGTTTTACCCGTTCCAGGTGGACCATAAAAAATCATTGAAAACAATTTTTTGTTTTTAATTAAATTAGTTAATATTTTATCTTTGCCAATTAAATGGTCTTGTCCTAAAACTTCATTTAATTTAGTTGGTCTTACTTTATTTGCTAATAATTCCATATACTTATTGTAACAAATTTAAAACTTCTTTTCTATATTTGTAGTATAATAAAACTAGGAGTAGTATGGATTATATATTAGATTATTTAAACTATATTAAATACGAAAGAAAATTATCTAGTAATACTTATCAATCATATAAATATAATCTAGACGTATTTTATGATTATTTTAAAGATGATAACATTATAAAGTTAGATAGAAACAATATTCAAGACTTTTTATATCAATTAGATTTATCTAGTAGAAGTAAAGCTCATTATTTGACTGTTATAAACAGTTTTTATAAATATCTAGTAAATGACAACGTGATTGATAAAAGTCCCGCAGAGGGGATTAAAATGCCCAAAATGCCCAAAACATTACCTGAGTACCTAAGTTTAGAAGAAGTGGATAAATTATTAGATATAAAATTAATAAAACCCCATGATTATAGAAATAAAGCTATGCTTGAAGTATTATATGCAACAGGTATTAGAATTAGTGAGTTAGTTAATTTAAAATTATTCCAAATAGAGTTCTTAGATGGTGAAATAAGAATAATGGGGAAGGGGAAGAAAGAAAGAATTACCCCCTTAAATGATATGGCTATAAAATATTTGAAATTATATATAAATGATTATCGATCATTTTTATTAAAAGAAAAACAAAGTGAATACGTATTTATAAATAATTTAGGTAATAATATATCAAGACAAGGATTTTATAAAATATTAAAAAAGTTAGCAAAAGAAGGGGGAGTAACTAAAAACATTTCTCCTCATATATTAAGACACTCATTTGCAACACATATGCTTAATAATGGAGCAGATCTAAGGATAATACAGGAGATATTAGGGCATGAGAATCTATCTACAACTGAAATATATGCTAAAGTACATAATAAGAAGATAAAAGAGGACTATTCTAACCATCCTCATTCATAAATATAAAGTAAAATACTGTAAGTTGACATAATATATATTATCTTTACTTGATTATATAAAGAAAAAACTAAGTTAAATACTTAGTTTTATACATTTCTAGACTCTATTTCTACTATCTTCTCTAATACTTCATTAGCATTGATATCATTAAAATCTTTATATCCTAACTCTTTTAGTGCTTGTTCCTTAATTGTAAACAGTTGTTGAGTTCTACTTAACTTATCCTCTGTTTTTTGTTCTATTTCTTCTACAAACCTACGATGGGAGTCTGCGATCTTAGTTTTAGATGCCCCACCACTACTATAAAGGTTTAATGCAGAGTATAGTATACCTTCGAATAAGAATTGTTTATCTTCATCAAATACATACTCATCAACTTTAATAAAATTATTAACTTTAGCCATATAACCTAGTATATACTTAATCTCATGAACATTTTCCATAGATTGTAATAAGTAGTATAGGTATCTAATAGCGTCATAATTATCATTTCTACTATGTTCCCCTGCTTCAAGTGTTTCTTTAATTAAAGAGGTGATGTCTAAGAATAATTCCTTGCTTTCCTTAGAGAAGGCAGCTAAATCAAAGTAATTATCAATGTCACCAGAAGTTTTAAGCGAACTATTTAATCTTTTTTCAACTTCAACAGGGTAATCGATATTTTTTAGCTTTTCATCTATTGTTTTTTGATTAAATTCATTTAGTTCAATATCAAATAGATCTAATAAATCTACTTTCTTTTCATTTGGCCATTTATTTAAATCGTCTAAATCTAAATAGTTATATACCATTTGTCTAGACACTCCCAAGTATTTAGCAAGTTTAACTTTAGATATTCCAAGCTCCTGTAGTAAATTATTTAATAGTTCCATATTATCACCTTTCCTATTTACATATTTATTATACATTACTTAACGTTTTATTGTCAATTATTAACATACCAAATTGGTTGATCATCTATATATATTTTGTCTATAATTCCCCCACCTAGACACTCTTCTCCTAAATATAATACACATGCTTGTCCAGGAGTTACAGCCTTAGCTTTTGAATCATAATATAGTTTTATTTTATTATTTTCTAAATAATCAATTCTAACAGCTATATCTTTACTTTGATATCTGAATTTAGCCGTACAAAATGTTGGTTTTGTATCACTTATGAAGTTTATATCTTCAACTAAACAAGAATTTGAATATAAGTACTCTGTATCCCCTATTGTGACGTATAATATGTTTTGTTTGATATCTTTACCACAAACATAAGTACGGTCTTTAAAACCGCTTAAATTGATGTTTTTTCTTTGACCTAATGTATAGTTCATTAATCCATTGTGAGTACCAATAATTTCATTAGTTTTAATGTTAATAATATCCCCAGGATTAGGTTTTAAATAATTACTAATAAATTTCTGATAATTTCTCTCACCAATAAAGCAAATACCTGTTGAATCTTTTTTATCAAAAACTGGTATATTATTATTTTTAGCAATATTTCTAACTTCTTCTTTAGTTAATTCTCCTAATGGGAACAAAACATCTTTTAATTGATTTGGAGATAAACTAGCTAAAAAATAAGTTTGATCTTTACTTAAATCTAGAGCTCTTAGTAATTTATTTTGTTTAATTCTGGCATAATGTCCTGTAGCGACATAATCTGCGCCCAAATTGTATGCTTCTTTTTTAAATAAATCAAACTTTATAAATTTGTTACATAATAAATCAGGATTAGGTGTTCTCCCCTTTTTAAGTTCTTCTAAAAAATAGGTGAAAACTAAATCCCAATATTCTTTTACAAAGTCAACTCTATGTAGAGGAATATTTAATTCTTTACACACTTCTAAAGCATCGTTATAATCTTGTTCTTGAGGACATATAAAATCGTTGTTAATATTGTATTCATTATTAACTGTACTGTCCCAATTTCTCATGAATAGTCCCTCAACTATATATCCTTCTTTTATTAAAAGATAAGCTGCTACAGCCGAGTCTACTCCCCCGCTCATACCTACAATAACTTTTTTCATTTGATCACATATTAATTATAACAAACATTTGATAAAACAACTAAATTATGTTAAATTATTTATAGGTGATAACATGAGTAAAAAAAGAAAAAGAATCCAAAAAATTGGCGTTTGGATTCTAGTAGTAGCTATGGTTGGAAGTGTTATAGCTTCAGTCATAGGTTATTTCATAAAATAAAATAAGATAACATATTGATAAATTTATCTGCAAATATAAATACAATAAATAAAGAACCAGTTAAGAAGGGCCCGTAAGGCACTTCTTTATTTTTATTGAATAAAGATAATGTAGAAGCAGGTAAAGCTAAGAATGATGATAAAATAAGTGCTATTAAACTTAGTCTAAAACCTAGAATGTATCCTATGACAAATGATAACTTAATATCTCCCCCACCCAAAGATTCTCTTTTAAAAATTAAATCACCTAGTAATTTTATACCATACATTAATAAAAATAATGATATACCCGAGACGAAGCTTACTAATATCTCTTGATAAGATTCTAAATAAATAATTTGAATAATTAAAAATAATAAAGTTGTTATTATAAGTGGTGAATCTAAAATAATCATGTATTTCATATCAGTAATAATAATTATTATTAATAAAGAATAAATTATTAAACCACCCCAAAACAAATAACCAAATCCGAAAAACAAATAAAGTAAAGAAAAACCTAACCCCATGAAAATTTCAACAATTATATGTTCGATGGCTATTTTGTTTTTACACCCAGTACATCTGCCTCTTTGAAATATAAAAGAAATTAAAGGTATAAGATTATACCATTTTAAAGTATAATCACAATTATCACATTTAGATCTAGATGTTATTATATTTTCTTTTAAAGGAAGTCTTGTTCCTACTACTAGAAAAAAGGACCCCAATATTGTACCTAAAATAAATAGTAAATATATCAATTTGTCTCCTTTTAACCTAATGTTTCATAAATACCATACATTGGTATTAATACTGCAACAATTATTACCCCAACAATAATAGCTAAAAAAGCTGTTAACATTGGTTCTATTAAGGCTTTTAGATTATTAACTATGTTTTTATGCATCTCTTGATAGTAGTCACTAACTTTTTGCATCATTTCCCCTAATTCACCAGTGGTCTCCCCTGTTACAATCATAAAGTATGCTACATCCGGAACAGCCCAGTGATCTTCAAAGGCTTCAGATATTTTTTCACCTTTGATTATATTATTAATAGTTTGATATAAAATACTTTTATATATTTCATTATTTGTGATTTTACTTAAAATTGAAACACTATCAGTTATAAAAACATTGTTACGTAATAAAGAAGCAAATGTTTTTGAAAATATAGTTAATTCATTGAATATAATAATATCTTTTATAACTGGTATTTTCATTAATAGTACTTGCATACTAGCTCTAAATGACTTTATTTTTTTGTATCCGGCGAATATTCCTAATAAAGTAACTATGAATATTGATATTAAATAAAGAAAATTATTTTTCAAGAAATCACTTATATTAAATATAGCTTTAGTTAAAGCATTTATTTCAGCTTCATTTTCGGCATAAATAACAGTAAATTGCGGGACTACCCATATTAAAATAAATGAGACGACTGCAATTGCAAATACTGATATGATTGAAGGATATGTAATAGCGCTAATCATTTGTTTTTTAGTTGTATGAATATCAGTATAATAACTTGTCATTTCGTCTAAAGTTTCAATTAAAGTTCCACTTGCTTCTGCCGCTTTAATCATATTGATTAATAGTGGCGGAAACATTTTATCTTGTTTTGCCATTGCAACAGAAAAATTTTCACCTAAAGTTAATTCATAACTAATAGCTTGAAATGCTCTAGCTTTGACTTTATCTTTGTCCATTTGTTTACTTAAAATTTTGATAGAGTTATTTAATGTTAGTCCTGCTTTTAAATATGTAGATAATTGCGTTAAAAAGAAAATCAAATCTTTTGTATTTAATTTTGGATTTCCCATAAGATTAGTATCTTTATATAAAAAGTTGATTAATTTAGAAGTTTTAATAACAAAAACTTCATTGCCTTCATTGACCAAGAATGCATTAATATCAAGTTTACTTCTACCATTCATTGATCCAGTAGTTATTTTTCCGTTTTTCTCTCTAATCTTAAAATAATAAGCATTTATCTCTTCTGTTCTAGTAGCTCCTGTTGTATGTAAGTCTTCTTTTAAAAATTCTTTTTCTTTTTCTAATTTTGCTAAAGTTCTGTTGCTATATGAATAAGTTTTTTCTTTTTTCTTTTTTTTGAAAGTATTTCTTTCATATATATTATCGCCTTCGACAATTTCTTTTGTTTTTGTATAAGTTTTATTTAAATTCCAACTTAAAAAATTGTAGATTGTAATAAATAAATCTAGGGTAATAGTCTTCAAACCATATAATGCATATTTTAAAATATTTACAGGTATTAATAAGTAATTATATAAATTATTTTTCTTTGGTTCGTTACTCATATAATCCCTTTCTATTATATATAGATTATATCATAAAAAAAAAGTAATTATAAGATAATTTTAAATTGTAATAAGATTATATTTTTAATATATTTTAACTTTATCTTAAAAGGCACTTTTTTCATTAAATTATTATAATGCTTAATTAAATGTTTATAGTAATCTTTATTATTACTTTTTCCGAAATTTAGGTGAAAATACGAAAGATTTTCTTTTCCTTTTTCATATTTTATTATCGAATAATATTTTTTGTTTTCGTATATTACTTTTTCCGTTACTATTTTGTAATTAAGACTATTTAGTAATTTTCTTACCTCTTTTAATTTACTATTAGATTGTATGATGATGTTTTTTGGCAACAGCTCATCACTAATAATATGTTTTATTGTATGATACCCCATTCCTGCTAATATTAAAGTATCATATTTAACATTAATACTTTTAATACCATCATTATGAAATATAGTTATATTGTTTTTTAAACCTAACGCATTAATTATTTGTTGTAAATTAGTTATGGCATTTTCCGATATGTCTGATCCATATGCTTTATTGGAAATATTGTTTTGAACTAAGAAAATGGGAATATGACCATGATCAGTTCCCACATCTAAAACAATACTGTTTTTATCTATTAAATTAATTATAGTAAATAGTCTTTTAGATAATTTATTCTTCATCCATAAAATCTTTTAGTTTTTTTGCTCTAGATGGATGTCTTAATTTTCTTAAAGCTTTAGCTTCTATTTGTCTAATTCTTTCTCTAGTTACACTAAATCTTTTTCCAACTTCTTCTAAAGTATGATAAGTACCATCTATTAAACCAAAACGTAATTCTAAAACTTCTTTTTCTCTTGGTTGTAATGTTTCTAGTACACTATATATTTCTTCTTTTAAAATCTCATTTTCAGTAAATTGTTCCGGTGATAAAGTGGATTCATCTTTTAAGAAATCTCCTAAGTGTGAATCATCCTCATCTCCAATTGGAGTTTCTAAAGATACAGGATCTTGACTAATTTTAATAAATTCACGTATTTTTTCAACTGGTAATTCCATTCTAGCAGCAATTTCTGCATCTGTTGGTTCTCTATTTAATTCCAATACCATTTGTCTTTGAGCTCTTACCATTTGATTGATTTTTTCAACCATATGAACTGGAAGTCTTATGGTTCTAGCTTGATCTGCAAGTGCTCTTGTAATAGCTTGTCTTATCCACCAAGTTGCATATGTAGAAAATTTGAATCCCTTATCGTGATCGAATTTTTCAACAGCTTTCATTAAGCCAATATTACCTTCTTGAATTAAGTCTAAAAACAATAGTCCTCTACCAACATATCTTTTAGCTATACTTACGACCAATCTTAAGTTAGCCTCAGCTAACAAAGATTTTGCCACTTCATCGCCTTCGGCTACACGAATAGATAATGCTAATTCTTCTTCTGGGGTTAATAAAGCAACCTGCCCTATTTCCTTTAAATACATTCTAACAGGGTCATTAATGTTAACATCTTTGGTGATTTCATCATCATCTAATATTATTCTCTCTTCAGTAGATTCCTTTTCTTTAGCATCTTTTTTTCTTTGTAATACTTCATCTTTGTCTAATACTTCAATGTTATTATCAACAAATAAATTATAAATATCATCTAAGTCATCATTACTTACGTCTAATCCTTTTAATTCTGCAGCTAAGTCTTCAAAGGTTATATATCCTTGTTTAATTCCTAGCTCAACTAAAGCATCTTTTCTTGCTTTTAATGTTTTAATTTCTTTCATTCTTACCCTTCCTTTTTTAATTCTGTTAGTTTATTAATTAAATCGATTTTTTTATTAGGATCATTTTCGTTTTTAATTTTTTCTAACAATTTTTTAATATCATCTTCTTTTAATATGGTTTTCATGGCCTCTACATATTTTAAAAATATCTCATTACTCATTTCTTTGTCTAAGTTTTCATTTAATATTTCGTGAGACCTGTTATATAATACCTCATTATGTGCTATATATGTTAAAAAATCAGCAAAATTGTATTCTTCATTTTCTTTTTGATATAAATATATTTCACCAGCTAATTCTCTTTCTTCTTTTTCTTTAAATATATTAACTTCATTTTTATATATTCTAGCGTAATTTTTATCATTAGCTAGAAAATATAATAAAGTATTAGCCAACTCTCTATATTTATCCTTTTTAATCGTTGGTTCAATAGTTTTAGTTATTTTCTTCGTTTCTTTTGGCAATCTGTCTTTTAGAATATTAATATCCAAATTGTATTCTTTGCTAATTTTATTTAAAGCTAAATCTTTAGCTAAAGGTTCCAAATTTTCTATTGTTGTTAATATTTCTTGTATAAATTCGCTCAACTCTTCGATTTTATTAATATCATATTTTTCTTTTAACATTTTTAGTTTGAAATCAATAAAATCTTGAGCGTCTTTTATTAATTTTTGTAATTTATCAACCCCATGTTTGTCAATATAATCATCTGGATCTTTCTCATCACCTAAATCAACTACTTTGCAACTAACTTTGTTCTTAGTTAGTAAATCTCCCACGGTAATAGACGCATTTTTTCCGGCTTGATCACTATCTAATAATAAAATAATTGTTGTTCTTAATTTTTTTAATGCAGCAATTTGATCATTAGTAACCGCAGTACCCATCAAAGCAACAACATTGTCTATTCCTGATGCAGACATTTTTATGACATCGAAATAACCTTCAACTAATATAATGCTTTTATATTTTTTCACATGACTTTTAGCCATATGATAATTAAATAAAATATGTCCTTTTTTAAATATATTAGTTTCTTTAGTATTTATGTATTTAGCACTTTCATCATTGTTATAAGTTCTGCCTCCAAACCCCACAGTATTTCCTTCTAAATTATGAATGGGCACCATTATTCTATTTCTAAAAGTATCGTAAACTTCAGGTCCATTAATAGTTAATAATCCTAAATCATTTAATATATTATTTTCAATATTTTGTTTATTTAAAAAAGTAACTAAAGAATCTTTTTCGTCACTTGCTAGTCCTATCTCAAACAATGAAATTGTATCATTATCGATACCTCTATTGTTTAAATATTTTTTAGCCTCTACTCCTTTAGTTGTATTTATTTTATTTAAATAATATTTTTTAGCTAAATCCATAACTTCAAATAAAGGTGAAGATACCATGCTTTTAGTTGATGTCTTATATTGAAGATCAATTCCAACCTTATTACCAACAATTTTTACAGCTTCTGGGAAAGAAACATTTTCATATTCCATTACAAAATTAAATACATTACCACCGGTGTGACAAGTGAAACAATTAAATATTTGTTTTTCTCTAGAAATTGATAAACTTGGATTATGATCATCATGAAATGGACAAAGAGCAAAATAATTTTTGCCTTTTGGTTCAATTGGTATATAATCAGATATTATATCTACGATGTCAGCTTTTTTTCTGACTTCGTTAATTTTTTCTTCCGGTATCATCCAAACTCTCCCTCATACATATATTACCGGTACATACTATAAATCCTTTAATAAGTTTTTTTTAACTTGTTTTTAAATATTATTATTAAAATTGTTGGAATTAATATAAGTATATTTATAAATGAAATTAATATTATAATTGATTTATACTTTCCAGTTTCAGGATTATCTAAATCTTTTTCATTTCCATCCATATTAACAACATTTAAATTAAACGTTTTATAAAAGCCTATATTATGACTTTCTTCTATAAAATATTGATTTGCGTTATTTTTGAATATAGACGGTTTTAAATTATCATCATATATTTTCATTAAAGTAAAACCAGCACTATAATCTGATGGATTAATTGATATTTGCCCTTCTTCCCAACTTAGATTTAAATTTACTTTGTTTGATATTATAAAATCAGTTAAATCTAAACGTATTATTGTATTGTGATTTATTGGATAATAAGGTTTTTCTATTTTATCAACAATTCCATTTAATAAATTGTTTAAATCATTTAATTGAGAATCAATATAGTCTAACTTAACTCCACCTTTGGTTGATAAAAAGATGTCATAATCAGGATATAAATATTTCCAAATGGTTATTTGGGTTGCATAATACCTTAAATTATATCCGTATTTTTCATAAAATTGTCCCCAGTAAATAATTTCCTCTATTTTTTTAATATTTTCGTTGGTTAAATTTATTGTTTTGTTTTCATCTTTGTATACTGGATTATTATTAGTTATACTTAATTGTTCAAAATCATCTCTATGAAATGGTATTCTAAATATATACTTATTAGTACCATGGTTATAATAAGTCGTTAAATGATAAGTATAAGTATCATTCTTATTGGCTGTATAGTATAAAGTAGCGGGCATGACCTCAATAAAAGCTGCTTTAACATTCGTAATAATAAATAATAAAAATAAAAATAGAATTGTTTTTTTCATGTTTCTCCTTTTGTCAGAATAAATTTAAAACAATTCTATTTAATTGTAAAGAGTCTATTTTGTTTTATTTTGTCGTTCAAATAACTTATCTAAAAAAGGACTCAGTATACTTGTAATTAATAATGCTATAAAAACACCTTCGTATATGTTAGTTAGAACACTAAACAATATTGTCATAATTGCTAAAAGCAAACTATATATTATCTGAGCTTTTATTATATAAGGTGAATATTTAAAATCAGTAGCTAATACCACATAAACTAAAAGAACACTACCTAAATTAGATATTGTAATTAGATTTGGAAAGAAAATAGATAAAATTATTAAAAGACCAATGAAAGTAATTGAAGCAACAAAAGGAATGGTTTTCTTATAATATATGTTTGTGGACAATATAATATATGTTAGAAAAATATAAAAGTAACTAGTAGCTCCTAGTCCGCCCACTTCTCTTCCCATAAAAAGATCTAAAGAATTATAATTAAAAGAAGCAGTAGCCTCCATTATATTTTGGTAATTATATGAATTTAGTAAATATAAAATTATAATTAAAAGAAGCTTAAAAATGACACTTAAATTTATATATTTGCTTTTAATATCCTTGTCTGCTGTTATAAAAATAAAAATTAAAACTATAAATATTAAGTAATTAGTATTAAGAGGTAAAAACAATGTAATAAATAACCATTTATAATCATCAAGCATAAGACCTATTTTCTTTTCCTTTATAAGATTAATTATTAGTAAAACTATAAAAGATGAAATGGTAAATAAAACTGGTTTAAAAATATTTATAAGAGAAATATATTTTCTTAAATATAATATAATTCCGTTTTTATATAAAGCATAAATTATTAAAGGTAATATACTAAAATAATATATTTTACTAAAAGAAGTTTTTTTATGTTTTAAATATACTTTATTCATTTTTTGTTTTCCTTTTTTAAATATTTTCTCAAATTTATATTTGAAGGGCAAAAATAAGAACATAAACCACAATCAATACAATTAGAACTATATGTTTTTGAATCCATTCGATATTTTGGATTGATCTTAAGTGGACATACTTGATAACACTTACCACAATTAATACATTTTTCTTCTATTTGATCTTCTTTATTAAGTATAAATATAGAGTTAAATGTATCATCAATTATTTCATCGTTTATATTTATTTTAATACCACTTAATAACCCGTTTTTAATATAAACATAATCTTTATTATAAGGTATGTGTTTTGAAAGTTCA
Source organism: uncultured Muribaculaceae bacterium (assembly GCA_964549115.1). GTDB lineage: Bacteria > Bacillota_I > Bacilli_A > RF39 > UBA660 > CAKOSP01. The sequence continues at coordinate 7,300 of CAZJTX010000005.1, read as the reverse complement.
GAAAGTTTCACATATTTTTTTACATTTAAAACTTTTATTTTATTATCAATAAAGTTAACTATAGTTAAATATTTTTCATTTGATGAATATCCATTATCTACATAATTAATAATATCCATAATATCTTTTGGAGATAAGACAATTGTTTCACTGTGATCATAATTTAGTTTTTCCAGTAAAAACTTTTCATTTCCTATTAAATATTGATCTTTAAGAATGACTAAATTAACATTATGATATGTACCAATTTTATTTAATAATGTTGTTATATTATCTAACTCATTATTTTTTAATACTACTAAATTTTTTTCAGTATTATATAGTATATTTAAAAAATCAAAAGAATCTAATATTTTATCTGTGTTTTTCTTTAATAAAAATCTCTCTGTTAAAGAATAAGGTTCGTCCTCTATGGCGTTGATTATTATTTGTTTAACATTTTTTTTATTTAATTTGTTATATAATTTATTTTCTTTTATATAACTTAAAAAATCATCTAAATTATTAATTTCTTTAGTTGGGTTTTTAATTTTATTTTCTTTAAAATTGTTTTCTATAATTAAAGCATCAATAGTTTTATTGTTCAAAGTTACTTGTTCTATGTGCTTTAGTTGTCCTGAAATACTTGATGAAAAAATCTCGTTTTTATTTTCAGTTACAACATCACCAATATTAAAATCAATTTTTTCTTCAATTAATGAGTTGTCTCTAAATGGCAAATATATATAATCGGGATTTAAAAAATTAACAAGGTTTGGACTTATTTTAAAATCATTATTTAGTTTAATTTTATATAATTTTCTCATATATCTATATTATACATCAATTTTCTTTAAATAGTTTTTTAAATTTTGAGCAACATTATTCGGTATAATCTTACTTAATTCATCAATTGAACTATTTTTAATGTTATTTATGTTTTCGTATTTATTTAATAAAGCTCTTTTTCTTTTATCGCCAATTCCCGGAACATCATCTAGTATACTTGACCTTAAATCCTTTTTTCTAATTTGTTTGTGGAAATTTATTGTAAATCTATGTACTTCATTTTGGATGTTTGTTAAATATTTAAATAAGTTTGAATTGATGTTTATATTTAATTCTTTATAATCATCATTTAAAACTGCTTTAGTTTTATGTTTTTCATCTTTTACTAAACTTATAATTTTGATATTTAAGTTAAGATCATTTAAAATTTCTTTTGCCGCAGTTATTTGAGGTTTTCCCCCGTCTAATATAATTAAGTCAGGTAATTCCTTATTATTAATTAAAGCGTCGCTATACCTTCTATAAATAACTTCTTTCATCATATTATAATCATCACTATGATCTAGTTTGATTTTATATTTTCTATATTCTTTTTTATATGGTAATCCGTTTTTATACACGACCATGCCACTTACTTTGTATTCCCCGAATAAACTTGAATTATCAAATATATCAATTCTATTTATATTTATATTTAATAATTTCTCTAATTCAGCATTAGCTTTGGTTGTAATTTCTTCTTTTTTCTGTAATAAAACTAATTCTCTTTCTAAGTTTGTTTTGGCATTATTTGAAGCTATATTTAATAAATGTTTTTTCTCTCCCCTTTTAGGTACATTAATCTTAACATTTAATATTTCTTCGATAATCTTGTTGTTAATGTCATCTAATATTAATATTTCTTTTGGTATTTCATGAGTTTCGTAAAAAGACAATAAATAACTAGAAATATTATTTTTAAAATCTCCTATTAAATTAATAATATTAAAGTGACTTCCCAAGATTTTTCCTTGCCTAATAAATAAAAATTGAATTCCTATATAATTATTATCGATATGGTAACTTATAATATCTCTTTTAATGTAATCTTTTAATTCAACATGTTGTTTGTTTAAAATTATTTCTATATGTTTAAGCTCTTCTTTTAATTCGCTGGCTAATTCATAATTTAAATTATCACTGTGTATTTGAATTTTTTCGTTTATTTTATTTGTTAATATTTTATCGTTTCCTTTAAAGAATGATAATATTTCGTCTTCCATACTGTTTATAATCCCGGAATCTATATTTTTCACACAATAACCTAAGCATTCGCCAATATGGTAATATAAGCACAATTCTTTAGGCATCCCCTTACATTTTTTAAGAGGATACAATCTATTTATTAAATTTACTATTCTATTTGCGGCATAAGCATTTGGATATGGGCCAAATATGTTTTTATTTTTAATCTTAGCAACATTCAAATATCTAACAACTCTTAATTTGGGAAATGGTTTGCTAATATATTCAATATAAGGATACGATTTATCATCTTTGAGTAAAATATTGTACTTGGGATTATATTGTTTGATTAAATTTAACTCTAATATAAAAGCTTCGACTTCGTTTTTGGTTGTTATAAATTTAAAATCAGTTACTTCGTTTACCATTAATCTGGTTTTGCCCGTAACAGTACCTTTAAAATAACTATTTATTCTTTTATTTAAATTTTTAGCCTTGCCAATATAAATAATTTGATTATTATTATTTAACATTTGATATGATCCTGGCTCGTTAGGTATTAATTTTAATTTTTCCTTCATATAAATATTATACTACATTTTTTATATATTATTGTTATACTATATATAATGAAATTAATAAGAGAAAACACTTTAATTGAAAAGAAATCCAAATTTATTTCATACTATTATGAAGTTGATTCTTTAGATGATGTTGATGACATATTAAATAAACTAGCATTAGAACATAAAAAAGCTAGACATATAGTCTATGCTTATAAAATTAATAATTATATTAAGAAGCATGATGCAGGTGAACCTAAAAACAGTGCTGGATTTCCGGTTTTAAATGTTATGTTAAAAAATGATTTGAATATGGTATTAATCGTTGTAGTAAGATACTTTGGTGGGACTTTATTAGGAAGATCCAGATTAACTAGAATGTATATTAAATCAGCAAGTGAAGTAATAAAAAAACAGACTTAATCTGTTTTTATTTTGTAATCTAATACTTCTACGTGAGCTTCAAAATCTTTGTTATAGTTTTCAGTTTGTTCTAAACTTAAATGTTTAAATGTTATTGTTATGTCCCAGGTATGGGATACAGTTTTATTTTTATAAGTAAGAGGATAGTTTTCAACTATTTTAATAGGACCGAAAAAACCCGTTATATCAAATCCGCTTTCTGCATAATTAAACCCTAGTATTTCAGTAATCTCTTCTCCTAATGGGTTTTTAATATTTAAAACAATTTCTGGTGTTTTATTATCATGGTCAGTATATATAAAATCATTGTTAGTTATATTTAATTCAAGATTATATAAAACATCCATTTGCAAGTTCAAACTATTTTCAAATGATACTTTTGGTTTGATATTAACGACAATATCTTCACTATTATTTTCTTCAACTTTAAAACTTATATCATTATTAGTAATATTAAACTTTAGTTCAACTTCTTCTATTTGTTTATTAAATAGTTTAGTCAGGTTGTTAGCATGTAAAATACCAAGTGTTAATAACAACACTATCAAAACACCAATTATAGAAAGAATACTAATTTTTAATTTACTAGTCATTAATCCCCTTTTATTATTTAAACATATCTAGTATTTGATCTTTGGTTTTAAAACCTGGTTCTTGTTTTATAATTTCACCGTTTTTAACTACCATTAATGTAGGTATGCTAAATATACCATATTTCATAGCCAATTCTTGATTAGAATCAACATTAACCTTTAATACTTCAACTTCAGTAATAGTATCAAGTATAGGTGCTTGCATCTTACATGGTCCACACCAATCAGCATAAAAATCTACCAATACATCTTTATCTTTGATAATTTCATCAAAATTATCTCCTGTTTTAAATTCTTTAACCATAATAATCTCCTCCTTAATTAAATTTAACTTTATCTAATCTTAATTTGTTGTCATCTATTAATTTTTGAACATCTGTAGATGAAATCACTCCATACCGAATTAGTTCATTTAAAATACCAATATTAGCTTCTTCTTTTGAAGAATCATCAGCTAAGTCAGCTTTTTTAATAATCGCTTGTATTCCTTCAACAGATTTTGTTGTAGGAGCTAATACAATTCTTATAATAGGTGTTCTGTTTAATATATTTAATGTATATTTACTTTTGGAAGTTAGATCATTAAAAAATGGTAATTGAATTAATACAAACATTATTACAAAAGATACAATAACCCCTTCAATAAATCCAACTATCGCTCCTAATATTTTATCCGGTAAATATAATATAATTGTTGCTTTAAGCATTTTATCTAAAAAGCCAGCAACCAATATTAAAATATTTAATAATGAATATAACATAATAAATATAAATAGAAAGGACAAACTATTATAAAAAAGTATATTTAAACTATATAAACCATCTACTTTGCCCCCAAAATTATAAAATGGTAGGTGTTTAATTAAAAATCCAGCTAATGGAGTTTTTAAGGTATAAGCCAAAATTCCAATGACTATAATTCCAAATAATTTGGCGGTAGTTTTAATAACTCCCCTTTTATAACCAAGTATCATAAATGCAACTATAATTAAAATCATTAATATATCTAATAGATTCATTTATATCCCTCTTTTCTATTATTAATTATATACCATTATGATTAAAAAATAAACCCTGCTAGTATTTGATGAAAATAACTTGTAATTATGTTAAAATTACACTAGGTGATCTAATGAATTATGTATTTAAACCAAGCGAAAACATAAAAGAAAAAATTATTGATTATTATAAAGACTTAACCAGTGAGAAAAAACCACCCTATTCTTTATTTCAAGCTATGGAAGCGGATACAACCATAACCATGTATGAAAGTGGAAAAGTAATGTTTCAAGGAATAAGTGCGGATGTTGATGCTAACATGTGGGCTGAAATGGAAATGAAGTTTAATAATCGTAAAATAGATTTCAATAAAAAGAAAAAAGAAAAAGAAAAAACTAAACAAGACGACGATGAAAAATATGGATACTTAAAACATGTTTCCACTATAGGATCAGATGAAGTTGGAACAGGTGATTATTTTGGACCTATCGTAGTAACGGCATCCTTTGTTTCTAAGGAGAATATTCCTTTTGTTAGAGATTTGAAAATTTCTGATTCTAAATCATATAATGATGAGGATATTTTAAAATTAGCACCAACATTAATGACTAAAATTCCTTACGTTACCTTTATGTTAAGTAATAAAGAATATAATAATATGGAAAATTCTAATTTAAATCATATTAAAGCAGTATTACATAATAAAGTGTTATATAAATTAATAAATGATAATAACTTACATAGTGAAAGAAAAATAGTTGATCAATTTGTAAATAGAAATAAATATTATGAATATTTAAAAGATGTACCTAATAAAGTTGAAAAAATATTTTTTCTAACAAAAGCTGAAGACAAAGTATATAGTGTGGCGGTAGCTTCTATTATAAGCAGATATTTATTTTTAAAAGAGATGGATAAATTAAGCAAATTAGTTGGAGAAACAATTCCTTTAGGGGCAGGTCATAAAGTTGATGAGTTTGGGAAAAAAATTGTTATTAAACATGGTAAAGATATATTATTTGATATATCAAAATATAACTTTAAAAACACAAAAAAAATATTAGAAGACTAATATTTTTTTTATGATAATTTATTGATTAGATAAGTTTTAATTGCTATGTTTTTATCTATTTGTCCCGATTTTATTTTAAAATCTATTATAGATAATTCGTGTAAATAATTTTTAATGTCGTTAATGGAATATAGTATTGATTTATTATATAGTTTATCTAATTGCCAATCTAAAAGTTTCAATGTTTTCATAATATTACTTTTAGATTCTTCTTTGAGTTGTAATATTAATATATTTAAAATCATTCTATATTCCCTAGCTAGGAGAATGATAATCATGCTTTCATCTATTTTATACACAATTAAATCTTCTAATAATGAAAGGGATTTAGATAAATCTTTTTCTAACACTGCATCTAAAAATTTATATATATTATTATTTAAAGGAGTTGAAATAATTTCTAGTGCATTTTTATAAATAATGTTTTTGGATGTATTAAAATACAAAAACATTTTTTTCAATTCTTGAATAATAATATCTAAGTTAAGTCCATATAATGATACTAAATATTTTGTTGTGTCATAATCAATGGTATATTTATTATTTTTAACATATTCATTTACTAAATTATAAATATTTTTATAATCAACTTTTAAGTTAATTATTGTTTTGTTTTCTTTAAAATATTTTGTTAGTTTTAATCTTAGATCTATACTATTTGAAGTAAATATTATAATCGATGTTGTATTGTTTAATAAATTAATTAGTTTATCAACATCTTCATATTTGGAAGAAAAAATATTTGAGTTTTTAATTAATATATATTTTGGTTGATTATCAAGTGTAATTGATGTTGCTTCATAAATTAAATCATTAATTGACATATTATTTAAGTCAAAATTTATTAAAGTATTGTCTTCAACTATTTTATTAATTTCTTCTTGAATTAAATTGAAACTCTCGCTAACTATTAAATATGATTTCATTTATATCACTAATCCAATTATAACAAATTTAATAATAGATTAAACCTTAACTTGTCTTATACGTGTTTTATGTTTCCATATTTTTATTATTATACTCCCTTCTTGGGTTGTGTAGTATATAACATTATTATTTTTCAAGATATTTATAATTTCATTACTCGGATGATTATATATATTGTTTCTTCCAGCGGATATAATGGCATATTTAGGTTGTAATATTTTTATAATTTCTTCATCAGTATTGTGTTTAGAACCGTGATGACTTATTTTTAAATAATTTGTAGTAATAAAATAATCATTTAATATTATTTTGGTTTCTTTAATTGGTATATCGCCCGTAAATAAAAAGTTATTGTTATATAAATTAAACAAGAATACTAAACTAGATGTGTTTTCATCTTTATCTATAACTTTATTTAGATTGTTAGCTTTAAAATACTTAGTATTAATTTTTTTTGTTAAATTTATGTTTAAATTAATAATTTCTTTTTCTATATCATTTAATTCATTATTATTTATTATTATATTTTTAATATTCATTTTATTATATATATTAAAAATTTCTCCAACATGATCGTAATCCCCATGAGTTAAAACCACAATATCTATCTTAGTAATGCTTATACTTTTTAAATATAGTATAACATTATCACTTACCTTATATTTAATATTACCCCCAGTATCTATCATTATGACTTCTTTTTGATATGGACTAATTAATACACTTGAATC
>CAZJTX010000004.1:0-36729 GCA_964549115.1 uncultured Muribaculaceae bacterium | reverse complement strand
ATGATGTTTAAATACATCTTTTTTTATGCAATAAAATAGGAGGTATAAAATGGATAAAATAGAAAGTGTAGATATAAAGAAGATACATGACTTTCCAAATCATCCATTTAAAATTATTGAGGATCAAAACTACAAAGAACTAAAAGAAAGTATTACTAATAATGGAGTTTTAATACCAGTAATTTTAAGAAAGAAAAATGATGATGAATATGAAATGATATCAGGTCATAGAAGAAAGAAAATATCAGATGAACTAGGTATAAAAGAAATACCAAGTATTATTAAAGATCTTTCAGATGAAGAAGCTACTATTATTATGGTTGATTCAAACTTACAAAGAGATAAAATATTACCAAGTGAAAAAGCATTTGCTTATAAAATGAAATATAAAGCTATGAAAAATCAAGGTGTCAGAAATGATCTAACTTCTACACCAGTGGAGCAGAAGTTATCAATTGAAGAATTGAGTGAGCAAGTTGGAGAAAGCAGAGAACAAATAAGACGTTATATAAGGCTTACAGAGTTAATACCGGAATTACTAAGCTTAGTAGATGATACAGTCTTAAAAGATAAAAGAGCTGCTATTACAATGGGAATAAGACCAGCTGTAGAGTTATCTTATTTATCAGCTGATGATCAACATAAAGTTTATCAAGAAATAACTTATCAAGATGCAACTCCATCTTTTGTTCAATCTAAAAGAATAAGAAAATTAAGTGAAACAAACAAATTAGATTTTAAGAAATTAGAATCTATTTTTTTGGAAGAAAAACCTAATCAAGAAAAAAGAATAAGTTTTAATGAAAGAAGAATTAAAGAGGCTTTACCTAAAAATTTAAAAGATTACAGAATAGAAGATTATATTATTAAAGCTATTCAAAGTTACTCTAAGAATAATGATAAAGAAAGGGGTGATACCCATGAAGTAGATATTTAGCACATTTGACTGTTATTTTCTTAAAATATAAAATGTTAGTAAGAGGTATTATAATGAAAAAAATTATAAGTCTTCTACTTTTATTATCTTTATTTATAGGATCGAGTTTTATTTACATTAACGTATTTAAAAAGGACTCTAAAAAGTTTGAAACAACTTTAATAAATGAAGAGATAGAAGAAAAAGAAGGAAGTGATTTAAATGAGCCTATTACAGAAAATAGTGAAAATATCACTAGCAACATTAATATTATTGATAACGTTCGTGACAATAGTAACCAAAACTATATGGAGAGCAATATTGTCAGTGAGTCTGATCAATTAAAAGAAAATAAACCTATAACAGAAAAACCTACATATGATAAAGAAAAAACAACTGAACAAACAGCTTGGTCTGATTTGGGAATAAGTGAAAGTGATTATTATAATAAACCAATGTGGTCTTGGGCTACAGTGGATTTTTCAATTACAGAGTATATTACTTATGAACAAACTAGACAAGCATGTATAAATTATGGAAATGCTTTAGAAGATATAGTAAGTTTTTCTTGTTATACAATAAATAGTTATTCTGGTGCTTATTTAGGAGAAATGCTCAAAATAGTTAAATAAGAAAGGAATTAAAATGAAAAGAAAATTTATGAAGTATGCGATGTTTAGCATACTTTTTTTATTGGCAATATTTAGTGCTGAAACAGTACATGCTGAACAGTACACTGGTCAAGCAATTTGGCCTAGTGAATATATATCAGGTGTATATATTAAAAAAGTTAAGCCAGATGGATATACCAAATACCAACAAGGTAGATTCTTAAGAAGAAGTCATGATAACAAGTTTGTTTATTGTCTTCAACCATATGTAGATATAGATAATAATCTTCCATATTATAATGTAGCAAGAGAAGACTATGCTACAGTACTTGGATTATCACAAGCTCAATGGGATAGAGTCTCATTGCTTGCTTATTATGGATATGGGTATGATCAAAATGGATATAATCATTCAGAACATAAGTGGTATTCAATAACTCAAGTTATGATTTGGAATACAACTAATCCTGAGTCAGACATATATTTTACTGATTCATTAAATGGTAATAGAGTTAATACCTATGCTTCAGAAATAGCTGAAATAAATCAACTAGTAAACAATCATTATAAAGTACCTAAATTTAATGATGATATAACTATCCCAATGGGACAATCAGTTACATTAAATGATTTAAATAATGTCTTAAAAGATTATAGAGTAGTAAATACTTCTAATGTAAATGCGACTATAACAAATAATCAATTAAAGATAACAGCTACTGGAATTGGAACAGGTACTATTAACTTAGAAAAGAACGCAACAAAATATGATACTCCTCCAGTAGTTTATTTCTCAAACCATTCACAAGATGTTATGAGAGTTGGAACTTATGACCCAGTTAAAACTAAAGTTACTATAAAAGTAATCGGTGGAAGAGTTACTATAGATAAAAAAGATAAAGACACTAATTTAAATGAACCACAAGGTGAAGCTAAATTAAACGGAGCTAAATACGGAATATTTAAAGAAGATGGAACAAGAGTAGGAAGTGTTACAACAAATACAATGGGAAAAAACACATCAGATTATTTACCTACACTTGGTAAGTTTTATTTATTAGAAGAAATTGCTTCTGAAGGTTATTTGCTAGATCCTACTAAATATCATTTTGAAATAACTGAAAATAATTTGAATCCTACGATTACTGTATATGAAAAAGTAATTACAGTAGACTTTGAATTTACTAAAGTCTTTGCTAATGATAAGACTGGTATTATGATGCCTGAAGTTGGAAAAGGATTTAGGAGATGCAGCAACAAAGTACTATGAAGATAATATCAAAGGATATATAACTGGTATAAATACTCATAAAGTTACAATTGCCGCTTTAGAAGAAGCTAAGATGGATGTTTCTAAATATATTGATGCAAAGTGTAATAAAGAAGATTCTTATGTTTTAATTAAGTTGGAATTAGATGATGAAGGTAAGCAAAAGGGAGAACATGAGACAGAAGTTCATCTAACATGTGACAAATATACAACCCCAGCAAAATAATAATTAAAATAAGCCATTATCTATTGCCAAAATGATATATATTTGGTATATTAATGATGCTTATTTTTAATGGCGATGTAGCTCAGCTGGCTAGAGCGATCGGTTCATACCCGATAGGTCGGGGGTTCGATCCCCTCCGTCGCTACCAAATAATAATTATTCTATTGAATAAGTATAATAAACTAAGTAGTTAAATAATACTTAGTTTTTTGTATAATACATTAATTAATGGTATATTATTTTAAGCAAATAATAAAGACAAAATGCTTCCGTCTAAAGAATAGTTGATTGAAGCAGATGAGAAAACTAATATTATGTAAAATATAGGGGACTTTTTTAAGAGCCTATATAATATTATATTAGGAGCTTGTAGGAAGGATGATTTTAATGTACTTAGTACTAAAGAATATAAAGAAAGACTATAAATATGGTAAAGAGAAACAAAAAGTATTACGAGGTATTAACTTATCATTTGAACGTGGTGAATTTGTTTCCATTTTAGGTGAATCAGGTTGTGGTAAATCTACGTTAATGAATATCATTGGTGGAATGGATTCGGATTATGACGGGGATGTTATTGTAAATGGTAAAAATTTAAGAGAAGTAAATCTTGATAATCATCGAAAACTTGAAATTGGTTTTATCTTTCAAAACTTCAATCTTATACCACATCTATCTGTTTTAGACAATGTAGTTATTGCGTTAGAAATGTCATCTAGTTCAAAGAAAAAAGAGAAAGCTAAAGAGTTATTGATTGATTTAGGTTTGAAAGACCATCTGGATAAAAGACCTAATCAGTTGTCTGGTGGTCAAAAACAAAGGGTAGCGATAGCACGTGCTTTAGCAAACGATCCAGAGATAATTTTAGCCGATGAACCAACAGGCTCATTAGATCAAAAGACGTCTGAACAAATCATAAAAATACTAAAAGAAATTGCTGAAAGCGGCAAATTAGTTATTACGGTTACTCATTCACCGAAAGTAGCAAGTAATGGAACCCGTATCGTGAAAATGGCAGACGGTCTAATTACTGAAGATCAAGTGATTAGTGAAAAGTATAAGGCTTTGGAAGATGATATTATTCTGAAACCTAAAAGTTTGTCATTTTTGAAATCAATCCATCTTGCGTTTAATAATATGAAATTAAACTTTAAGAGAAATATATTGGTAGCCCTTGGTAGTTCAATTGGTATATTAAGTGTTGTGTTAATGTTTAGTATTGGTGATGGTGTAAAAAGATATATTAATGAACAGATAGAGGCGAGTATGGATCCTGATCTTATTCAAGTAACTAAGGATAACCCAGAAGGTAATAAGAATGATGGATATCATTTTTTAGAGAAGTCTTGGTTTACACAGGATGACGTCGACAAGATAATGTCAATTGACAATGTTGAGAGAATTGAAAAAGTAATCACTTATAACATGAGTACCAATATTGTTTTTAATGATAAAAATATAACACCAATGGTATTAACAACAGCCTTTGATGGTATGTTAATTTTGTCTGATGATGAGAAGAAGATGCTACCTGGAAAAAACGAAATATTGATAAGTGATTCAATTGCTAAAAAGTTATTAGATAATGACAATTACGAGGATATTATCGGTACGAAGGCGAATCTTTATATTACCGATACAAACGATAATAATCGTCCTGTGTTAATGGGCGCTGATTTAACAATATCAAATGTTTTAAAAATTGATAATAAGGGAGGCCCTTCTTATGATATCGCTTGTGTTAATTTTGACACATTAGAAGAAATATATAAAAATAATAACATTACCATTAAACCTACGACAATAAATGTCTATGTTAAAGATAATAGGGTTATTCAAACCACAAGAGATAATTTGAGGGAAGCTGGTTTTGCCGACTCCGAAGTAGCCGATATGCTAGAACAAGTAATGTCATATTTAAATATTGCAACTCTTATTTTAGCGGGCATTGCGGGTATTTCCTTAATAGTGTCTGGAATTATGATTTTGGTTGTTTTATACATAAGCGTTGTTGAACGAACTAAAGAAATTGGTGTTTTAAGGGCTGTGGGCGCAAGAAAGAAAGACATAAGAAGAATTTTCTTTACCGAATCTGCTTTACTTGGCTTTTCTGGTGGCATTTTAGGCGTGCTAGGTGCGAGCGCTCTTGCTGTTGTTGGGAACAATTATTTAGAGACGGCTTTTGGTGTTAGAATTATTAATGTAAATATTAACTTTATATTATTAGGAATTATTGTTAGTGTTATAGTAAGTATTTTAGCAGGTTTAGTACCATCGAGCAAGGCATCAAAATTAGACCCAATGGAATCATTAAGATATGAATAGACTGGAGTGATAATGTTCTATTGCGTTGTATTGGGCAATTGAGATAAGAAATTTGTTTGTTTAATAAAAATTACTAAAAATGGTATATTTTTAAATTATATACATAATATAATAATGCCACACGGTAATGTGTGGCATAGATAACTCTGGGTAAATCCCAGAGTTTTTGTGTGTAAATATTATTATATATAAATAAGGATTAAAATCTTTATTTAATTGTTTGCCCAATGCTCTTTTAAAACGCTATATATTATCCATATTGTTATAGGTAGAGAAAATACACAAGGCAAAGCGTATCTAAAGTAAGTATTAACAGGGCTTGCAACACAAACCAGGATTAATGATAATGCTGGCAGTAGAACTGTAATGTACTTATATAGTTTTTCTTTAATTAATATTACTAACATATACAAGTATATCCATACCACAAAACCAATATTAACAAACATACCAATGATAGGTATAGATGGAAAAGCAACGCCCCAGCCGGATAAGATAGTCCTAGATACATTTAAATTATTATAATGATAATTAAATATTCCTGTTTCATTTAATCTAGCATTATATTCTTTATAATAAATATACCATTTGGTAGTATTTGGATAAAAATAACCATATATATTATTTGCTGTTGCTTCTATATATACATTTGGGTGGCGAAGAAGAAGCCTAAACCAAACTTTTAGGTAATCATTAAAATCTTTTCTTGTTGATAAGGCATTAAAACCATTTTTAACTTTATCAGATTTTATAGGATCATATCTATCCACTAATGTTTCCATAACAAGTACTTTATCGATAATATTCTTTTCTTCTGCTGTTAGATCGTCACCATAGTATTTAACATATCTAGCGGTTTGTTGAAATGGTATTGAAAACATTTCTCTTTTATTTCCTTCCGTTATATGTAGTAGTGGCAAACATATATTAATAAAAGCCAAATAAATCAAGACGGAACTTGTTAAAGCAACGAGTATTTTAGGCCTATCTCGCTTCAAAAAAATTAAGACAAATGGTAATGATAATAATATATGATAAATACCGTTATTTCTACTTAGACATACAGCTAATAATAACAAAAATAATTTTATATAATCTTTTGTTTTATAATTATTATATTTTATTAAGTCAAATAATTTTATAACATAGATAAGTATGAAGGAACCAAAAATAACATCTTTTACTGTGCTCATAGCATAAAAAGGAAAGACTGGAGTTAATGCGTATATTAGTAATGTCAGTAAGATGATTTGACTAGGCGCCTTCATTTTCCTTAGATATTTTATTGAGTATATAAGAGCACTTAATAAAATGGATATTTGAATAATTGAATATATAAATAAACCGACATTATCACTACCTAAGGTATGTCCTATTTTAACGGAGCCACCTAATAGGACAGTATGCAAAATAGGATTATCATTAGTAAGTAGAACATTATTATCTATTAGTTTTATACCATCTATATATCTTGTTGGGATACCAAAAAATTGTTTTATTTGATTAGTTGGATCAGGTGATAAAATAGCGGGATAAAAACTAATTATATAAGGGAGCCAACAAATTAAAATACAAAGGGTACTATATAAAATTGTTTTTGTGTTAAACTTACTTACTAATTTATTCTTTTTATCTTTTATGTTAATGCTTTTAATGTAATTATAGAGCCTATGTAAACTAACATTAAATAACACATAAAAACCTATCAGTTTAATTATGGATATTATTACAAACAAATAATTACCAAAGACAAATTGCCAACTATCTAATTTGTCATAACTATATCCGAAAATCATAAATATTGCAAATAATAGAGCAAGAATATTAAACCCCTTATAATTGTTTTTTCGCTCATAATTATTATAAAAATTATAAATAAATAATCCTAAAATTAAAAAGGTAAGGCTTATGGTGCTTCTGCCATTAATTTTTATAATAGTTTTAGTGTTTAATTCAATAAGTAAACTAAATGAAGAGATAACAGCTAATAATAGCCATATAAGTTTCTTTTTATGTTTCATAATTATTGTCACTTCCTATAAAAATTAAATATTTTTGAACAAAGTAATTAACTATAAAGATTGTAATATCAATTGGTATTTTTATAATTGTTGCGTCAATTTCAACTTTTTTATAAATTAGATATACCGATAAGGCTGATACACATAACTGTATTATTACTAATCCATAATATTTAACAATCGTCTTAGTATCACACAAAGTGTTTGTGTTGTTTTTAAACACTTTATTTCTATTAATTAAATAGTTCACAAAAGAAGAAATAATTCTTGCTATTATGGTACTTAGTAAAATTGATGAGTCACTAATTATAGGATATAGTAATTTAGTGAAGATAGTAAAGAGAGTTAAATCTAGGCCAAAAGAAATACCTGCTGATATAACGTAATTTATAAAAACTTGCTGTTTTTTAATTATCACTTTAATCTTTTTTATCACGATTTACTTTCTCCTTTAATATTCCTATTTCCTTTACTAATGTTGCAATCTTTGTATTTTGATTAGAGACTGTTGCTGTAAGAGAAAAGGTAATAATTAAGTTCAACCCAACGACAAACAAGAAAATCATATTAGATACGGTCTCGATATCTACAAAATTAGCTATTTTTTTCATTAAATTTGGCGTTAAAGAGAAAACAATTAATAAAGTTGATGCTGCAAACCAAGGCAAAGCATACTTAAGTAAAATTTTCTTTTTTCTTACTGTAGTGTAAACAAAAACCATAAATAGAATATTACATATAATAAGTTCAATCGTTAATTTCAGAGTCACTTTATACATCTCCTTTTTTATCAATACTAGTAATAATAATTGAAAGACTTACTTTTATCATATAGTATATAGATTTGAGTGCAGTTATAGATGATTTGCCATTACTGCGCTCATTCATATCAACAGGAATTTCTAACACTTTATAGTTGTTTTTAAGTAACATTACTAATGTATCTGGTTCGGGATAATCAAGCGGATAATTAGTAACGAATAATTTTATAATTTTTTTGTTACATGCTCTGAACCCTGATGTTGGATCGGTTATTTTTTTGTTAGTACAAATTTTAATAAGTAACGATAAAAAGTTTATGCCAACTCTTCTTATGGCTGTTGATTTAAAAGTACTTGCATTATTTATAAATCTTGAACCTATCACAAAATCATTACCCAATAATATCCCCTCAATTAAATCTTTAATATATTTTGGATTATGCTGCCCATCTCCATCGAATTGAATAGCAATATCATAATTATTATAAAGGGCGTATTCATAACCAGTTTGAACGGCGCCACCAATTCCTAAGTTACAAGGTAAATCAATATGTTTAATGTTATTTTTTTCTAGCACATCTCTAGTACCGTCTTGAGAGCCGTCATTTATTACAATATAATCTAGAATAATATCATCTATTTTGACTTGTCTTAGGTTATTTACTGTATTTACAATATTTTTTTCTTCATTATAAGCAGGTATTATCATTAAAACTTTCATTATGTTCCTCCTGATATATGGCAATACGTATAAAACCATTAGAATTATATAAACTGTTATTGCAATGTTGTTTACAACTAAAACATATTGCCACTAACTATAGGTAATATAACATAATTTTTTTATATCGGCCACATATTTAGATGTTTTTCTTTTTGTAGGTAGCGTGATTATCTCTTGTTTCTAATAACAATATTTATGTTCTAGTTGTTATATATTAAGGGGAATACTATTTTATCATTCTGATTTTTGGTTATAAGCAAGAATAGGAACAACCAATAAGTTAATAATATGACTAAGCTACAAGAAGTATAATGTTTTGCACCATAATTGTGGATTAATAAATTTAGACGAAACAAAAACATTAGAAAATTAACTAGTAGAACAATCAAAGAATTAATTAATGGAATTTATATAACAAATGATAATAATGTAAGAATAGTATTTAATTTTCAAGATGAATATAAAAAGACAATTGAGTTTTTAAACACTATAGGAGATAAGATATGAAAAAATGGAATGTAGGAGTTTATTTAAGGTTATCAGTTGAAGATGGAAAAGATAATGAATCAAATAGTATACTGAATCAGAAAACATTAATAGATCAATACGTAAAAGAAAACAAAGATTTAAAAATATATGATTACTATATAGATGATGGTTATAGTGGTACTAACTTTGAGCGCCCAGACTTTAAAAGACTTATGCAAGATGTAGAAGATAAAAAAGTTGATTCAATTATAGTTAAAGATTTATCAAGATTTGGTAGAAACTTTATAGAAACAGGACAATATCTAGAAATTACTTTTCCATTATTAAAATTAAGATTTATTTCTATTGGAGATCATTTAGATAGTTTCAAGAATCCTGAATCAGTAAATAATATAATCGTACCTTTTAAAAATCTTATGAATGATGATTATTCAAGAGATATATCAAACAAAATAAAAAGTACTTTGAATGTTAAGAAATCTAAAGGAGAGTTTTTAGGAGCATATGCACCTTATGGCTATTTAAAAAATCCAGACAATAGAAAAGAATTAATAATAGATAAAGAAGCAAGTTTAGTTATTAAAAAAATATTTAATGATGTTATTAAAGGTAAAAGCAAACTAGAGATAGTAGAAGATTTAAATAAAACAAATATACTAACTCCTTCAGCTTATATGCATAAGATGAAACCAAGTAAAAGATATTATACTAATACATGGGATGCTAGAATGATTGATAAGATTATTAAAAACAAAGTATATATTGGAGAGTTAATACAAAACAAGACTAGGAGAATAAGTTATAAAATAAGAAAAACTGTTAAAAATAGTGAAAGTCAGATGATTATAATAAAAAACAATCATAAACCAATAATTAGTAAAAACAACTTTGAATTAGCTAATAAAATACTATATTCAAGAGATATAAGACCAATGAAGAATAATGAGTATGATATTTTTGCTGGATATATAAAATGTGGAGATTGTAACAATACGATGGCAAATAAAAAATATAAGAAGTATAATACTACTTATAATTATTACCTATGCAGCTCTTATAGAAGAAAAAAAGAATGCTCAATGCATAAAATATCTAGAAAAGAATTAGAAAGCATAGTATTAGATATAATTAATATTCAAATAAAAATTCTATATGATATTAAAAGGAAGATTGATGAATATCAAAGCAAAGAGAAAATAAATTTTGATTATGAGCTTCAAAGACATCAACTTTTAACTACTGAATCATTATTAGTAAAGAATAAGGAATTACTTAAAGGTTTAGAATATGATCTAGAAAGCGGGTATTTATCAAAAGAAGACTATAATGAGTACAAGCTACATTACAAATCTCTTATCATAAAATATGAAGAATCTATTAAAAATATTAATGATAAATTAAATAAGATAAAGTTTAAATCTAGTGCTTATCAAAAAGTATTAGAAAACTTAACAAAGAATGGAGAGTTAGTTAATTTAACTAGAAAAGTATTAAATGAAATGATTGATACTATTTATATTTATGAGAATAATCAAATTAAGATAAAATTTAAATATAACGATGAATATAAGAACGCATTAAATTTTATAAAAGGTTATAGTGCTGTGGTATAATTGAATAGAAATAGAATTAAATAAGTTAGAAATGAGGAAATATCATGACAGAAAATAATAAAACAGACCTTCGGCCACAAAGTCCAATCTCTTGGTATCCAGGTCATATGTATAAAACTAAGAAAGAAATTAAATCATATTTAAAATATGTAGATATAGTAATTGAATTAATTGATGCAAGGGTACCATATTCTTCACGAATAAATGAATTAAGTAATCTTTATAAAAATAAAGAACATATTTTAATTATGACTAAAAAAGATTTATGTGATTTATCTGTTACAAATAAGTGGATTGATCATTATAATAATAAAGGTTTCAAAACATTGTTAATTGATTTAAAAAATAATATTGACTTTAAAAAAGTTTTAAAATTAATTGGTGAAAATAAAAAAGTTTTAATTATAGGTTTACCAAACGTAGGTAAGAGCACATTAATTAATTTGCTTTGTAATAAAAAAGTTACAAACGTTGGAAATGAACCGGGAGTAACAAAAGAATTAAGATGGTTAAGAGGAATGGATGGGATTCAATTATTAGACACACCTGGTATACTATCACCCAAATTAGAATCTAATACTGTGGCCTTAAACTTAGCAGCAACTAAAGGTATTAAAACATCAATTTTAAACTTAGAAGAAGTATCTTTTTATATATTATCTTTTTTAAATAAAAACTATCCAAATATATTAAAAGAAAGATATAATATAGAAAACATCGATGATGTATTAGAAATGTTTAATATCATTGCTAATAACATTGGTGCGATTAAAAACAATGAAGTTGACTATATTAGAGTAAGTGAAAAAGTATATAATGATTTAAATAATGGATTAATAAAAGGTATAACATTAGATAGATGGAAATAAATAATTTAAAATATGAAAAAGATGCTTATAAATTAGGCTTTAATTTAGTTTGTGGGGTTGATGAAGCTGGAAGGGGACCAATTGCTGGGCCAGTTGTTGCCGCAGCTATAATACTACCTAAAAACTATAAATTGGATGGATTAACAGATTCTAAGAAACTAAGTGAAAAAAAGCGTAAATATTATTATGATGTATTGATAAAAGATGCGATTAGTTATAGTATTGGTATTGTTGGTGTGGATACTATTGATAAAATTAATATTTTAGAAGCTACTAAATTAGCAATGAATAATGCAATAAAAGAATTAAAAATAAAACCTGAGTATATATTAATAGATGCAGTTGATTTGAATAAAAATAATTCAAGATCTATAATAAAGGGAGATTTAGTAAGTATCAGTGTTTCCGCAGCATCCATATTAGCTAAAGTAACAAGGGATGAAATAATGTATGAATTAGATCGTTTATATCCTAAATATGAGTTTAAAAATCATAAAGGATATCCGACAAAAAAACATTTAGAACTAATTAATAAATATGGAGTTAATAATAGTTATAGAAAAAGTTATAAACCAGTGATGGAGGTTATTAATAAAAGTGTTAAAGAAAAATAATTTTATTAAAAATATTGTATTATATTTTTTAGTAATATTTACTACTGAAATGATATATAGATTATTAAATAAATTATCTCTTTTTTCATATGACACAGTGAGAATATTTATCTCAACATTAATAATATCTATTTTTATATCATCTTTATTTTCATTATTAAGTAAAAAATTAAATAATATAATCAATTATGTAATTTTATTTGTAATCTCCTTTTATATATTCTTTCAATATGGCTTTAATGAATATATGGGAATTTTTGCCTCAGTTAGTTCTTCTTCTCAATTAGATGCAGTAAGTGAATTTATCACAGATTTCTTCTTATCATTTAAATTTAGTCACTTTTTAATATTTATTCCTTTTATAGTGTCTTTAATCATTAATTTTTTTATAAAAGAAAAAGGATACAATGAAGTATTTAGTATCGGATATAAATTAAAATATACTTTAATTAATATATCAATTGCTGCTTTATTAATCTTACCTTTGTCTGGATTGTATTATTTAACTATAACAACAAGTAAAATGTTAGATAAATATCAATCTATTACAAATACAGAATTGTTTTTCACTTCTTCAATACCAAGTTCTTCAGTAAAATCATTTGGTATTATTGTATTTGGTATAACTGATTTAATAAATAAAAATACTAACAATGAAGTTTTGTTTGAAATTGAAAAAGAAGAAACTGAAAGTACTATAAAAGACAGATATTTTAATGATGATATTTGGAAAGCTTTAATTGAAAAAGAGACTAATAAAACAATTAACTCAATTAATAATTATTTAATTAGTAAAGAAGTTACTAGTTACAACGATTATACTGGTATATTTGAAGGAAAAAACATTATTATAGTGATGATGGAATCAGTTAACGATGTTATATTAAACGAGGAGTTGTATCCAAATTTTAATCGTTTATTACAAAATGGAATACTTTTTAATAATAATTATTCACCTAGGAACGCTTGTCCAACTGGTAACAATGAATTTAGCTCTTTAACTGGATTACATTCAATACAAAACAGATGTACAGCAAATGTGTTTAGAACTAATCAATATCCATATAGTTTATATCAATTATTTAAAGATCAAGGTTATCATACTGTTGGTATGCATAATTATACTGCAGGTTATTATTATAGGAAAACAATTCATAAAAATATGGGAGCAGATAAATTTTATTTAGTACAAGATTTAAAAATACCATATGGTTTGATATATGAAGAGTGGGCTAGCGATGATTTATTTGCTGAAAAAGCAATTGAAATATTAGAACAAGACTATTTAGATGAATCTCCCTTCATGTTGTGGATGACAATGGTTACACCACACCAACCATACACTGTTCCAAGTATCGAAGGTAATTTATATTTAAAAGATTTTAAAGATTTAAAATATCCAACATTTTTCAAAAGATTTTTATCTAAAGTAAAAGTAACAGATGATGCGTTTGGAACTTTATTAGATGGATTAGAAAATTTGGGTATATTAGATGATACTGTAATAGTCACTTTTGGGGATCATTATCCTTATGGTATAAAACGCAACAGTTTATTCGAAGAATTTCTAGGAAGAGAATTTGAAGGATTAAATAAGGATAAAGTACCCTTTGTTATATATAACAGCGCTTTAGAAAAAACACTTAATAATTCCTATACTACATTTATAAATACTCTTCCAACTATTAGTAATATGTTTAATTTAGATTTTGATCCTAGATATTATATGGGAAAAGATTTATTCAGTAAAGAATATGAATCTAGAGCTATATTTCCTGATGGATCGTGGATAAATGAATTGGCTCAATATAACGCCTCAAACAATAAAATTGAATATTTTACAGATTTTGAGTATACTGATAAAGAATTGCAAAATATAAATCATGGTATAATAAATGATATGAAAATTTCTACTTTAATGATTAAATATAATTATTTTAATGTATTAAACAAGAAATTATTAAAAGAAAAGGAGCTTTTAAATGAAATTAGTGATAGTGGAATCACCAGCGAAATCGAAAACAATTGAAAAATATTTAGGTAAAGACTATAAAGTATTATCAAGTAAAGGTCATATTAGAAATTTAGCAACAGTTGGTAAATACGGTTTTGGAATAGATATAGAGAATGATTTTAAACCTACATATGAAATTATCAAAGGTAAGAAAAGAGACGTTAATGCGCTTAAAAAAGAGGCAAAAGAAGCTGATATAGTGTATTTAGCAACTGACCCCGATAGAGAAGGAGAAATAATTTCTTATCATCTAAAAGAAGAGTTAGATATACCTGATGAAAAATATAAAAGAGTTGTATTTAATGAAATAACTAAAGATGTTGTTATAAATGCTATTGATAATGCAACTAAATTAGATATGAATCTAGTTAGAAGTGGAGAAACTAGAAGATTTTTAGATAGAATAATAGGTTTTAGATTAAGTAAATTAATGCAAAGTAAAACTGGCGGTAAAAGTGCTGGTAGAGTTCAAAGTGTCGCACTTAAACTAATTGTAGATCGTGAAAGAGAAATATTAGCCTTTATACCAGAAGAGTATTGGACAATAGAAGCGGATTTCAAAGATTTTATTGCTAAGTTAGAAAAATACAAAGATAAAGATATAGAAATTAAAACTGAAGAAGAAGCGGACAAAGTATTAAAAGATTTAACCAAGAACTTTAAAATAGTGAATGTTGAAGAAAAAGAAAGAAAGAGAAGTTCTAAACAAATATTTAAAACATCAACTTTACAACAACTTGCTGCAAGTAAATTACATTTTTCATCAAGCAAAACCATGAAAGTAGCTCAACAATTATATGAAGGTATTGATATTGGAAAAGAAACAGTAGGATTAATTACATATATGAGAACTGATAGTATTAGAGTATCAGATGACTTTATAAAAGAAACATATGGTTTTATTAAAGGTAATTTTGGAGAAGAGTATATTGGATATGTTAAAAAAGCTAAAAAGACAGATAACGTTCAAGATGCTCACGAAGGAATTAGACCTACTAGTATAAATAGATCCCCCAAAGATTTAAAAGAATATTTAAGTACTGATGAATATAAGTTATATAATTTAATTTATCAAAGAAGTTTATCTTCTTTAATGGCTGATGCTAAGTTTATGGGTACGACTCTAACTCTTGATAATAATGATTATTTATTTAAAGCAACTGGCAGTAGGTTACTATTTGATGGTTATTTAAAAGTATATATGGAGTTTGAAGATATAGAAGAAACTATCTTACCTGATTTTAAAAATTATAAATCAGATGTTTTAAATGCTGACAAAATAGATAAAATACAACACTTTACAAAACCGGCACCAAGGTATAATGAGAGTTCATTAATTAAAGAACTGGAAAAACTTGGTATAGGAAGACCTAGTACTTATGCTACAATTATTGATGTAATTAAAAAAAGAGAATACGTAACCTATACAGAAAGAAGATTTGCCCCAACTGAAATGGGGATGGAAACTACAGATAAATTACAAGAATTCTTTAGTGGTATAGTAAATGTTAAATATACAGCAAACATGGAATTAGATTTAGACAAAATAGCGTTAGGTAAATTAGATTACTTAAAAATACTAAATGATTTTTATAAAGAGTTTGAACCTTTAGTTAAAAAAGCATTTGATGAAATGGAGAAAAAAGCCCCAGTTGAAACAGGAGAAAAATGTCCTGAATGTGGACATAATTTAGTAATAAGAAATGGTAGATATGGCGAATTCGTAGCTTGTAGTAACTATCCTGCTTGTAAATATATCAAAAAAGAGAAAAAAGAAGATATTGTCGTAGGAATATGCCCTAAATGTGGCGGAAATGTTATTGAAAAAATAACAAGAAAGGGTAAAGTGTTTTGGGGATGTAAAAATTACCCTAAATGTGATTATGCTACTTGGTATAAACCTACAAATGAAAAATGTAAAACATGTGGAGATAATTTAGTTTTGAAAAATGATAAACCCACATGTATAACCTGTGATAAAAATGAGTAGAAGATGGTTAAGATTAGATAATGCAGCAAAAACATTTCCCCCATCAGCATCTAAAGATGATCCTAGAATCTTTAGAATTTCAATTGAACTAAAAGAAAAAATAAACTTAAAATATTTAAATCAAGCATTAGATACAACATTGTTAGATTTTCCTTTGTTTTTATCCGAGTTAAAAAAAGGAGTGTTTTGGTATTATTTAGATCCAAGTGATATTAAACCAGTTATTACTATGGATGATAACTCACCAACTGCTTCCTTAAAACAAAAATTATTATTTCAAATTACTTATTATAATAAAAGAATCAATATTGAGGTGAATCATGCTCTAACTGATGGAGTTGGTACTTTAGAATTCACCAAGTGTTTAATATCAAATTATTTATCCTTAAAACACAACATTAAAATTAAAGATGAATTAACCACATCGTCAATCGAAGAAAAAGAGTCAGACGGTTTTATTAAACATTATGAAAAAAGAAAATTAATTATTAAAAAAAGAAAACCAGCTTATCAATTTAGAGGGAAAAAATATTTAGAAGGTAAATTAAAAATAATAGAAGGAATTATTCCTTTAGATGAAATAATTAAATTAGCTAAAGAGAAAAACACAACTTTAACTATATATTTAACCGCTATATTATTTAAAAGTATTGCAGATAATATGAATAATAGGGATAAAAGGAAAACTATTTCAATTGATATACCAGTTAATTTAAGACCATATTTTGAAAGTAATACTATAAGAAACTTTTTTAACACAATTTCCGTTACATATAACTTTAGTGAATCTAGCGATGATTTAGATAGTATTATCGAATCTATTACTAATGAATTTAAAGAAAAAATTAATAAAGAATATTTAGCCGGGTCTATGAATAATTATTTATACCTAGAACAACACCTATTGCTAAGATTGATACCACTACCTATTAAGAATTTTGGTATTAAATATGTTTTAAAATACTTAAGAAAAACACAAACTATGGTTTTTTCTAATGTTGGTATTATAACTATGCCTGAAGAGATAAAAAATTATATTGACTATTTTGCGGTATTTATTAGTACAAATAAAATGCAAATGTGTATGGGATCATATAATAACAAGTTGGTGATTAATTTTGCTTCAAGATTTAAATCTTCAGAAATAGAAAAAACATTTTTCAGATATTTAACATCTACAATAAATGGTGTAGTTATAAATACAAATCATTTGGAGGACGAAAATGTATAAATGTGATAAATGTAATATTAAAATAAATGCCGTTAATGACAGATGTCCTTTATGTAAAAATAAAACTAAAATAGTTAAGAAATCTGAAAATATATATCCAACGATTCCAAGTTTATATTCTAATGCTAATGTAACATTTAATGTATTAACATTTATTTCAATAATAGGGGTAGTTATATCCGTTATAATCAACTACTTATTAAACAAAGAAATAAGTTGGGCTAATTTTGTTATATTGGGTACTACTTCATTTTGGTTAATAATATTGTTTTCATTTAAAAAAGGTCAAGTATTTGTAAAAAAATTAATCAATTACTATATTTTATTTGTTATTTTATTATTGGGGTGGGATGTCTTTATAAACTTTTCAAAGTGGTCAGTTAACTACGCTATACCAATTTTAACTAATATATATTTGTTATTTATATTCATAATGGGTATATTTAATAGAAAAACTATAAAAGAATATGTTCTTCAAATATATATATCTTTAATTATTGGATTTACACCACTTGTTGCATATTATCTAGGATGGTTAAGTATATATCTTCCGTCTTATATTGCTACTATATTTAACATTGTAGTTATTATATTTATTACAATATTTTACTTTAATATATTAAGAAAAGAATTTGAAAAAAAGTTACACTTTTAATTTGTATATCAAACTCTAATATGTTATATTAATACCTTGAAAAGGAGTTTTATGGAAAATTATATATTAATATTAGAACGTCTTCATGGAGACTTCATACCAATCGATTTAACCCTAATAAATAAGTTGTTTACTAAAAAAATAGAAAATATAGATCATTTTACTTCTTTTATAACTGAAAATAAGTTGAGGAAACTAATTAAAGATTTAAATATAGTAACTGATGAATATTTAAAAGGAACTTTTTATATATTAGATTCTAAAAAAAGAAAACATCAAGTTATATATAAAGACACATTTAAAAATTTTTCTATAACTGAATTTATATATTTAAATAAAGATAATAAAAATTTAATTAACACAATATATAATATATATCCTGGTAATAAAACTGAGTTTAAGACTGCCGTTAATAATGACGATATTGCTAAAATCATATTTTTATTAAAAACATTACCATATATAGAAGGAAGAGAATTAAAATTTTATATAAAAAATAATTTATTAAATAATTGAATCAATTAAGAAGATATGATATATTTATTTTGTAATCTAAGATAAAAGATTAAATATAATGATTATTTTGTAGAGAGTTAATATTGGGTGAAAATTAACAATAAGAAATATATTTTGCTACTTTTTGAGATTACTAGGTGTAGACCTTTAAAACTATAAGTTAAATAAAGGATGGTACCGTGCTTATGCACTCCTTGGTATTATTCTTTTTATTTATAAAGAAAGGAAAAGTTATGAGAGTATTTTTAATAGCTGGAAAAGCTGGAAGTGGTAAAGGGGAAGTTGCAAAGTTTATAAAAGAGTTCTATATTTATAAACTAGAAAAAAGTGTTATTACTGAATTTAGTAAATATTTAAAATTATATTTACAAGAATTAACTGAGTGGGATGGTAATCCTAAAACCAAACCTAGAAAAGAATTACAAACATTAGGAGCAAAAATCAGAAAACTGGACGAAAACTTTCTAATTAATAGAATGATTGATGATATAGAAGTATATTCTGATGAAGTAGATAATGTAATCGTAGCGGATGTTAGATTACCAAAAGAAATGGATATATTAAAATCTGAATTACCAAATGTTTATTCTATATATGTAGAAAATCAATTTTCTAAATCAATATTATCTGTAGATGAACAAGCTGATGTAACCGAAACATCTCTTGAATCATATGATCATTTTGATTATATTTTAGCTAATGATGAATATGATAAATTAAAAGAAAAAGTATTTAAGGTTTTAGAAAGTTTAGAATAATGAAAAAATATAATTCTAGAAATTTAAGACAATTATATTTTGACTTCTTTATCGAAAAGAATCATAAATTAATACCATCTGCTTCCTTAATACCAGAAAATGACCCAACTGTATTATTTACAACAGCGGGGATGCATCCTTTAGTACCATATTTACTAGGAGAGCATCATCCAAGTGGGAATAGACTTGTAAATGTGCAAAAATGTATTAGAACTAATGATATTGATGAAGTAGGGGATACAACTCATCTTACTTTTTTTGAAATGTTGGGAAATTGGTCTTTGGGAGATTATTTTAAAAAAGAATCACTAGAATATAGTTATGAGTTTTTAAACTCTCCTAAGTGGTTAGATATACCAAAAGACAAACTATATTTTACATGTTTTGAGGGTGATGAATTTATTCCAAAAGATGAAGAGTCTTATAATGCTTTAATTAATATTGGAATAGATCCATCACATATATTTTTCTTGGGTAAAGAAGATAATTTTTGGATATTAGGTTCTGGTATTGGACCATGTGGACCAGATTGTGAAATATTTTATGATACTGGTTTAGAAAAGTGTTCAGATAAATGTATCCCATCATGTAATTGTGGCAAATATGTTGAAATATGGAACAATGTTTTTATGGAATATCATTCACATGAGGATAAAAGTTTAACTAAATTAAAACAACAAAATGTAGATACAGGAATGGGATTAGAAAGAACACTAGCAGTATTAAATAATGAAGAGTCTCCTTATGAAACAGATTTATTTTTAAATCTAAAAAATAAAATAGTTGAATTATCAAATAAAGATTATAATTCTAATATAAAAGATATGAGAATTATTATGGATCATATAAGGTCATCTGTGTTTATACTAGGCGATGATTTAAAAATTGTGCCTAGTAATATTGAAAGAGGCTATGTTTTAAGAAGATTAATAAGAAGAACTATTAGAAGTTTAATCAAATTAGAATTAAATTATGCTGCATTAAATGTTTTAGCGTTAGTAGTAATAAATGATTATAAAGATATATATGAAGAATTAGAAAGAAATAAAGATTTTATACTAGAAGAATTAGAAAAAGAGGGTAAAAAGTTTAGTAATACATTAAGATCTGGGGAAAGATTATTTTATAAAACAATTAGAAGACTAGAAGGAAATGTTTTATCTGGCGAAGATGCTTTTAAATTATTTGATACTTTTGGTTTTCCTTTAGAGATGACTATTGAATTAGCAAGTGAAAATAATTTAACGGTTGATGTAGAAGGATTTCATCAAAAATTCAAAGAACACCAAGAGAAGTCAAAAACACTTGAAAAGGGACAAATTAAGGGTGGGTTAGCTGATGAGTCATACGAGACAGTAAAATACCATACCGCAGCGCATATCTTGTTAGAAACACTAAAACAAGTATTTGGAAAACAAGTAGAACAAAGAGGTAGTAATATATCAGCAGAACGCTTAAGATTTGATTTTAATTTAGACTTTAAGATGAGTGATGAAGAGAAACAATTAGTAGAAAATAAAGTAAATGAAGTTATAAAAAGAAATTTAGATGTAACTGTAAGTGAAATGACATTAGAAAGAGCAAAAGAAATTGGGGCTCACGGAACATTTGATAATAAATATGGTAATTTAGTTAAAGTTTATCAAGTAGGAGATTACTCCAAAGAAATATGTGGAGGTCCACATGTTAAAAATACTAGTGAACTTGGAACATTTAAAATAATTAAAGAAGAGAGCATCTCCGCGGGTACTAGAAGAATTAGGGCCAAATTAGAAAGTTAACGAAAGTTAACTTTTTGTTTGTATTTGTCGATTATTATATAATAAGAAAAAAAGTGATATAATAAATTTTGTAAAGGAGATATATGAAATTATTAGAATGTAAAAACGTCCATAAATCATTTGGTAAAAAGAAAGTCTTAAATGATGTTTCATTATCATTATATAACGGTGATATACTTGGTTTTATTGGGCCTAATGGTGCCGGTAAAACAACTACTATTAAACTAATATTAGGACTTCAAACTATTGATAAAGGAACAATATTAATAAATGGATATGATATAGAAAAAGATCTTGAAAAAGCAATTGAAAAAATAGGGGCTATAGTAGAAAATCCTGACACTTATATGTACTTAACTGGTTATGAAAATTTAATGTTAATTAAAAATATATATAAAGGTATTACTAAAGAAGATGTAGCTAACGTTATAACTTTAGTAGGATTAGAAAATAGAATTAAAGATAAAGTATCAAAATATTCTCTTGGGATGAGACAAAGGCTAGGTATTGCTAAAGCTCTTCTAACTAAACCAAATATCTTAATTTTAGATGAACCTACAAATGGTCTAGATCCAGAAGGAATTAAAGAATTAAGAGAACTGTTAAAAGACTTAGCTAAAGATGGAATGGGAATATTAATATCAAGTCATAATTTATCCGAACTTGAGAGTTTTTGTAATAAAATCACTATTATTAATAATGGTATTATTATTGAATCTAATGATGTCTCAAAACTTAAAAATGATACAAATGCATATCAAATTAAAGTAGATAAAATCCCTAAACTTAAAAATATAAAAGAAATTGATAAAAACACATTTTTAATTGAAATGAAGAAAGAAGAAGTAAATAATTTAATAAAATTATTAATTGAACAAAATATTAATATACACGAAATTAAGAAATTAGAATTATCATTGGAAGAAGCATTTTTAAAAAGAACAGGAGGGACTTCAATTGTTTAATTTAATTAAAAACGAAATTTTTAAAACTTTTAAAAAGAAAGGTACATTAATTTTTATTTTTATTATGTTTTTGTATTCTGGATTTGTCATTTACATGCATACTAAAGACATGTTTCAAGTTAATGTATCTCATTTCGACACCATTATAGATCGTGATTACGATTCAGAAATAAAAGCATTAAATAAAAAAGATGCTAATTATTATGCCCAGTTAATTGAATTATCGGTAGATAAAGATATAACATCGTTAGCCGAAAAACACAAAGAAAAATGGAACTATGAATTTTTATATAATGAATATCAAAATGAATTATATTTATATTATCAAAACAAATATATTGTAAAAGATAAAAAAACAGAAACTAAGTTATTAGAAAAACTGGATAAATATAACAATATATTAAATAATAATTTGGAGTTAAATTATGTAAATATTAAAATAACTAATTTAAAAAATGAAATAAAAGAAGCAAAAAAAGTTAAAGAAAATGAATTAGAAATCAAATATTTAACAAACACATTATATTTATATCAATATAGATTAGATAATGAAGTAAAATATGATCATTCTTATTTAGATGAAACTTTAACAAATCAAGAAAATAATTATAACCAAAATTATTATTTTGATACATTAACTCAACTAAGCAAACACGAAAAAGATGAATATAAATTTATTGAAGCTGAAATTGAAAAAAATGAATATATATTAAAAAATCAAGTTGACTTAAATGATTATAAAAATTTAAGAGCTATATTAGTGGATTTCGGTGATAATTATGTATTATTTATATTCTTATTTGCAATTATGATAGCTGGAACTATATTTAGCAATGAATTTAGTAAAGGAACTATTAAAAACTTATTAATTACACCTTATTCGCGAGTTAAAATATTTTTAGCTAAATTTATTACAATGCTTTTATCTCTTCCTTTTATTACATTATTACTACTATTATTTAATATTATCTTAGGGGGTTTAATATTTGGATTTTCATCACTTAATATACCCGTTATGGAGTTTAATTACGCAACTAATGTATTAGTCCAATATAATGTGTTTAGCTATGTAAGCTTAGTTTTACTAGGTATAGTACCCCAAATATTATTACTTATGACCTTATCATTTTTACTAACTATAATTTATCCATCAGCATCTTTGGGAATTTCAATTCCTTTTGCGGGTTTAATTGTAAGTAATATAATAAACGCATTAGCTGTTACTTATGATGTTAAACTACTTCGATATTTTATTACTTTAAATTGGGACTTCCAACAATATATATTTGGACAAAGTCCATTTGATTTGCATTATAAACATACATCGTTATATTTTTCAATAATTGTATGTGTTGTCTACTTCGTTGTGATGTTTATATTAGCATTATTTATTTTTAAAAATAAAGACATTAAAAATAATTAAATCGTGATATAATTAAGATAGGATAATATGAAAAACAAATTAATTAATATTGTAATACCAATTTCATTTGTATTAATAGCTTTATTAATGTTTTCTATTCAACCATATATTGAATTTATTTTTTATGATCAAGAAGAAATCGTATTAGAAGATCAAGAATTGCTATTAAGTTTTAATAACGATACCGATTCTTTTTTAATTAAAACTAAAGAAAAAGCTTTTTTTAATAAAGTAGAGGAATTATTAAATTTAAAATATCCGGATTTTATAGTGCAAATATTACTCCAAAGTAAAAATTTATGGACATATACTTTAAATGATGAAACTATATACATTAAATTTAATATATCTTCTAAAAATGAAATAATAAATTCATTGGATTTAACTATTTATTATAATGAAATCAAAGATTATATTAATATTTCATATAAACCTAATTTACTATACGAAAATGAAGATGGATTTGATTACAAAAAAGACAAGAAAACTGTAGCGTTTACTTTTGATGATGGTCCTCATAAAGAATACACTTCTAAATTAATAGATGTATTATATAAAAATAAAGCTAAAGCCACATTTTTCTTATTAGGAGTTAATATGAATAAGTACCCTGATATAGTTAAAGAATTAGCTAATAGTAACAACGAAATTGGGACACATACATATAATCATAAAAACTTTTACAAAATATCTAAAAAATCTATTCAACATGAAATTGAGTCTTCTAGAAAACTTTATAATGATTTAACAAACAAAGAAATGCATTTATTAAGACCACCTTATGGCAATGTTAATAGAAAAATAAAGCGATATATTGATTATCCGATTATATTATGGAACGTAGATACTATAGACTGGAAAACTAAAAACACTAATTATGTAGTAAATCATGTTTTAAACACTATTGAAGATGGGGACATTATACTATTTCACGATGTATATAATACTACTTTAGAGGCTATAGATTTATTATTACCTAAGTTATACTTAATGGGGTATCAAGTGGTAAATGTTACAACATTATCTCAAATAAAAAACTCACCCCTTGAAAAAGGTGAGATTTACTTTTCTTTTAAATAATTATTTTTGTTTTAAAGCAAAATTATTAAGTTCTTTAATTCTTAATTTAAAAAACGAAATTATAAATATTAACCCAAATATAATAAAAAGAATACAAAGTATTAAATTCCATACTTTAAAATCATTTATTAAATAAATTAACCTGAAAATAGAATACGCTATAGCGGCTACACCATATACTAATATTCTATAAAGCCTATTCATATTTTCTTTTCCTTGATCTGTTTTCATGAATTTTTTGTATAATGCTTTTTTACTAGATCTATCCATTCTTTGATATTTGTTTTTCATTTAAATCACCAAATACATTTTATCATAAAAAAACTTTTTAAAAAACTATTGACAAACATTTTAAATATGATATTATGTATCTAGAGAGCACATTATTAATTTATTAATTTAAGTTAATGGAGTGTTCTCTATTTTTTTGCTTTAATCTAAATTAGATGAAATATTATATATATAGGCTTTTTTATTGACTTTTAATAATTTTACTATAGAATATAGACTTGGAGGCGACTAGAATGTACACAAGCAAAGACGAAGCATTTGTATTAAAAGTAATTTTACATGAGTTTATTGCATTAGTTAAAAAAGAATCTATTTCTACTCATCTAAGATTTAATCACAATGCAACTCAATTAAGCTTTTTTACTACATATAATCCTGCAATATTAAAAGATTGTCAAAAAGATTTATACGACTCTAAAATTATAGTAGACAAAGCAAAAGAAATATTGAAAATTTTAGAAGATCTAATTATATTTAATTATTATTTAGAAGCAAGCGAAGATAAAATAAATAGTTTTTTATCAACATTAAAAAATGATTCTATTATTCACATGGCTCTAGATAAAATAATTGAAGGATTAGAAGCTAATGAAAATCCATTATTTATGACATATGCACCTGATTACCCTAACAATAAAAATAAATTTGAATCATTATATACAAATGAAATATTAACTAAATATGAATTAATATATAATACATTAATCTTTGATAGATTTTCCAATAAAGAAAAAGAAATATCAAGTGAAGAAAAGAGGAGACAATAAACATGTATTCAAAATACAAAGAGATAAAAGTAATATTAGAAATATTATTACAATATAAAGAATTATTATTTGAAAGATATTTTTATTCTGCAAATTTATTGCAAGAATTAATATCTGAAACAGCTTTAGAGACAAAGAGTTTTCCAACTCCAGATAAAGTGAAAATTCATATTAGTGCTATGAATCATTATTCAAATGAATATGAAGAGTTAGGCAAATTGATTAGGGACATATCAGACATTATATTTTTATATGAACATTCATTTAAAAAGGACAATTTGAAAAATATGTTACCTCTTAAAACTGATAAAGACATAGTAAAGAAATTCACTAAAATAGAACAGAGTAATCATTATAGTAAAACATTATCTGAAATTGCTTATGATCAATGGTTAAGTGCGGATGAATTTTTATTAGAAAATTTAAATGAAAATTATCAAGATAATTTAAATGAACTGTATAACTTAGAGGAAATAGAACAAAGAGAATTAATTTATTATACTTTAATGATTAAATATTTATTTAAACATCCAGAATATAAAGAAGAAAAAGGATATGAAAGAGCACTATAGATTACATAGTGTTTTTTTGATAAGATAATTTATAGAAGGAGAGAAGTTATTATGTTATTAAGTACAACTGAAAATATCGGCAACAAAAAGTTTGAAATAATAGGGTTAGTAAAGGGAAATACAATACAAACCAAACACTTAGGAAAGGATATATCTCAAGCATTTAAAAATTTAGTAGGTGGAGAGTTAAAATCTTATAATGAAATGATGAATAAAGCAAGAGATTTAGCTACTGAAAGGATGATTGAAGAAGCATCTAATTTAGGAGCTGAAGCTATAATTGGTATTAGATATTCCTCATCATCTGTAATACAAGGTGCTGCTGAAATTTTAGTATATGGAACTGCTATAAAAATTATTTGAAAACTCTACAAAAAAGTATTGACAAATATAATTAATATGGTAATATATATTTAGAGAGCACATTATTAATTTATTAATTTAAGTTAATGGCGTGTTCTCTTTTTATTGCAAAAATATAATTTAGTTATATAATTAATCTAGGAGGAGATAATATGTTATTTCATAAAGATAAAGAGTTATTACATAAAATAACAAATGCTATATTATTACTGTGGTTAGTAGGGGCTATTGTTGCTTTATTAGTATCTATTGTAGATACCCAAATAAAAGAACCAAATTCCCACTTAACTTATGAAGAGTATAAAAATGTATATTGTTATAAAAATGAAGAAAACACTGAAGAAGAAAATGAACTAAGATGTCAAGGTGAGTATAAATTAAACAATGAAAATACATACAAAATAAAAGTTATTTATAACTCAGCTATTATGATAGTAGTTGTTGGTTCAACATTATTCTTTTTAAATAAAAAAAAGAAGTAATAATATGAGACCAGAAGATATATTTTTTATATTTGAAGATGATGATAAGGAAGAATCTAAAAACAATGATAGATTCTTTCTTATTAGGGTAATTGAAGATGTTTTTGCATTTATCGTTATATTATTAATAAGTATTTTTATTGCCGCATTTTTTGGTTATAAATGTATAACAATTACAGTTATAACACTATTTTCACTATATATACTAAGATTAATAATAAATATAATACTAATTATAAGAAAAGCAATAAAACGTTAAATATGTGAATAATCCAATTCTATATTGCAAAAAAGGTCATTTATTGTTAAAATTAAATAGATGTCAAAAAGGGCCTGTAGCTCAGGTGGTTAGAGCGCACGCCTGATAAGCGTGAGGTCGGAGGTTCAAGTCCTCCCAGGCCCACCATTTTGGCCCGTTGGAGAAACGGTTAACTCACATGCCTTTCACGCATGCATTCACGGGTTCGAATCCCGTACGGGTCACCAGTTGATATTAAAACCAATTATATATTGGTTTTTTTCTTTGTATAAAAAAAAGTTGGAAATCCAACTTTATTTTTTATGGCGGAGTAGGAGAGATTTGAACTCTCGCATCAGCATAACTGATCTACACCCTTAGCAGGGGCGCCTCTTCAGCCTCTTGAGTACTACTCCACAACTAATTAGCCATTTAATTTTATCTAAATTAAGCTAATTTGTCAATTACTCCATAACCAAATTTTCTAAATCATTTATAAATTTTGCCATTATACTTAAATAATCTTCATCTTCACTTTCATCGGTAAGATTATTTATTGTAATAACCTTTCCATCATAGTTTAAAAGTATTTCTTGAGTTAAACTATTTGTAATCGAAAAATCATTAATAAATGCTAAATAATATTTATTTTTAAAATTTTGGATTATTACATCTTTCGATAAATCTGTCTCTTCTAGGGATATAACATTAAAACCATAATTTTCCAAATATTTAAATGCATTAGAAGTAACTAATATAGTATTTTCATTTTGTTCTAATGCCGATGAACCAAGTTTTCTAATATCTACATCCATCAAAGATAAAATTTCGGCTAATTCATCGTAATTTTCATTTACTTTTTCAACTATATATTTATTATTTAAATATTCATTTAAGTGATCTTTTATATTTTTAGCTAACATCAAATAATTGTTTGGGCTTAACCATAGCTCTGGAACTTCATTAGTTAGTGATAAGCCATACGATACGTCAATCAATAAAATGTTTTTGTTTTTATTCACTAATTTTTTAGCTATATTTTTTTCTTCAGTTAAACCGTTATATATAAATAAATTACTTTTAGCAAAATTATTGATTTGTTTTTCAGTTAATTTATATTCATAAGATGACGCTCCCTCTGGATATATACTATTAATTTCACCAAATTCACCATAAAGTTTATTTGTTAGATATGTAACAGGGTATGTTGTAGTTCTAATTTCTGCGCCATCTAACGGATCTTTATTAAAAGTACAACCTCCTAAAAACAACATTAAAATCATGCTTAATACAAATTTTCTCATTTTACTCCTTATCTGGCACGGGATCATAACCACTTTTACCAAATGGATTACATCTCAATATCCTTTTTATTCCTAAAAAAACACCTTTTATAAGACCGTGTTTGTCTATTGCTTCCAACATATAGTTACTACAAGTTGGATAAAATCTACATCTATTATGTATTCGTGTCGGAACTTTTTGATACATTTTAATCATTTTTACTACTAATGTTTTCACAACTCGCTCCTATAACAATTTTACAATATTTTACCTGCTTTGTAAATTGTTTATATTTACTCGGTTTTTTGCTATAATTGATAAGGATGGATATGATATTATGAATTTTTTAAAAAAATATAATATTAAAATTAAAAATAAAAAATTACTAGAAGAAGCATTAACACATTCTTCTTATTCTAATGAGCATAAAAACACCAATAATTACGAACGTTTGGAGTATTTAGGCGATTCTATCTTAAATGCTATCGTTAGTGATTATTTTTATAAAAAAACAACATTAAACGAAGGAGATATGAGTAAAAAAAGAGCATCATTTGTTTGTGAACAAGCTTTAGCTTATTATGGTAATCAAATTAATTTAAATGATTATATTAGATTAGGTGAAGGGCAAAAGAATAAAATTAATGAATCAATTATTGCTGATGTGTTTGAAGCGATTATCGCAGTTATTTTTATTGATCAAGGTTTTTATACCGCTAAAAAGTTTATTTATAAAACAGTTATACCTTCAATTAAAGAAGATAAATTATTTTTTAGTGACTATAAATCTGCTTTACAAGAATTAATTCAAGCAAACAATAACTCAGTTGATTATGTTGTAGTTAAAGAACGAGGCTCAGGCAATAACAAACAATTTAAAGTTGAAGCTAGAGTTGGTAAAAATATATATGGAACAGGAACTGGAAAAAGCAAAAAAGAAGCCGAACAAGAAGCGGCTAAGAATGCTTTTAATAAAAAAGTATAAAAGGTGAATTATGTATCTTAAGAGTATAAAATTAAAAGGATTTAAATCTTTTGCTGATAATACAAATATTTTATTTAATAAAGAAATTACAGCAATAGTAGGACCAAATGGTAGTGGTAAAAGTAACATTGTTGACGCTGTCAGGTGGGTATTAGGTGAACAATCTGCTAAATCATTAAGAGCATCAAGCGGAATGAGTGATGTTATCTTTTCAGGATCTAAAACTAGAGATGAATTAAAAAAAGCAAGTGTATCATTGGTATTTGATAATTCGGATAATTATTTAAATTCTGAATTTAATGAAGTGGAAATTAAAAGAGAAGTATATAAAACAGGTGAAAATGATTATTTTATAAATGGAGCAAAAGTAAGATTAAAAGATGTTCATGAACTATTTTTAGACAAAGGAGCAGGCCAAAATGCCTTTAACATTATATCCCAAGGTAATATTGTTGATATTGTAAATTATAAACCTTTAGAAAGAAGAATACTTTTTGAATCTGCTGCAGGAGTTTTAAAATACAAAAAAAGAAAAGAAGAAGCGATTAGAAAATTAGATAGAACTAAAATAAATATATCTAGTATAAGATTAGTAATTGATGAATTAAGTGAAACAGTACTACCACTTAAAAAACAAAGTGAAGATGCTAAGAAGTATTTAGAAATTAAAGATGATTTAGTTAACACTGAAATAGCATTAATAGCAAATGATATAGAAGAATATAACAAAAGATATAACGATTTAAAATATGACTTAGAAAATTTATATGATGATTTGAAAAAGGCTGATAGTTTTGTAGATTTAAAAGATATTGAAGCTTTAAAACTAGAAAACTTAAAATTAGATGACAATATTAGCAAATTAAATTATGAACTAATTAAAATTAACGATAATTTATCTACTTTAAATAGTGATAAATTAATCTTAGAAGAAAGATCAAAATTCAAAATAGATAAAGAAACTATAAATGAAAATATTTTAACTTTAAAAAATAAAGAAGCTCAACTTAAAAAAGATGTAAATGTATATATGCATGAGTTAAACGATTTAAATAAAAAATCATTAGATAATAAAAATTCTTTATCAAATTTGGAAGACAAACTATTATCTATTAAATTAAATAGAACTAACACTAATAATTATATGGAAGATTCAGAAAAAAGAATTTTGTTTTTAAAAAATAAAAAAGAAATTTTAGAACAAAATTTATTAAATAAAGAAGGATTACCTAGGTCTGTAAGAAACATATTAAATAATCCTTTATTAAAAAACATTTATAATACCATTGGAGGTATTATAGATATACCAATTAAATATTCTACTGCAATAAATACAGCATTAGGGTTTTCAAGTAATTTTTTAGTTGTAAAAGATTTTAATGCTGCTAAAAATGCCATTAATTATTTAAAAGATAACAACTTAGGAAGGGCAACATTTTTCCCATTAGATACAATTAAAAGTAGATATAGTAATCCAAATTTAAATGATAACGAATTTTTAGGCATCGCCTCAGATTTGGTGGAATATGATGATAAATTTAGGAATATAGTCGAAAACCAACTGGGGAATGTATTAATAGTAAATGATATTAACTCTTTAAATAAAATTGCTAAACTAACTAATTATAGATATAAAATAGTCTCGTTAGATGGAGATGTATCATTTCCTGGTGGAAGTATATCAGGAGGTAATGAATCACTAAATAAAGATTATAAATATGAACTTAATAAAACAATAAATGCTCTTAATGAAGAAGAAACAAAATTAAACAAATTAATAAAACAATATGAAGAATATAATAATGAATTTATTAATTTAAATAATAAAAAAGAATCATATTATGAAGAAACATTTAAATTAAATGAAATTATAAATAATAAAACTACTACATTTAATGAATTAAAAGCAGAATATGAAAGTCTTGAAAAAGAATTATCTAGTATGGACAATATTATAAATAATACCTTGGATAAAGAAATTATAAATTTAATTGATAAAATATCTAATTTAAAAGAAGAAAAAATATTATTAGAAAATAATTTGTTAAATTTAAAAGATAAAAAGGACGATGTTCAAAATAATATTTTGACATTGGAAAATGATTATAAAATTAAAAACAATGAAATTAATAATATAAATAGTCAAACAAAAGAAATTGAAATTGAGTTGAGTAAACTAGAAGTTAAAATAGAAAACTTGTTAGTAAATTTAAGTGAAGAATATGAACTAACATATGAAGCTGCAAGTGAAAAATATATTTTAGATATCGATGTAAATTTAGCTAGAGACAAAGTTAAAAGACTAAAAAGAGTAATGAATAAATTAGGAGAAGTTAATACTGGTAGTATAAAAGAATATGATAGATTAAAAACACGATATGAGTTTTTACAACAACAAGAAGAAGATTTATTAACTTCAAGTGAAGACTTAGAAGAAATTATATTAGAGATGGATGAAATAATGATTGATAAATTTAAAGAATCATTTGAAGAAGTAAGAGTTGAATATAAAAAAGTGTTTAAAGATATATTTAAAGGCGGAAGAGGGGATTTATATTTAACTAATCCTGAAGATATATTAAATACAGGAGTAGAAATGATTGCAATTCCACCAGGAAAGAAAATAACATCTACGATGGCATTATCTGGAGGCGAAAAATCATTAGCGGCTATTTCATTGTTATTTGCTATTTTAAATATCAAACCCGTACCTTTTATTATATTAGATGAAGCAGAAGCAGCATTAGACGAAGCAAACGTAGACTTATTTGGAGAATATATCCGTGAAAAACAAAAAAATAGTCAATTTATCTTAGTAACCCATAAAAAAAGAATGATGGAATACGCGGATGTCTTATACGGAGTAACAATGCAAGAATCAGGAGTAAGTAAATTAGTAAGTGCTAAATTAAGTGATTAAAAAAAGAGTGTCAAACTCTTTTTTATATTTCTCTCATTTTATCACTATTTTTAAATGGATTATCTTTATCTATGTAATCTACAAATATAATACCATTTAAGTGATCAATTTCATGTTGGAATGCAACTGATATATCTTCTCTAACTCTTATAGTACATAAATTTCCATTAATATCATTATATTCAATCGTTGTTCTAGCATTACGAGGTACAATACCATCTACTTCTCTATTAACACTTAAACATCCTTCGCCTTCACCAACATATATTAATTCTTCACTTTTACTAATAATTCTAGGATTTATAATAACGTGTTCATCAAATGTCCCGTCTTCATTTTCACTTGCTATCACAAATATATTTTTAGGAATTCCTAATTGTATATAAGCCAGTCCCATACCAGGACGTAAATTATACTTTTCTATATATTCCTCATTTTGACTCATTTTTAAATAAGTTAACATGTCCTGTATTAACTTTTTATCTTCTTTTGAAAGTGGAAATGTAACTTTTTCACTTTTTGTTCTAAGCACACTATCAAATTCATCTAATATATTTAATTTAGGTAACTCCATAAAATCACCACGTATATTATACTAAATAATTAAAAATAATGATAGATGCTTATATTTACATTAAAATATCAATAATTGTAAAGATTTTAGCATCTATAAACAATATATGATAATATTTATAGTAGGAGAGGCTATGAAGAAATCTATACGACATATGGATATGCCTTTATTAATTGCCACTATTATATTAGTGGTTTTTGGCCTTGTTATGATCTTTAGTGCATCAAGTGTAACCGCTATACAAAGATATGATTATAAAACATATCATTTCTTTACAAGGCAACTTATATTTATAGTTTTTATGACCTTTATTGGATTTGGTTTTATTATTCGTTTTCCTACTAAAAAATATAATCCTCTTGTAGCTCTTTTATTGCTTAGTACAATTATATCTTTAATTTATTTAATAGGATATAGACAAATAAACAATGTTGATGTAAGAAGTATAGATTTAAAAATATTTAAATTACAACCATCCGAATTAGCTAAATTAACTATGATAGGATTTAGTGCACTTTTTTATAATTTTTTATATAAAACGAAAAATATTAAAAAAAAGTTTTATTTAGTACCTCTTATTTTAACCGCTATGTTTTCTGGTTTAATATTTTTAGCTAAAGATCTAGGATCGGCAATGATATTATTTTTAATTGGTACTATGATATTTCTTTCAATACCTTTTAAACATCCTAAAGAAAAACAAGTAAAAAGAAATACGATTGTCACATTAATTATATTTGTTCTTCTAGGAGCAATAGGTGCTAAAACTTTATTATCAGAAAGACAGTGGAATAGATTTACATATAAAGCACCATGTACAAGATATAAAGAAAGTACTGGTTATCAAGTATGTAATGGCTTTATAGCAATTAAAAACGGTGGTTTATTTGGTGTTGGATTTGGTGAGAGTAAACAAAAATCTCTATATCTACCAGAGAGTCATACCGATTTTATATTTCCGATAATTGTTGAAGAAGCTGGATTGATAGTGGGAATTATTGTTATTTTATTATATTTGTTTGTACTGTTTAGATTATATAAAATATCTGTAAATACATATAATTTAAGAAATAGTATTTTAGCATATGGAACTTTTTCAATATTCTTTTTACATATTTCGATTAATTTATTAGGTGTGCTGGGAGTTATACCTCTAACTGGAGTTCCTTTACCACTTCTTAGTTATGGGGGATCATCTACCATAGTGTTTATGACTTTATTATTTATAACACAAAGAGTAAGTATCGAAAATAAGCAACAAAAATTACAGTTAGAAATTAAATCTTTATAAAATGAATTATTAAATTTGGAATATCAAAAAGGATATTTCTTTTTTTATGGATATATATGTTCGAAAGGAGAATTATGCAAAAATATCTTAATAACTATAAATTATTATACGGAATTATTATTGTCTTATTAGTTTTAGGAATATTAGAAACATCTTACTTATTTGCTAATCATAATAATGAAAAACAATTTGAAAATACAATGGCAAATATAATAGATGAAGAGAAGGTAAATGTTATACCCAACGAAATCATAGTCGATTTAAAAGGAGAAGTTAAAAAACCTGGAATTTATAAATTACCAGAAGGGAGTATTATAAATGACATAATATTAAAAGCTGGTGGTTTTACTAAAAATGCTTACAAAGACAATATTAATTTAAGTAAAGTATTAGACAATGAACAAGTAATATATATTTATTCTAAAACACAATATAAAAATTTAAATAAAATAAATAATTATGATAAGTGTACTACTAAAACAATATATATAGATTCTTGTTTAAATGAAGGGGCTTCAATTATCACTAATACAAATGATCCAGTAAAATCAGATAATAATGAAGAAGACAGTATTCCAAAAATAATTAACATCAATACAGCTACGATTGCTGAGTTGATGACTTTAAATGGAATAGGGGAGTCTAAAGCTGAAGATATCATATTTTACAGAGAAAAGAATGGTCCATTTAAAACTATTGAAGAAATTAAAAACGTATCAGGAATAGGCGATAAAACTTTTGAAAATCTCAAAGATTTTATTACAGTCTAATTTATTTTATTTTATTCTTATAGTATGTTTATTTATATACATATTAATCACGACCGTTTGTATTAAATATGATACAAAGTATGATTTGAATACAAATACAGTAAAAGGGGTTATTAAAGAATACAATTTAAAAAAAGAGTATATAACATTAACAGTAAAAAGTGATGAATTAATTAAAGTCACTTTTTATTTTAATAATAACTATAATAAAGACTATTTTAACAACGTTGTTCTACTTGGAAGTTTTGTTACATTTAAAGGGACAATGTCCAAACCATTAAATAATTCAATACCTAATACATTTAATTACAAAAAATATTTATATAAC
This sequence comes from uncultured Muribaculaceae bacterium, assembly GCA_964549115.1. Taxonomy (GTDB): domain Bacteria; phylum Bacillota_I; class Bacilli_A; order RF39; family UBA660; genus CAKOSP01. The sequence continues at coordinate 1,012 of CAZJTX010000004.1, read as the reverse complement.
AATAAAATATTTGTAACATTTAGGGCTAAAGAATTTAAATTATATGAAAGTAAAAAAATTTATCACAATGTTAAATATAAAATTCACAAGTATTTTCTTACATTTAAAAGTTATAATTATTTGAATTTGTATATATTAGGAAATAAGGATTATTTGGATAGTTATACTTATGATTTATATAAAATAAATGGAGTAGCGCATTTATTGGCAATTTCTGGTATGCATATAACTTTATTTGTTTTAATTTTAGAAAAATTATTAATAAAATTAAATAAAAATAAGAAAAGATTAATAATAATATCTTTTTTAATGTTATATGTATATTTAACTAATTTTGGAATTTCTATTTTAAGATGTGTCATATTTTATATTTTAAAAGAATATTTCGTTTATAAAAACTTACATATTACGTCTTTTAAAATATTACTTTTAACTATGACTTTATTATTACTTATAAATCCTTTTTACATTTATAGTATTTCTTTTTTATATTCATTTATAATTACATTTGGATTAATACTATGTAACAAAGACGATAAATCTTATTTTAAAAAATTATTATATACTTCTTCAATGGCTTTTTTATTAAGTTTACCAATCACGGTGAGTCTAAATTATGAAATAAACATCTTAAGTATATTAAATAATATTATCCTTGTTCCAATTGTAACATTACTATTATATCCATTAACATTACTTACCACTCTATTTAAGTGCATAGACCCATTATTAATGCGTTTATGGAGCTTTTTTGAGGTTTTAAATGATTTTTTGTATAGAATATCAATTAATATTAACATTCCTAAGATGTCTTTTTTAGCTATCTTTTTTTATTACTTATTATTATATATTTTCATTACGTTAAAAAAGAAAATTATAATTTTATATTTATTTATATTATTTACATTTAATAAGATTATTCCTAAATTGGATTCTTCTTATCAAGTGATATATTTTGATGTAGGGCAGGGTGATTCAAGTGTATTAATTAGTCCATATCAAAAAGAAGTCA
>CAZJTX010000003.1:50587-54769 GCA_964549115.1 uncultured Muribaculaceae bacterium | reverse complement strand
GGTGAGCGAGATAACTATGGTTAAGGAACTCGGCAAAATAACCCCGTAACTTAGGAATAAGGGGAGGTCACTTCGGTGACCCGCAGTGAAGACGTCCGGGCAACTGTTTATCAAAAACACAGGTCTCTGCTAAAGCGTAAGCTGATGTATAGGGGCTGACGCCTGCCCAGTGCCGGAAGGTTAAGATGATGTGTTAGATTGACGTAAGTCGATAAATCGAAGCATTGATTTGAAGCCCCGGTGAACGGCGGCGATAACTATAATCGTCCAAAGGTAGCGAAATTCCTTGTCAGGTAAGTTCTGACCCGCACGAAAGGCGTAATGATCTGGACACTGTCTCAACCATAGACTCGGTGAAATCTTAATACCTGTGAAAATGCAGGTTACCCGCGACAGGACGGTAAGACCCCATGGAGCTTTACTGTAACTTGATATTGGAATTAGGTGGTTTATGTAGAGAATAGGTGGCAGACTTTGATGTATAGACGCCAGTTTATACGGAGTCGCAATGTGTAATACCACCCTTAAAGTATTTAATTTCTAACTCACACCCATTATCTGGGTGGAGGACAGTGTCTGGTGGGCAGTTTGACTGGGGCGGTCGCCTCCTAAACAGTAACGGAGGCGTTCAAAGGTTCCCTCAGATTGGTTGGAAATCAATCAAAGAGTGTAATGGCAGAAGGGAGCTTAACTGCGAGACCTACAAGTCGAGCAGATACGAAAGTAGGACATAGTGATCAGGCGGTTGAATATGGAATTGCCGTCGCTTAACGGATAAAAGTTACCCTGGGGATAACAGGCTGATAGCGCCCAATAGTTCACATAGACGGCGCTGTTTGGCACCTCGATGTCGGCTCGTCACATCCTGGAGGTGGATTCGCTTCCAAGGGTTGGGCTGTTCGCCCATTAAAGTGGCACGCGAGCTGGGTTCAGAACGTCGTGAGACAGTTCGGTCCCTATCCGTCGTGGGCGCAGGAAAATTGAGGAGAGCTGATCCTAGTACGAGAGGACCGGATTGGACATACCTCTGGTGTATCTGTTGTAACGCCAGTTGCAGTGCAGAGTAGCTAAGTATGGAAAGGATAATCGCTGAAAGCATCTAAGCGAGAAGCCTACTTCAAGATGAGTTTTCCATTCATTTATGATGAAGATCCCTTGTAGACTACAAGGTTGATAGGCTAGAGGTGGAAGCGTAGTGATACGTTGAGCTGACTAGTACTAATAGATCGAAAATTTAACTTAATTTTTAATTATGAGTAATTTACATTATCGGTTTTTAAAGAACAAAATAAAATAAATTAATTAAATTGGTGATTATTGCTTAGGAGATACACCTCTATCCATCCCGAACAGAGAAGTTAAGCCCTAAAACGCCGACGATAGCTTAATCGTGAAAATAGGTAATTGCCAATTTTTTTATTGCAATAATACTTTCTTTATTGATTTATATTTGTTATTATTATAATCGGATAGGATTGATAATATAAAAGCGTTCGATAATAGAAAATATGTAAAAATTCAAAGTGAAGCTATAAAGAAGAGATTAGGTTCTTTTTCTAAACTTTATATTGAAATAGGTGGCAAGTTGTTTGATGATTCTCATGCATCCAGGGTTCTACCTGGTTTTAAACCTGATTCTAAAATCCAAATGTTAAAAAAATTAAAAGACGATTTGGAAATAATATTTTGTATTAGAGCGGACGATATAGAAAAAAAGAGATATAGATCAGACTATCAAATTACTTATGACACTGAGTTATTGAATTTGATTAATAATGCCCGTAAAATGGGCTTTACTGTTAATTCAGTAGTTATAACTTTGTATGAAGGCGAAGAAAGTGTTTTAAAATTTCAAAAGAGATTAGAGAAACATAATATAAAAACTTATATACATACCTTTACAAAAGGGTATCCGGACGACATAGAAACAATCGTTTCCGACGAAGGATATGGGGCTAATCCATATATTGAAACAACGAAGAAATTTATCTTGGTTAACGCTCCTGGACCTAGTAGTGGTAAACTAGCAACGTGCCTAAGTCAACTTTATCATGAGTATAAAAGAGGCATAAAAGCTAATTATGCTAAGTTTGAAACGTTTCCTATATGGGACTTCTCTCTTAGACACCCTATAAACCTTGCTTATGAGGCCTCTACGGTGAATTTGGAGGATGTCATACTGATTGACCCATACCATTTAGAAACGTACAAGAAAACCGCTGTAAACTATAATAGAGACATAAAGACTTTTCCTATTTTAAAAGCTATTTTACATAAAATTACTAATAAAGATATTTATATGTCCCCAACTGATATGGGAGTAAATTTAATATCTAAATGTATTAACGATATGGAAAAAGTGGAAATAGCTTCTAAAACAGAAATAGTTAGAAGATATTTTAAAGAAAAAAGTGACTTTAAGGCAGGTATTTCATTAGAAGATTACTCTAAAAAAGTAAAGTTGTTAATGAATGAGTTAGAAATAGATGAAACTTATTTAAATGTTGTTGGACCTGCAGTTGAAAAATCAAAAGAAACAAATTCTCATGCTATGGCAATAAAAGTTGGACGAAGAAGAGTAATTACTGGTCGTAAAACTGATCTTTTATCTCCTGCTAGTAGTTTAATTTTAAATACAATTAAAACTTTGGCTAAAATACCTGATGATATAGATCTTTTATCACCAGTTGTATTAGAACCAATATTAGCTTTAAGAAAAGACAAAAAAGAATTATCACTTCAAGAAGTATTAATAGCTCTTAGTATATGTTCTGCTACTAACCCTAGTATAGAAAAGGCCCTTTCGTACTTATCTAAATTAGAAGGATGCGATGTGCATGCTACTTTTATTGTACCTAATGATGATTTAAGAACTTTAAAATCTCTTAATGTAAACATAACTTCTCAAGATGAATTTTACACAGAAGAAGTCTTTTAAGTTTACTTTTATTTTATTTCTTATATAATAATTATAGGTGGTAAAATGGATTTCAAATATTTATCTAAAAACGAAAACGATACGTTAATGATCGCCGAAAATATTGAGAGCGAAAAATTTCCAAACATGGTTATTTGTTTATATGGAGAATTAGGTAGTGGTAAAACTGTGTTTGTAAAAGGATTTGCAGATGCATTAGGTATAAAAGAACCTATAACTAGTCCTACTTTTACTCTTATAAAAGAATACCATGAAGGTGAGATGTCGTTATATCATATGGATGTATATAGACTAACAAAAGATGATATTGGTATAAAAGATTACTTTAATAAAGGCGGAGTAACTATTATTGAGTGGGCTGATATTATTTCAGATGATTTACCAGAAGAAAGATTAGATATTCATTTTAGATTCGTTGGAGAAAATAGAAGGGCTTTGATATTTAAACCACATGGAAAGAAATATGAAGATATAACATCTTCGGTGTTGTAATGAAAACATTATATATTAATACAAGTAGTGAAAAATTAATATTAAAATTATTTAAAAAAAATAAAGTTTATAAAGAGATAATGCTATCTCACGAAAGAAATGCTAGTCAAATACTAATGCCTAGCATAAAAAAACTCTTAGAAGACGAAAACCTTGATAATATTATTGTAGTAAATGGACCTGGATCATTTACTGGTATTAGGTTGGGAGTAACTGTTGCTAAAACATTTGCCTATATTTTAAAAGTGCCTATTAGAACTATTACTACTTTAGAAGAACTAGCAGTAAGTTTAAAAGAAGATAAGAAAATAGTTGCGATTGATGAAAATAACGGATATTTTGTAGGTATATTTGACCATGACAATAACCTAATCGGCGAATATAAATATCTAACTAATAGTGAGTATGAAGAATTTAGTAACAAATACCATGTATATACAAATATAGAGTTAGATTATACTAAAATATATGATTATGCGATGAAAAAGGAAGAGACTATTCCTCATTTTGTTAATCCATTATATATTAAAAAGTTAGATTATGAATAATATAAGATTGTACAATAAATTTGATATTAAACATATTAATGATATAGGTAATAGTTATGTTAATAACTTTGAAAAGCTATATGATTTAAATAAATTGTTAAACGACAATATAAATAAAATATATGTATATGATTATGAAGAAATATTAGGATTTATACATTTAACTGTATTAAATAATGAAATTGACATTATTAATATAGTAGT
>CAZJTX010000003.1:33864-50487 GCA_964549115.1 uncultured Muribaculaceae bacterium | reverse complement strand
ACTACATGTGATGAGACAAGTATAGCCATAGTTAAAAACGGTAAAGAAGTACTAGTTAATACTGTTTTATCACAAATTGATCTTCATACTAAGTATGGTGGAGTTATACCAGAACTTGCATCTAGAAAACATACTGAAAATATTACATTAGTTTTAGAAGACACATTAAATAATGTAGACATTACTTTAGAAGATATAGACGCTATAGCTGTAGCGTACGCTCCTGGTTTACTTGGTTCTCTTTTAGTTGGTGTAGAATTTGCTAAATCTCTTTCTTATTTATTAAATATACCTTTAATTAAAGTAAATCATTTAATAGGTCATATTTATGCTTCTAAAATAGAACATAATATAAACTTTCCTCTTCTTGCTTTGGTAGTAAGTGGTGGTCATACTGAAGTAGTGGTGATGGAAGAGGATTATAAATTCACTAAATTAGGACAAACATTAGATGACGCGATAGGAGAGAGCTATGATAAAGTAGCTAGAGTTTTAAATATACCTTATCCAGGAGGACCTGGTGTTGAAAAAGCTGCTTTAGACGGCAGTAACATTTATCAATTCCCAGTGCCTAATTTAGATAATCCATATGACTTTAGTTATAGTGGTCTTAAAACAAGTGTTATTAATTTAGTTAATAATAAAAAACAAAGGAATGAATTAATAGATGTTTCAAACATAGCAAATAGTTTTCAATATTACGCTGCATTACAAATCACTAATGTATTAAAAAGAGTAATAGAAGATACTAAAATAACAAATATAATAGTGGCTGGTGGTGTATCCGCTAATAAATATTTAAATAAAGAAATTAAAAGTTTATTTGATACTTATAATGGTAATGTTTATACACCTAGTATTGAGTATTGTACAGATAATGCTGCAATGATAGCAATGGCTGCATATCCTTTATATTTAAAAGAAGAGTTTACTACACTTGCCTTAACTGCTAAATCAACATCTGATATAACATAATATTAAAAAACGAAGTTGAAGAAGCATTAACAAAGGGCTAAGAAACAGCCACATATAATTTACTTATATCTTATAATATGCTAATATATACGCACGGGGCAGATTGGTTTCGACATACATTTATAAGCATGATTGCAAGTAGTAGGTATACTTTAAATACATATAAAAATTAAATAACGAAGCTAATTATAGTTTCGCTCCTCAATACGCCTAACAGGCTTGGGAGCTCTTCTACTTAGGATTTCTTATAGACTAAGATAGAGGATCATTAATATAAGATATAAATATACTTATGTTTGGGAGGTATATTAGAATAATTACTAAACTCACTTCTAACTAAGGTAAGTTTAAACCATATTAGGAGGACACACAAATTAAACTAAACTTGTAGATATTGTGTATTATTGTGATATGGACACGAGTTCAATTCTCGTCTGCTCCACCATATTTTATATAACACCTAGGGTGTTTTTATATTGTAATAATATTATATATATTGTATTATAACTTTAGAAAAGAGGTAATATGACAACTTATAAAAAAGCAATGGAATATAAAGAAGAATTTCCAGGTAATGTAGCTTGGAGAATTAAAAAGCACGCTAGTGTAATAGAAAGACATTTAAATCCTAACGAAGAAGTATTATATGCTTTTGTGGGACAAAAAAATCATAAATTTAGCGAATTTTTTAACTCATGCGTTGTTGCTGTTACATCTAAAAGAATCCTAATAGGTCAAAAAAGAGTATTATGGGGTTATTTTTTAACTTCAGTAACTCCGGATTTATATAATGATTTAAAAGTCTACCAAGGGTTAATTTGGGGAAGAATTATAATAGATACAGTGAAAGAGAAAATAATTATAACTAATTTAAGTAAAAAAGGATTAGCTAATATAGAAACTAATGTATCTGAATATATGATGAAAGCAAAAAGGTTATATAGGCAAAGAGAACAAAATGAGTAAAAAAAATATATTATTTTTGTTTATAATCTTTCTTATAATTATTAGTTTTTCATTTATAAACAAACAAGAAAGATCATATGTATATAACTATAATGTAGGAACCTATAAAGTTGTTGAAAAATATAACAAAGATATGGAGTTATATACTTTTTTGATTGAAGGTTTTAAGTTTAATATTAAAAGTGATTACTTAGAAGAAAGAAAATTAGTTGGAAAAATCGATATAGTTGATAATTGCATCTCAATTGAGGGAAAACTACCATTTTTTACAATGTGTAAAGATGGTTTATATTATTCGTCGTATGAATTTCATAATGATTATGAAAAAAAGGGAACTTATAAAGAAGTTAATATGTATAATTTGAGTAATAAAACATATCTTTTGTGGAACTATAAAGGATTTATAATTATTAACAAAGAAACACAAAAAGAAATAAAAATTTTAAACAAAGATGAATATAAACCAGTTTTAATAAAAAGATTAGATAATAATTATTTAATACCTAATTATGACCAGGATTATTACTTTAATTCGTACTATTTATTAAATTTGGACACTTTCAAATATAAATTAAGAGAAATGAAACACGATTATAGCTATGATTTGGTATATTTAGATAAAGTTAAGAAAGAAATTAATTTATATGATGTAAAGGAAGAAAAAGAATATACTTTAGAATTTGAAAAGGGGTTATCAACTCATAATAAAGGAATTAAATATACTAAACAAGAATTAGAAGAATATAAAGAAGAGATATATTTTAGAATAAAAAACAACAACTTAATTTATAAGTTAAGTGATTTCGAATTAATTATATTAGAAGATATGGATGTAAATATTGTTTACAGTAATGATTTTGAGGTATATTTCTTACATAAAGACACTTTATATGTTTATAACTTAGTGAAAGGGTTCAACAAAATATTGTCTTATAAAGAATGGAAGTTTAACCATAAAAACTTAATATATATTGTATAGTTTATATAACTAAATATATATGATAAAATACATATAATGAGGGATTAGAGTGGTACTAAAAAAACCATATGCATTTTTAATAAAAAGATTCAAGTTAATACACTTTGCATTAACTATTTTAGCTGTATATATAATAACAAAAACAAGCGCAATACATAGTTTTTTTGTTAACTATATTAAAAATCAATACAGTGCCATTATAACGGTCAACTTTAAATCTAATTTTATTAATCCGATATTATACATATCAGTATTATCGGTATTAGTAATATTGTTTTTTATGATACTTTTGTTAAGATCTAAGAAGAAAAAAGAAAAGATATATTCTTTTTACTTTACATACTATGTAATATTGATAATAGGATATTTATATATAGGCACAGTATTTACAGGTTTAGAAAAAGAAGTTTTGGAACCGGAGTTCGCCAAATTATTAAAAGATATCACATTACTTGGATATTTACCCCAAATAGGTTTTATAGTTGTAACAACAATTAGAGCTCTTGGTTTTAATGTTAAACAATTTAATTTTAAAGCGGATATAAAAGAATTGGAAATAACATCATCAGATGATGAGGAAATAGAATTTAGTGTTTCATTTGATACATATAAAACCGAAAGAAATTTAAGGCGATTTGTACGAGAATTTAGATACTATATACTGGAAAACAAATTTGTAGTAATAGTGTTATTATCTGTATTTAGTCTTGTATCGATTAATTATGTTGTTAAAAATAGAAATCAAATTAGAAGTACATCTTTTAAAATGAATCAAGCAGTGACTTTTAATAATTTAGAAACTAAAATATTGGACGCGGTTATAACCGATGTTGATTTAAAAGGAAATAAAATAAAAAAGAACAAATACTATGTTTTATTAAAGATGAGTATAAAAAACAACACTAAAAAAGATCTTACTGTTGATGTTAATAAATATTCTTTATTTAATAACACGAAAAAGAAAAGTATCTTACCCTCGGTTGGATATAGTAATTTATTCAAAGATTATGGCGTACCTTTTAATCTTCCTTTAATTAGAAGGAATTCTGAATATATTGTTGTATTACCATATGAAATTGATAAAGATAATTTGCGTGATAAATATCAATTTAGATTTTATCAAAACGTTGTAATAAAAAACAACGTTGCGTACCCTGTATATAGTATTTTGAAATTAAAGCCAATTATATTAGACAAAGTTCAAGTAGTCTCAGAACATTCTTTAAATGATGAAATAAGGTTTAATAATACGAACCTAGGTAATAGTTATATAAAAATAGAAAAATATGCCATAGATAAAAGTTATACATACGAATATGAAAAATGTGTTAATGAAAAATGCAAGAAATATTATGACAATATTACACCCGGAGTGTTTGGTCACGATTCGTCTAAAACAATATTGGGTTTAAACACTGAATTTTCATTTGATGAATCAACTGAGTATTTTAAAACAACAAAAAATCTATCAAGTTTTGCTAACGACACCTTTAAGATAGAATATTTTATAAATGATGTAAAACACATATCTGACGTTGAGGCAGTACACTCTAAATATGATCCAAATTTAGCAGCATTAAAAGTAGCGGGCAATATTCAAGAAGCTAGTAAAATTAATTTGTTAATTACTATTAGAAACAAACAATATATTATTGAATTAAAAAATTGACTTATTAGTTTAATTATACTAAAATAAAGGTGCTTTAGAAGCATATTTGGGACCATAGCCAAGTGGTAAGGCCAAGGTCTGCAACACCTTTAGCGTCGGTTCGAATCCGTCTGGTCCCTCCAATAAATATGTTATAAAGAAATAAAAATAAAAGGAGGAATATTATGCCATATTTAATAGGATTTATTGTAATATTATTACTTATAGTGTTCTATGTGATTAAAGTTAGAAATAGTTTAGTTCAATTATCTAATAGGGTAAAGGAATCATTCTCTACTATGGATGTTTATCTGAAGAAGAGATGGGATTTAATACCAAATTTAGTGGAGAGTGTTAAAGGATACGCTAAACATGAAAAAGAAACGTTAGAAAATATTGTTAAATTAAGAAAAGTTGATAACTATGACAACATGTCTAGTGAAGATAAATTAGCTACAAACGAACAATTAAGTAAAGATATTTCGAAATTACTTGTAGTTGTGGAAAATTATCCAGAATTAAAAGCTAATGAAAACTTTTTAGAATTAAAAAGGGAATTAAGTAAAACAGAAGAAGACATAGCTAATGCTAGAAAATATTATAATGCAGTAGTAAGAAACTTCAATGATAAGATACAATTATTTCCAAGCAATATAGTTGCAAGTATATTTAACTATAAAGCTGAAAAAATGTTTGAAACAGCTGATGAAGAAAGACAAAACGTTAAGGTAGAATTTTAATGAAAAATAAAAGAAGATTTTTAGTAATAACGCTATCATGTCTTTTTTTATTTGCTAAAAATGTATTTGGAGCTGAAGCGTTCACAATTGAAAAATATCATATAGATATAGTTGTTAATTTAGACAATTCCTACGACATAAAAGAACAATTATTGGTGGATTTTGAATATAGAAGACACGGAATAATTAGAAAAGTACCTTATAATTCTTTAGTAAAAAGAACAGACGGAACAAGTGTTAGAAAAATTGCTTCTATAAACAAAATAAAAGTTAATAACAAAAAAAGTGTTAGTGCTGATAATTATTATAAACACATTAAAATAGGCGATCCAAATAGAGAAATTATTGGTAGTCAATTTTATGAAATTCAATATAAATATAATATTGGCGATGATAGAACCGAAGAATTTGATGAGTTTTATTTTAATTTGATTGGTCCGGAGTGGGATACGACAATAAATAATGTGTCATTTAGTATAAATATGCCAAAAGATTTTGATCATGATAAAGTCGGATTTTCTTATGGGGAGTATGGAGAGGCAAAAGACGAGGACATAACATATGATATAAAAGATAATGTTATAAGCGGGACTCTTAACACTATGTTAAATCCATATGAAGGATTGACGATTAGAATTGAACTAGAAGAGGGTTATTATAATAAAATAAAACCAGAAATAAATATATTTTTGATACTATCATTTATTTTACCGATTTTCTTTTTGATATATGTATATTTAATGTGGAGTAAACACTCTAAGTCGGAAAAACCGGTTGATGTTGTAGAATTTTATCCGCCAAATGATATAAACAGTATAGATCTGGCGTATAATTACAAAGGAAAATTAAGTGAAAAAGATGTAGTGTCGCTATTAATATATCTTGCTAATAAAGGTTTTATTAGTATAAAAGAAACTACCGCTGGTAAACTATTTAAAAAGAAAAGTTTTGAGCTAACTAAGTTAAAAGATTATGATTTGGATAATAAACAAGAGAAAACTTTTATGAATGGCTTATTTAAAACAAAAAATGTTGTAACAGAACAAGATTTAGCAGAAAAGTTTTATACCACGATTACTTCAATAACTAGAAGTGTTAATACAACTAAAAACAAAAAAACAATATTTGATTTGACATACAATACAAAAAAAATACATATTTTTGTTTTAGCAGCAATAACCTTAGTGCTTTCAAGTTTGGGTATTTATATTAAATATGGAGTAATAACACATAGAGAAATATACGATCTTTTTCCAATATATAAATACATCAAAATTTATGCTTTAATAATGACCGGGTTATTAGCTTTATTTTTGTTTTTTAAACCTAAAAGAAACGAAAAAGGTTTAGAAATATTAGGTAAAATTAATGGTTTTAAGCATTTTTTGGAAAATGCTGAAAAAGACAAATTAGAAGAGTTAGTAGAATCTGATCCTCAATATTTTTATAACATTTTACCTTATACATATGTCTTGGGTGTATCAAGCGTGTGGATTAAAAAATTCGAGTCGATAATTAAAACACCTCCGGATTGGTACGAAGGCACAAGTGCTTTTGATATGTATGTTTTTTCGAATTTTATGAATACCACTTATCAATCAGCTCAGAGTTCAATGGTGAAGAGGCCTCCATCAGAAGGCGGTGGCGGATTTTCAGGTGGCGGATTTGGCGGTGGCGGTGGATTCTCTGGTGGTGGAAGCGGTGGCGGCGGCGGAAGTTCGTGGTAAATTAAATTGTTATTTAATATAGATTAAGTTATAATTAAATAGAATAGGAAGGGAAGCATGAGTAACATAACTGATTTTTATCTTGGCAGTCAAAAACGATTCAGAAATTCCAAGTTTATGAATTATTATGATGAAAAACTTAAGAAACCTTTTAAATATATAGGTTTTATTATAAGTTGGACCATTTTTTTATTGTTAGTTGTGTGCGCTGCTCTTTTATTATATTATTTTGTTTCAGTAAAAATATATCAAAAAAAAGGAATTGGAAGTGAACCACCATTTGGATTATATACAATAATAAGTCCTAGTATGGAACCTAATTTAAATGTATATGATGTTGCAATATCTAAAAGAGTGACGGACCCTAAAGATATCCAGATAGGTGATGTAATTACATTTCATTCAAGTGATTTTAAATTAGGACAAAATATTGTTGTAACCCATCGTATAACTGAAATAATAATTGATGAACATAATAATTATAAATATACAACTAAGGGCGACAATAACTTTATACAAGATCCAACACCAGTAGCGTTTGAATCCATTATTGGAAAAGTATCTACTAGAATTCCACAATTAGGCAGAGTTCAATTCTTCCTAGCAAGTAGGTTTGGGTGGTTAGTAGTTGTTATTTTACCAGCTTTACTTGTAATAATAAAAGAAATCTTGAAGTTGGTCAAAGAATTTAGTCCAAAAGTAAAAAATCCGAGATATAATTTAACTTTTAACAGAAGACTTCGTCTTCCATATAGGAAGAGAAAAGAAGAACCTTTAATTAAAATTATTAGTCTCAATATGTATGATAAAAAAAGCGAAACAAAAGAAGAACATTTATCAAAAATATATGATGATTTAAAAGACATTTCTGACTAGGAAATGTTTTTTTATAAATTGTAAATATATAATCGATATGTTAAAATAAAGATAGAATAAAAGGAGGTATTGTGAAAAACAAAGTTTTTGAATTAATAAATAAATTAATATCTCTTAGTGGTTCTAAATATACTAAAGAACAGTTAGAAAAAGAACTATCTGATTATAATATAAATATAAATATGCTACTGGAAAAATTAGCTAATTTTAAGAATGAATTATCCGAGGAAAGGTATTTTGATCAAAGCGCTAAAGTAATAGATCAAAATATGGAGCTAAGTTTACAAACAGAGTTAAATAATTTGGAAAACAAATTAAAACAAGTATTAGAAAATTATACAAATATAAAAAATAGTATTGAAAAAACAACTTGGTATATGAATAAACAAAAAGATAGTATTAAACTATATGATGAGTTGCTTAAAAAAACAGCTAGCAATTCGGTTAAAGAAAGTGTTGGAAACAAACAATATGAGGAAATGATTGCATATACTGAGGGTAAATTAAATAAGGCTATTAATAATAAAAATTTCCAAAACAAAAAGTTGGAATCATTAGTTGAAAAAGAAACTTTAATTAAAAATGAAAAAGAAGTATTAGAAAAAAATATCAAAAGTAGTAAAAACAAATTAGAAGAATTAAAGATTAAATTAAAGGATAATAAGAACTATTATAATGAAGCACTTAAAATTGCTGATAATTCTGAATTAACAAAATTAGAAGAAGAGTTGAAAACTGCTGAAAGAGCCAAGTTAGCGCTTATGACAACTCCTTATTGTTTGGCAAACGATTTAAAAAATTTGGTTAATGATGATAAACATATAGAATCTGGTTTTAAATTAAAAGAATTAATCTCTGTTCTAGAAACCTTACCTTATATTAACGATAATAATAAAAAAGAGTTGGAAAAAGAGTTAAACAAATTAAATAAAAGATATATATTTTTAAAGGAAAGAGTATCTAAAAATGAATATATAAGTGATAACAAGAAAAATCTAAATAATTTAAAAGTTATTATAAATAAGGTAATCAAAGATTTAATTAATGATAAAGAAAATATTTTAAAAATTAAGAATAATGTTGATAAGGAAAGAATTCCCTATTTCTTTGACAAAATAAAAAAATATGATTTAGAAGATAATTTTAATGAGGTGTTGGATAACTTATTTAAGTATTCAAATGTATTAAATCATAAATTATTAAATAACATTGATAATGATATAGAACAACTAGAAATATTATTAGAAACTATTGATATAAAGGTTGATAAAGAACAAGATGATAGTTTGAAGAAAAAAGACTTAATAGAAATAAAAGAATTAGACAAGTCTATTAGACTATTAGAAAGAAGAATAGCTAGCGATAAAAGTATAGTTGAAATGTATGAGGAACTGGATATGCTTCTTAGTTCGTTAGAGTTTGCTGATGATATGCAATATATTAAGGTTGTTAAGATAACAGATATAAAAGATTTAGACTATAAAATTGATATAGGTGAGTATTAATGAAAAAAGATATAGTGATAGAACTTGCAGATGGTAAGAAATATATTATATTGGAAGAAGTTAAATATAAAAGCAATATTTATTATATGGGAATGGGAATAAAAGACAAAGGAAAAATTGTTACAGATGAAGTAACATTTTTAACTAGTTTAAAAACTAAAGATAATGAATTTTATGTAGCTAAAATAGAGGATATTGATTTAATAAAAGAACTAATAAAACTACTTAAAAAAAATTGACCGTATACTAAATATATGGTAGTATTTACTACAGGAGGAAGAGAAATGAAACTAAAAGGAACAAGAACAGAAGAGAACTTAAGAATAGCGTTTCAAGGCGAATCTGAAGCAAGAATGAAATATGATTATTATGCATCACAAGCTAAAAAAGATGGCTATGAGCAAATAAAAGCAATATTTGAAGAAACCGCAGCTAATGAAAAAGAGCATGCTAAATTATGGTTTAAATTATTGCATGGAGGTAAAGTACCTTCAACACCAGAAAATTTATTAGATGCAGCTCAAGGTGAAAAGTATGAATACTCAGAAATGTATAAAGAGTTTGCAGACATAGCAAGAGAAGAGGGCTTTGACGAAATTGCAGAACAATTTGATGGTGTAGCTGGTGTTGAAAGAGAACACGAAAAAAGATATTTAAAATTGTTAGAAAACATTGAAAAAGATAAAGTATTTAAAAAAGATAATGAAAAAGTATGGAAATGTAGAAATTGTGGACACATTTATGAAGGTAAAGAAGCATTAGATGTTTGTCCGGTATGTGATCATCCACAAAGTCACATGGAAATTAATTGCGAAAATTATTAATACAATGAATTAAATTAAGTATTTTAATAACACTAAAGTAGAGAAATAACGGATGGTGTAAAGTTATTAGTTAATTATTAAAAGAAATTCACTTAAGGAGTATTAAATGGTTAAACCCTATAAAGTTTTAAGAGTATGAGAAATCATAAATTAAGGTGGTACCGCGGATATTTATCCGTCCTTACTTAATTTATGGTTTTTTTAAAGAAAAGAGGAATTATGGAAGTAAGAATAGAAGAAATTAAAAATGAAGCTATAAAATATATTAAAGAATCAATTGATGAAGTAACGTTATTTAATATTAAATCTAAGTATTTAGGTAAAAATAGTGAACTGACAAAACTATTAATTGGTTTAAAAGATATGATTAATGAGGATAAGAAAAAGTATGGTCCACTTTTAAATAATTTGAGAAAAGAATTGGAACATATTATAACTGAGAGACAAGAAGACATTAATAAAAATGTTTCGTATAGTTTTGATAAAACTATGCCTGTATATAAAAATATGGGGTCTTTACATCCAATTACAATTGTTGAAAAAGAAGTAACTGAGATTTTAAAGAAGATGGGTTTTATGGTTATATTAGGACCAGAAATGGAGTCGGATTATTATAATTTTGAAGCTTTAAATATACCTAAGATACATCCAGCAAGGGATACTCAAGATACATACTGGTTATCAAATGATTTGCTTCTTAGAACTCATACCTCAGCTAATCAAGCTAGAGCAATGCAAAAATATGCCGCTCCTCTTAGAATATGTACCCCAGGAAGATGTTTTAGAAATGAAGATGTTGATGCATCTCACGACACTACATTTTTTCAACTAGAAGGTATGGTAATAGATAAAGACATTTCAATTAGTAATTTAATTTATGTTATAAAGGGTTTTTTAAGAGAAGTGTTTAAACAAGATTTAGAGGTTAGATTAAGACCGGGTTACTTTCCATTTACCGAACCTAGTTTTGAACTAGATTGTTCTTGTGTTATTTGTGGTGGAAAAGGCTGCGGTACTTGTAAACAATCGGGTTGGATTGAGTTATGTCCATGTGGTATGATTCATCCAAATGTGTTAGAAGAAAGCGGGATTGATTCAAATGAATACAGCGGATTTGCGTTTGGACTTGGCTTAACTAGATTAGCAATGATGAAATATAAGATTGATGATATAAGAGTTTTAAACTCAGGAGATCTAAGATATTTAAAGGAGTTTAAGTAATATGAAAATATCGTGTAATAAATTAAAAGAACATATTCATAATTCGGAAAATATAGATTGGTTAAAAATATGGAATTTGTTTTCAATAAGAACAGCCGAAGTTGAAGAAATTACTCTACAAGGAACTCAAATTGAAGATGTTGTAGTAGCTGAGGTTATAGAGGCTAATAAACATCCAAAGAAAGATAACTATACATTAACTAAAGTAAATGATGGTATAAATGTTTATGATGTTTTATGTGGAGCTCCTAATGTAAAAGTGGGTTCTAAATATCCTTATGTAAAAGTTGGGGGTCAAATAGGTGGATATAAAATAAGTAAAAAAGAAATAGCCGGAGTAATCAGTGAAGGAATGCTTTGTTCGGGATATGAACTGGGTATAAACAACGATAAGGAAGGAATATTAGAACTACCAATTTATTATGAACTGGGAGCAGATTTAAAAGAAATACTACCTATTGAAGATATTATAGTGGAGATTGATAATAAATCTTTAACCAATAGACCGGATTTATGGGGACACTATGGCATAGCAAGAGAAATAGCAGCCATAACGGGTAATGAATTAAAACCATTAGATTTAATGGAAGTAAAAAACGATTTAAATGATTTAGATATAAAAATTAAAGATGAAGAAAATTGTCATCGTTTTGTAGGAATTAAAGTGGATAATATAAAAGAAAAGATTACGCCGCTAGAAATGCAAATATTTCTACATTATGTTGGGTCTAGATCTATTTCTTTAGTTGTGGATTTAACAAACTATATTATGTTAGAAATAGGCCAACCAATGCACGCTTATAGTTATGATAAAGTTAAAAATATAGTTGTGGATAACGCAAAAGAAGATATAGTTTTTAAAACTTTGGATGATGTAGATAGAAAAGTAAAAGCTGGAACTTTACTAATCAACAATCAAGACGGACCTATAGGGATAGCTGGAATAATGGGTGGATTTGATAGTGAAATAGAAGATAAAACATCTTCAATATTCTTAGAAGCTGCTTCATTTGACGCAACTAAAATAAGAAGGTCATCTACGGAATTAGGATTAAGAACTGAAGCATCAACTAGATTTGAAAAAACACTAGATAGTAAGTGGCCTCTTTTATCAATAAAAAGGTTTTTATATCTTTTAAGAGACGTCGATAATAATATAGAAATAGCATCTAATTTAACAGATGTATACCCAGTTAAACCAAAAACAAATAAAATAACTTTAAAGAAAGATAAGTTATATAAATATGTGGGTAAAAAACTAGAAGATAACATAGTAATCGATATATTAAAATCTTTACAATTTAAGGTTGAGGTGTTAGACAAAGAATTTATAGTAACTCCCCCATCGTATAGAGCAACCAAAGATATAGCTATAGATGTTGATTTAATAGAAGAGATTACTAGAATGTATGGTTATGAAAACATAGAAGAAAAGCCGCTAATATTAGAAAATAAAATTCAAAAAAGTGAAACTGTGTTTGATGATGAAGTAAGTATTAAAGAATTTTTAACTTATAAATATAACGCTAGTGAAATTCATTCTTATTTGTGGTATGACTCATCGTTCTTAAAGCAAATAGAAGTAAAAAAGGATAATGTAAAAGTTACAAACAAAGCTGAAAATAACATATTAAGAGATGAAATGACTTTATCATTGTTACCATATATTAAAAACAATTATAAATATTTCGACAATTTTATAGTTTATGAAATAGGTACAATTATAAAAGATGGAAATAAAAGAAGATTATCAATTTTAATAGCTGGTGAACAAAAAAACACAAAAGATAATTATTATTTAGCAAAAACTATAACAAAAGAGTTAATATCACATGTTAAAGGACAACAAACAGTGTTTATAAACAATAAACCTGAAAATTACTATATAAAGGAGTATGGTTTAAATATAGTCGTAGATAACCAAAATATTGGTGCTATTAACATAGTATCGCCTAGTGTGATGTATGAACTGGGCAAGAAGAAAAGTGTAATAAGTATTGAGATAGATTTGGATATGTTTTTAGGTTTAAAAAGGAAAGAATATAAACTAAAAGAAATATCAATATATCCAGAAGTAGATTTAGATTATACAATTTTAATGGATAAAGATAAAAATTATGAATATTTAGAAACTATAATTGATAATTTTAGAAATGAGTACATAAAAGAGTATAAATTAATAAATATTTACAAAACAGTCGAAATAAATAAATATTCAATAAGATTCACTCTTGTATCAATGGAAAAAACACTCGAACAAAAAGACTTGGAACAATTTAAAAACGAATTTATATCATATATAAGAGAAAAGAATTTAGAAATAATAGAATAATTAAATTTATTCTATTTTTTTTGTTTTATGTTATAATAGAAACATAAGTTACCATAGGAGGTTATAATGAAACAAGCAGCTGATATAACAAAAGAAGAAATTGTGAAAAAAGCAGTACAGTTAGTCCATAAAAGTGGATGGGAAAGTTTAAATGCGAGATCTTTAGCAAAAGAAATAGGATATTCAACAAAACCATTATATAGATTGTTTGGAGGCATGGATCCTATCAAAGAAGAAGTATATAAAGAGATTTATAGAGAATATGATGAGTTTATTACGAGTCGTATTGATGCTAAGAAAGCTTTATTAACACTTTGTATTGCCTATGTTGAATTTGCGGCTAAATATAAAAATTTATTTATTAGTTTGTTTTTATCAAATAATCTTAATTGGGAAAACTTTGATAATGTCTTAGATGAAAAGTGGAATCAATCAACAATTATTAACTTAGTTAATAAAGAAGGCTTGGATTTTAAAAAGGCTAAAGAGTTATTTATGTCTTTGTGGCTGTATGCTAATGGATTAGCGACCCTTATAGCAACCAATGATATAGTTTTAAATGAAGAAGAAATAATGGACAAAATGGTAAAAACTTATAAAAGGTTTGTAAGTTTAAAATAAAATGATATAATAATTTTTGTGGTGATATAATGAAAAAATTTTTAATAGGAATTAGTTTAATGTTATTTGCGTTTAATGTAAACGCTATTACTAAGCCAGATTTAGATTCTGGTAAAAAAGTAACTATTTATTTATTTGAAGGAGAAGGTTGTGCTTTTTGTACTAAAGCTATAACATATTTTGCTGGTTTGGGTGATGAGTATGATGATTATTTTGAATTAGTAGCATACGAAGTATGGAAAAATCAGGAAAATGTATTCCTTTTAGAAGAGGTAAAAAAAGAAATAGATAGGGAAGATGTTAATGGTGTTCCATTTATTATGATAGGAAGAGACTTTCAATTAGTGGGTTTTGATGAATCTAGAGGAGAAGCTATTATAAATGCAGCTTTAGAAGCTTACCAAGATGAAGATTATGAAGATGTAGTTAAGTTAGTAAGTGAGAAAACCAAAGGTGATTATACTAAAGAAACATTAAAAGAAGTTGCTGAAAAAAGTGGTGTACCAATGATATTTAAAGATGAATCTAGTAATAAAGATGCATATATCATATTAAGTATATTTGGGGTAATATTATTAGCAATTGGCGGTTTAATAGTAGTTGCTAAAAAACAACAATAATTAGACATATAAAAAGACTTAGTTTTCTAAGTCTTTTTTTATTTTAATTTGTAAGGATTATCAATATAGTGTCTCTCGCCATTTAAGGTTAAATAGAAACTTACAATATTTTTGTTTTCGCTTCCTTTTGCCTCTATGAATAGTGAGTACCCTACAAAACCTGTGCCTTCATTATTTAATACAGCATTTACTAAACGATTAATAGTAATGTTTTCGGGTAAATTAGGCAACTTATTTAATTCCATTTGCAATTTTTTAGTTTCTGAATTTGCAATGTTATTAATGTTGTTTCTTATACCTTCGTCGTGATACAAGTTTATATCTACTGCACATCCATTACTTCCAATCATGTTTGCCAAAATGTGTTCGTTGCTATAATCTAAATTACCAAACTCGCATAAGACAGGCTTTTCTTCTTTTTTAGGTTTATCACCAATTGTTAATTTAGCTACTTTAATTGTTTCGTTATCTGAACTGTCTTTTGCAATTACTTTTATTTCATAGTTTCCAGGCTTAGAATAAGATTCATAATCAATTAATTGACCTCTGCTATCAATAGCTTCTTTATAAAAGCTTATGATACATTCTTCCTTCGAATTATCAATGCATTTTTCCACAAAATCTTCAGCTTTATACTTATTTCCTTTTTCAATTTTGACGTTTTTTAAAGTAAGTTTAGGCGCAGTGTAATCTTCTATGTTTATTTTAGAATTATAATTTTTATTTTTAATTTTTATTTTTACTTTATAAGATCCTAGTTTATCAAATTCAACTTTTGAGTAGTCAACTTTAAGGTCTTTTTCCTTTACTCCCTTTAATTCTTTGAAAAATATCATTTCATCTGGCTTTTCAGCGTTTATTTCCAAACTAATTTGATCGTGAATTTTTACATATATTTCTTTCTTAGGTTTTGATTTGAAATAGCTAATTAAAAATAAGCTTAATACTATCCCTATAACTGAGACTAAAATAACGGATAATTGGATCATATCTTTTCTTTTTCGATTATATACTTTTTGATTAAAAAACTTTCTAGCCATATAATAACCTCTTTTCATATAAATAATATCATATAATAGGGCAAATTTAAAATAAAATTAACTTCTTTTGTCTAGTTTTTACAATAAAATAATGATATAATTTACATAGTGGTGAAGGTAATGAAATTGAAAAAAACATTTCGCTGGTTTTTAGCTACATTTTTAATGTTGATTTCAACACCGGTTTTTGCAGAGTCAACCAAAGGTAATCCTCAAACAGACTTTTGCACAAACCCTAGAATAAAAACAATGTTTAAAATTGGCGGAACCTTTATTTATATAATGAAAGTATTGATTCCGGTAGTTATAATTGTTTTGGGATCTGTTGATTTATTTAAAGCATTTCTTTCGGGGGACGAGAAAGATGTGTCTACGGCCACTCAATCTTTAATAAAAAGATTTGTAATAGGTATAGTTATATTTTTTGTACCTACAGTTATAAAAACATTGTTTAATGTGGTTGATAGTGCTAAAGAAGATAAAACCTCGGGGTGGATTTTTGATTCAGAGTGTTACAATTGTTTACTAGATCCATTCGGTTCATGTAAT
>CAZJTX010000003.1:0-33764 GCA_964549115.1 uncultured Muribaculaceae bacterium | reverse complement strand
AAGATGATACTAGATTTCTTGGGTATAGGAAGGATGATAAAAATAGTAATAAACAGCTTGTTTATTTCTATAGACGGCATGGTTTATTACTTCGTTTCAGTTTGTTATAGATTATTTATATTACTTGCTACAATAAATATTTTTGATGTAAAAGATTATAATGATTTAGTGGGAAGAATTTATGTTATTCTAGGCGTTGTTATGTTATTTATATTGAGTTATACAATGTTAAAAGCTATTATCGACCCAGATGGCACAGAAAAAAGCGAAGATTCTCCGGCTAAAATTGTTGGTAAAACTGTAACTTCTTTAATTTTAGTTATAGTCATGCCGGTTATATTTGAATATGCTTATGGATTTCAAGTTGCAATATTAAGAACAAACACATTGGGTAAGATTATATTGGGGTCTCCCACCGGACTAGACAGTCCTAGCGGTTATTCAGAGGATTTACAAAGTCAAGGTAGTGTTTTCTCAATTTTAGTTTTTAGATCTTTTTTTAAACCAAATGAAGTAAATTGCCCAGGTTATGAGTCTTTTGGTGATTCGACTTCCTATGATAAATTTTTAACTGATTGTGAAGAAACAATATATGTGAAAAAAGAAAAAAACGATTATAAAATTGATCCTAGATTGTCAGATGCATCTCATGTGACATTAGCCAATGCGCACGTAATTGCAGCGCGTAGTAATTTCTCTATATATTCAAGGTTTGCCGAAAAAGTAACTGATGGAGAAATTTCGTATATGTTCCCGCTGTCTTTAGTAGCTGGTATCTTTTTGTGTTATGTCATGATATCTTTTTGTTTTGATTTAGGTATACGAGTTGCTAAATTAGCTTTTTTACAAATTATAGCTCCGATACCTGTGTTTGCTCGAATGATGCCAGGTTCGGCAAAAGAAATATTTAATAATTGGGTTAAAAAAACTACTGCAGTGTTTTTAGAAGTATTTTTGCGAGTAATTATTATGTTCTTTGGTGTGTACTTAATTAATGTGTTTAGTAGAAAAATGTGGGATGTTGTAACTGGCGATATGGTCACTGGTCCCGGTAACTGGTTTGTAATATTGTTTGCTCGAGTTTTTGTTATTATGGGAATAGTTGCTTTTATAAAACAGGCTCCAAAGTTACTGGGAGAAATATTTCCGGGAATGAATTCTGACGGCATGAGCTTAGGAATTATGAACAAATTAGGAGCTGGCGGAGGTTTAGCCATAGCAGCAGGAGTTGGGGGATTAGCAATGGGCGGAATTCGCGGTTTTGCTAAATCAAGAACACAAGGAAAAAATTTAGCTAAAAGCGCTCTGGGTGGAGGCTTAGGCGGCGTTGTTTCTGGTGGGCGTAGAGCTTTATGGCAATCTCGAAAGGCACAAAATTGGGCTGAAATGCGAGAAGGAGCTAGCGAAGGAATTGGTCGTGCAGCTGATGCAAGAACCAGAAAAGAAACATATAAAGCCAATCCTGAATTAAGAGGCGAACGCATGGCTAGAAGAATGAGTGATTTTTATCACGGGCCGGTTGATATGGAAAGATTAGAAAAGAAAAAAGGTGTATTCAATGATGTAGCTGGTTCAGTTGATAGACTACGAACTGTTGCATCGTCTGAAGATAAAATGTTTAAAACAATGATGGCGCAAGCAGAAGAGGTTAGAAAACGTGAAATACCAACTTCCGTTACTGAATTTGATGAAACGGCATATCTTGCGGCTTTCAACGAAGCTTTTACTAGGGGCGAGGATGCTTCGAATATAAGAAAAGAAGATTATATGAGAACAAGAGCAATGTCTGCTGAAGAAACAACGCAAGCTATAGCTAATAGAAATCAAGAAGCTAATGAAATTGAAAGCAGAGCAAAACGTCGCTCAGGCGAAGTAATGAACTTGTTGGGTAAAGGAGATGTCCAAGCATTGAGTGCTACTTTGGACATAGATGCTGTTAAAGCGTCGGCTTTAATTGATAAATTTAAAACTTCTTTGGATGCGGAAAATGCAATTATAAAAGATGCTCTGTTACAATATGGTGATTTACGAGACGCTAAGATGGAAGTATATAAAGTTCATGAACAAGATGATCCATCTAAAGGCATTAAAAAAGGCGATTTCGTTATAGAAGATGGCAATAAAGTTTTACTTAGAACTATTTCTGCTGGCGAAATAAATGCTTTATCGGATAACTTAAGCGGAGATATTAAGGACTTGTCAGATTTGATGCAAGGAAAAGTTATTCCCGATGCAGAAAAAGAAGTTGCCCAAGCTAGAAGGACAGGATTATAAAAAGGGAGGAATAAAAAGGTGAATAATTATTTAATACCAGCAAACAGTAAAAAATCTCAATTAATATTGGGAAGATTTACTGTTATAGATTTAATTATATTTGGATCAGGAGCAATTTTAACTTTTGTTTTATTGATGATATTTCAAAATCCAAGTTTAGCCGAGACTATTATAATATTATTACCAGTTATAATTTCGGCATTTTTGGTATTCCCTGTACCACATTATCATAATGTGTTGCAATTACTAACAAATATAGTTATGTATTTTATAAACAGAAGACATTATTATTGGAAAGGTTGGAGTATAAGTGATGAAAAAAGATTTTAATTCAAAATATTCGGAAAGTTGGGTTCCCGTTAAGCAAATAATGAACGGTTTGGTTCAATTAGATACGGGAGAAATAGTGACCGGTGTAAAGGTTTATCCTAAAAATATTTTTATAATGGGTCAAACTCAACAAACAACAATTATTAATAGGTTACAAACTTTTTATAACTCTATTGATTATGAGTTTTGGTTAATTATTGCAGATAGACCTGTAGACTTGGGAGTTTATCTAGCGAAATTACAACTGTTATATAAAAACACTAATAATAACGTTACTAAGGGTTTGATTATGCAAGACATTAATAAAGCTAATTTATTTATGTCACAAGAATACAATGTTGTTGATACAGAATATTTTATAATATTTAAAGAAAAAAGAATGGAGTTAGTTCAAAAGAAACTTCATAACATTATTAGCGGGCTTGCAACATCTGGATTGCAATCAGCACAAACCTCTAATGATGATTTAAGAATGATACTTGATAATTTTCTAAATGATGGAGAATCAGTCAAGTTAGGGACGGTGATGTAAATGAGTATTTTAAAATCAGAAGTTGCACCTAAAGGAATGCAATTTAATCCTACAGATTTTAGGTTAGGCACAAGCTTTTCAACTGTTTTAACCATAATTTCTTATCCTAAAGCTATTTATCCAGGTTATTTAAGTGATTTAATTAATTTACCTGGAGTTAGAATAGCAATTAAACATATTCCTATTGAATTTAATATTTTAAGAAAAATGCTTAATAAAGAAATTGCGGATTTAAAAACGAGATATCAATCAGAAAAAGATAGAACAACACAAGAAAGAATAAGGCAAGATTATGAATCATTAGAACAATTTGTATCTATGTTAGCCGCAACTCAAGCTAAAATATTCGATTTTCAATTACATTTAATGATATCTGCAGATAATAAAGAAGAATTAGAACTAAGAAAAATTCAAGTTAAAAGTTTTTTAGAGGGAATGGGATTAAGAAGTGTTGCACTTATGTTTGAACAGGAAAAAGTGTTAAAATCGATGTTACCAATATTTCCGGCTCAAGATATAGAAAGAAGAATTGGAACACCAATTCCTAGTATGACAATTGCTGCCATGTATCCATTTGTATTTGACAGCATTAAAGATCCTGGTAATGCAACTTTATTTGGAGTTGATTATTCTGGTGGAGTTGTTTTATTTAATCAATTCTTATATCAAGAAAGAAAAGAACCTAATAGAAATAATGCTAATGTTATACTACTTGGAACATCTGGTTCTGGTAAATCTACTGCAGCAAAATTATTATTAAGAACTCACATTAGAAATGGTTATAAAATTGTAGTTGTAGATCCAGAAGGCGAACTAGAAGAAATGACTTTATCTTTAGGTGGAGACTTTTTAGACCTAGGTAAAGGTGGGGAATTCGGAATGATTAACCCGCTAGAAATTGTTGTTGATGCTGATGAGGAAGAAATAGCTCAAGGATTGGGTTATACTGTTTTAACTAGAACATTACAACAATTAAATGCATTTATGAAGTATTATAGTCCATCTATAGAAGACGATGTTTTAACTATGTTTAGTGAAATAGTTCAAGAAACTTATGCTAGATTTAAAATAGACTTTGAAACAGATTATACTAAATTAAAAAGAGAAGATTTTCCGACTTTTGACGACGTATATGCCACAGTACAAGGAAGATTATTATCTATGACTGATGCTACAAGAGAACGTGACGTAATGGAGCGTTTAGAATTGAAAATTAGACCCTTAACTAAGGAACTAAGATATTACTTCACTGGTCACACAACTCTTCAAATAGAGAGTGATTTTGTAGTATTTAATATAAAAGAATTAATGAATAGTGAAGATAGTATTAAAAATGCATTATTCTTTAATATATTAAAGTATGCATGGGGATTGTGTTTAGATAAAGAAATTAATACGGTAATGATGGTTGATGAAGCCCATGTGTTGTTATCAAGCAGAAACGAATTGGGAGCGGAATTCCTGGCACAAATTCAAAGAAGAAGTCGTAAATATAATACGGGAACTATTTTTATAACTCAGCAACCTACTGATTTTGCTGCTCCAAATGTTATAACTCATGGTAAAGCTATATTTGATAATGCTGCATATTATGTGGTTATGAACTTGAAAAAACAAGCAGTAGAAGATTTAAGTAAGTTAATAGACTTAAACGAAAATGAAAAAGAGGGTATAAAATATTACAATCAGGGTGAAGCTTTGTTTGTATGCGGTAATAGAAGAATGCAGATTAATGTAGTGCTCTCACAGGAAGAACTTGATTCATTTGGTTCGGGTGGGGGACTATAATAAATAAATAATTATTAGGGTTACAATGGAAAGAAAAGACAATAATTCGCTTATATATGAACCTAAATCGAGATATCGTTCACAT
This sequence comes from uncultured Muribaculaceae bacterium, assembly GCA_964549115.1. Lineage (GTDB taxonomy): Bacteria > Bacillota_I > Bacilli_A > RF39 > UBA660 > CAKOSP01. The sequence continues at coordinate 28,755 of CAZJTX010000003.1, read as the reverse complement.
CACGATAATTTTCCGGATGAAGAACAAGAAAACGAAGAAATAGAAGACGAATTAGAAAATGAAGCCCATGCCGAAGAGTCTGAAACCGAACAACAATCAGATCCAATCGCTGTAATTAGTAATATAGTTGGCGACCAAGCAGCTGATGTTGCAAAGAACTTGGTCAAATCTTATATAATGAAAAATCCAATGGTTTTACTGGCCCTTGCTGGAGCGTTTTTATTATTGATCATTATTCTTGGGGCGGCTTCGGGTGGGGGCGGAACTGCTGATGAATTAGGGGGATACAATTTTGATGATGATTCTTTTTATGGTTATGTGGAAGAAGGATATTTTGACTTAAGTTATTTTCAGGCTAATGAAGGTATGTGGTGGCCAGTTGGTGGCCAAAAATTATTAGAAGTAGAAGGAGTTATATTAGCACCAGGACATCCTACTCATATAAATATAACCTCGGGATTTGGTTATAGGGATATCTCAGGCATAAGTGGGTTTCATGGTGCAATTGATATTGGTGGAGGAGGGGAATCTCCTTATATAATTGCGGCTTTACCCGGAGTAGTAATATCCGCAGTAGATCCGGGCGAAGATAATTGTGGATCTTTAATAAAAATTAAACATGATAATAACTTAGCTACTCTGTATTGCCATCTTGAAACAGGATCTTTACAAGTAAAAGTCGGTGACCCGGTAGTTAAGGGACAATATATAGGAATTATGGGTAATACAGGAAGGTCAACTGGTATTCATTTGCACTTTGCAGTTTATCATAACGGCAAAGCTGAAGATCCATTAAATTATGTTTCTTCGTCTAATCCAAGACCGATTGAAAACATAGATCCATCAGATAATGTTGAATATACAGCACCGACAGAAACTGAACCATCTAGTGGCGTGGAAGAAGATTTGCCGATTACTCCACCAAGAATTCCAGATCCAAATATAGTTGAACAATAAAAAGGGAGAACAATGAAAGAAAAGCATATAAAAACATTAATTTTAATTGCAGTTATAATAATATTGGGTATTATGCTTTTAGTCATCTTTATTTTCAGAGATAAAACTGTAGCCCCTCCAACAGAGGAACCACCAGCCATTGAAGTTGCGCCTATAACTTTTAATTATCTGGATGATTATCCTTTATATTTTACTTTAAATGAAATTTTAGAAAATTTTTACATAAATGTAAATAATAAATTAAAAGATCCAGTTTATGCATTATTATCGCCAAGTTACATAGAAAAAAATGATATAACTTTAGATTCAATATTTAATGTAGTTAAGTCAAGTAGCCCCAATTTTACATTTACATTAGACGAGGTATTTGCATCCAGTGATGAGAGAATATTTTTCACAAAGAGCAAAATATATAAAGTGGATTTTGAATATGGAACACTATTTTCCAATTTTGAGCATGTTTTTAATGTAGTTTCAGTAAGTTATCGTGAATTTGCTTACTCTATAGAACCCATCACAGAACAAGATTATTTAAGATTTATTTCATCTACATTCATTGAGGAAGAAGCTTCTTCTTTTATAGAAGATATTGAATCTAATGAGTATAATGAATTTACTTTAAAACATCCTGGAATAAGGGATGTGGCATTGTTGTACTATAATAATTTTTTCAATTTGTGGCAGTCAGATAAAAATCAGGCAAAAGAATTAATTGAAGACACAACTCCAGAAAACTTTAATATGAGTATGGATTTATCTGTTGAAACTTACACTTATTCACACGATCAAGATATGGCTATATTAACAGATCAAAAATATGGTTATGTGTTTAATATTAACAAAGTCTTGGATTATACAGTTCAAATAATGACCCGTGAAGAATTTGATAATTATAATGAAAATATGCAAGATAATTGATATAATAAAGTCACTTGGAAAGGAAATTCATGAAATTTAATGTTGAAAAAAAAGATTTCGTTATATTTGTAATTTATTCAACATTTTTGCTATATATTTGTGCAATCGTTGTTTTAAATTTTACTTCATTAGCAAATGAAGGTTCTTTTTATGGACTATTACCTTTCAAAGCTTTTACTAAAGATTATATTATAGTGACATTTGTGTTATTTATATTAGCTCAGATAATTATATTTACAAGTGTATCGTCATATATATTTGATAAAGAAAGAGGCTCTTTTGGATTTTCAGTTGGAAATAAAAAGAGTGATGGATATAGTAAATGGGCAAATAAAAGAGAAATAATTAAGCAAAAAGACGTTGTTAAAACATCTCCGCTTGAACAAGAAGTAGAAGGTGCGGGTATTCCTTTAATTAATAATGGAAAAGAAATATATGTTGATGACGGTGAATATCATAATCTAGTAATTGGTTCTACCGGTTCTGGTAAAACCGAATGTTTAGTAAAACCAATGGTTAATTTGCTTGCTAGAAATGGCGAAAGCATGATTATAACTGATCCTAAAGGTGAATTGTATAAATACACGGCAGAAACATTGAAAAATAAAGGCTATAATGTGGTTTTATTAAATTTTAGAGATCCTCAAAGAGGAAATGCATGGAATCCGTTGATGCAACCATATAGTTATTATAAAAACGGTAACTTTGATAAAGCTACAGAATTATTAGATGATGTAGCTCTAAACATTCTATATGAAGAAGGTCCTGGACCTAAAGATCCTTTCTGGGAAAGAACTTCGGCTGATTATTTTGCGGGATTATCTTTAGCTTTATTTGAAGATGCACAAATAAATCAAATTAATTTAAATAGTATAAATTACATGAGCACAATAGGTGAAGAAAGATACGCAGCAAGTAGTACATATATAAAGGAATACTTCACATTAAAAGGCGAAGAATCAAAACCTTATATATTTGCATCGGCTACAATAAGTGCTCCATCTGACACTAAAGGTAGTATTTTATCTACATTTAGACAAAAAATCAGAAAATTTTCAACAACTGATAATTTAAGTGAAATGTTATCTCATAGTGATTTTGATATGAGAGATATAGGTCAGAAAAAGACCGCAGTGTTTTTAGTAATACATGATGAGAAAAAAACTTATCATAGTTTAATGACAATATTCATTAAACAATGCTATGAAACACTGATAGATGTAGCGCATGAAAATGGCGGTAAATTACCTTTTAGAACCAATTTTATCTTAGATGAATTTGCAAATATGCCTCCACTAAAAGATGTAGATGCAATGATTTCAGCAGCAAGAAGTAGATTAATAAGATTTACATTTATTATTCAAAATTACGCACAACTTTCAGATGTATATGGAGAACATGTAGCAGAAATTATTAAGGGGAATTGTAGTAATTTAGTGTATTTAATAAGTACGGAACTAAAAGCATTAGAAGAAATAAGTAAAATAGCTGGGGAACAAAAATCTAAAGAAAAAGATAAAACTGCTTCTACTCCGTTAATTACAGTTACTGACTTACAAAAATTAAAGTTATTTGAAGCTGTATTAATTAGAATTAGAACGAGTCCTTTTAGAACTCATTTAAAACCTAACTTTAAAATGGATTGGGGCGAGGAGTTCATTCCAGCTCAATATCCAGAAAGAAATAAAAAAGAAGTAAAAACATTTGATGTTAAAAAGTTTGTTACTGAAGAAAAAAAGAAAAAAGCTATTGAACTACAAAAAGAAAGAAAAGATTCGGGAATATCAGAAATACCTATGGATAGGATGAGTCCATTTGCTCCTACAAATCCGTTTTCGATGGGAAGGGATGTAGGAAGCGTGGATATAAATCAAATGATGAAAGATATAGACCGTAAATTACAAGAGCTTGAGGAACAAGAAAAGGCCGAAAGAGAAGAACAACCAATTGCCAGAGAAGAAACTTCAATATCGAAACCAGAAAAAACTTCATCTAAAGATATTAAATTAAATATTGATACAGATAGTAAAGTGTTTGATGAAAATATTGTTACAGATGATGAATATTTTGATGACTTTTTTGATTAGTGGTGAAGATAATGTTGGATGTATTATATAACTTAAATGAACAAATAATGTTTTTGTTAGAAAATAGTGGCGCTTTTGCGCCATTATTTGCTTGTTTATTAATAATAATTGAATCTATTATTCCTATATTGCCCTTATTTGTTTTTATAACTATTAATTTTGTTGTTTTTGGAAATATATTGGGATTTATTATTTCATGGTTTTTCACAATAGTAGGCTGTATGTTATCCTTTTATTTAGTAAGAAAATATTTAAAAAGACACTATATACTTAAAATTCAAAACAATAAAAAACTATTAAAACATTATAATATTTTAAAAAATCTTAAAGTAGAACATTTGGCTGTATTAATGGCACTTCCATTTACTCCTGCGTTTTTTATAAACATAATTGCAGGTATGGGAAACATTAAACCACGAAAATTTTTATTAGCTGTTGTAGTTGGTAAAATTAGTCTTGTATATTTTTGGGGATTTATTGGGGTTAGCTTTATTGAAAGTTTAAAAGATCCAATTATTATGTTTCAAATATTAATTTTAATAACTTTTACTTATATATTAAGTAAAATAATTAATAAAATACTTATAAAGAATTCGAAATAATAGACCATTATAATTGCAATTGAAATTATAGTTTGTTATAATCATTATAGAATAGTAAAGGGTGATTAGATGACAAATATGAAAGAAGAAACAAGGTTATTATTAGATAAATTATATAATTTAAAAAGTCACGAAAGCGTGATTTTAACTAATATGAATTATGAGAAAAAACAAGCAGAGGAAACAAAATCTAGAACAGCTAAAGAAAAAAACACTCTAGAATCTAAAATTAAAACTTTAACTGCTGAGGAAACCTTGTTGGGAGAACAAGGTAATTCTTTAGTAAATGTTTTGAAAAACATTAATAAAGATGATTTTGGAACTGTTTTAGAAAAATTAGATATTGATTTTGATCCAAATGGTTTGAAAATGAAAGTTGAAAATCTATTACCTAAAGCTGTTGAAAAAGTGAAAAAAGAAAAAGCAGAATCTAATGATAAGTTAAAAACGATTGGAAAAGAAATGCATGATGCAAGTACTTTAATATCTGAACTTGTTATTAGAAAAGAAGAGGCGTTATCAAATCAAAACAAATTGAAAGAATATTTCAAATTATCTCTAGAGGGAAATATAAATATTACTAGGGAAGAGTTAACGTCGTTATTGACTAAATTTGAACTATCAGAAGAAGAAATTAAAGAAGCAGCTAAAATATTGATGTTCCCAGAAGATGGATTGTTTGAATATGATAGTCATAAAGGTGAAGTTCCTAGAAACGGAAAAAGTTTCTCAGATGTATTTGCTGAGGCAAAACAAATAAAAACGGAAGAACCTATTAAAGTGGATATAGAAGAAAAACCTGCTAAAGTCGAATTAGACGATAGTTTAAAAGTAAAGCAAGTACTAAACAATATGGGCTTTAATTCACTAGATTTCTCATTAACAGACTTAGATTACATAAAGAGAAATTTAAATCAAAGCATATTAGAAAAAAACGTAAAATTGGTTAGGTCGATGGAAATAAATAAAGATATATTTATTGATAACGTTGAATTATTAAATGATATTGAATTAGAAAATAAATTAACAATATTATTAGACATAGGTAAATTGCCATTTGATATATATCTAAACCCTAATGTATTAGTTAAATACAACTTTAATGAATTACAAAAATCAATAAAATCATTAAAAGATAGTGGATTAGATCCAAGAAGAGTCCCTTTAATGGCGTTTTAATAGGAGGGTAAATGGAAAATATCATCAAGAATTTAAACTTAGGTAAAAAAGAGGAGATTAATTTATATACTAAATTTTATATGACTGTCCTTATGCTACAACAAGAAGGAGAACAAAGATTAGAAAACACTAATAAGTTATTAAAAGAATTTGGTATATCAATAAAAAAAGCTTCTCAGATTAAATTGGCGTTTTTGGATAGCAAAGTTTTATTTGATAGATTATCTTATGCAAAAGAACATAATATGTTATTAGATATAATTAAAGATCCTTTATTACTGATGGAAAAAAACAGGTTCACTAACAAAACTAAAGAAATAAAAGAAAGTTTTGAAAAGGTGTCTGAAGAACCTGTACAAGAAGTTTCTAACAATCTTTCTGCATTACAAGCTAAGGGTTTGGATGAAGTAACATATGAAATCTACGAAAGTGCTGCAACGTATTTGTCTCAATTACTGCATCTTTTAAATGATAGAGTCAATATGGATCTAGAAGCGGTAAATGATAATATCATTAAATTGGTAACAAATAATTATGATGACTTTGAAAAAATATTGTTTTTAGCAATTATTAATACCAATAATTATTCAACTGAAGAATTAAGTATAATTAAAGATAGTATAAATGAAGTGGTAAGTTTTGGAAAAGAAGAAAAAAAGAGGGTAGCATGATGTTTTTAGAAAAATTGAGTTTCACTAAAGAGGAATTAAATTTAATAGAAGAAAATATGCCAAAAGTTTTCAAAGAAAAAATGGAAGAACAAAAAAAACTTGTCGCAAACAACATTTCTTATTTGAAAGAAATAGGGATAGAAAATTATAAGGAAATTTATTTAAAGTTTTATGATATGTTTTTACTAGATTTTAGTACATTTAAAGAAGTATTTGATAAGTATGAAAAAAGTGATTTAATTGAAAAGTTAAAGAAAAACATAAACATTGTTGAATATTTATAACCACATTATGTGGTTTTTTTAATGGTATATACATTAAAAGATGGATAATTCATAAATCTAAATTTAATATTGTCCGTGCCAATACCACTAGATACAAATAAAAGACCATAATTAAGTTTGTATTTACCTTTTATATATGTTTCTGCTCCTTCTTTTTTTATTAGGGGATCAGTTACAAACAAATTAACATGACCTCCAAGTGAATGGCCTGCCAAGTAAATGTGGTTAATGTCTTCTATATCGCTAACACTATCAGGCTTGTGTATAAGCACGACATTATAAGTGCCTTCATATTCTTCGTTTTCTTCTATAGTTGTTTCTTTTCTATAATTTATTACTTTAATAGGCTGATTATCTTTATAAAATAATAAGTGTTCTTCGTCGTCTATTAAAATAAAGTTGCTTTCTTCTAATATGCTTTCATATATATCTTTTTGCTTTAAATCGTGATTACCATATATTGCTAATTTTTGTAATGAAGGTTTTAGTTTGCTTAAAGCTTCTATAATTTTGTTTTTGTTTTTAACAGAAATCTGATGGTTTTTATCAATTAAATTTCCAGTAAATACTATAATGTCAGGATTCATTTTATTTATTTTTTTAACTAAAGTGTTTAAGTATTCAATAGATGTAGTGTTTGGAAACAAAAAATCAGTAAAATGAACAATTTTAAAAGAATCAAATGAATCAGGAATTATACTTGTTTCAACCGTGTATTCTTCATGAATTAATTTTTTGTGCTCGTAATGTCTAGCGTATATTCCTAGTAACGCAACAATAAGTATTAAGGAGTACAAAAACTTTCTCAAAATAATCCTCCTCCTACAATAAGTAAGAAAATCATGGTTACGTTATTAAACATATGCATAAAAATTGCTGAAAAAATATTTTTAGTATTAAAGTATGCAAGTCCTAATGCCCCGCCCATGATTGAATAAGGAAGTATAAATAAAAATTCTTTTAAATTAAATGAGTTAATGTGAACTAATCCGAATAATAAAGAAGTAACAATTACAAAAACCCATTTATTAGTAAAAACCTTTCTAAATGAATATCTAAAACAAATTTCTTCTGCAAAGGGAGCTATTATACCCATTGAAGTAACAGCGAAGAATGGAAATTTCACAAGAATAGATCTATTGGCCGCTTCTGTCATTGCTATATCATTGGTGAACGGAAGTAACAAAATATTAACAACATACATTAATAAAAGCCCATAAAACCAGTATTTGATGGTCACAAACAAGTCTTCTTTATCATAATCTAAAAATTGTTTTATTAAATCTTTTCTATATATGAAAAATAATATAAAACTAACAAAGACTAAGGGCAACAATAATAAAAGATTTTGCATATAAAAACCTTTGTTTTCAAAATTTATAAAATCAAATAAAAACACTTGAAAATATATGTAAAAAATTATTGTTAAAAAAGCGATGCTTCCATCTTTTATTTTTTTCATATTATCACTATAAAAACTATAACACAAATAAATGAGACAGGCAATTTAAAGGTTGCATTAGTATTGGGTATTATGTTAATATATATATAAAGAAAAGAGGAGTTTTTGATGAAAAAATTAGGTGTGATTTTATCATTGTTTTTATTGCCTACTTTTGTGTTTGCGCAATCTTTTTGTTCTGATGAAGAATATGCGGAATTAAGAGAGGGTGCATCGGCAGTAAAAGTCAATTTTGTAGAAAGACAAGATATATTGCCTGAGGACATGTATGCTGCACCAGAGGGTGTGGATAGCGATGAGCCTTTCGTGATATATTTTGATTATATTGAGTTAGAGGTTTTGAACTTAACCAAAGAATTTTACGTTATTATAACGAATACATTAAATAATCAAGAATTAAAGGTTCAATATTCGGATACTTCAAATGGTAAATATATTAAAAGGTTAGATGACTTAACAGATGTATCAACATACACCTTTAAGATATATACTTCTGGTGAAACAAAATGTAAGGACGAGGAATTAAAAGATTTATATTTAACAATACCTAGATTCAATTCGTTTTCTGGACAAGATATTTGTAAAGATTTAGAAGATGTAGATGTTTGTCAAAAGTATGTTACATTTAAAGAAATTCCTTTTGATCAGATGCAAGAAAAAGCTGAAACTGCTCAAAGAAAGTTTGAAGCAGAACAAACAAAAGCACCTAGTATATTAGATAAAGATGATGTTAAAGCTTTCTTTAACGAAAACAAAACATGGATATACTTAGCGGTAATAATGGTAGTAATAATCGGGGGATTGGCTATAGTAGTGATTAGTAAGAGAGGGAGAAAAATATAATGAAAAAAATTAAATACCTATTACTAATTATTGTTGGATTTTTTGGATTTATTACATTAACAAATGCAGCTGGTATTAATACGAGGGCGCCAATAAATGTTGTTTATGAAAATTATTACGCCGGTATTAATCACTTTAATCCGGATTTTAAAAATCCACCAGCAACTCCCAAGCCATATCATATGGCGACAGTGTGGAACATATATTCTACAGTTATAGATGGGGTAAAACAACCTGCCTATTGTATAGATGCAAAAGGCATTGCTCCAACAGCAAAAGTAGAAAGTACTCGAATAACTAGAGAATTTAGTGTTGATGCAAAAAATTCACTAGCAACTAATGTCTATAACTCTGGAGTTAAAGAAATAATGGCTAAAGGTTATAATTATAGCCGAACAAGCTACACTGCGGGGAAGTATACTGTTAGTGGATATAATTATTACATAGCAACAAATATTGCTATAAGAAATTATACTAATGGTATTTTTAATGATACAAGAAAGGGTTCGACGTGGTTTACTGCTTCGATACCTGCGTCACACGTTTTACAAGCAGCACAGTGGTATAAAGAATTACCTAAAGCTGATCGTGATGCTTTACATAAATATCAAAAAATGGATGATGTAAAGAAAGTTTCTTGGTATAGACCAAATGCTGGCTTTAAAGTTATGGATAACACGGGTGCAGCAATTATGGCCGTTGCAAAAGAATTATTTATGGATGGTTTAAAAGTGGCCGCTCAAACAGCGCGTAAAGAACTTGTTATACCAACTATTGCTGTTGCAACAAAAGATAGTGCAATAAACTCTGAAAGAGATTATAACGAAATAATTAGAACTATAACATTAACTCCTAGAAACTTTGATAAAAAAGGTAGTTTAAAGTCTATACGTGTAACTTCATCTTCGAACTCAACAATGAGTATAGTCAGCACAACTTACACAGTTGATGGTGTATCTCGTGCAAATTTAAACAATGTGAACTTAGAAAAAAATCCTAAAATAGAAATACATTTAAAAGTTAGAGCAACTTCAAGATTCTGTGATCCTTTAGAATATACTCTACAATATGAATATACTGACGGGATAACAGATATTAATGTTTATGTTATTGAAGCAACACAAGCTTTTATACAACGTCAACGTTTGATGGTTTCAGACTTTACAGTTGGTCAACCACAAACTACTAAAAAAACACATAAAGGATCAGTAGATATTTGCTTAGATGCATGTTTAACTGAAATTACTATTCCAAAGGCATGTACCGAATTAGGTGAAGATGCAAATGAAGAATGGGTAGAATCAACTATAAGAGGTCCAGAAGACGTAATTAAGTGCGTTGTTGGAGGTAAAATAGGTAACTCATGGTCAAATAAAGTAGATGATGCGGGCAATACATATAAAGCAAGCTCATGCAAAAACACTGAATCAGAAAGCAACGAAATGAATGAGGTTTCAAATAATCCTTATTGCGCGGTTTATTGTAAGGAAGATTATGCTTCAATTAAATTCTCGGGTATAAAAACTGTTAACAGTGGAAGATACTTTAAGATTGGTGCAGAAATAACTGGAACAAAAACATGCTATACAAGTAAGATAGATAGCGAACAATTTACGGAAGATATTATTAAAGTACAAGAAGAGATGATTACGGCATTAAATGATTATAGAAAATATACAGCGGCAGTAGCGGCGTATAAACCATATAAGATTACTAATTCACCCCAATCTGGATGCTGTAATAATTCTGAGAGAACGGCATATAAATCGACTGCGACTTATACAGGAATAGCAGTAGCATCAAAGAACACTGCAACTGGTGTTGTAACAGCAAAGAATGTACCAAATGCAAGTTATAACAGATCAAGCACTGGTACGGGTTGTTCAATGATATGTCATAATAATGTTTATGATCCTCAAACCGGGCAATGTAGAAGTCCTCTTGTTTGTGATAATAAATATCAAGATGGAACACCATTCAAACAAGAATTAGAAAAAGCTAGAGATGCAGCGAAAAATGATATAACTAGATTAAGAAATAAATTAGATAGTATGGTAAATAGCTATAACTCATGTAGTGATACAGGTGGATGGGATACAGTTTATGACTTCAATCAAAAAATCGGATATGATTATGATGAAGACTATATGAAAATGAGTACGCTAAGACCACAAGATAAGTTTTTAAAACCAGTTAAAGATAGTTTAACAACTGAATCAAGTGAGTTTAAGTGTAATGGAGAATTAGCTTCAAATGATGAGGGTAGATATGAGAAATGTTCTACAACTTCAACAGCGCGTGTAACTAGAAAATTCTTAAGTTGTACAACAAGTGGATGTTCTAATACAGCAACAAAATCATTATCACAAGCAAGATATGTAAAAAGAGCTGTAACTAAACATCAAGCTTATGAAACTCCTAGAGTGTTTTATAACGTAGTTCCTAGCGGAAACGTTGTACATGAATCAGATTCTGAAAGTCCAAATTATCAAACAGAAGTTATAGATGGATTACCAGTAGCAATCAAAACTACTGTCGGACAACATAATTTCAAATATGATATAAGTGATTTGGGTGAGTTTTATAATAACTGTAACCTGGGTCGTTTAATAGGTGCTGAGAATTCAGTTGTAGCTGCTTTAACAGAAGCTAACGAATATGAATTTATTGGCGAATATGTTTGCCACTATATGGTAAATTGTCCAAATTGTGAATTTATTTGTACAACTCCAGATGGAGGAGATTGTGAGTGGGATGTTCCACCAGTATGTACTGATAAAGGATGTTGTCCAGAGTGTATCTTTACAATAGATAGCTTACAGTTCTATTTTAGAACAATAAGTAATAAAGATATAAATCCAAACAACAGACCATTAGGATTTAACTGGAACTATAAATATAATGTAAATGATGTTAAATATGGTTTCGTTGCGGCAAAAGCGCTAGAAACTGTTTCAGGCAAAGATGGTATTGATACTATTGGAGAAGAAGTTTATGCTAAAGATCCAATACTAACAGTAGAGTTAACACCAAGTATGGCTAATAAAATTAGAAAATATAATAAAACTAATGAATCAGAAGGAGGATATTCAAATAACTCTATAACATGTTACGATTACACACTTGATGGTAAAACATATAAAAACGTATTCTGTTATAGTGATTTACTAGACGACTTACAAAAAGATTATTCTAATAATGTTAAATTTATCGACTCTAGATTAAATACAGAAAGTTTAAGAAAAAATAATAATACTCAAAATGGGTATTGGAATGTATATACAAAAGGAATGCCAGTAGCTAGTGAGCATAATATTGGTGGACCTTCTTGGAAATAAAAAGGAGTTGGAATAAATGAGGAATGCTTTTTGGGTATATTGGTTAGTAATATTAGGAACGTTTGTTGTGGTAGTTATGCTTTTAGTACAAAACATAACTACCGGCAACACTCAAAATTACTATACTATTAAAGAGGTAGCTGGAGCTTCGATTGTTGATGCTGTAGACTATGCTTATTATAGACAGTATGGTGAAATAAAAATGAATAAAGAAAAATTTATGGAAAGCTTTATTCGTAGAATGGCAGAGACAGGAAGTAAATCAACTACTTATAAAATTGAATTTTTTGAAGTAATTGAAGCACCTCCTAAAATTAGTGTTAAAATATCAAGTAAGACTAATACATTTAAAATAGCAGGAGATGTTGCTGAGTTTGACATTGTAGATAAGGTAGATGCTATATTAGAATCTAATGTATTGAATTAAGGAAGGATGGATAAAATGGGGAATATTGGAGAAACGTTTAAACGTTTTGTAACGAACAAAAATACAGTAACAATATTTGGTGTAATAGCTAGTGTGTTAGTGTTATGGCTTTTCTATAACAATAGATTGAACAAGGCTATATCGCCAACATTGGTTCCATATGCGATCAAACCAATTGAGGCTGCAACAATTATTGAACCGGATGATATTGGATTTATTGAGATTAATAGCAAATTTGCTAGATCAATCGAAATTATATATTCTGAAAAGGATTTAGTAGGTAAGTATGTCACTACTGGTACATCTATACCAGAAGGTGGTTTATTTTACACAAAACAAGTTGTAGATAAAGATTCTTTACCTAATACAGTTTTTGATCATATTCCAAAGGGATATACAATATTTAGTTTGCCTGTAAATAATCAAACTACTTTTGGTAATTCGATTTATCCAGGTGATAGAATTGATTTATATGTAAAAGCAAGAGATGGTTTAAATAATATTACTTTTGGAAAATTTATAGAAAGAATAGAAGTGCTTGCTGTAAGAGATTCAAGTGGTAAGAGTGTGTTCGATTCGGCGACACCAACAACACCGGCTGCATTACTTTTCGCAGTGCCGGATGATATGTTTACTTTATTAATGCAAGCAAGCTTTATATCAGAATTAGAAATTTTACCGGTACCTAGAAATATTGAGTATACTAGTGAAGCTGGGGAAACAGAAATAAAAAGTGAAGAAATAAAAAGTTATATATTAGCAAAAACAACAACAATAACAGAATAAAAAGGAGGGGCTAAGTGACTGATGCTATATTTTCACAATTAGATTTTGGCCCTTTAAAAGAGTTTTTAGAGGATGAAAACGTAACTGACGTCTCTTATACAAATGGCGGCCAAATATGGCTGAAAACATTGGATAAGGGTGTATATAAGGTTGAAAGGCCAGAGATTAATAATGCTTTAATGGAAAAGTTGGCTTTTCAATGTTCAAACGTTATGGGAACTACCTTTAATATGGCTCATCCGTTTCTAGATGCTGAGAGCACAGAGTTAAGATTAAACTTTGTTCATGACTCTATTGCTACTAATGGAATAGCATGTGTTATAAGAAAGACACCGGCTAAAATTAGATTAGTAAGAGACAAGTTATTAGATGAAGAATATGTAACAGAGCAATTATTAGATTTTCTAATTACAGCAGTAGAGAGTCATTGTAATATAATAGTAAGTGGTGAGACAGGATCTGGTAAAACAGAACTTGTAAAATATTTAGCATCACACACTCAAGAAAATGAAAAATTAATCACAATAGAAGATACATTAGAATTACATTTAGATAGAATATTTCCACACAGAGATATAGTGGCGATGAAGACAAATAATATAGCTTCATATAGTGATGTTTTAGTTACCTGTATGAGACAGAATCCAAGATGGATATTATTATCTGAGGTTAGAAGTGCAGAGGCTGTTACAGCAGTAAGAAACTCCATATCTTCAGGACATAATATTTTATCAACAATTCACTCAGATAGAGCTTTAAACGTACCGATGAGGTTATACAGTTTATTAGAAACAAATATAGATATAGATCAATTTTTAAAATCAATACATAGATATGTTCAATTAGCTATTCATGTTAAAGGATATATGAGTAGTAAACATAATCGTTTCCAAAGAGAAATAGTAGAAGTATGTGAGTTTTATGTAACTGATGATAATGAAGCAAAATCAAATGTATTATTTAAGAAAAACATGGATGGAACAATGCATTTTAAGAACCCATCTAAAAATTTAATAGAATATATGAGTTCACAAGGAATATATATAGAATCAGATTTATTTAATAAAGAACAATCTAGTGAAGTTATAGAGGAGTTATAAGATAATATGGCAGGAACAGAGTTATTTATTTTATTAGTTATTGCCACAGGCGTTTTAATTTATAGATTACTTCCGGGCGAAAATGCTTATCAGTTTTTTGTGACTAAAATGTCTGCAATATATGAAAAGTACGCTCCATATTCATTTAAAACAGTAAGAGAGAAGGTTGCTGATTTAGGTCAAGATTTTACTTCTAGACAATTTGCTACCCAAGCGATAATATTTGCTGGAGTAGCAGGAGGTATAGCTTATTTTTACTTTTATAGTTTAATATGGGCTCTTGTATACGCTATAGTAGCAGTAGCATTCATCCCTTACTTGTCTTATTTAAGATATCAAAGAATATATAGTGAATATATATTCGAACAAATACAAATATATACGACTAACGTTATTATGGAATTTAACACAACTCAAAGTTTTGTTAAATCTTTAGAAGGCGTTAGAGATTCGGGCATTCTAGAAAATCCAGTTCTAGCTGATTTAGAAAGAATGATAGAAATGTCATATGAAAGTGGCACAATTGATGGTGCTGTGGCATATTTTAATGAAAAATATCCTTATTACATAGTAAAAAATATGAATCAAATATTTTTACAAATAACTAAAGAGGGTGCAAGAGATGCTGGACAAGCTCTTGAAAATATGGCTCTTGATATAGATGCTTTAGTTGAAGGTGTTTATAGAGATCAAATGGATAGGAAACATTTCCATTCTAGATTTGTTAAATTTGGATTAATTTTATATACCTTAGTATTGGGTATTCAATATATGTTGGATAAAAACAATTATTTAGAATTAATCGAAATTTGGTATGTTAAAATACTTCTTCATTTGATAATAATAGTAAATGCATATTTCCTTATTACTGGTGAAAAGTATTATAACGAAGATGTGGGGGTTGAATAATGCAAGTAGAAATTATAATTATAGCTTTAATCATATTTGTAATTATGAGTGTTAATGGTCAAATAAGTGTCCCACAACTAATAAGTGATAATGAAGCTTTGTTTAGAAAACTAAAAGAAGAAGATTGGGAATTTTTAGTAAGATCAAGATATGGAGATAATGTAAATCCTAATTTATTATTTAACTCAAGAGTTAAAAATGGATTAATTGTAACATTTGTTATGTTTTTATTGATGTTGAAAGATATTAATAGTTTAAAAGTTTTAGTTTGTTTAGCCGCAGGCTTTGGAGTGTTTAAATATACACATTCACAACTAAAGTCTCACTATAAAAAGAATATGTACAAAATTGACGAAATGTTACCGCATTATTTGAAAAATATAGAAATATTAATTCAACATTATACTGTACCAGTTGCTATTGGTAAATCGTTAGCAGAAGCCCCAGATATATTTAAACCTGGTTTAAATGAATTAATAACACAAATTAACACAGGAGATGACTCTATTGATCCTTATATGGATTTTGCTAAAAAATACCCGGTAAGAGATTCAATGAGAATGATGCGATTATTATATCGTTTGTCATTGGGTAGACAAGAAAGAAAGCAAGAACAATTATTAACATTTTCAAAATCAATATCTAATTTACAACAAAAGGGTAGAGAAACAAAATATAAAACCCGATTAGAGAAAATGGAAAATAAAACAATGGCTATGTTGATTGCAACAGGTATAGGAGCTATGGTATTATTAATACTAATAGTTCTACAAATGATGAGTGTTTAGTTTACATTTTATAATACATATTAATTGATATTTATTTGAATAAGATTTATAATATAATTAAGAAATATAGGAGGGAATAATGAAAGAAGCAACCGGCGAATTAAATATGACCGTTATTACTGTTGTCGCAATAGCAGCTGTAGGGGCATTCTTTTATGCGTTTGTATGGCCAGCTATAAAAACAAGCATCTCAAAAAACACAAACTGTGCAACAGCATATGGATGTGTATGTACTGGTGACACATGTGATTGCAAATACGAAAAAGCTGATGGTACAGAAGACACCATAACATGTCCTAACCATTCAGCAACAGAGTAATTAATGAAAGAAGCAACGGGTGAATTAAATTTATCAGTAGTTATAATAACGGCTGTTGGGATACTTTCAGCTGTTTTTTTCTCTTTAATTTGGCCAAATTTAAAAGCCAACTTTGACAAAAAGTCTAAATGTGACAAAGCTATATGTGAGCCTTGTACTTCAGGACATAGTTGTAAACAAGTATCTTGCTATTTAAAAGGAGACGAAGGGGCAAAATTCAATTGTCCTTATAAGGGATAAAATGAGAGATTCGTTTAGTGGTATATTTTTATTTAATATTGTATTTGCATTTATCTTGTTATTCGCAGGGATAATGAGTTTAACTATGAATAGATCTAAAGCCTTTGCGGTTAAAAACGAATTAGTTAACCTAATTGAAAAAAATAAAGGCATTGACTTAACAAAAGCCAGCATACCAACAGAAATGGTGTCAGCTATTGCTAGAGAGGCATATAGAACAGTAGGGAAGTGCCCAGAAGGATTTCACGGTTTTGATAGAGAGGGAAGGAAAAACAACTCAGCTCCTTCTATTTGTATTAAGACTGTATCGCATTTCGCAGATTTAGGATTACCCGATGGCAGTTTTTCACAAGCAGACGTTGTCAAATCATGTCATTTTCAAATAGTAGTATTTTATAAGTTAGATTTTCCAGCGTTAAGAGAAGTGTTTAGTTTTAATTTAGTTGGAGACACAATAGAAATTCATAGTGATCATTGTTAGGAGAGATAAATGAAAGAATCAACGAGCGCATTTTGGATATTTAATTTAATTATTACATTTATTTTTATTTTCACTGGTTTTATTATTGTTTCAATTAATTACTCTAGAGCATATAAAGTTAAAAATGAAGTTTTAAATATAATAGAAAAATATGAAGGCTATACTGCTTCTTCTAGAACTATAATAAATAATTATTTACATCAAATTGGATATAAAGAAAAAGGTAAATGTCATAATTATGCTAATGGTGAAGATGACTTAATGTCTACGGCATCAAAAATCAGTGCATCAGGTAATAGAAATAATTATTATTGTATAAATAGAAAAAGTTATTCTTCAGGATATGTGTTGTATGAAGTTAAATTGTTTTTTAATTTTAACCTCCCCATATTCGGAGAGCTTACTACGTTTAGTGTAACAGGTAAAACAGATAAAATAAAAGATTTTCCAGATTATGTTATGATGGAAGTGAAATAAAGAGGGTGAAAGAATGAATGTAATTATATCGAATAAATATCAATCTGCATTAGGAATATTAGAAATAGATGTTATCAAGTCAGTACATGGTGTATTTGAACCACAAGAAATAATTAATCAATTTTCAAATTTCTTTTATGACAAAATGATAATTGATATTACTGCCATAAAAAATTATGAGAATATAAAATCAATGCAAAAATTATCAATTAATATTGATATGTCTAAAGTGATTTTGTTATTGGATGATTCACCAAAAATAAATTCACCGATGTATTTATCTCAATTAGTATCAATGGGGATATATAACTTTACTAGCAAACCTGAAATTGTTGTGTTTTTGTTAGATAATCCAAATTCATATAAAGATGTGGCTAAATATCAAAATTTAACAATGCAACAACAAGATCCAGTTGCAACAAAATCTGGCAAAGAATTAGAAACAGGTCCCATGGAACAAAAAGTTTTGGGTATAAAAAACGTAACAGAGCATGCCGGTGCTACAACGTTAACTTATTTAATGAAAAAACATCTTGCTAAACATTATAAAACTCAAGCAGTGGAATTAGACGCAAATGATTTTGTTTATTTTAATGATTCAGATTTGGCAAGTATAAATTCAAATAATTTAGAAAATTATATAACAAATCATCACGATAAAGAAGTAATAGTTGTAGATTTAAATGAGGGTAATGAAGCCTTATGTACTGATGTTATATATTTAGTAGAACCAGGATTAATTAAGTTGAATAAATTAATAAAAGATGATATTAAAATCTTTAATAAATTAAAAGGTAAGAAAATTATTTTAAATCAAAGTGTATTGGGTACAAAAGATGTATCTGATTTTGAAAAAGAAAGTGATAGTAAAGTTTATTTTAATATGCCTTGTGTTGATGATAAATTATCAAATGACGAAAATGTAAAAAAATTACTTCTAAGTTTAGGTTTTACACGTTTTTCTAAAGATGACGGAAAATCTACATTGTTTAAAATGTTTTAGTTGACTATAAAAACATAATAAGATAAAATATAGATAGAAAAGAGGAATAAAAATGATATTAGACGCACCTGTTACATTCTGTGCAGATTCGCTAGAAATTTGGAATTTTGTAGGAAAAATTGTATTGGTATTAAAGATTTTGATTCCAGTTATAATAATTATACTAGGAATTGTAGATCTTGGAAAAGCAGTTATTGCAAGTAAGGAAGAGGATATTAAAAAAGCAACGAATATCTTAATCCAGAGAATAATTATAGGTATTGTAATATTCTTTGTTCCAGCTATAGTTAATGCTATATTTGGTTTGCTAGATGGCTATACTAAAGAAGCAAGAAATGATGCTAAAATTTGTATTGATTGTATAACTAGAAACGGATGTACTAAATAACAAATCAATAAAACAAAATAAGAAATTAAATAAAACAGGTGTTTTACGCCTGTTTTTAATTGTAAAGATATTATATATATGATATTATTTTAATATGAATTTAGAAATTGATTTGGAATTTTTGTTTACAGAGGTTAAAGCTA
This sequence comes from uncultured Muribaculaceae bacterium, assembly GCA_964549115.1. Taxonomy (GTDB): domain Bacteria; phylum Bacillota_I; class Bacilli_A; order RF39; family UBA660; genus CAKOSP01. The sequence continues at coordinate 9,353 of CAZJTX010000003.1, read as the reverse complement.
AGATAGTTGAACTAATAGAAAAAGCTTCGGGTGAACATCAATATGATGGTTATAATGTTAATCCAGAAGATGAAAGATATTTGAAAAAATACTTAACAATGGAAAACATTATTTTTAATTACGAATTGTTGTTACAAAATAATTTGATGTTGTTTTTTGATCTACAAGAGCGATTTGTTTCTATTGAAGATCCACAAGAATTGAAAATAATTAAAACATTACTTAAAATTATTAGAGCAGCTGAATTTCAAAACTTTTCAAATCTTGTAATTGTAGATTCGTATATTGTAAATAAAGAACATGCTGCAGTATTTAATGGTGCCATTAAAAACACTCCGTTTTCGATAGCAAATAGACTTAGGGACCCTGATAAAAAGGAAACTGGAGCTACACTTGTTATGGTATTAAACGCCCAAAGAGACAGAGTTAAATTATATTTAAATGGTGTTGATATTAATTTAGTTAACAATTATGTCGAGGAAGGTATTACTGATGATAATTATGAGGCTTTTTTAAGACGTAATATTAAACATGCACTAGATATCTTAGACCATGGTGATGAAATGATTAATCATCAAGCATATATTAATAAATTATATTTCGAATATTTTTTAGATCAGTATTTGAAAAATCCATTTATCCAAGAACCCAGCTATGATTTAGTAGCAAGATATGGCAATAAAAAAATTCACTAATTAAAGTGAATTTTTTTTATGGTCTATATTCCCAAATTCCGGTATATGTATAACCTTCTAAGTACTTACTTGTACTCCATTTATATTCTTGTTTTGTTTTAATAGAAGGATTAGTTACATAATATCCAGGATAGTATTTAGCATTATCAGCTAAATCAGTAATACATGTTCCACTTTTGGCATATTGAACATTAAACTTTAATGGTACAAAGTATACATCGCAGTAAATATCGCTAAACTTATAAGGTGTTACATTATAATCATTAAAGTATCTAACAGTAATATCTAAATAATAATCGTTTCCTTTTCTATAAATGTTTCCAACTGTGTAATTAAAATTGGGCTTTAATAAAGAAGAATTCATAAAATCTGTTACAGAAACATTGAATGGATTACAACATGGATTCATATTCATTACAATTAAATCTTGTTCAAAAGTATCTAAGAACTTTTTATAATCACTATATCCATTAAAATAATTGTCTGTGGTTAGTTTTACCGATCCGCTTATAAAATCTTCGGTATTAAGCAACTTAACTGTATACTTATAAGAATGGTTATATTCAGCATTTACGCTAATCCATGAAGTAGTATAATAAGTATTTTCTAATTTTGGACAGTAATCATTATACTTTGTTGTAACTGTTCTAACGTGTTTATACCACTTTGTTTGTTCAGGTTTTGGATCTGGTTTTGGTTTAGGCTTACATCCTTTGCACGGAATAGTAATTGATACACTGAAAAACTCTTTTATTGTAGTAGTAGTCTTTTTAGTTGTAGTAGTTTTCTTTGTAGTGGTAGTTTTTGACCCAGTTTCTTTCTTAACTTCTTCTTTGATTAACTCTTTAATACAATCTGTTTCACAAATATCATTGTTTTCGATTGTAGTAATAATAAAGTCGTCAAAATTACCACATCTTAATGCGACTTTAAGAGCGTAATTACCATCATAAGTTTTTGTAGCCTTAACATAACTGTTTTTCAAGTCACATTTTCTTCCATCAGAAGTAAAATCATATAATAATTTTTGATCTATTATTTCTTCTAATGAAAGTTCTTTCGACTCACCAACTTTTTTTGGTAAATTTGCCTTGGTGAAGTATTCAAATGCTGCGGTTTTCATGTCTTTTAAGTTAGTTGAGTACTGTTGCTCTTTTAGTAACACAGGACTACTCGTTTTCTTAAAAGAATAAAATATGATGAATAAGATTAAGATGACTAGTATAGCAATAAGCAACTTAAAAACAAAAGGTGCTACTCTTAGTCTTCCCCTTTTTTTATCCTCGTACATAATATACCCCCTCCCAAGTATTTATTTCGAAGTTATCCTTCTAAATTAATTTTAACATTATTAATATTTTCCGTCAATATCAATAATTTGTAATTTATGGTAAAATAACTAAGCGTGGGTGATATATTGGACCAAATAATAGTTAAAGGAGCTAGAGAAAATAATTTAAAAAATATAAATATTTCTCTACCAAAAAACAAATTAATAGTTATGACTGGTGTATCTGGTTCTGGTAAGAGTAGTTTGGCTTTTGATACGATTTATGCCGAAGGGCAAAGAAGATATGTGGAAAGTTTATCTGCTTACGCTAGACAATTTATAGGTATATCAGGAAAACCTGATGTGGACTCAATTGAAGGATTAAGTCCTAGTATTTCGATTGACCAAAAATCAACTAGTAAAAACCCAAGATCCACCGTTGGAACTATAACTGAAATATACGATTATTTAAGATTATTATACGCAAGAATTGGTATCCCGTATTGTCCAACTCATAAAATACCCATAACAGCTCAATCAATTGAAGAAATGACTAATAAAGTTTTAGAGCATGATGGTAAAAAACTTGAAATATTATCACCTGTGGTAAGAGGTATAAAAGGAACTCATAAAGAAACGTTGGAAAATTTAAGGAAAATGGGTTTTGTAAAAGTCAGAGTAAATAATACGTTATATAATATAGATGATGAAATAACTCTTGAGAAAAACAAAAGAGATTATATAGAAGTAGTAATTGATAAATTAACAATATCATCAGATGAGAGATCCAGAATATTTGAAGGTTTAGAACTAGCTGCGAAATTATCTCATGGAAAAGTCATTGTATGTATTGATAAAGAAGAATTGTTGATGAGTGAAAAATATGCTTGCCCTAAATGTGATTATTCAATAGGTGAATTAGAACCAAGAATGTTTTCTTTTAATTCTCCATTTGGTGCATGTGATGAATGTAAGGGTTTAGGAATAAAACAACGAATTAATGTGGATTTATTAATTCCGGATAAAAGCAAATCAATTCAAGATGGCGGAATAGTTGCAATCAGTACCGAAGACACTAACATATTTTATAATATGATAAAAACAGTAGCTAAAAACAAAAAAATAGATTTAACTAAACCAATTAATAAATTGACCAAAGATGAGTTAAATATAATTCTATATGGATTAGATGAAGAAATGGAGTTTTATTTTAAAACTAAAAGTGGTGGAGAAAGAACTACATATAACACATATGAAGGTGTAGTTAATAACTTAGAAAGAAGATATTTAGAAACAGAAAGTGGCTGGATAAGAGAGTGGATTGAAGGTTATATGTATGAATCTACTTGTGAAGTATGTGGTGGCACGAGATTAAAAGAATCTTCTTTAAATGTATTTATTAATAAAAAAAACATATATGATTTGACTATATTATCAATTGAGGATTTAATTAAGTTTTTTAAAAATATAAAATTAACAAAACAAGAATTAGATATTAGTAATTTAATATTAAAAGAAATTGAAGAAAGAGTTTCATTCCTTCAAAATGTTGGGCTATCATATTTAACATTAGCAAGAGATTCTGGAACATTATCTGGAGGAGAAGCACAAAGAATAAGATTAGCTACTCAGATAGGATCAAAATTATCAGGTGTATTATACGTTTTAGATGAACCAAGTATTGGACTTCATCAAAAAGATAATGAAAAACTAATTAATTCACTAAAAGAAATGAGAGATTTAGGAAATACTTTAATAGTGGTAGAGCACGATATTGAAACTATGTTATCTGCAGATTATTTAGTTGATATAGGACCTGGGGCTGGTGAATATGGTGGCGAAATTGTAGCCGAAGGTACTCCTAAAGAAGTTATGAATAATAAAAACAGTATTACAGGGGCATATTTAAAAGAAACTAAAAAAATAGATATACCAAAAGTAAGAAGAAAAGGTAATGGAAGTTATTTAAAAGTCATTAAAGCAGCTGAAAATAATTTACAAAATATAAATGTTGATATACCACTAGGTATGTTTGTAGCTGTAACAGGAGTATCAGGGTCTGGTAAGTCCTCATTAGTAAATGAAGTTATATATAAAACAATTAGAACTAAATTATATAAAGGAAAAGAAATACCTGGTAAAGTAAAAGAAATAAAAGGAATAGATCAAATAGATAAGGTTGTAATGATTAGTCAGGATCCAATAGGAAGAACGCCAAGAAGTAACCCTGCAACATATACTGGTGTATTTGATGAAATAAGAAAATTATTCTCAGAAACAAAAGAATCAAAAATGAAAGGATATAAGCCTGGAAGATTCTCGTTTAATGTAAAAGGCGGAAGATGTGAAGCTTGTTGGGGTGATGGCGTAACTAAAATAGAGATGCATTTTTTACCGGATGTATATGTACCGTGTGATGTTTGTGGTGGCAAAAGATATAATAAAGAAACGTTGGATATTAAATTTAAAGGAAAAAACATATATGATGTTTTAGAGATGAGAACAAGTGAAGCGTTAAGATTTTTTGAAAACGTACCAAAAGTATTAAAAAAACTTCAAGTATTGGATGACGTGGGTTTATCATATATGAAGTTAGGACAAAGCGCACCAACTTTATCGGGCGGTGAAGCAGGTAGGGTAAAACTTGCAAAAGAATTACAAAAAAGACCTACTGGTAAGTCATTGTTTATATTAGATGAACCAACAACAGGATTACATTCAGAAGATATTAAGAGGTTGTTGAAAATATTAAATAAAATTGTTGATAATGGAGATACTGTACTAATAATAGAACATAATTTAGATGTTATTAAAACCGCAGATTATATTATCGATTTGGGCCCAGATGGTGGATCAGGCGGTGGTTTAGTAATAGCTAAAGGAACCCCCGAAGATATTGCTAAAATAAAAGAATCTTATACAGGTGAATATTTAAAAAATATTTTGTAAACCCATACGTGCTTGTTTGCAATTTACACCAACAATATTATATAATTAACAAGAGAGGATTGATAAAATGAATCCAGTTATGATTAGCTTAGGCTCTCTGGAAATAAAATGGTACTCATTTTTAATTTTATTCTCAGCAATATTGGGTATTTCATTATTTTTAAAAGAAGGAAAAAGATTTAAATTTAATAAAGATTTTTTATTTAATTTAGCTTTTTGGACTATTATATTTGGTTTAATTGGTGCAAGATTATATTATGTAATATTTAAATGGCCACTTTATTCAAGTAATTTAAGAGATATCTTTAAAATTTGGGAAGGTGGATTAGCAATTCATGGTGGTATTATATTTGGTTTATTAACCATAATTATATATTCAAGAAAATATGATACAAATTTTGTTAAAATTACTGATATGGCAACAGTACCGATACTATTAGCGCAAGCTATTGGTAGATGGGGTAATTTTTTTAATAGTGAAGCTTATGGAAGTTTAACTAGTTATGCTAGGTTAAAAGAATTAAGAATTCCTGAGTGGATAATTCAAGGCATGAAAATAAATGGGCAATATTATCACCCAACTTTCTTATATGAATCTCTTTGGTGTCTTATCGGCGTACTAATTATATTAATAATAAGAAGATTAAAATATTTAAAGTATGGTCAACTAACCTCATTATATTTAATTTGGTATGGTGTAGGAAGATTCTTTATAGAAAACTTAAGAACAGATTCTTTAATGTTAGGCGGATTTAAAGTAGCCCAGGTAATATCAATAACAATGATTGTAATAGGAGTTTTAGCAACTCTAATATTAAGTAGAAAAGGAAAATTTGAAGATTTATACAACGCTGAGGCGGATGTAATAAAATTTTAGGAGGTATATATGTACGACGTAATAATTATAGGAATGGGAATAGGTGGAATATCAGCGGGTATTTATGCAAAACAAGCAAATATGAAAATGTTGCTGTTTGAAGCAAGAATGCCGGGTGGTATATTAAACAATATTAATCAAATTGATAACTACCCAGCATTACCTGAAGTAATGGGTTATGATTTTGCTGCTAATTTGTTAAAACAAGTTACTGATATGGGAATGGAATATAAAAACGAAGAAGTAGATAAAATTGAAATTAGAGATGATAAAAAAATAGTATATGCTAAAAGTGGGGTATACGAAACTAAAAATATTATCATAGCAACAGGTAGAAAACCAAAGTTTTTAGGATTAGATAATGAAAAAGATTTATTAGGTAAAGGCGTTAGTACATGTGCCCTGTGTGATGGTAACTTTTATAAAGGAAAAGACATTGCCGTTGTAGGTGGGGGAAACAGTGCATTGCAAGAATCACTTTATTTATCTAAACTAGCTAATAAAATATATTTATTAGTAAGAAGAGATACTTTTAGAGGAAATAAAAAACTTAGTGATGCAGTATTAGCTAACGAAAAGATAGAAGTTAAATTTAATTGTGAAATAGATTCAATCAAAGAAGAAAATGGAATAGTAGAAAAAGTAACATTAAACACTAAAGAAGAATTAGAAGTGTCAGGAGTGTTTATTTATGCTGGCTACACACCAGATAATAAATTAGTACAAGACTTAGGTGTAACGAATGATCTAGGTTATATTCAAGTAGATAAAAATTATGAAACAAAAATAGAGGGTTTATATGCAGTTGGTGATATAATAGAAAAAGATTTGTATCAATTAGTTACCGCTGCAGCTGAAGGAGCAATAGCAACTACTCATATAACAAAAAAATAAGGAGAATAAATGCATTTATACAATACATTAACCAAAAAAGTAGAAAAGTTCACCCCGTGGGATGAAAAAGAAGTTAAAATTTACACTTGTGGTCCAACGGTTTATCATTATGCTCATATAGGTAACTTAAGAACTTATATAATGGAAGATATATTAGAAAAAAGTTTAGTATATGTTGGTTATAATGTAAAAAGAGTAATGAACGTTACTGATATCGGTCATTTATCTAGTGATGATGATTTTGGCGATGATAAAATGGTCGATGCAGCAAAAAAAGAAAATAAAACAGTATTAGATATAGCAAAATATTATACAGATGCATTTTTTGAAGATGCGGGCAAATTAAATATCAAAACTCCTGAAATAGTAACACCGGCAACGGATCATATTGATAAATATATAAAGATGATATCAAAACTTTTAGAAGATGGATATGCATATAAAAGTGAAGGTAATGTTTACTTTGATACATCTAAAATAAATAATTATTATTCATTAACTAAACAAAGTGAAGAAGACTTAATTAGTGGGTCACGAGAAACAGTTGAAGAAGATAAAGCCAAAAGAAATAAATCGGATTTTGTACTTTGGTTTACTAAATCTAAGTTTGAAGATCAAGAATTAAAATGGGATAGTCCGTTTGGGGAAGGTTATCCAGGTTGGCATATTGAATGTAGTGGGATATCTTTAAAATATTTAGGTGATCAATTAGATATTCACTGTGGTGGAGTAGATAACATATTTCCACATCATACAAACGAAATAGCTCAAAGTGAGGCTTACACAGGTAAACCATGGTGTAAGTATTGGATACATGGTGAACATTTAAATGATGAATCAGGCAAGATGAGTAAAAGTAAAGGAGAAACATTAACTGTATCTTTACTAGAAGAAAAAGGATATATGCCTCTTTCATTTAGATTTATGTCACTGATGAGTCATTATAGAAATCAATTAACGTTTTCATATGAATCTTTAGATATAGCTGAGTCTTCATATATCAAATTAAAAAGAAGAGCGTTATTATTAGAAAATAAAGGTGAAATAAATAAAGAAATATTTAATAAATATGATGAATTATTTAAAGGATTTTTAAACAATGACTTAAATACCGCATCAACTATTACGTTAATATATGACTTATTAAAAGATGATGTTAATGATAAGACCAAATATGAATTAATTAAGTCATGGGATACAGTATTATCTTTAGATTTATTAGTACCACATGAATTACAAGTTGATGAAGATTACATATTAGAAAGAATAAAAGAAAGACAAGTTGCTAAAGATAATAAAGATTATGCTTTAGCTGATAAAATAAGAGAAGAATTATTAGAAAAAAACATAGTGCTAAAAGATGGAAGAGAAGGCACTACTTATGAGGTGATAAAATGATAGATTTAATATTATTATTAGTTATATTAATAATTCCGGCAATAGCTCATTTTAAAATTAAAAGTAATTATAACAAATATTTAAATGAAGAAAATTCAAAAAATTTAAGTGGACAAGAAATTGCTAGAAAAATATTGGATAAAAACAATTTAAAAGACGTATATGTTGTGGAAGTGCCAGGTAATTTAACAGACCATTACGATCCAAGAAGAAAAACAGTTAGATTATCTCCGGATGTATTTCATGGTACATCGGTAGCATCCGCATCTATAGCAGCTCATGAATGTGGACACGCTATACAAGATAAAGAGAATTATTTCTTTTTAAAAATAAGAACTTTAATTTTTCCAATAGTTAATATAGCAACAAGTATTTCTTACTTTATATTAATGATTGGTATTATAGCTCAATTATTTGATTTAATATATTTTGGTATAGCTTTAACTGGAGCAGGGTTGTTATTTCAACTTGTTACACTTCCAGTTGAGTTTGATGCTAGTAAAAGAGCTAAATCTGAATTAGAACATTTATCGCTTATTACAAATGATGAAGAATATTCAGTAAAATCGATGTTAAATGCAGCTGCGATGACATATGTAGCAGGAGTCCTAGCTAGTGCAGCGCAAATATTAAGATTAGTATTATTGTTCGGAGGAAGGAAGGATTAATTATGGAACAAACATATATTATGTTAAAACCAGATAGTTTAAAAAGAAAACTAGTTGGTGAAATAATTTCAAGAATCGAAAAGAAAGGTTTTGTAATAGCAGATATGAAAATGTTTACTTTAACCGAAGAAATATTAAAAGTACATTATAGTCATATCGCAGACAAACCATTTTTTGGAGAAGTAGTCGAATTCATGACATCAGGCCCAGTTATTGGCATGATTGTAGAAGGTGATGATGTTATAGAGGGTATGAGAAGACTAATGGGTCCAACTCAGTGGACAGAAGCACAACCGGGTACGATTAGAGGAGATTATGCATTCTCTACAGGAGAAAACCTAATTCATGGTTCCGATGGTAAAGAAACAGCAGAAGCGGAAATAAAAAGATTTATGAAATGATAACGAAAGTTATCATTTTTATTTTAAAACAATAAAAAGAATTAATTATTTTAAAAATGTTATAATAATATTTCAAAGGAGTATTATGTTTAAATTACATTCTAAATATAAAGCAGCGGGGGATCAACCCGACGCTATAAAAGAATTAGTTAAAGGTATAAACGATAACAAAAAACATCAAGTTTTACTTGGTGCTACTGG
>CAZJTX010000002.1:24961-62863 GCA_964549115.1 uncultured Muribaculaceae bacterium | reverse complement strand
AATAAAAGTTTATAAAATTGACTTTAATATAGTCGTTTGATAAACTTTTTTTAATGAAGAAGAATATATTAAATTTAGAAAAATATGAATTAGATCAATATGTGTTAAAGAAATATCAAGGTAAAGAAATATTTAAATGGTTATATAAGAAAAAAGAATATGACTTTTTAAAATATACTAATTTATCTAAAGAACTAAGAAATAGTTTAATAAATATTTTTGAAGTTAAACTATTAGAAATAATAAAGGTTGAAGAATCTAGTGATGTTTATAAGTTTTTATTTAAATTAAAAGATTCAGAGTATATAGAAACAGTATTAATGAAACATGGTTATGGTAATTCAATATGTGTATCAACCCAAGTTGGATGTAATATGGGTTGTTTATTTTGTGAATCTGGTAAATTGAAAAAAGTTCGTGATTTAGAAGTGTATGAATTAATAAGTCAAATATTAATGGTTAGAGATCATTTAAATATAGATATAAACAGTGTTGTATTAATGGGTATAGGAGAACCTTTTGATAATTATGATAATGTTGTTAAATTTTTAAAGATTATTAATGATTCTGATGGGTTAGATATAGGAGCTAGAAAAATAACTGTATCAACTAGTGGATTAGTACCTATGATAGACAAATTTAGTGACTTAGGTATTCAAGTAAATTTAGCTGTAAGTTTACATGCTTCTAATAATAAAACCAGATCAGAATTAATGCCGATAAATAAGGTGTATAACTTAAATATGTTAATGGACAGTATAAGAAGGTATATAGACAAAACAAGTAGACGAGTAACTATAGAATATGTTATGATTAAGTTGGTAAATGATACATTAAAAGATGCATCAGATTTAGTTAATTTACTAAAAGATTTAAATGTTTATGTTAATTTAATACCATATAATGAGACTAGTTCTAATTTGGAAGGGTCTAGCGATGAATCTATAAGAAAGTTTTATGACATACTTAAAAAAGGTGGAATTGACGTAACTATAAGAAAGAAAATGGGGTCTAAAATAAGTGCAGCGTGTGGACAGCTTAGGAGCAAAGAGGTGTAAATGAAAACTTATTATTTAACAGATGCCGGTAAAGTTAGAAGTCATAATGAAGATAGTGTAACTATATTAAAAAATGCTAAAGATGAATATTTATTAGTAGTAGCAGATGGTATGGGTGGTCATAGAAAAGGCGAAGTAGCATCAAGTATAGCTGTTACTCATATGGGAACAAGGTTTAAAGAATTATCAACAATAGGAAATAAATTAGATGCAGTAAATTGGTTAAATGATAATGTATCTGAAATAAATAAAGAAATATTAGAATATGCTAAAACACATGATGACTCAACTGGTATGGGAACTACTATTGTAGTGGCTATTTTAACTAAAGAATATTTAATATTTGGAAATATTGGAGATTCATCCGGATATGTACTTAAAAATGAAAAATTACATAAAGTAACTAAAGATCATACTTTAGTTAATTTATTAATAGATGCGGGTAATTTAAAAGAAAATGATGCTAAGAACCATCCTAAGAAAAACGTTTTAATGAAAGCATTAGGAGTTAGTGACAAGACCGAATTGGATATATTTGATGTAGATATGTCTTTTGACGGAATTATGTTATGTAGTGATGGTTTAACATCAATGTTAGCAGATGAACATATAGAAAAAGTGTTAAACGATGATAGTTTATTAATAGAGGATAAAGTGGGAAAATTAATAATGAAGTGTAATATTAGGGGTGGAGCAGATAATATTTCAATAGCACTCTTATTAAAAGAAGATGGCGGTGAAGAAAAGTGATATCAAAGGGGCAAAGATTAAGTGATCGTTATCAAATAATTAAAAGTATTGGCGAAGGTGGAATGGCTAATGTGTTTTTAGCTTTTGACACTATTTTAGAACGCGAAGTCGCAGTTAAAGTTTTAAGAGGAGATTTAGCTAGCGATGAAAAATTTGTAAGAAGATTTCAAAGAGAGGCACTAGCAGCATCTAGTTTGAGTAATCCTAATATAGTAGAAGTTTATGACGTCGGAGAAGATAACGGCGAATATTATATTGTTATGGAATATGTTGAAGGCAAACATTTAAAAAACTTAATTAAAAAAAGAGGAAAGTTAACAGTCTCAGAAGTTGTGGATATTTCTTTACAACTTACAAACGGTTTATCAGTAGCTCATGATTCATATATTATACACAGAGATATAAAACCTCAAAACATATTAATTTTAGCTAATGGATTAGTTAAAATAACTGATTTCGGTATAGCTGTTGCCTTAAATGCAACACAGTTAACTCAAACTAATTCAGTTATGGGAAGTGTTCATTATTTACCCCCAGAGCAAGCAACTGGAAAACAAGCAACTCTTCAAAGTGATATATATTCAATAGGTATATTAATGTATGAGTTATTAACAGGAAGATTACCATATATTGGTGATAACGCAGTAGAAATAGCTCTTAAACATTTAAAAGAAAAAATGCCTGATGTTAAAGATGAGTTAAGCAATGTTCCTAATAGTTTGGCAAATATTATAACAAGGGCTACGGCTAAAAATCCTAAAAACAGATATAGTGATGCTAGAGAAATGTATGAAGATTTAAAAACTTGTTTAAATGAAGATAGATTAAAAGAAGATAGACTTGAATTAAAATATCCTGAAATTGATTATGATGAAACAAAAGCATTAAAAATAATTGAACCTGTAAAAAAAGAAAAAGAAAAGGGTAAGGAGGAGAGTGCTATAGCAAAACAAATAACTAAAAGTGATTTGAAAAAACAAAATAAGACTCTCATAATTTTAGGAAGTATATTTACTAGCTTGGTAATAATTATTACTACCGTAATTGTATTAATACCTAAAATAACTTCATCAAGTCAAGTAATCGTTCCAGATGTATCGGGAATGAGTACTAAAAAAGCAATATCTGCATTACAAAAAGCTGGTTTTGTTATTCATGATGAGATAATAGAGGAATCCTCAAAAGAGATTAAATCCGGTAAAGTTATAAGAACTGCACCTCTTGCAGGAAATAAAAGGAAAAAAGGTTTTGAAATCAGATTATATGTATCAGTTGGTAATAGTGCTTTAGTAATTGAGGATTATACTGGTAAAAATTATGCGGAAATTAAAGGTAAATTAGAAGCGTTGGGTTTACAAGTTTTAATAGAAAAAGAAGAAGTTGATTTATCTGATGATTCTTATAAATTAGATATAATATTTAATCAATCAGTAGAACCAGGTGAGGTATTAACTGAAGGGGATATTATAACATTATATATTCCTAAAATAGATACAGTATATCCCGATTTTAAAGAAGAAGGGTACACACTAGAAGAAGTAAAAGAGTTTGCAGAAGAGATGGGTATAACCCTTAGAACAATATATCAAGATACTAATGAATATGATGATGGAAGAATAATCAAACAAAGTAGAAAAGCTGGTGAATTGGTAGTTAAAGGTGCATCTTTAACAGTAACTGTAGCAAGAAATGCGGCTATTATAGAAGATGAAGAAGATGATTGTGGAGGTTTCTGTTAAGAAAGGTCTTATAGTCAAAAATATTAGTGATGTATTTTATGTAAATATTAAAAATAAAATATATGAAACTAAAGCAAGAGGTTTATTTAAACATAAAAATGAATCTCTTTTGGTTGGAGACCATGTATTAGTAGATATAGATAAATTATTAATTACTGAAGTGTTGCCAAGAATAAATGAATCAACAAGACCAAGGGTGGCTAATATAAATTATGCGTTAATAGTAATGAGTGTTAAAAAACCAAGTTTGTCTTTGTTACATTTAGATAAACTATTATTAATATATGAAAGTCGTAACATAAAACCAATTATTATATTTAGTAAGATGGATTTATTAAATAAAGAAGAGTTAGAAGAAATAAGTAAAATTAAAAAATATTATAAAAATTTAGGTTATAAGGTTTTAAAAAATACTAATTTATTATATTTGAAAATATTACTACATAATAAAACAGCATTTTTAGCAGGAGAAAGTGGAGTAGGAAAAAGTACTCTTATTAATAAATTAGATAAGAATTTAAATTTGAAAACTAGTAAAGTATCTAAATCTCTTAATAGAGGAGTTCATACAACTAGACATACCGAAATATATAAAGTAAGTAATTTTTACTTAGTAGATACACCAGGATTTTCAAACATTGATTTATCTATAGATTATTTAGATATCAAAAATTATTTTAAAGAATTTAAAAATATTAAATGTGAGTTTAAAGATTGTAACCACATAGATGAAGATTGTGAAGTAAAAAAATTAGTTGGAAATAAAATATTAAAAAGTAGATATAATAGTTATAAGAGATTTTATAAGGAGGCTTATGAAAATAGCAGTAAGTTATATAAGTAGCGATTATGATTTAAAAGAGACTATTCAAAGAATAAACGAATCAACCGCGGATTATATTCATATGGATATAATGGATGGTAAAATGGTTCCTAATAAAGAATTAAATATTAAGAAGGTATTAAAATTCGCTAAAAAAGATTTGGATATACATTTAATGGTTAGAAAACCAATAAAATATTTAAAATATTTTAAAGGCAATCCATTAGTTAAAAATATTTATTTTCATCCAGATTATCAAAAAGGAGTTTTAAACTTTATTGATGAATTAAGAAAGAACAATATATCACCAGGTATAGTAATAGATAAAGATGATGATATAGAGAAGTTTGCTCATTTTTATAAACATGTAGATAGAGTTTTATTAATGACAGTTAAAGCAGGATATGGAGGACAATCAATGTTAGGTAATGCATTATATAAAACAAAAGAATTAATAAAGTATAGAGAAGATAATAAAGAAACATTTAAAATACTTTTAGACGGCGGTATTACAGATAAAACTTTGAAAGAATTTAAAGGTTTAGATATAGATACAATTATAAGTGGATCATTTATATGTAAGAGTAATAATTTTGATAATCAAATAGACAAATTAAAAAGAACTAATTAAAAATTAGTTCTTTTATTTATCTCTCTTATTTAAAGTTTTTGCTTCTCTAGCACTTATTTTAACCTTTATTCCATCTATGGTTTTAGTTTGTAAATTAGGCTTTTGACTCATCTTAGTAGCGATATTAGAATGAGACCTTCTATTGCCTGTTAAAGGCTTTTTCTTTGATATATTTTTAGCCATTTTTGCCTCCTTAATTTCTTTAAAACTTTAACATAAAAATCTGCACAAGTCAAATATATTTGATATACTAAATAAGAGGTATATGATGAATTTTATTCCACTTTTAATCAAAACTGATTATTCGTTACTTAATAGTTTAATTAAAATAGATGATTTAATTAAGTATTTAAAATCATCTAAAATTAATGTGGGCGGAATTTGTGATAATAATCTCTCTGGAAGTATAGAATTTTATAAAAAATGTTTGAAAAATGATATAAAACCAATTATTGGTTTAGAAATTACTTATAAAGATAAAATAATGTATTTATATGCAAATAGCTATATAGGTTATAAAAACTTGCTTAAAATTAACACTTTAATTGAGTTAAACGAAGTAGATGAGGTTTGTTTAGCTAAATATTCAAATGATGTAATTTTAGTTTTACCTTACGAATCAAATTCATTATTTGATGAATTTAAATTTTATAATGATATATATATTAGTTATAAATCAAACGAAGAAAAAATCAATGCTTCGTTAATAACAAGTAACATTATATTTTTAAACGAATTAAAAGTGTTTAAGGAAGATGATCAAAAGTATTTAGAGTACTTAAATAAAATGGGCGGGTTAAACAATTTAAAAGATATAAATTATCCAGTTAATTTAGAAAAAGATGATATTTTAAAATTAAACAACTTTATTAAAAAAACAAATATAGCGTTTCCCGAAAATGAATTACATATTCCAAAGTTTAGTGACGAATATGATTCATATGCTTATTTATCTAAGTTAGCTAATATTGGGTTAGAGAAAAGATTAGATGGTAAAGGAAGTGAAGTTTATAAAAACAGATTAAATTACGAATTAGATGTTATTAATAAAATGGGTTTTGTTGACTACTTTTTAATTTGCTATGACTATGTTTTATATGCCAAGAAAAATGATGTATTAGTAGGTCCTGGAAGAGGAAGTGCCGCGGGATCTTTAGTTAGTTATGTAATTGGTATAACTGATATAGATCCAATTGAGTATAATTTGTTATTTGAAAGATTTTTAAACCCAAATAGAGTTTCTATGCCAGATATAGATATAGATTTTGATGGTGAAAAAAGAGATGTAGTAATTAATTATGTTAAAGATAAATATGGTGAAGATAAGGTGGCTATAGGTTTAACTTATAATACTTTACAAGCAAGATTAGTTCTTAGAGAAGTTGGTAAAATATTAAATATAGATAATTATTTACTAGATAGATTTATAAAAGAAATAAATAGTTTTAAAACTTTAAAAGAGAATTTAGACAATGTAAAAGTTGGTAAGTATTTAACAAATTATAAAGAATTAAAAAAACTTTATGAAATTAGTTTAAAATTAGAAGGATTAAAGAAAAATATATCTACCCACGCTGCGGGTGTAGTAATAAGTGATAAATTATTAGATGAAGTAATACCTATTAAGTATAATAACGGTATTTTAACAACGGGAATAACAATGGATTATTTAGAAGACTTAGGACTTCTTAAGATGGATTTCTTGGCTCTTAAAAATTTAACTATTATTTCAAATATATTAGATCAAGTAGGAAAGGATGCTTTAAAAAATATTGATTTAGAAGACAAAGATGTTATTAATTTATTTAAAGAAGCTAAAACAGATGGAGTCTTTCAATATGAGACATATTCAATGAAAGAGTTATTACTTAAATTAAAACCTACCAACTTTAATGAGATTATAGCCGCGGTAGCATTAGTTAGACCAGGACCTAATATATTTTTAGGTGATTATATAAAAAATAGAGACAATCCAAATAATATTAAATATGATATTCCAATATTAGAAAGCATATTAAAAGAAACATATGGTGTTATTTTATATCAAGAACAAATAATGGAAATATTAAAATTAGTCGGGGACTTTTCAATAGGCGAGGCAGACTTAGTAAGAAGATCAATTTCTAAAAAAGAAGAAAGTGAAATAAAATCAGCATATGATAAATTTATAAAGGGAGCCTTAAATAAAAATATAGAAAAAAAATTAGCGGATGATTTGTTTTCGAAAATTTTAAGATTTTCAGGTTATGGTTTTAACAAATCTCACTCAGTAGCGTATGCTTTAATCGGATATCAAATGGCTTATTTAAAAACACATTATAAAACTTGTTTTTATCATGAATACCTAAAAGAGAAAAAAGATAAAAGAGTAATAGAAAAAACATTATTAGAGATGAAAAAAGATGGAGTTAAAATCGTTAAACCGGATATTAATTTAAGTGAGGAAACTTATAAATACGAAGATGATTTAATAACTCTTCCTCTTAATATAATAAAAGGTATATATAAAGTGGACACCGAAGAAATTATAAAAAATAAACCTTATAAAGATTATTTTGAATTTTTAATAAAAAATAAAAATTTAACAAAAGAAAAAGTTTTTATATTAGCATATGCTGGAGCACTTAATAGTTTAGAATTAAATGTTAGTACTATTATAGAAAATTATGACATTGTTAAAAATTATGCGGATTTAGATGGAGACTTAGAAAAACCATTACTAGAAACTAAAAAAGAATATAGTGAAAAGTTTTTAAGAAATAAAGAAATTGAATTATTTGGGTTTTATGTAGGCAATCATCCAAGTAGTAAATATCAAGATAAGAGATACATGAAATTAATAAATATAAATGATTATTTATTTAATAATATAGAAGCAATTGTAGTAGTAGATTCTATTAAGAAAACCAAGACAAAAAACAATGATGATATGGCTTTTATAGACATATCTGATGAAACTGATAGTAATACTGGATTGGTATTTAAAGAGCACATAGAGCTCTTAAAAGACCTAAATAAAAACGATTTAATCTATATAAGAGGAAAAGTGTCAAAGTCGTTTGACAAAGTAAGAATTATAATAAATAATATAAAAAGAGAAAGGGTAGATAATGATGAATGAAGAAGTAAAAAGATTTTTTGACGCAATAGAATTTTCTACCGATTCTTTTAAAGATACTTTAGTAAAAAAAGTGGTGTTAAATAAAAGAAGCGATAGTTTTTCGGTGTTTTTAAATAATGAAAAAGTATTGGAAAAAGACGATGTTGATAGTTTAATGTCATGTAGTAAAAAAGGTATTCAAAATAAAAAGTGTAAAGTAAAGATTGTTTATAAAGAAATAACTTTTTATGATATAAAAAAATATTTAGATATATATTTTAAAGATTTAATAAAAACAAGACCATCTTATAGTCCATTAAAAGAATATGAATTTAGTATTGATGAAAATGTTATAAATATAAACTTAAATATTAGTTTGATGAAAAAAGAAGTTGAACAATTATCAAATCAAATAAAAAAATATTTAAAAAAATATTTTTTGGGTGAATATGATATAAATCTTATAACTTATAAAAATGGTAAAACATTAAAAGAAGGTATAAAAGAAACAAATGTTGGAGTATTAGAAAACAGTGACACTAAGTTAGTTATGGGTGAATTTGTAAATGGTAAAATTACTGATATAAGTAATATTTATGGTGAAGAGAAAAATGTTGCTATAGAGGCTTATGTATTTCAAAAAGATGTAATAGAAAGAGTTGGTAAAAAAGCCACTGCATATATTATGGAATTAAAAGTAAATGATTTTACTGATAGCTTTTATTTAAAAATGGTTAAGTTCAATGAAGAAGAATTTAATAGTATAGCAAAACATGTAAAAGAAAATGAATGGTATAAATTTGGTGGACGTGTAGAGTTAGATAACTATAAAAAACAATTGTTATTAAATGTCTCTTATATAGAAAAAATAGATTCTAAATTTGAAGAAGTAAAAGATTTGGAAAAAGATAAAAGAGTTGAACTTCATGCTCACTCTACTATGAGCGCAATGGATGGAGTAATAGATCCCAAGAAACTTATAGACTTTGCTCATAAACTAGGACATAAAGGTGTCGCAATAACTGATCACAATGTTGTGCAAGCTTTTCCAACTATATACAATGCATCTAGAAATCTAGATGACTTTAAAGTTTTATATGGAGCGGAAATTAATGTTGTTAATACTGAATCTAAAATTGTATATAATAAAAACAATTATGTCTTTAAAGATACTGAGTTTATTGTGTTCGACTTAGAAACCACTGGTTTTTATCCTTATAACGATCAAATTATTGAAATAGGAGCAGTTAAAGTTAAAAATAATAAAGTTATATCTAGATTTAGTGAGTTAATAAAAAATGAAATACCCTTACCTAAAATAATAACTGATTTAACAGGAATAAAAGAATCTGATTTAAAAGATAAAGATAGTGAGGAAAATGCTTTAAAAAGATTTTTAGAATATATAGGAGATACTCCTTTAGTAGCGCATAATGCTTCATTTGATAAATCGTTTATAGATGCGGGAATAAATAAATATAAATTAAACGAATTAAAAAACACAGTTATAGATACAATGACTATGGCTAGGGTAATGTATCCAGATTGGAGCAATCATAAGTTATCAACATTAGTAAAAAACTTGGATGTAGAATGGGATGAATCTAAACATCACAGAGCGGATTATGATAGTGAAGGGACTAGTTCGTGTTTTTATAAAATGATTCAAAAATTAGAAGAAGATAATATATTAGATATTGAAGGATTAGATAAACTAGTTGATTATGATAATTTAGTTAAGTTTGCATATCCTTTTCATGTCACTTTGTTAGCTAAAAATCAAACTGGTCTTAAAAACTTATTTAAAATAACAAGTATAGTTAATACTAAATATTTATATAAAGGAAGAGAACCTAGAATTCCAAAAGAAGAATTATTAAAACTAAGTGATGGAATTTTAATAGGGTCTGGTTGTATAAATGGTGAAGTATTTGAACAAGGATTTAAATTAAGTGATACCGAATTAGAAGAAATGATGTCTTTTTATGATTATATAGAAGTATATCCTTCGAATGTAGTAACTCACTTAATTGGTAAAGAACAATTATTTAATACTTTAGAAGATTATCAAGGCTATGTAAAAAGATTAATTAAGATAGCTAAAAAAGCTAAAAAGTTAGTTGTTGCTACAGGAGATGTTCATAACTTATTAAAAGAAGATTTAATATATAGAAAAATAATAGTTAATCAAAAATTTGGAGGTAAGTTACATCCTTTAAATAGAAGAAACTTAGAAATACCTAATCAATATTTTTTAACAACAGATGAGATGTTAAAAGACTTTTCTTATTTAGACGAATTATTAAGAAAAGAAATAGTAGTAACTAATACGAATAAAATATTTGAAATGGTTGATAAATTAGAAATTATTAAAAAAGATTTATATACTCCAAAAATGAAAGACTCAGCTAAGATTACTAAAGATATGGTTTATGAAAAAGCTTATGAATTATATGGTAAACCGCTACCTGAAATAGTAAATGACCGTTTAGAAGCAGAACTGGCAGGTATTATAAGTGGGGGATATGATGTTATATATTTAATATCCGAAAAGTTAGTTACAAAAAGTAATGCCGATGGTTATTTTGTTGGATCTCGTGGTTCGGTAGGATCAAGTTTAGTTGCAACAATGATGGGTATAACCGAAGTTAATGGTTTACCCCCACATTACTTGTGTCCTAGTTGTAAACACTCTATATTTGAAGTAGATGGAGTAACATTAGCTAGTCAATATACTAGTGGTTATGATATGCCTGATATGAAATGTAAGTGTGGATCTTTTATGCAAAAAGAAGGGCAAGATATGCCATTTGCCACTTTCTTAGGTTTTAAAGCCGAAAAAGTACCAGATATTGATTTGAACTTTTCGGGAGATTATCAAAGTACTGCTCATGAACAAGTTAGAGATTTATTCGGAGAAACAAATGTGTTTAGAGCCGGTACTATTTCTACAGTAGCTAGTAGAACAGCTTATGGTTTTGTAAAGGGGTATTGTGAAGATAAAGGGGTTATATTAAACCCCGCTGAAATTGATAGATTGGCAAAAGGTTGTGAAGGAGTTAAAAGAACAACGGGTCAACACCCTGGAGGTATTATTGTTATACCTTCTGAGATGGATGTGTTTGATTTTACTCCATATCAATATCCTGCAGATGAACCAGATTCAAGTTGGTATACAACTCATTTTGATTTCCATGCTATAGATAACAACGTATTAAAATTAGATTTACTAGGTCATGATGATCCAACAATGTTAAAGTATTTGGGTGACACTACAGGGGTTAATATATTAGATATTAATTTTGATGATAAAGATGTACTTTCATTATTTTCATCTTGTCAAAATTTAAAAATAAATAGTGACGATATAATGTGTTCTACCGGAACATTAGGAATACCAGAATTTGGTACTAACTTTGTAATTAGAATGTTAGAGGAAGTAAAACCCAAAAAATTTGCAGACTTAGTTAAAATATCTGGTTTATCACACGGTACTAATGTCTGGCAAAATAACGTGCGTGATGTAATTACAAACGATATAGCTTCTTTTGATGAAGTAGTAGGTTGTCGTGATGATATTATGGTTAGTTTAATTAACTATGGAATGAAAGATGAAGATGCTTTTAAAATAAGTGAATTTGTTAGAAAAGGAAGGGCTAAAAAAGAACCAGATAAATGGGTTGGTTTTGCATCTGAAATGAGAGCTCATAAAGTACCTGAGTGGTTTATTGAAACTTGTCGTAAGATTGAATATATGTTCCCTAAAGCTCATGCTTGTGCTTATGTTATGATGGCTTTTAGAGTAGCATGGTTTAAATTAAATTATCCTCTTCATTATTACTCAGCATATTTTAGTATAAGGCGAAGCGATTTTGATGTAGCTTCAATGTTAAGAGGATATGACGGAATTAGACAAAAAATAGCAGAACTAAGAGAAAGGGGTTATCAAATTACCGATAAAGAAAAAGCTGTAGCTGATACATTAAATGTAGCACTTGAAATGTTAGCAAGAGGATATTCGTTTAGTAATATCGATGTAGTTAAATCAGAAGCTAAAACATTTGTTATAAATGAAAGTGATAAAACATTAACAATTCCTTTTATGGCTTTAGAGGGTTTAGGTGAAACTGCGGCAAATACAATAGTTGAAGAAAGAGCTAAAAAAGAGTATCATTCTATTGAGGACTTTCAGATGAGGGGGAAAGTAAATCAAACAACTATGGGAAGACTAAGAGATTTAAATGTATTCGAAGGAATGAGTGAATCTTCTCAAATGAGTTTGTTTTAAGGAGTAGTATGAATTTATATGTCCCAGATGTATATCAAAAAAGTATATACACTATCAATTACAATAAATTAAAAACACAAGGCATTAAGTGTTTGGTTTTTGACTTGGATAATACAATTGAACCTTATAAAGAATTAGAACCTTCTAAAAAGTTAACTGAGTTAATCGCTTTTTTAAAAGATGATTTTAAAATAGTTATAATGTCTAATAATAATAAAGAAAGAGTAAGACCATTTAAAGAAAATTTAAATGTAGATGCAGCTCATTCTAGTAAAAAACCATTAAAGAATAAATATAAAAAAATACTTTCAATGTATAACTTTGAATCTAATGAAGTAGCATGTATTGGAGATCAAATAATGACCGATGTATTTGGGGCTAATAGAATGGGAATGATATCGATATTAGTACACCAAATAAGTCCTATTGAACCGCTTGGAACAAAGTTTAATAGATTTTTTGAAAGAATAATTGTAAAAAGACTTAATAAAAAAGGTTGTTTAATTAAGGGTGAGTTTTATGAGTGAAATAATTGTATTAGATGAACAACTTGCAAATAAAATAGCTGCTGGAGAAGTAATAGAAAGAGTTTCATCTATTGTAAAAGAATTAGTGGAAAACTCAATTGATGCTAAGAGTAAAAACATAGATATTATTTTAAAAGATGGTGGATTAAAAGAAATAAATATTATTGATGATGGTGTTGGAATGAGTAGGGAAGATGCAACTCTAGCTTTTAGTAGACATGCTACAAGTAAAATAAAAACAAGTGATGATTTATTTTTTATAAATTCACTGGGTTTTAGAGGAGAAGCTATACCTTCGATTGCTAGTGTTAGTGAAGTTGAATTAATTACTAACAATGGAAAAGTAAGCACAAAAATATTAGTAAAAGCTGGAAAAGTTGAAAGTGTAACCAAGTCACCAAGTCAAATAGGGACTAGCATTAAAGTTACAAAATTATTTTACAACACTCCAGCCAGATTAAAGTTTTTAAAAAGTGAATCAAGTGAGTTAAGAAATGTAGTTAATTTAATGGAAAAATTATCTATGGCAAATCCCAGTATTGGTTTTAGTGTTACTAATAATGATAAAGTTATATTAAAAACTAGCGGTAGTGATAATTTACATAAAACAATTCATGAGATATATGGTTTAGAAGTATCTAAAAATATGCTTTATTTAAAAAACGAATCCGATGATTTTATAATTGAGGGTTATATTTCAAAACCCAGTTTATTAAAAACTAATAGAAATTACATTACTACTTTTGTAAATGACCGTTTAGTAAAAAACACCTTACTAAATAAAAGTATAAATGAAGCATATTATACTTATAAACCAGCAGATAGGTTTCCAATAATAGTTTTAAACATATATGTGGATCCTACATTAATAGATGTAAATATTCACCCAACTAAACAAGATATAAAGTTAAGTAAAATAGATAAGTTAAATGAATTAATATATGAAAGTATAAAAGATGTTTTATATAAAAATTTACTTATACCAGAAGTAAGTATAAAAGAAGATTCTGAAAACGTTGAAGAAGCTATTAAACCTTATGAAGAATTAACATTAGACTTAAATGTAGAATATCAAGAAAAAGATATTAATGAAGATATTAAAAGCATTAAATTATATCCAGTTGGATTAGTTCATGGCACATATATAGTTGCCGAAAATGAAGAGGGTATGTATATAATAGATCAACACGCCGCAGCAGAGAGAATCAATTATGAAATATATAAAAAAGCATTTAAAGAAGAAAAGTTTAATATAAAAGAAATGTTGTTTCCTATTACAATTGAAATGTTAGCAAGTGATTATATTAAGTTTAAAGAAAAAAGTGAAGAGTTTTTAAATCTGGGTTTTAATTACGAAGAGTTTGGTATTAATACAATTATAGTTAAAAATCACCCTGATTATTTAAAAGAAGGGTATGAAGAAGAACAAATAAGAAAAATAATAGATTTAATAATTACACTTGATAAAACATTTGATAAAGGAAAATTTCAAGAAAGTTTAGCCATAACATTATCGTGTAAGATGAGTGTTAAGGGTAACACTAAAATATCTATAAGTGAGATGGAATATTTACTAGATGAATTAATGAAGTGTGATAATCCATATACATGTCCACACGGAAGACCTACTATTATAAAATATAGTGTGTATGATTTGGAAAAATTATTTAAGAGGGCTAAATAATATGAAGATAAATATAAGTAAATTAAATGAATTAGAAGAAATAACTATTGATGAGTATTTTAGTTATGGTGAATTGGGTACTACTAATATAAAAAAAGCTAAAGATATATTATTTAGAGGTATATTATATTATGACTATGGTGATGAAATAATTTTAGAAGGTAATATAAAAGGAACTCTTATATTGGAAGATGCCATAGATTTATCTGATTATAATTATGAAATTAATATAGATATAGATGAAGAAGTAATAGTGAAAAATTATTTAATAGATATAAAAGAAATAGTTTGGGAAAATATTGTGTTAGAAATACCGATGAAGGTAACTAGTAAAGAATTAAAACCTAAAAAAGGAAAAGATTGGGAAATAAAAACCTCTAATTAATTAGAGGTTTTTTTATTCATCTGAGTAATTATCAAAGTATCCTTGGATTAATACGACCGGTGTACCTTTGTCTCCACTACCACTTGTTAGATCACTTAAACTTCCTAATAAGTCCACTAGTCTTCTTGGTGTTGTTCCAAGAGCTTCTTTTTCGTTTAACTTATCACTTTTTTTCTCATATATTTTTTTCTTAATTTTAATTAAAGTTTCTTCTTCGTCTAAATCTTTTAACTCAGTATCTACAATATATTTTAGTTTGATCTCATTAGGTGTTCCAATAAGTCCGTCAGTAAAACCAGGGGATACAACCGGATCTGCTAATTCCCATATACCACAAACTGGATCTTTAAATGCTCCGTCACCATATACCATAACTTCAACAAGGGCATTTGTTTTTTTAAATAATTCTTCTTGTATTTTAGTAACATATTTTTTAGAATCTCTTGGAAACAATTTAATTTCTTCATCTGAAGCTAAATTACAACCTAGTAGGCCATATTCTGGATTATAACCAGATTCATCTATACTTTCGGTTAATATGTCATCTAATGTTAATACTAATTTAGCACCATTATTAATTAATTTTTCTTTAGTTTTAAATCTGTCATGTACATTTGATACTAAAATATTTTTAGTGTATTTTAATATATCTAAAGGATTGTTTGATAAATATATGTTTATATTATCACCAAGAGATTTATATAATTTAACATAATCAATTCCAGTAAATTCATGAAGCACTTCTTTTCCAAACAATTTTCTGTAATCTTTTTCAGTTAAAATATCTGAGTAAGGATTTATATTTAACTCTTCCATTTTATCAATATCCATTAAACAATTTCCAACTTCATCATATGGGTAACTCAGTAAAACATGTACTTTTTTATTGGTGTTAGCTATGGCTTTTAAAACTAAGCTAAATCTGTTTCTACTAAGAATAGGAAATACAACACCAATATCATCTGGAAATTTATTATTTATATCTTTTGTAATGACATCTATATTAGCGAAATTTCCTTGTGCTCTTGCTACAAGTGATTCGGTAATACCAATTACATCCATGTTTTTTAAAGTGACTCCTTCATATTTAATAGTGTCCATAATTGAATCAACAACTATTTTAACTATGTCGTCACCTTCTTTAACTATAGGTGTTCTTATACCTAGTGACCTAGTTCCAATCATTCTCATATTATCCCTCCCAATTATATTAAATACATTATCATTATATCAAAAATAAATTAAAATACTTGCTAAAAGTGAATAAATATGGGAAAATGTTTTAGGAAACGAGAAAAAAAGTTTAAAGGCGGTGAACGTTATGGCAGTACCAAAAAGAAGAACAAGTAAAACTAAAAAAAGAATGAGAAGAACTCATCTAAAAAAAGATAAACCAACATTAACAAAATGTCCTAATTGTGGTGAAATTATAAAACCACATAGAGCATGTTTAAAATGTGGGTATTATAAGGGTAGCGAAGTTCTAAACAAAGAAGAAGAATCAGAAGTGTAAAATATCTGTAAAAATGTAATTTAATGTTAAAAAGTAAGCCAATAAGTGTTTACTTTTTTTCATTGTTATAATAATATAAATATAGCAGTGGTAAACTGTGGAAGAAAGTGGGGGAAAAATGTTTATCGGCGAGTATCATCATAATTTGGATGATAAAAACAGAATTGTTATTCCTACTAAGTATAGAGAGATACTTGGAAACGAATTCATTATCACTCGTGGTATTGAAAAATGTTTATATGTATATTCTCTAAATGAATGGAATAAATTAGTTTCAAAATTAGAAACACTTCCGTTTACTAAAAAAGATGCCAGAACATTTACCAGATCATTCTTCTCAGGTGCTACTGATTGTTCATTTGATAAACCAGGTCGCGCTCTAATTAGTGATTACTTAAAAGAATATGCAAACTTAGAAAAAGAATGTGTAATTATTGGAGTAAATAACAGATTAGAAATATGGTCAAAAGATTCATTTGAAGCGTTTATGAAAGAAAACTCATCAAAGTTAGAAGACATAGCAGAACATTTATTTGAGGTAACAGATGCACTATAGTGTCTTAAAAGATGAAGTCATAAACAATTTAAATATTAAAGAAGACGGAGTTTATGTGGATGCAACAGTTGGTTATGCAGGCCACAGCAAGGAAATAATAAAAAGGGTCAAGACAGGGTACTTATACGCCTTCGATGCTGATAAGGAAGCTATTGATTATTCAACTAAGATTATTAGCAAGATAAGTGGAAACTTTAAACTTTTCAATGACAATTTCACTAATATGAAAAAGACATTGGAAAAAGAGGGGGTTTCCTTGGTTGACGGTATTATATTTGATCTAGGAGTATCATCACCTCAAATAGATAATCCGGATCGTGGTTTTTCTTTTATGAAAGATGGACCTCTAGATATGAGGATGAGTAGTAAAGGTAAAAGTGCTAAAGATATAATAAATAATTCATCAGAATATGAATTAAGAGAAATGTTTTATAAATATGGTGAAGAAAAACAAAGTAAAAATATTGCTTATGGTATTTATAAGAACAAAAAAAATATTAATACAACATTAGATTTAGTTGAAACTATTAAAAATAGTGTGGGAGCTAAGTATTTTTATAAATATCATCCAGAGAGAAAAATATTTCAAGCATTAAGAATTAAAGTAAATGATGAATTAAATATATTAGAGAATGTATTAGAAGACGCTATTAGTTTGTTAAAACCAGGCGGAAGATTATTAGTTATTACATTTCATTCTCTAGAAGATAGAATCGTAAAACATGTGTTTAAAAAACACAGTGAAATAAACGAGATGGTTAAGGGGCTACCCGTAATACCAAAAGAGTATATGCCACTCATAAAGTTGGTTAATAAAAGCCCCGTTCTACCTAGTTTAGAAGAATTGAATATAAATGCTCGTAGTAAGAGTGCAAAACTAAGAATAGTTGAAAGGATATAAGATGAAAACAAAAAAAGTTAAATTGCTAAAGGGAGAAAAAAGAATGTGGTTATTATTACTACTCTTAATAATCTCAACTCCAATTGTTCAAGTGTTTTCATCGTCATTCTTAAATAAAAGTGCTATTGATGTTGAAAAACTAGAAAGACAAATTAAAAAACAATCGTCTAGAAACGAAAGTATAACAATGCAGGTTAATGAATTAGCAAGTCTTGCAAACATTCAAACAGTTGCTAATGAATTTGGACTTACTTATAATAATTCCAATATTAAAGTTTTAGAAGGAGAATAATACTATATGAAAAAAGAATCTGTTAAAACAAATGTAATATTGCTTTTGATAGTTCTTTTTTCATTTGTAGCAATGATTGCTAAATTATCCTATGTATCTTTAAGTAAAATAATAGATGGTAAAGATTTAATGGAGTTTGCTAAATCAAGAAATACAGTTAATCAAGTACTAAGAGCGGAAAGAGGTAAAATCTTAGACTTTAGAGGCGAAGTGTTAGCAGAAAGTGTTAAATCATATACAGTAATAGCTTATTTATCCGAAAGAAGAACTGAAAATCCTAATAAGCCAAGACATATTATTGATAAAGAAAAAACCGCTATTGAATTATCTAAAATATTAAATATGGATAAAGATGTATTGTTAGAAAAATTAAATAGAGAAAAATATCAAGTTGAAATAAAAAGAAATATAACTGAAGTAACAAAAATTAAAATAGATGAATTAGAATTACCCGGAATAGGATATACTGAATCTATAAAAAGATATTATAAATCAGGAACTTTCGCATCTTATCTTGTTGGTTATGCTAAAAATACAGATGATGGAGAAATAATCGGAGAACTTGGCATTGAAGGTCATTTCAATAAAGAGTTAAAAGGTATAGATGGAAGTAATCAATATCAAAAAGATGGATTTGGCTTTAAGTATCCTAATGCTCCTGAGATAAGAAAAGATCCTATAAAAGGAGCGGATATTTATTTAACTTTGGATAGCACAATTCAATTAATGTTGGAAACCGCTATGAATAATATAAATAAACTTGGAACAATGGAGTGGGGATTAATATCAATAATTGATGGTAAAACTGGAGCAATATTAGGAAGTGCTACTAAACCAACGTTTGATCCTAATGATTTAAACACTTTAAATAGTTATTTAAATCCTTTAGTGAGTTTTAGATATGAGCCAGGTTCTACTATAAAAACATTTTCTTTTGGAGCTGCTATTGATAGTGGTAATTTTAATGGTAGTGAAACATATAGATCAGGTAATATAAAAGTAGCTGATACTACTATAAGAGATTGGAATAGACATGGTTGGGGTAATATAACTTATGATAGAGCTTTTGCAGTATCGTCTAACGTTGGAGCTACTAAATTAGCTTTGAAGATGGGAAGAAATACTCTAAGATCATATTACGATAAATTAGGATTGGGTAAAAAAACAGGTATTGAATTACATGGAGAAGTTACAGGAGATAGTAAATTTAAGTATCAAACAGAACTAGCAACAGCAGCATATGGACAAGGTATAACTATAACTCCAATTCAAATGTTACAAGGATATACAACTATTACTAATAACGGTGTTATGTTAAAACCATATATAGTAGATAAAATAGTGGCAGCGGATGGTGATATTATTTATGAAGGTAAACCTGAAAATGTAGAAAAAGTTTTTGAAGAAGAGACTGTTAAATATTTACAAAAACTAATGAAATCAGTTGTGTATGAAAATAATGATAATAGATTTTGGAGACCAGAAAATATGAATATTATTGGTAAAACCGGAACAGCGAATATAGCTTCTAAATATGGTGGATACTTAAAAGGTCCAAATGACTATATAAGAAGTTTTGTGGCGATATTTCCAGAAGAAGACCCTCGTTATATATTGTATATAGCAACTAAAAAATCAACCGTGGGTAATTCTAAGACGGCACCTATAATAGCAAAAGTTTTAGAAGAAATAGCAAATTATTCTAATTTAAAGAAAGAAGAAATAACCAATGTATTAAAAGATAGTTATAAAGTAGATAACTATATTAGTTTGAAAAAAGAAGATATTTTAAAAAATGTAAATAATTTTAATACAATAATATTAGGAGATGGAATATACATAATTGATCAATATCCAAGTAAAGGAACAAAATTATTTAAAGGGGACAAATTAATTTTAAAAACTAATAGTAAAGAATATATAATGCCTAATATTATAGGATATAGTTCTAATGAAGTTAGAACATTAACCAAACTTTTAAATTTAAAATTCGAATCTAGTGGATATGGATATGTCACTAGTCAAAGTATAGAACCGGGAACGGTTTTAACTGAAAAACAAGTATTAAGCATTGTATTAAACTAATCGTTAAGTCTTTGTAAATTTTATTTTAAATTAGTAAACTTTATATATAATATAGTATAATACATATATAAAGAGGTGTATTATGTTAATACTAGCTAAAGCCGCTATGGCTATGATGTTGGGTTTTATCCTGGCAGTTGTTATTGGAGCGATTATTTTATCCATATTAAAGAAAAGAAATATTAAACAAGTTGTAAGTAAATTTGTGCCCAAAACGCACCAAGCTAAAACTGGTACTCCTACAATGGGGGGATTTATTTTTATAATCCCTGTTATTATTTCTTTATTAATTTTATATTTAAGAGGTAGTATAAATATAAGTTATAACTTAGTAATACTAATATTAGTATTCTTGTCATATGCTTTACTGGGATTTGTCGATGATTATTTAAAGGTTCATAAAAAGAATAATGATGGAGTTAAAACTGTTACAAAATTATTGTTTCAAACAGTTATTGCATTAGTATTCTTTTATTTATATTTAAAAGGTGGAGGTAGTTCAACCTTAACAATTACATTTTTAAAATTATCTATTCCATTAAATGGATTTTTTGGAGTATTTATTTTGTTTATGTTAGTTGCTACAACTAATGCTGTTAATATAACTGATGGTTTAGATGGACTAGCCGGAGGTCTAAGTATTATTTCATTCTTTGCTTATGGGATAATTGCTTGGAATTGTGGCTGGTTAGAAGGTTACCAAGAAATAGCGATATTTTGTTTCGTATTAATTGGATCACTTCTAGGATTTTTAGTATATAATTCCCATCCGGCTAAAGTCTTTATGGGAGATTTAGGATCTTTGGCTTTGGGTGGCGCACTTGCTACAATTGCTATACTAACTAAGCATGAAATATCACTTGTATTAATAGGCGGAATCTTTGTTATTGAGGCAGCATCAAGTTTAATTCAGATTGTAGCAATAAGAAAGTTTGGCAGGGGAGTTTTCAAAAGAGCACCACTCCATCACCACTTTGAAGAGTTAGGTTGGGCTGAACAAGACATTATTAGATTATTTTGGGTAATTGGATTTCTACTTTCAATGATAGCTATAACATATGGAGTATGGCTATAAACCTTGATTTATTTTAGTAATATGTTAAAATAAACAACTAATTAGGGAGGGTTTGTGATGGTAACTATAAAAAAGGCATATATTGCGTCTTATAATGAAATTATAGAGGGGGCTTATCAAACTACATTAATAATTGACGAAAGTTCAACAAAATACATAATTGGTGTATTAAATGAAGATCAGACAAAAATTGCTGATATTAATACGGGAGAAGTTTTCTCGATTTTAGACAGTACCGAAAAAGGTAAAAGGATACCACCTGAAGGGGAAGGCATTGAGCTGAATGTAAGTTATGCCTTAAGGTTAGAAGATTTAAAACTTGAAAATTACAACTTTTTAGAAAAATATGCTTTAGATCTTAAAGCTATAAGAGCTTATTTTTTGAGTTTTAATAAAGACCAAGAGATAAAAAAAACAAAATAATAGATTGAAATGAGCGGTATATGTGGTATAATTACCACATTATTGCTTTTTAATTGAGGGGGAAATATGATAAAAGAAAAAACAGGCTATGTATCTATAGACAAGCCACATTTAAAATACTATAGAAAAGACCCGATTAGAGTGTTTGATCCTAATCAAACTTTGTATGAGCAAGTAGTTGCTATGAATGAAGAAACTATGGATTATACCGCTATCGGATATTTAGGTGAAAGATGGAACTATACTAAATTAATAAATGAAGTAGATAAAACTGCATCAGCTTATATAAATATGGGTATTAAAGAAGGTGACGTAGTAGCACTTACTATGATAAATACTCCAGAAGCTGCGGTTAATTTACTTGCGTTAAATAAAATTGGAGCTCAATCTAAATGGTTAGATGTTAGAGCTTCTGGTGACCATTTAGCGCATTATTTAAATGAACATGATTGTGAAATAATAGTATCTCTTGATTTAGTTGCAAGTAAAGTTGATGAAATAATACATAAAACAAACATAAAACAAGTTTTAACTGTTTCACCAGCTGATTCGTTAAATGCTTTAAAAAGAGTTGCGTATACAATCAAGACTAAATTAGAAAAAAAAGAAAAGTATGAATTTCAAAGTAATAAGTTTATGAAATTTAAAGATTTCGTTAACACTTATGAAAGTGATACTTTAATAAAACCTGTTACATTCGATAAAGAAAGACCATCAGTTATTATTCAATCAAGTGGTACAACAGGAATGGCTAAGAGTATAGTACATGGCGATTATGCTTTTACTAAAGTTATGGAAAGTGTATCTACATCAGATTTACCACTTTATCCAAAGAAAAAATTGCTAGTAGTAGTACCTCCGTTTGTTGCATATGGTTTATCTAACTCAATGTATACAGCTTTTGCATATAGTATGCAAGCAGAGTTGGTTCCTAAATTTGATCCAGATATTGTATTCAAATATTTAGGTAAATTTAATATGAGTTTTGCAGCTCCATATCATTACAGATATATAGCGGATAATATAGATAAAGTTAACCCAAAACATCTAGAAATGATAGATACTTTAATTTCAGGTGGAGATAAAATTACTGTTGAGGAACTAGAACACTTATATTCGATACTAAAAACTCAAATTATAAATGGATATGGAAACAATGAAGGAGCAGGAGTTGTAACATTTAATCCTGTTAAACATAACAAGTTTGGTACAGTAGGAATACCTAAACCTGGCGACGAAGTTATAATTTATGATAGTGAAACTAATCAAGAATTAAAATATAATGAAGTTGGAGAAGTTTGTTACTCTTCAGAAGTTATGTTTTTAGAGTATGCAAATAACCCTGAAGAAACAGCAAGAATTAAAAAATTACATGATGATGGAAAATATTGGGTTCATACAGCTGATTATGGTAGGATTGATGAAGATGGATATTTAACTTTGGTAGGAAGAATGACCAGAGTAATAATTAGACAAGCATTCAAAATTTCACCGTTAGATATTGAGGATGTAATATCGTCTCATCCAAACGTAAAAGAATGTATAACTGTTGAAGCACCAGATAAAGCGGAAAAACATGTTCCTATGTCGTTTTATACTTTAAAAGATGGTATAATGGATGAGGATAAGGTATTCAAGGAAATTGAGGAATTATGTTATCAAAAATTAAAATCATATCAAGTTCCAAAATATTTTAAACAATTAGATGAAATGCCTTATACAGATAACAATAAATATGATTTTAAAGCTTTAGAAAGATTAGCTGAAGAACATGTTTTAGAGGTAGCACCTAAAGTTTTAGTTAGAGAATAAATTTATAAAAGAATAAAGGGATGGTAATTATGGGTTGTATGATGTTTTTAACTTATTCATCATTTATATACACGCTTGCAGTTTCAATTGTGTTCTTCTTTAAAAAAAAGTTAGACACACCAGAAAACCGTATTTATAAAAAAATAATTATTTTTTCAATGATTTCTATGTTAGTTGAGATGTTAATTCCATCTGCAATTAATTTCGGAAATCTTTTTTTAATTAATTCAATTTTGAAAATATTTAATGTCGTTATATTTTCTTGGGTATGGTTGTTTGGTCTTTATACATTTGTTGTAGCATACCAAGATGAAACACCGGATAGGAATTATAGGGAAAAATATAAAATGTTATATCAGTTATACCATGTTTTTTGGGGTGTAACTGCTTTTACCTTACTTACTCTACCTGTAGAATTGTTTTTAGATAATAATATTTCATATTCATTAGGCCCAAGTGTTGAAATGACTTTCTTAGTTAGTGGTATGTTAATTGTATTAATGTTTTTATTTATATTTAGAAATGTTAGGATTCTTAAAAGAAAAGAGTTTTTTCCTGTTATATTATTTATTATAATTATGGCTATTTCAGCTATAATTCAAAAAAATCATCCTGAAATATTATTAGTTAATGCCTCAATGGGAGTTATTATATTTGTAATGTATATAACAATAGAAAATCCGGATTTAAAATTGTTGCATGAGATGGAACTAGCTAAAGACATGGCTGATAAATCAAACAAAGCTAAATCAGAATTTTTATCAAGTATGTCCCATGAAATTAGAACTCCTCTAAATGCTATTATAGGATTAAGTGAATTAAATGAGAATGCCAAATCTTTAGAAGAAGTTAAAGATACTTCAAAAGATATTGTTGAAGCATCTAAAATACTTCTTGATATAGTAGGAAGTGTTTTAGATATGTCTAAAATAGAATCTGGGAATGTTGAAATTGTTAATGCTTGTTATAATCCGTACGAAATGTTTGAGAGTGTAATAAAAGTTATAGATTACAAATTTCAAGAAAATAATAATGAATTTATAATAAAAATAGCTGAGGACATTCCAAAAACACTTTATGGGGATCAAGTTAATATTAAAAAGATTTTAATTAACTTATTAAGTAATGCCGCTAAATATACTAAAAATGGAAAAGTTACATTTACAATAAATTCAGTTATAAAAAACAATGTATGCCGCTTGTTTATAATAGTTGAAGATACTGGTAAAGGGATCAAACCAGAAATGGTAAGTAAATTGTTTAAAAAGTTTGATAGATTATCAGAAGAGAAGAATACTACCACTGAAGGGACTGGGTTAGGTTTAGCCATTACGAAGAGTTTAGTAGATTTAATGGGTGGTCATATAACAGTTCACAGTGTATTTGGAGAAGGTTCTAGATTTTCTGTCTCACTTGACCAAAAAATAGGTGCGGATACAACTTGCAAAATATCACCCGAATTAGAAGATGCAAAATTTGGAATTAATTGTAAAGGTAAAAAAATATTAATCGTTGATGATAATGAAATGAATTTGAAAGTAGCGGGAAGATTTATAGAAAAATATGAATGCACAACAGATATGGTATTAAGTGCTAAAGAAGGTTTGGAATTAATCGATAAAGGTAATGAATATGATTTGTTGTTATTAGACGAGATGATGCCTGATATGACTGGTACAGAAATGATGAAAAAATTAAAGAATGAAGGCTATGATAAACCAATAGTTGTTATAACAGCTGATGTTATAGCAACTTCAAAAGAAGAATTCCTAGCAAAAGGATTTGATGATTATTTGGGAAAACCCATTTCGGTAAAAGAATTAGAAGCAGTCTTAAAAAAATATTTGAGTGAGTAGATTAATGAAGAAAATATTAACTATATTTCTAATGTTTATATTTATAACTAATGTTTATGCAGATAAATTTGAAGTTACATTACATAAATGTGTAGATGGTGATACTGCATGGTTTAATTACGACGGTAACAATATAAAGGCTAGATTTTTAGCAATAGATACTCCGGAATCAACAATTAAAAAAGAAAAGTATGGTGAAGAAGCCAGTTTGTTTACTTGTAATAAATTGAAAACTGCGAATTTAATTGAATTAGAGTATGATAATAATAGTGAAAAAATTGATAAATATGATAGAGAACTAGTATGGGTATTTACTGATAATGAGTTATTACAAGAACTTATTTTGAAAGAAGGCTTAGCTGAGATTAAATATATATATGGAGATTATAAATATTTGGATCAGTTATATAAAGCTGAGAGGGAAGCGAAAAAGAATCAGTTAAATATGTGGGAAGAACATAATTATTTTATAGAAAATTACTTAGTATATATAATATTAGTAATAGGAATAATAATATATTTGATATACCCCAAAACAAGAAAAAACCTTGAAAAACTATTTAAGAAACAATTCAAAACTAACTTAAAGTTATAATTTATTTTAGTTTATGATAAAATGTATATAATAAATGAGGTATAAAATGAAAAAAGAAAAAAGAGAATTCAAATTATTAACTAAATTTAAAAATCTTTCTAAGAAGAAGAAAATTATAGTAATAGCAAGTATCGTTCTTTTATTTATTGGAGCAGGGGTAGGTACATACTTTTTAGTTAGAAAGAAAACCAAACCCGTAGTAAAAAACGAAATAGTTATTGAAAAAGATAATTTTATATATAAAAATGGTAATTTAATTTTTCTTGATCCATCTGGTGATGAAATTGGTGAATATAAATGTAAGTTAGCAGATGCAGATAAATGTTATGTTGCATTTTATGATTTGGATGATGTCGATTTAAATATAACTAAATATAAGTACGAAGATAACTCGGATGTTTTAATAAGGAGTGTTATTTATAATCATAGATATGTTTTTGTCCAAGATGATGAGGACATAATATTTTATGATATTGAAGAAAAAAAAGATATAGAGACACTACAATCAATAAGAAAAGCCAGTGACGACACAGTTATTATTAAAAATGAGGAAGAACTATATGGTGCTTATGAATTCGATAATGATAGTTATGTTGAGCATATAAAACCTGTTTATAATGATTTGAATTATTTTAAAGATAAATATATTTTCAAAGAAGATGATATGTATGGTGTTTTTGGATATGGTGAAATTCTAACTAAATCTAACATTCCGAATAAAATAGTAGATTTAAATATGGATTTATTAATTCTTAAAGTTGGAGATGTACATGTTATTAGTAATTATGAAGGTGAACAAGATGATCACATTTATGATTATGTAAAATTAGAAGATGATTTATTATTTCTAATAAACAATAATAAACTAACTATTAGAGATTATAATTTTAACAAAGTTAATGAAGAGAGAATTAATTTATCAAATAAATTTTATAATCATGAATATATATTTGATAAAAAATCTTATAAAAAACTAAAAGAAGAAAAAGCATTTGAATATATTACAGAACAAATGAATTTAAAGGTAGTGGTGGGTAATAAAGAATATAATTATAACTTGTTTGAGACCGCCCTAAATGCTCAGTATTCTTTTGTAAACTATATTAATGGTAAATTATATATATATAAAGATGAGGCAAAAGATATGTTACTTCATGCTTATACATGTAACAATAAAAACGATGTAACTAAATCATCAAAAGCATTTGAAAATTGTTTTATAGCGAAAGAGAAAATTTTGTTAAATAGAGCATTAACTGGAGCATCAAATGGATTTGTTCCTATATATAATGAAAGATATGTTTTTATAAATGATTCAAAACCTTTAGCCCTTACTCAAAATATACTGCTTTTAGATATGAACACAGAAAAAACAGTTGGACCCTATAACAATATAGACGCAGGATTTCATGATACAAGTGGAATATTTATGGTGGAACCTGAAAATGTCTTGATTATGGCTGAAAATACAAACAAAAAATTTGGATTATTTAAAATAAATAAATCTGGTTTAACTTCGGTATTAACTTTTAAATATAACTCAATAAAATATTTGGTTAATGATATTTTAGCCTATGATGGAAGTGAATATGTATTACATAAAGAAACTGGCGAAAAAATCACATCTTCGTCTAATGAAATAGTTTCATATATGAATGATTATGTAGTAATAAAAACAAGTGGGAATCAATATAGGGTTGATAGTATAGCTGGTACTGTAATAAGTCAACCGTTTAAATATGTGATTTTAGGAAAGAACTATTTTGCTGGTTTGAAAGATAATAATGAAATTGAAATATATAAATATACGGATCCTTCTAATAATATATTAAGTGTTAATCCTAAAATACATTTAACTAATGATATTAAAAACTCATTTAATTTTGTGGATAATAATAATTTATCAATTACTTTATATAAATCAGATGGAACATTTGAAACTAAACAATATAATTCTTTTGGAGTAGAACTATGAAAAACTTAAAAGATAAAGAAACATTTATAGTAATTGCAATTTTATTAGTGTTAATCTTTCCGCTGGCTTTTATCGGGACTTTGCAGAAAATCAAGATAAATAAAACGGGTAAAAGCACTTCTCAAACAGGAGACGGATCATTATATTTTTATGATGAAAATAATTTATATATGGGTAAGTATCAATGTGTTTTAGAAAAATGTGCTTTTGCAACATCTTCAGAAGAATCAGAAGTTATTAATCATTATACAGGTATGAAAGAAACTCTAGGAACAATTAATGGGAAATATGCGTTTATAAAAGATAACAAGCTAGTTTTATATTCAATTGATAACGATAAAGTAATGAGTGAGTTTGAGGAAATAAAATTTTATAACACAACTTTAGAAAATGATTTGTTGTTAGTTAAAAAAGACAAAAAATGGGGAGTAATGCTTCTTTCTAATATAAGTATGGCCCTAGATTATAAATATGATTATTTAGGTTTAACATACAGATTAAATGAAAATGAAGAATTAAGAACGGATATATTTATAGCTAAGATAGGCGATAAGTATATGTTAATTGATAATGAAGGAAAAGAATTAAGTGCTTCGTTTGATCATTTGATTTATGATTATACAGATAAGGTTGTAGTTTTGAAAAAAAATAGGACAGAAATATATTTGCATGACGGAACTAGGATGTTAGATAATAAAAACATTTTTAGTCATTATTTTTATAATAATCATATAATTGTATATCATGATAATATGCTCAATTTATATGATAATTTAAGTCAACCTCCATTAGAGACGAAAGAACCAAGTGAAGGGTCAACCACTTTTAATATAGGTGGAGAAGAAGTTAAATTCATGATGGAAGGTTATACAATAAAATTAGTTGAAGAAAGATAAGTAATTTGTTAAAATAATTTTATTAGACAAAGACGTTTAAGGAGTATTTAAAAGCAATTTATAGAGAGTTAGTGTTTGGTGTAAACTAATAATGATGTTTAAAGAAGGTTGTAGACAGAGTCTAAACGGTTAATACGCGTTAAGTATACAAGTATAAATTAAGGTGGTACCACGACTAATTCGTCCTTTGGAAGAATTAGTTTTTTAATAGAAAGGATTGGATTAATATGGATATTAAATATAATCACAAAAAAGTTGAGGAAAATAAATATGATTTTTGGTTAAACAAAAATTTGTTTGAAAGTAAGGATAAGAGTAAAGAACCGTTTACTATTGTTATACCTCCGCCAAATATAACTGGTAATTTACATCTAGGTCATGCATGGGATAATACACTGCAAGATATAATTATACGATTTAAAAGAATGCAAGGTTATGATGCATTATATTTGCCTGGTATGGATCACGCGGGTATTGCTACTCAAGCTAGAATAGATGCTAAATTAAAAAGTGAAGGAATTGATCCAAGAAGTTTAAAAAGAGAAGAATGGATGGAGCATGCTTGGGAATGGACTAAAAAATATAAAGATAATATTAAAAACCAATGGGCAATATTGGGATTATCTCTTAGTTATTCTAAAGAGAAATTTACATTAGATAAAGATTTATCTGAAGTAGTGACAAATACTTTTGTTAAAATGTATAATGATAATTTAATATACAGAGGAGAGAGAATTATAAATTGGGACCCAGTTGCGATGACAGCTCTTTCTAACGAAGAAGTTATTCATAAAGAAGTAAAAGGAACTTTATATTATATTAAATATAAAGTAGTAAATAGTGATGATTATTTAGTTGTGGCTACAACAAGACCTGAAACTATTTTTGGAGACACAGCAGTAGCTATTAATCCAAAGGATAATAAATATAAAGAATTTTTAAATAGGGAAGTAATAGTTCCTTTAACCGATAGATCAATTAAAGTAATAACAGATGACTATGTTGATATGGAATTTGGAACGGGAGTAGTTAAAATAACCCCGGCACATGATCCGAATGATTTTGAAATTGGTGAGAGACATAATTTAGATAAAATAATTTGTATAGATAAAAACGGGGTTATGAATAAACATGCTTTTGAATTTGAAGGTTTAGATAGATTTGTTGCAAGAGATCAAGTTGTAACTAAACTAAAAGAAGAAAACTTATTAGTCAAAGAAGAAGAAATTATACACAATGTAGGTCACTCAGAAAGAACAGATGTAATGATTGAACCTTATTTATCAAAACAGTGGTTTGTTAAAATGAGACCTCTTGCTGATAGAGTATTAATAAACCAAAAAGATAAAAATAATAAAGTTAATTTTTATCCAGATAGATTTGAAAAAATTATGAATCACTGGATGGAAATAACATATGATTGGTGTATATCAAGACAACTTTGGTGGGGACATCAAATTCCAGCTTGGTATAAAGGTGATGAAGTTTATGTTTCTAACATCCCACCTAAAGAAGAAGGATGGGTACAGGATCCAGATGTTTTAGATACATGGTTTTCAAGTGCACTGTGGCCATTTTCAACACTTGATTATTTAAATCAAGGAGAAGACTATAAAAGGTATTATCCAAATAATGTTTTAGTAACGGGTTATGATATTATTCCATTTTGGGTAAATAGAATGACTTTTCAAGGTCTATATTTAACCGATAATAGGCCTTTTAAAGACTGTTTAATACACGGCTTAATAAGAGACGAACAAGGAAGAAAGATGTCTAAATCTCTTGGAAATGGGGTAGATCCGCTAGATGTTATTAATGATTATGGAACAGATGCCCTAAGATTGTTTCTAACAACATCATCAGCACCGGGTTTAGATTTAAGATATAGTGAAGAAAAAGTAAAATCATCATGGAACTTTTTAAATAAGTTATGGAATGCATCTAGATATGTGCTAATAAACACTGGTGATATAAAGAAAATAAAATTAAAAAATTTATCTAATGAAGATAAATGGATCTTAACTAAACTGCATAATTCTATAAAAGAGATAACAACTAATATGGAAAAATACGAGTTTCATTTATCATCATCCAAATTAATTTCATTTGTATGGAATGATTTTTGTGATAATTATATAGAAACGTCTAAATATAATATGAACGATACCACAAAAAGTGTGCTTTTATATGTATTAGAAAACATATTAAAATTATTACATCCCTTTTCTCCATTTATAACTGAAGATATATATCAAAAATTGCCTGTTAAATTAAATGAATCAATAATGGTTGATGAATATCCAATATTTAAAAAAGAATTTGTATTTAACGAAGAAAAAGACATAGATAATATGTTAGAGTTTGTTAAAACTTTTAGAAGCGTTAAAAAAGAATTGAATATAGGAAAAGATTTTGGTATTAAGTTAAATAACGATGAAAATTATATTTTAATTAATAATTTATTAAAGCTAAATGATAAATTGAATAATAATAATTTTAATAAAGAAGTAATAGTTCAATATAAGAATTATAGTTTAACTATGTATTATAATGAGACTGTAATTGAAATGGACATTGAAAAAGAAATACAAGAACTTGAATCTATTATTATAAAAAGAAAAAGTTTATTAAACAACAAAAACTTCTTGGATAAAGCTCCGTCTAATTTGGTTGAAAGTGAAAAACAAAAATTAAAAGCCGAAGAGTTGGAGTTAATTAAGTTAAAGAGTATGTTGTAAATTTATAATAAGTTGTCCTAAATAGAGTATTGTGGTAGAATATATAACTCAAGGGGGAAATATGGACGATAATATCTATGCGAATATTTTCAAAAAATCAGTAGGGAAAGAAAAAAGAACTAAGAAAGAATGGGAGTTTTTGATTGTTAAAACAAGTGTTTATAGTTTTGCTTTTGCGTTTTTTCTATATGCTAATATTTTGTTTGGATTGAAGTTTGTGGATAACGTTAGAGATAGTTCTGATTTAAAAGATTCTAAAGTTGAATATGTTGAGTCAATTAAAGATAATATTTATATGGATGGGGAAGATAAGTTGTTTAACAATTATAGAAATGCTGAATTAATTAGAAACAATTTAAATAATAAGAGTAATATCGAAGAAAGTGATGTTCTTATTGAAACATATAAAATGTATAGAAGTATGCTAAAAGTTTCTAAAGTTAATGCGGAAGAACATATGGATGACATTATAGTTAATTTGAAGTTAATGTTCTCAGGAGAAGAAGTATTCGAATTACTACCAGATAGTTTTGAAGATCTAATAATTAAATATGGCTATGTAAATAAGAATGATGAAGTAAACATGAGAAAATATAAAAAAGAAATGGATAGCTTAGTAGTAAGAGACAATAACATAGAACGACTAGAAGAAGAAATCCAAGAAAAAATAAGAAAAAGAGACCAAGAATAATATCTTGGTTTTTTATTTTATATAAAATTAGCACTTGGGTATTGACAACTGCTAATTTTAATATTATAATTATTTTGGCAATAAAGAAAAGGGAGTGCTAATA
The DNA here is from genome assembly GCA_964549115.1 of uncultured Muribaculaceae bacterium. Classification (GTDB taxonomy): domain Bacteria; phylum Bacillota_I; class Bacilli_A; order RF39; family UBA660; genus CAKOSP01. Next base: position 30,367 of record CAZJTX010000002.1, on the reverse strand, counting down.
TGGATAGTAGACAAAAATCGATATTAAAAGAAATTGTTGAAACATATATTAAGGATGTTAAACCAGTATCATCCAAATCTTTATGCAATAAATTTAAATGTTCTAGTGCCACTATAAGAAATGAAATGGCAATATTAGAAAAATTAGGATATATAGAAAAACATCATATATCTAGTGGAAGAATACCTAGTGAAGAAGGTTATAAATACTATGTAGAGCATTTGATGGCACCAGAAGAGTTAACTGGAAAAGATGTATTAAAATTACAAACTATATTTTCTAATAATGATTTAGTAATAAGTGATGCTATTAACAAAAGTATGGAAATAATTAGTGATATTACAAATTACACAAGTATAGTTTTAGGTAAGAGTAGTAAAGAAAACTTGTTACAAAAAGTAGACATTATTAAATTAGATGAAGAAAAGATTATAGCACTTGTTGCTACTAATAAAGGAATAGTTCAAAATAAAACATTTACACTTGCCATTAACACTAATATAGATGAAATAATTAGAGTTAGTGAAATTATAAATAAAATGTTAATAGGAACACCTATAGATAAGGTCGGAGAAAGATTAGAGTTTGAAATAAAACCTATTATAGTAAAAGAAATAGAACAACATGAAGCGATATACAATATGTTTTATAAAGCATTCGATGATTTTGTAAAAGAAAGATCTAAAGTATATGTTCAAGGTAAAACAAAAATGTTAAATCATCCTGAATATCAAGATGTATCAGAAGTTAAAAAATTAACTACCAAATTTGAAGATTTAGATAGTCTGGAGAAATTAAAAAGTGATTTAAAAGAAGAAGACATTCAAATATATATAGGTGAAGATACTAAGTTTGATCCAGGAGTATCTGTTATAAAGAAAAGTTATAACATAGAAGGAGAAGAAGGGACTATTGCGATAGTGGGACCTAAACGAATGGATTATAGTAAAATTATGGGAATACTTAATTATATAGAAAAATTATTAGAAAAAAGAAAGGAATAATAAAATGAGTGAGGTTAAGAAAAAGAAGACTAAAAAACCATCTGAATTAGAAAAACTAAAAAAAGAGTATGATATCTTAAATGACAAATATTTAAGATCACTAGCTGAAATAAGAAACATTAGTAGAAGATCTAACGAAGAGATAGATTATGTTAAAAAATATGAAGGCCGAGACTTAATAATTAAATTATTGGATGTAACAGATGATTTTGAAAGAGCTATAACGACATATTCAAATGCTTCAGAAGATGTAAAAAAATTCTTATCAGGCTTTGAAATGATATATGCAGCGTTTATTGGTTTATTAAAAGATATTGGAGTACATGAGATTGATTGTATAAATAAAGAATTTGATCCCAATTTAGCTGATGCACTATTAACAGCAAAGAAAAAAGGGGTAGAAAAAAATATTGTTACAGATGTTATGCAAAAAGGATATGCATATAAAGATAAAGTTATAAGACCAGCAAAGGTCAAAGTAAGTGAATAAAGGAAGGAATGATAAATATGAGTAAAATAATAGGAATAGACTTAGGTACTACAAATTCAGTTGTATCTATACTAGAAGGCGGAGAGCCAAAAATAATTAATAGTGCGGAAGGAAACAGAACAACCCCATCTGTTGTTGCATTTAAAGGGGATGAAGAATTAGTTGGAGAAATTGCCAAAAGACAAGCAGTAACTAACGTTAAAAACACAATCTCATCTATTAAAAGAATAATGGGAACTAATAAAACAGTTGAGGCTAATGGTAAGAAATATACTCCTGAGGAAATTAGTGCAAAGGTATTAGGTAAATTAAAATCTGATGCTGAGGCTTACTTGGGAGAAAAAGTAACAAAAGCAGTTATTACAGTTCCAGCATATTTTAATGATGCGGAAAGACAAGCAACTAAAAATGCTGGTACAATAGCCGGCTTAGAAGTTGAAAGAATTATTAATGAACCTACAGCTGCAGCTCTTGCATATGGTTTAGATAAGTTAGATAAAAACCAAACTATATTAGTGTATGACTTAGGTGGGGGTACATTTGACGTATCTATTATGGAATTAGGAGATGGAGTATTTGAAGTTAAATCTACAAGTGGAAATAACAAACTAGGTGGAGATGACTTTGATGAAATAGTAGCTAATTACATAGTTGAAGAATTTAAAAAAGAACATAGTGTAGATTTATCTAAAGATATGATGGCAATGCAAAGAGTTAGAGATGCATCAGAAAAAGCTAAAAAAGATTTATCGAATGTTACAACTACTCAAATTAGTTTACCATTTATAACTCAATCAGATGCAGGACCATTACATTTAGATATGAGTTTAACTAGAGCTAAGTTTGAAGGATTATGTAAAGAATTATTTGATAAAACCTTAGAACCAGTTAAAAATTCTTTAAAAGATGCTAAGTTAACTAAAAAAAATATTGATAAAGTATTACTAGTAGGTGGATCTACAAGAATACCTTATATTCAAAATATAGTTGAAAAAGAATTAGGACAAGCTCCAAGTCAAGGTGTTAACCCTGATGAAGTAGTTGCTATGGGAGCAGCTATCCAAGGTGGAGTTTTAACTGGAGAAGTTGATGATATAGTCTTATTAGATGTAACACCATTATCACTTGGTATAGAAACATTAGGTAATGTAATGACAGTCTTAATAGATAGAAATACAACTATACCTACAAGTAAGCAACAAGTATTCTCAACAGCGGTTGATAACCAACCAGCGGTAGACATACATGTTTTACAAGGTGAAAGACCTATGGCAAGCGATAATAAAACTTTAGGTAATTTCCAACTTACAAATATATTACCAGCAAGAAGAGGAGTACCTCAAATTGAAGTTAAGTTTGATATTGATGCTAATGGTATTGTTAATGTTACTGCTAAAGACTTAGGAACTAATAAAGAACAATCAATTACTATAACCGCATCATCTAATTTATCAGATGAGGAAATTGATAGAATGGTTAAAGAAGCTGAAGCTAATAAAGAAGCTGATGAAAAGAAAAAAGAAGAAGCTGAAATTAAAAATGCAGCAGATCATGCAATATTTACAACTGAAGGGGCTTTAGAAGAGTTAAAAGATAAAATATCAGAAGATGATAAAAAAGATATTGAATCTAAAATAGAAGAACTTAAAAAAGCAATTGAATCAGATGTAATAGATGATATGAAATCTAAGACAGAAGAATTAAATAAAGCTATAATGGATATATCAAGTAAGATATATGAAGAAGAAGCCAAAAAGGCTCAAGCTGAACAACCAGAAACAGAAGAAGCACCAAAAGAAGACGATGTTGAAGAAGCAAAATTTGAAGAGAAATAAGGTTCTAGTAAACTAGAACCTTTCTCTAGTTAGGAAGGTATATATGTTAAGAGAAGATATATTAAATAAATACAAAATTAATACTTTTGATTTATATAAAAATGAAAAAGAATTTATAAAAGAATTAAATAGCATTACTAAAAGGTTAAATGAAATTTTAAAATATAAAAATAAAGTAATGAGTAATTCTAAAACTTTATATGAAGTTTTGAAGTTGGATCAAGAAATATCAATTATATTAGAAAATTTATATATTTATGCTCATTTAAATAATGATTTTGATTTATCCAACACTAAATTTAATGAGCATTATAATAAAGTATTAAATATATATAATAAGTATCAGACTAATATATCTTTTTTAATACCGGAAATATTAAAGTCAGATTATAAATTAGTTTTAAAATATATTGAAGAATTTAAAGACTTAGAAGAATTTAAATTAAATTTAAAAGAAGTATTTAGATTTAAAAAACATACACTAAATGATAATGAGGAAGAATTATTAAGTAAAATTAGTTTATCATTTAGATTACCAAATGAAGCATTTAGTATATTGAGTGATGTTAATATGAAACTTGGTTATATAAGAGATGAATTATATAAAAAGGTTGAATTAACTAATTCTAATTATTCTAGATATTTAGAATCAAGAAATAAAAGAGTTAGAAAAGAAGCATTTTATACGATGTATAAAGCATATAAGAACTTTAATGATACTTATACTACATTTATTAAAACTGAGGTTAAAAACAACAATAATATATCAAATATAAGAGGATATAAGTCAAGTTTAGAAAAAAGTTTATTTAATAATAATATAGATATAAAAGTATATAATAAATTAATAAATAATGTTAACAAGAATATTAAGGTATTACATAAACAATGGCCTTTAAGAAAAAAAATATTAAACTTAAAAGAATTAAATTTATATGATACATATACACCATTAATTAAAGAAGGTAATAAAGAATATTCTTTTGATGTAGGAAAAGAATTAGTTTTAAATTCTTTGAAGGTACTTGGTAAAAATTATACAAATGCTTTAAATAAAGCATTTGATAATAATTGGATTGATATATATCCTAATAAATACAAAAGAAGTGGAGCATATGCGACATGTTCATATAAAGCACATCCATATGTATTACTTAATTATGAAAACAAATTAAATGATGTTTTTACATTAACTCATGAATTGGGTCATGCAATGCATTATTATTATGCTATGAATAATCAAAACTATAATAATTATAACTATTCTATATTTGTAGCGGAAGTAGCAAGTCAAGTAAATGAAATATTACTATCTAAATATATGTTAGATAATACATCTAATAAGAAAGATAAAATGTTATTAATAGATGCGAGTATAAATAGATTTAAAGGTGCGGTTGTAAGACAAACTATGTTTAGTGAGTTTGAAAAATTAATACATGATTATGATTTTGAAAATATAATATTAACAAAAGATGTGTTAAATGAAGAGTATTTAAAATTAAATAACAAATACTTTGGTAATGATGTTATAGTTAATGAAGAAATAAAATATGAATGGAGTAGAATACCACATTTTTATTATAATTTTTATGTATATCAATACGCAACTGGTTATATAGCTTCACTATATATAGCGGATAAAATATATAAAAAAGAAAAAGGTGCTTTAGAAAATTATATGAAATTTTTAAAGTTAGGTTCTACATTAGATCCAGTTAAATCATTAAAAGTAGCGGGGGTAGATATGCTAAGTGATGAAGTATATAAGTTTGCCTTCGATGAATTTGAATATAACTTAAAAGAATTAAATAAATTATACAGTGGTGATACAAATGAATAAAAAAGATTATTATGAAATATTAGGTGTTGATAAAAGTGCAACTGACGCAGAAATTAAATCCGCGTTTAGAAAATTGGCTAAAGAAAATCATCCTGACGTTAACAAAGATCCAAATGCAGAAGCTAAGTTTAAAGAAATAGGTGAAGCTTATGCAGTGTTATCAGATGCGGAAAAACGTAAGCAATATGATACATTTGGATCAGCTGATTTTAATAATCAAGGTGGAGGTTTTGG
>CAZJTX010000002.1:0-24861 GCA_964549115.1 uncultured Muribaculaceae bacterium | reverse complement strand
GAACAAAGAACGATATTCGGTATAATGCAATCTCAGACAACTTGTTCTACTTGTAGTGGAAAAGGTGTTGTGTACGATGAGACATGTTCTAATTGTAGAGGTGCAGGTAGAGAAGTTGTTAAAAAAACAATAACAGTAGAAGTACCTGAAGGAATAGATACTGGAGATAGATTACGTTTAAGTGGAAAAGGAGAAGCTGGATACAATGGTGGACCAAGAGGTAACTTGTATTTATATTTTACGGTTAGGTCTCATCCAATATTTACAAGAGAAGGGAAAGATATTTATTTAGATGTACCTGTAACTTTAGCAGAAGCTACTTTAGGAACAAAAAAAGAAATTCCTACATTACATGGAAATGTAATATTGGATATTCCAGCAGGAATCCAAAACCAAACAAAATTAAAATTATCTAAAAAAGGAATTAAAATAAGAAATAGTTTAGTTAGGGGAGATATGTATGCAATTATAAATATAATAACTCCAAGAAAACTAACTAAAAAACAAAAAGATTTATTAAAAGAATTAAGTGAAACAAAACTTGATAAAGAAGATGAATTTAAGAAGTTTTCAAAGCATTTATAAGTAGTATTTAAATTGACAAATTAACTAATAAATTATAAACTCAATATAGAGGTAGATATGAGAGCTAGATTTAAAGTTCCACTATTATTTATAACTATATTGTTAAGTGTAACTTTATTAGTTTTTTTAAGTTTTAAAACTTATCTTAAATACAGAAATGATTCATCGATTGAAATAGATATACCTTTATCTATTAATTATTTAAATTCATTTAAAATTAGTAGACGTAACTCTAAGAACATAAAATTTTCAGTAACAAATAATGGTGAAGAAATCGAATATTATTATATATATTTTGATGATATAAAAAATAATAATCACAAAATTTCTTATGAATTAACTTCAGATAATAAAACAAGTATAAAGAAGGTGTTAGAAGATAACATTATATCTAGTTTTATAAGTATTGAACCTAACGAAACGCATTATTATACTTTGAATATGTTAAATAATGTTAACAATTTTAAAGCTAAATTAAGAGTTAGTAAAGAAGAAGGTGAAAAAGAAACTTTTGCCAGTTTGATATTAGACCATAATGAATATAAAGAAAAAAGTATTACAAATGTAGGTAATGAAGTGGCTACAATGGATGAAGGATTAATTAAAGACATTGATGATGATGGCAATACATATTATTTTAGAGGATCAGCAAATAATAATTTTGTTTCATTTGCAAATCTGGTTTGGCGAATAGTTCGTATAAATGGAGATGGATCTGTAAAATTAATATTAGAAAATTCAGATCTAGAAGGAAAATTATACTCTGATATAGAAAAATTGAATTTCGATATTTCACCCATTTATAATTATTTACAAACATGGTATAACGAAAATATTGATACATATGATGAGTTTGTTTCATATCATAAATTTTGTAATGATAACACTGAAATAACTGAGAATGAAATATTATCACCTTATAAAAGAATTGTGGAAGATAAAATCGCAACATTTAAATGTTTAGGAAATAATTATTCTTCTAAAATAGGATTAATAACTATTGATGAAGTTATTTATGCAGGCTCGTCATATAAAAAAGTTAATAACGATTATTATCTAAATGATTCATCAATAAACAATGGTTATTTTACAATGAGTGGTGCAGCATTAAAAAAGGATAAATATCATCCATTTTATGTTAAAAGTAATGGTGATATAAGCGATGATGTAGATGGTTTTTTAATAAGAGAAATAAGACCAGTTATTAATATTATTAAAGTAATTAACATGACAGGTAAAGGAACAAAAGATAATCCATATAAACTAGCATCTAACTAATTAGATTTTGTGATATAATATATTAGGAGTCAATATGAAGATATTAAGTGATTTAAAAGAATTATTTACAATTATAACATTTATAGATGTTGTCTTTTTCTTTTCTGTAATTTTACTTTTTATATTAATAATTGTTTTAATATATTTTATTAAAATTAATGAAGATGTATACACAGATAGTATAAAAACTTTTAAAAATAAAGATGAGCTAGAAAACATTAATCAAGACTTAAACGAAATAAGTGATAAATCAGAATTTACAAGTTATGAGGAAGAGCAAGAAAAAAGAGCTATTATTAGTTATGATGAGTTAAAAGAAATACATAAATTTAATGATTTGAATTATATAGAAGAAAAAGAAGTAGAAGGGATGTCTATTAAAAAAATAAATAAAGATGACATGTTTAAAGTTAATCCTGATGCTGTCCTATATAAAAAAGAAGAAGACTATTTAAAAAAATTAAAAGGATTTGAAGATAAATTAAAGTGATTATATGAAGTTTTATATTGAAACATTTGGATGTAAAGTTAATTTATACGAATCAAATTATATTAGTGAAAAATTAATAGAATATGGTTTTGATAAAACATCAGATTTTAAAGTAGCTGATATAGTAATAATTAACACTTGTAGTGTAACTCACAACGCCGATAATAAATCAGCTAAATTTTATAGAAGGGTTAAAAGAGATAATCCTTCGTCTTTTTTAGTTGTGTGTGGGTGTAGTTCTCAAAATGATTATAAAAAATATGAAGGAGCTAATTTAATTTTAGGTAATTCAAACAAAAACAGTATTCCTGATTTGATAATTAATAATTTAGAAAAAAAAGAACTAATAGAAATAAATATGCCATCGTGTTTTTCATATGACAAGATGAATATTAAATCATTTTTTTATACAAGAGCTTTTGTTAAAATCCAAGATGGGTGTCACAATTTTTGTTCATATTGCATTATTCCTTATTTGAGAGGTCCTTTAAGATTTAAAGAGTATAACGCTATATTAAAAGAAGTTAATGATTTAGTTAATAATGGATATAAAGAAATCGTTTTAACTGGAATTAATACTGGTACATATAAAAGTAATAATAAAAATTTAGTTGATTTAATAAACGATTTATCTAAAATTGAAAAGTTGTATAGAATACGTTTGTCTAGTATCGAAATAACTGAGTTAAAAGAAGATTTTATGGAAATGTTAAAACACAATAAAAAGTTTTCTAATCATTTACATGTTCCACTTCAAGCAGGAAGTAACAAAGTATTAAAGTTAATGAATAGAAAATATGATTTAAAATATTATATATCTAAAATAAATGAAATAAGAAATATAAGATCAGATATAAGTATATCTACTGATATTATTGTAGGTCATCCGGGTGAAAGTGAAGAAGATTTTTTAGAAACGATTAAAACATCAAAAGAAGTGAAATTTAGTAAAATACATGTTTTTCCATATTCTAATCGTATTGGAACTAGAGCCAGTAAGATGGATAATCAAATCGATAGAGAAATAATAAAAAATAGAAGTAGAGAACTAATAACAGTAGGAAAAAAAATGGAACAAGAATATAATTCAAGGTTTATAAATCAAGAATTAGAAATATTAATAGAAGAAAATAAAAAAGGTTTTAGTTATGGCCATACAGACAATTATATTAGATTGAAAATTAAAGATAATTTAGATGTAAACACATTACATAAATTAATTGTTAAGAAAGATAATTTATGTTAAAATTGTATTATAAGGAAGTGATTAAATGAGCCCTAGAGATTTGGAAAATGCCAAGAGAAAATCTATTGGTAAAGAAAAACGTGCCAAAAAAATACAGAAAATGAAAGAAGTTACTCAAGGATTTTTAATACTAACCACAGCTATGTTAATAGGAATAGGTTTACATTATGGATATCAAAAATTATCAGATCATAATATTGTGAAAGATGTAAGACCTGCATATGTAGAGCAAGTTCAAGATAATTATGTATATTCTAGCGAAACAGTAGAATATGATAACTATGAGAATGCTTTAGCAATAAATACAAGTTTATCAGATAAGGGTATATATCAAGAAAAAGATATTTTACTTGAATTGTATAAAATGTATAGAAGTATGAAAGAATTACCAGAAAGACAAGAATTAGTTCATATGAATGAAATACAAGCGAAATTAAAACACATGCACCAAGGTAACGCTATGTGGGATAATCTTCCTAATAAATTTACAGAGTTAGTAGCAAGATATGGTTTCTTAAAAGAAAGTGGAGAACTTGATATGAGAGCATATTCAAAGGCAATGGATGACTTAATACTAAGAAGTGAACAACTGGATATGGTTGAGTCAAACTTAGAAGAAAGATTAAGAGGGAAGTAAAATGAATAATAAAGTTGAATTAAAAGTATATACTCTTGAAGATGGACTTGACTATGCTGTGTTAGATGAAATTGATAATTATGTATTTCTAGCTAATGTTAATGATCCAAAAGATGTATGTATAAGAAAAGATGTTGGTCCAGACTTAGTAGGGTTAGATGACGAAGCTGAATTTAATAAAGCTTTAAAACTATTCCAAACAAAATTTGATAATTAAAGATGAGTAATCATCTTTTTTTATGCTATACTTTATGTGGTGATTATATTGCATACCTTTACTGGTAAAGTACGAAAAATCCTATATCAAAATGAAACAAACGGTTATACCGTTTTACTTTTTCGAGTGGATGAAACAGATTTAGATAACATAGAGGAAAAGTTTGTTGTAGCAGTAGGTACATTTTACAATATAAATTATACTGAAAATTTAATGTTAAAAGGGGATTATACTTATAGTGAAAAATATCAAAATCATCAAATTAATGTATCTAGTTATTCAAAAGTTGAATTAACATCAAAAGAGAAAATAATAGAGTTTTTAACTTCAGATTTAGTTGCCGGATGTGGTAAAGTAACTGCTAATAAATTATATAAAAAATATAAAGATGAAACTATGGAAAAAATCAAAGTTTTGGATAATATAATTGATGCAGGTATACCAGAAGCACGAGCTAATAAAATATGGAATAGTATTAATGAATATTATAAAGATAGCGAAATCTTTACAAAGTTAGAAAAACTTGGTTTTAGTAATGAACACAGTGCTTTGATAGTAAATAAATATAAAGATAATACTAAAAATATTTTAAATAATGATTTTTATAGATTAAAGGAGTTAATTGATTTTAATTTACTTGATAGTATATATATAAAAAATTATGATGAACTAGATAATTATAGGAAATATCACACTTTGGTTGAGACTTTAAAATTAATAAGTGAAAAAGAAGGTGATACTTATTATGATATATCTACAGCGGTAATATTTTTAAATCATTATTATAAGATTAGTATTACCGAAGATGAAATTATAGAAATTATAAATGAATATGATGATATTTTATACATAAATAAAAAACTTTATTTAACTGAGTATTACAATGCTGAAAAAAATATATCTAATATATTATATGATTTAAGTAAAAACAAAATAACTAAAGTAAAAGATTTTGATTCTAAAATAAAATCATTGGAAGATACTACCAAGTTGATATACGACGATGATCAAAAAAAGGCTATTAAGTTAGCGTTAGAAGAAAACTTTTTAATTATATCAGGTGGACCGGGCGTAGGAAAGACAACAATATTAAAGGGTATAGTTAATTTGTATAAAAAAGAATATAAATTAAGTCCAGTTGAAGTTGCCGAAAGTATAGCCCTAATAGCTCCAACAGGAAGAGCTAGTAAAAAGATGAGTGACGCCACTAATTTGAATGCTTATACAATTCACAGATATTTAAAGTGGAGAAAAGACCAAGATACATTTGAATATAATAAATACAATCAAACAATGCATAAATTAGTTATAGTTGATGAAGCTAGTATGATTGATGTTAAATTATTTGCTTCATTATTAGAAGCTCTAAGAGATGATGTGAAATTAATTTTAGTTGGTGATTATTTTCAATTACCGTCTGTAGGAGCTGGTAATGTGTTAAACGATTTAATAGAATCGGATATGTTTAACTATGTACTCTTATCAAATATATATCGTCAAAGTGAATCTTCATTTATTCCTTATTTAGCAAAGGAAATAAAACAAAAAGATATTGAAGAACACTTTTTAACTAAAAGGGATGATTATAGTTTTATATTAACCGAGGGGAATAATTTTATTAAATATTTAAAAGAGATTATTAAATCTTCAATATCTAAAAATATCAAAGAAGAAAACATCCAAGTATTGATACCGATATATAGAGGAGTTAATGGTATTGATAATATAAATGTAATATTAAGAGAGATGTATAATCCCAAATCTTCTAAGAAAAACGAACTTATATATAACAATATTATATTTAGAGAAAATGATAAGGTATTACAGTTAACTAATGATCCTGATAAAAATATATTTAACGGTGATATTGGTTATATTAAATCTATTATGAATTATGGTAATAACACTAAAATAATTTTAGACTTCGATGATAATATAGTTGAATTTACCAGAAGGGAATTAATAAATATTAAACATGCTTATGCTATATCTGTTCATAAGAGTCAAGGTAGTGAATTTAATCATGTAATATTACCTATTTTAAGAGAATATAACTTCATGTTATATAACAAATTAATATATACTGCAGTCAGCAGAGCCAAAAAATCTTTAATTTTAATTGGAGAGCCAAACATCTTTTTAAATGGTGTAAATAATGATTATGCTACTAATAGAAAAACAACTCTAAAAGATGAAATAATAAACCAATTTTCAAAATTGGAAAAATGATTTTACCTTTTATAAATTTTATGTTATTATGAATATCGGGTGATGAGATTATGAATAAAAAATATAATACTGTAAGCGAAGAAGACAATCAATTAACATTTTTGGGACCGAATGATGGTAAGTATCCAGAAGAAGCTTCTAATAATAAAAGTGTTACTGAAATACCTTTAGTTAAAGAAGATTTATTAAGAGATATGCAATATGCTGAATATAGTTTAGTTATCGAATTAGAAAGATTACATTCACAAATAGAAAACGCACATAATATATGGCCTGACCATCAAATTAGATTTGAAATAACCCAAGATATAAAAACAGATATTCGTGATAAAGAAAGAGAATTATATAAATTAAGAGATCAAATAACAAAATTAGAAACAGATTTAGTATCAAAATCAAGATAAGGACTTATTAGTCCTTTTTTATTTTGTTAATAACTCTTTATATGTTAAAATTATATACAGCATGAATAATATAATAAAGAGGTATGAAGAGTATTTAGAAAAAGAATTAAATTACTCAGCTAACACTATTAAAAGTTATTTATCTGATTTAAATGATTATCAGTTATATTTAGAAGATTATAATATTAAATATTTAAAAATAAATAGGAATAACATTAGGGATTATTTAAAAATATTAGATGATAATAAATTAACTAATAAAACTATAGCAAGAAAATTAACATCCTTAAGAATGTTTTATGAATATTTATTAGATATTAAATTAATAAACAACAATATTTTTAATAATATATCTAATCCTAAAATAGAAAAGAATTTACCTCATTATTTAAATTATAATGAAATAGATGATTTAATAAATAACTTACCAAATGAGTCTATATTTGATATAAGAAACAAGTTAATTATTGAATTATTATACTCAACTGGAATAAGATTAGACGAAATTACTAATTTAATGTTAAAAAACATCAATAAAAGTGATAAAATTATAAAGGTAGTAGGTAAAGGTAATAAAGAAAGAGAAGTTTATTTTGGTACTGATGCATATAACAGTTTAAATGAATATTTAAACAATGCTAGATCAGAGTTATTAAATAATAAAACATCTGAATATTTATTTATAAATAGATTTGGTAATAAATTAGGTAGTAGTTCTATATATAAAGTAGTAAGAGATAGTATAAAATATATTAGTAGTAAAAGAAAGATTTCTCCTCATACACTAAGACATACATTTGCTACACACTTACTAAATAATGGGGCGGATATCAAATCAGTACAAGCTCTACTAGGACATGAGAATATAAACACTACTGAAATATACACTCATGTATCAAATAAAGAAATAAAAGATATATATTTAAAAACACATCCAAGAAAGGGGATTGATTATGAAGAATAAATATGTTTATAGTTTCGAAGAGGGAAACAAAGATATGAAAGAATTACTAGGAGGTAAAGGTGCTAATTTATCAGAAATGACAAATTTAGGATTACCTGTTCCTAGTGGAATTATAGTAACAACGGAAGCATGTTTGAAATTTTATAAAGATAATGAATCTTTATCACCAAATATAATAGAAGAAGTTAAAACTAAGATACAAGAATTAGAAGTTAAAACAAATAAAAAACTAGGAGATTTAAATAATCCATTACTTTTATCAATTAGAAGTGGATCACGTGCAAGTATGCCTGGAATGATGGATACTGTTCTTAATTTGGGATTAAACGATGAAGTAGCTAGTAGTTTTGCAAACAAAATAAATAATTATAAGTTTGTATATGATTTATATAAAAGATTTGTTCAAATGTTTAGTGATGTAGTTTATGAAATAGATAAAAATATATTTGATGATAAGTTTGATGAAATTAAAAAGAAACATAATAATGATTCAATAGAAATGTATAAAGAAGTTATTAAAGAATATAAAGTTATATTTAAAGAAAAAACTAATAAAGAGTTTCCAAGTGATCCATATGATCAATTATTTGATAGTATAAAAGCAGTGTTTAAATCATGGAATAATAATCGCGCTATTACATATAGAAGATTAAATGACATACCATCAGATTGGGGTACAGCTGTTAATATACAAGAAATGGTATATGGTAATTTAAATGATAACTCTGGAACAGGAGTAGCATTTACTAAAGATCCTTCAACTGGTGAGAATAAATTATATGGTGAGTACTTAATAAATGCTCAAGGTGAAGATGTTGTAGCAGGTATAAGAACTCCTGAAGACATTATTAAATTAAAAGAAATTATGCCTGATATTTATAATGAGTTTGAATCAATAGGTAAAAAACTAGAAAAACATTATAAAGATATGCAAGATATGGAATTTACTATTGAAAATAATAAATTATATATTTTACAAACCAGAAATGGTAAAAGAACAGCTGGCGCAGCATTAAAAATAGCTATTGATTTAGTTAAAGACAACTTAATAACAAAAGAGGAAGCGTTATTAATGGTTGACCCAAAACAATTAGATCAATTATTGCATCCTACTTTTGATGAAGAAGATTTAAACCAAGGAAAAATAATTGGAGAAGGTTTGCCAGCATCACCTGGTGCAGCAACTGGTAAAATATATTTTCATGCTGATGACTTAAAAGAACATGTAGATGAAGATACTATATTAGTTAGAGTAGAAACTTCGCCAGAAGATATAGATGGTATGGTTATAGCTAAGGGTATATTAACTCTAAGAGGTGGTATGACTTCACACGCAGCAGTTGTAGCAAGAGGAATGGGTAAATGTTGTGTAAGTGGTTGCCAAGATTTAATGATTAATGAAAAAACAAAAACTTTATATAATGATAAAGGAGACGAGATTAAAGAAGGTGATTATATTTCTTTAGACGGATCAACTGGTAAAGTTTATAAAGACATGATAAAAACCAAAGATGTTGAAATTGATTCTAATTTCCAATTGTTTATGGAATGGGTAGACGAAGTTAGAGACATGAATGTTAGAGTTAATGCTGATACAAAAGAAGAAGCAAGAATGGCTAGAGAATTTGGAGCAGAAGGAATTGGCTTATGTAGAACAGAGCACATGTTCTTTGATGAAGAAAGAATATTTGAATTTAGAAAAATGATTTTAAGTAATAATAAAAAGAGTAAGGAAGAAGCACTAGAAAAATTATTAGATTATCAGAAAAAAGACTTTTACGATTTATATAAAGAAATGGATGGTTATGCTGTTACAATAAGGTATTTAGACCCACCACTTCATGAATTTTTACCTAAAGAATCAAGAGAGATTAATTCATTGGCTCAAGCTTTAAATATTAGTTATGATGAAATATTAAAACGAATAGATGGCTTAGCAGAATTTAATCCAATGATGGGCCATCGTGGTGTTAGATTAGCTATAACATATCCAGAGATTGCTGTAATGCAAACAAGAGCTATTATAGAAGCATCATTAAATGCTATTGAGGATGGCATTAATACAGAGCCAGAATTAATGATTCCTCTAGTAAGTGATATAAAAGAATATTTATATATAAAAGATTTAGTATTAAAAACCATTAAAAAAATAGATCCTAGTGGAAAAGTTAGATATAAAATAGGAACGATGATTGAAACCCCAAGAGCATGTATTATTGCTGGTCAATTAGGTGAAGAAGCAGAATTCTTCTCATTTGGAACAAATGACTTAACTCAAATGACATATGGTTTTTCTAGAGATGATGCATCAAAGTTTTTAGATGATTACTATAAAGAACAAATATTTACTTTTGATCCATTTAATAGAATAGATGTTGAAGGAGTAGGAGAGTTAGTAAAAATATCAATATTACAAGCAAAAGATGTTAACCCATTATTAAAGTTAGGTATATGTGGTGAACATGGTGGAGATCCTTTCTCAGTTAATTATTGGTATGAACTTGGACTTGATTATGTATCATGTTCAACATTTAGAATACCAATAGCTAAATTAGCTTTGGCTCAAGCAAAACTGAAAAATCCAAGATAACAAACAAAAGACTAAAAATTATTTTTAGTCTTTTTACATGGTATACTAATCTTAAAGAAAAGGAAAATAAATAATGAAGTTATTGAATTAAGACATATAATACAAAAAGATTAACTAGGAATTGAAAGTAAAACAATTGTAAGAAATAATGAAGATTATTAACGTGCTACATGAGTTTATCCATGCAAAACTGATTTAAATTTCAGAAAAAGAAAAGGTCAGTATTAATAGCATTTATATGACATATATATAACAAAAAACAAGTAATTATAATTTATATTTTGAGGTGAGTGTTAACTTTAAAAAAATATAATTTGTCATATATATAATTTTAATGTATAATAATGTTATAAGGAGGATACTATATATGAAGAAAAAGTTCACATTTATTTTAGGATTGCTACTAATGTTCGTTTTTGCTTCAAGTGTTTGGGCGCAACCAAAAAGCATAATAATCAGTGGCTTACCAGAAGAACTTCAAACGGGAGTTCAAATCAAAACTTATTTGGAGGAGATGGAAGTTACCACAAATGGTATTGATTTAGATCCTTTAGTTGATTGGTATGAATCAAAGAGTGGTTATAACTTTTTAAGAAAACTTCCATGGGGTTTTTGGGGTTTCTTTGGTGATGAAACTGATACGTATGAAGATGATCAAGCTGTGTTTTTCACTTGGGCAGAAGGATCTTTTGATAGTGTTTCTGTAAATGATAGAGAGTTTGATATTGTGGAAATTTCTCATTCAGAAAAATTAAAGAACGATCTATCTGTTTCATCTGGAGCATATTATTCCCCAAAAGAGGATAAGACAATTATTGTCGTAGCTTATACGAATCTTGAAGCAAGCTTTGATTTGAGCGACGGAGAGGGTTTATTTAAACCATCAGACCTTGTCCTTATATTACCAACAAAACTAAACGCAGGAGTTTCATTTAATACGCATTTTGGATCGACAATTTTTAACCCTGGTCACTTTAGTAGCGTAGCTGAGCCTTATATACTAACTTTTGATAAAGAAAGTAAAGAGTTTGTTGAACACACTTATGGTACCGAAGGAAATTTACCAGAATCAGATCATTATTATTATAAAGTAACAGGTATGGTCATAGATGAGATTCTTTCACTTACAGTTAATGATGTAAAGTTTCCAATAGGAAAAATTACGGACCCTAAAGAACATTTGGATTTAATGAATAATTTTAAATCATTTGCTTATTATGATGAAGACGAAATGAATTACACTGTGATGGTTTATTATAACGGGCAAGGAGAATTACAAAGTCCAGAATTTACAGATCCAAAGATTGTAGATAAACCTGAGATAGGATTTGCTTTAAATACTAAAGAAGAATTAGAATTTAAAATAGACACAGAATATTACTTATTCGATAAAGTTTTAGTAAATGGTGAAGTTCTAGATGCAAAACATTATGCAGTTAAAAACGGTTCAACTATAATTATATTGAATTATACTTACTTAAATACTTTAAAAGATGGCGAATATGAAATTGAGTTCATGTTTGCTAATGGTAGTGTTAAATCATCATTTGAAGTGTTAAAATCAACTGCTGGAACACCGGTACCTAAAACAATTGATTACTTTAATTATTATTTAATCATTTTAATTGTATCACTTGTATCACTTGTATCATTGTCATTAGGTTTATTATATAAAAGAAAATATAAAGTAATATAATAAAAAATAAATTAAAAAAGACCAAATTTTGGTCTTTTTTAATTTTACATTATAAGTTCATTATGATACACTCTAAGCAAGAAATGAAAGGAGATTTATCATGAAAAAACTAATGGCTATGTTGTTAAGTGTTGTATTAATATTTACTTTAACAGGTTGTAAAGATAGTGAAAAAACTGAGGGAGCTACTGATGATATTAAAACAAGTACTAAATCAACACAAACAAAAGTTCCTAGTAAATACAAAAATTATGCAATTCCTAAAAATATTGCAATTTATCCAGGTGCAAAAAGATATGGTGATGTAGGTTATGCAATTTATAAAGACGATGTTTATTTAAAATGGTATTACCAGACTAATGCTAATGCAACTGAAATTTATGAATTTTATAAAACAGAATTTACTAATATGGGATTTGAAGTAGAGGGACTTGGTACATATTTAGCTGATGGTACATTTGCTGTAATGGTATGGGATCCAGTAAAAACAGATAGAATTTTAATTAGTATTTCCTATGTCGATACTGAAGAATTACCTGAAGGTGTTACTTCTGATACATCAGGACGTAACTACTTTGTTAATGTAAATATTGATATTTGGAATAGCAGATATTAATAATTAGTCAAATTATTTATCCAAAATATTAAAATAGAAAGGAGAATAAAGTTGAAAAAAGTATTTGCTATATTATTGAGTGTTGTTTTGATTTTCACATTAACTGGATGTGGTGATAAAGATTCAACCAATGTTAAAAAGAAAAAAACATCTAATGACTATGTTCCGATAAAGGTAGAACCAAGTGGATTACCAATTTATCCTGGAGCTGTATTAAATAGAGATTATGAAGTTACTGTAGTAGAGGATGAAGATAGCACTTATTGGTCGTGGGCTTATAGTACAACTGGTAGTGCTAATGAAATTATTGAATATTATAAAACAGAACTTACAAAACTAGGTTATACATTTGAAAAAGAAGATATATTTGATAGGTATTTTACACTCTCTACAACTGATTCTGATATTATGGTGTCATATTCATCTATTTTCAAATCAAATCGTGATACTTTACCAGATGAAGTTGATAGTAATACACCAGGACGAGATTATACGATTCAGATAAATCTTGATAAATGGAATAGTCGTTAATTTATAACAAGTATTTATAGAGACTAGGAAATCAATTTTCTAGTCTTTTTTAATTTTACATTGTAAGATTCTCGTGGTATACTCTATGCAAGAAATGGAAGGAGAGATTATTATGAGAAAATTTATTGCCATAATAATGAGTATTATCCTTGTTTTTACCTTGACGGGTTGCAATAGTAAAAATCAGTTTAAAGATTCTGACAACCCAGCGATGGATATTATTAAGAATCAACTTAAAGAAACAGTTGATCAAATACAGCGTGAAGACGCAGGTATAGATGACATTAATCCGGAGGAAATCTTACCTAATAAATTACCAATTTATCCTGGTTCGGATATGACTCTTACGATGCCTTCATATACAGAATATAATTCTCGTACATGGTGGTTTGATTCTAACGCTACTGGAAATGAACTTGTCGAATATTTTAAAACAGAATTACAAAAATTAGGTATTGAAATAGATGAAGAGAATACATACGCTAGAACTTTTCAAATTATGGTAAGTACAAAAGCCAAAGTAGTAATGGTGCAAAATGATGAGTCTGAAAATATTGCTGGAGATGTTAATCCAGATACACCAGGACGTTCTTACTTTGTTATAGTAGATCTTGATAAATGGAATTATTAAACTTTATAAAGATTAAGATTAAACTTCTTAATCTTTTTTAATTATGTATTAGAGAATAAGTAAAATAAATGATATATTATAGTTAGAGTTTTATGTAACACATAATTATAATGGAGGCAGTTAAATATGGGTTTGTTTATTTTACTTTTACTGGGGTTAATTCCTGGCTATATGGCAAAAGATAAGGGATATAATTTTTGGGTCTGGTGGATTATAGGTTCCTTTTTGTTTCCGATAGCCTTAATTGGAATTTTGATACTTGATGATAAAAAGTCCGTCAAGTCATCTCCAATTAAAAATATAAAATCTGTAATTGAGAATAATAAAGCAGCGAAAAAATACTTTGATATATTAAATATGCATTTCAAGCGAAAAAAATTTACTAAATTTAATTTATCCGTAGATGACGAAATATTACTTATTGAAAGTCATTATCACCCTAAAGCGATAAAATCAATTGTATATAAAATATTTTCATATCTAAATCTTAAATATGAAAAGGTAGATGTTGTAGTAAATAAAGATATTAAAGAAACAGAAAAGCATGCGGGTTTTTATCATAAGTCTTTTAGCTCAATAAATATAATTATAAATATTAAGGAATCATATTCATTCGCTCAAATCATGGCCATTATTTGTCATGAATGCATGCACCATAGTTTATATCAAAGTGGGCTTTATTTATCGAATGAACATGAAAACGAGTTGTTGACTGATTATTCAACTATTTATTTTGGTTTCGATAAATACATGATTAAGGGATATAAAACAGAAAAAATACATAATAGGACAGAAAAAATCGGATATATAAATGAATTTAACATTAAAGCTATGTTAAAAGTAATTGACACATTTGTGAAAACTAATAATATTACATAATAGGCTCTGAAGTTAAAAGTCAGAAAATTATATTTTCCATTTTTTATCTAAATTTATACTACGTTTAATCAATTTGTTTTAATGGAAATTTAAGGGTATAAATGATAAAATAGATATGGATGTTATATCAAATGAATAAAATATTACAGTTTGTTATAATGTTAATTGGAGATTAAATGAATCGTAGTGAATTAAGAGAAAAAGTAATGATAATTTTATATCAAGTAAACATACATCAAGAAAAAGATGTTGATTATGTTTTAGATGAGTTAATTAA
This sequence comes from uncultured Muribaculaceae bacterium, assembly GCA_964549115.1. Lineage (GTDB taxonomy): Bacteria > Bacillota_I > Bacilli_A > RF39 > UBA660 > CAKOSP01. The sequence goes on along the minus strand of CAZJTX010000002.1, from coordinate 9,591 downwards.
AGAACACATTAAGATTGATAATAATTTTTCAAATGAATTGATTCATGGAATTTTAGAAAAACAAAGTGATTTAAATACATTAGCTAACAAATATTTAAAAAATTGGACAATGGATAGAATAGATAAAACTGGAAAAGCTATATTAGAAATTGCTATATACGAGCTGTTACATATGGATACACCTGAGATTGTTGTTATTAATGAAGCTGTAGAGTTAGCAAAAAAATATAGTGATGATTCAGTAAGAAAAATAATAAATGCAACACTAGATACAATAATAAAAGAAGAAGATTATGAATAAAGAATATATAACCGTATCTAAATTAAATTTTTATATTAAGAATGTATTAGAAAAAGATTCTAATCTTTCTTATGTATTTTTAAAAGGTGAAATATCAAATTTAACTAAACACGCATCAGGTCACTGGTATTTTAGTTTAAAAGATGAGGAATCTAGAATTAATGCTGTTATGTTTAGATCAGCTTCTGGCAAAGTAAACTTTGATGCTGAAGATGGTATGAATGTTTTGGTCATAGGAAGGGTATCAGCATATCCCGCACATGGCTCTTATCAAATATATGTTAATGAAATGCAACTAGATGGGTTGGGTAATTTATATTTAGAATTTGAAAAGTTAAAAAAGAAATTAGATGAAGAAGGTTTATTTAAAAAAGAACATAAAAAACCTATTCCTAAATATCCAGAGAAAATTGGAGTTATAACTGCTAAAACAGGTGCGGCTATAAAAGATATAATTACCACTATTAAAAGAAGGTACCCATTAGTTGAAATAATATTATTTCCTTCATTAGTACAAGGAGACGCAGCAGCTAGTGATATAGTATCTAACTTAAAATTAGCTGATACATATAATTTAGATACCATTATATTAGGTAGGGGCGGTGGGTCTATTGAAGATTTATGGCCATTTAATGAAGAAATAGTAGCAAGAGAGATATTTAAGGCAAAAACCCCAATAATAAGTGCTGTAGGCCACGAAATAGACTTTACAATATCAGACTATGTTGCGGACTTAAGGGCTCCCACACCGACTGCAGCAGCAGAACTAGCAGTACCATCAATAATTGATTTATCTAATTATATTAATCAATTTCACATAAGGTTAAATAAAAATATAAAAAATACAGTAAATACTAAATATTTAGAATTGAAAAACTTAAAAACAAATTATATATTAAATAACCCATTATCGATGTATGAAATTAAAGTTCAAAAATTAGACACATTAAATACTAACATTAATAATATAATTAAAAATATACTGGATAATAATAACAATAAATTAAATAATTTAAAATCATCATATGTAATGATGAATCCACTTAAAATAATTGAATCTCATAGTAATATATTAGATAAATATATAATTAATTTAAAAAATTTGAATCCTCTTAATATATTGAAAAAAGGATATTCAGTTGTAAAACATAATGATAAGGTAGTAATAAGTAGTAAAAAGTTAAAAAAAGATGATATAGTTAATATAAGATTTGAACAAGGTAGTATTAACGCAATAGTAAAGGAGACTTTAGAATGAAAAAAGACATGAAGTTTGAAGAAGCTCTTGTTAAACTGGAAGAAATAGTAAAAGAGCTAGAATCTGGTGATGTTGAGTTAGACAAAGCAATATCAAAGTACACTGAGGCTATGGAATTAGTTAAGTTTTGTAGTGAAAAAATTAACTTAGCAACAGATCAAGTAACAAAAATCTTAAAAGATGGAGAAAAACTAGAAAACTTTAAGGTTGATGAAAATGAAAGTTGATAAAATAACTAAAAGAGATGTTGATTTTGCCCAGTGGTATACTGACGTAGTTAAAGTAGCAGATTTAATAGATTACTCATCAGTTAAGGGTTCAATGATTATTAGACCATATGGTTATGCTATATGGGAAGAGATGGTTAGTATATTAGATAAAATGTTTAAAGATACTAATCATGAAAATGTTATGATGCCTATGTTTATACCAGAAACATTATTAAATATCGAAAAAGATCATGTGGAAGGTTTTGCTCCTGAAGTAGCATGGGTTACACATGGTGGGGAATCTAAATTAGAAGAAAGAATGTGTATAAGACCAACTAGTGAAGTTTTATTTTGTGAACACTATAAAAAAATTATTAAGTCTTATAGAGATTTACCAAAGTTATATAATCAGTGGTGTACAATAGTTAGATGGGAAAAAACTACTAGACCATTTCTTCGTAGTAGAGAAATATTATGGCAAGAAGGTCATACTATGCATGAGACAAAAGAAGAGGCTATGAAAGAAACTCTACTTATGTTAGATATATATGAAAAGTTTCAAAAAGAATATTTAGCTATTCCCGTATTAACTGGTAAAAAAACAGAAAAAGAAAAATTTGCAGGAGCTGATATTACTTATACAGTTGAAGCAATGATGTATGATGGAGTGGCTCTTCAAAATGGTACAACTCATTATTTGGCTGATAATTTTTCTAAAGTGTTTGATATAGAATTTCTAGATAGAGAAAACAATTTAAAACACCCTCATCAAACTAGTTGGGGAGTATCAACAAGAATGATAGGATCATTAATTATGGTGCATGGTGATGATCATGGATTGGTAATACCGCCTAAAATTGCTCCTATTAAAGTTATTATTATTCCAATAGGGGAAGTTAAAGAAGAAGTTAGTTTAATAGAAAATTTATTAAAGAATGAAAATATTACATATAAAACAGATAATTCAAATAACAGACCAGGTTTTAAATTTGCAGAATCAGAAGTAAAGGGTTATCCAATTAGAATTGAAGTTGGAGAAAAAGAATTACAAGAAAACAAACTAACATTAGTAAGAAGAGATACATTAGAAAAAATTCAAATTAATAAAGAAAATTTAATTAATGAAGTTAATAAATTATTAATTGATATACAAAATAATTTATATGATAAAGCTAAGTCTAGAAGAAACACAATGTTATATGAAGCATCAACATATGAAGAATTTAAAGAAATTGCAAATACAAAATCAGGATTCATAAAAGTATCATGGTGTGGACATGAAAATTGTGAAAACAAGATATACGAAGACACAGGATTAAAATCAAGATTAATTATAGATGAAAATCCAAGTAATGAAAAATGTATATGTTGTGATAAAGAATCTAAGTATGAAATATATTTTGGTAAACAATATTAAGGAGTAAGATGAAAGAAGTATTTATAAATCCAGATAATTTAAAAAAAGAAGATATTGATGAAACAGTTATAAGAGCGAAAGCTTTGGTCATTAATGATAAAAAAGAAATAATTTTAGGTTTTTACTTTGGAACTTATCAATTTCCTGGTGGTCATGTTGATAACAATGAAAACATTGTGGATTGTTTAAAAAGAGAAGTTAAAGAAGAAGTGGGAATTGAAGTAAAAGAAGATAATCCCGAACCGTTTGCATCTTTAACTTATTATGTTAAAAATTATAGAGAAGATTCAATAAATAGAGAAAATAAAATATATTATTTTTTAGTTGAAACAAATGATGAACCAGATTTGTCTAAAACAGATTATGATGAATTTGAAACAATAGGGGAGTTTGAAATTGTAAAAGTACATATAGATGCTATTGAACAATTATTAATAGACAGTATTCCATTAAATCCTGTTAATAAAATAATAGTTGAAGAAATGATTGAAATTATTAATATATATAAACATTCTATTTAATTGTGATATAATATTATATAAGGTAGGGATAAGATGAAAGGGATAAAATATTTAAAAGAAAATGGCGTAGACGTTGATAGTAGTTTAGAATTATTTGGTGATTTAGAAATATACAATGCTACAATGAAAGACTTTTTAGACGGTATTGATATTAAATTAATGCGTTTGAAAAAATATAAAGAATTAGATGAATTACCAAATTACGCTATATTTGCTCACTCAATAAAAAGTGATGCTAGATATTTAGGATTTAAAACAGTAGCTGAAGAATCTTTAAAACATGAAATGGCTGGTAAAGAAAATAATCAACATTTCATTAATTCTAATTATGATGCATTTATAAAATATATAACTGAAATGATAGATGTTGTAAAAAAATATTTAACAGAAGAACCCGATGATATAATTAGAGTTGTTCATGCTTCTGCTTCTAAAAACACTATCTTAGTAGCGGATGATTCACCTTTAATCCTTAACTTAATAAAAAAAGCCCTAAAAGACAAATATAATATAGTAGAGGCCCATGATGGTAAAGAAGTAATAGAAAGAATAACGGAGTTTACTGAGGTTTTATTACTTGATTTAAACATGCCCGTAAAAAACGGTTTTGAAGTATTGGAGTATATGAAAGAAAAAGACTTGTTTGAAAAAATTAAAGTATCTATTATTACTGGTGATGAGTCAAAAGAAACAATTGAAAAAGCTTTCCAGTATCCAATAGTAGATATGTTAAATAAACCATTTTCAATAGATGAACTCTTAAGAGTTGTAGAAAAAACTATTCAAAAATAAAAGTATTTGTTAATCAAATACTTTTTTTATGTTTTTTTATAATGATTCAATTGATCCTTCGGAGTAATCTTCTTTGCCCAACAATGCTTGTCTATATTTATCGTCTAGATCTTTTAAGTCATCTTCTACATCAATAACTCGTAAGATTTCATCTATACTTGTAATGCCACCAACAACTTTAGTAACACCATCTTCTAGTAAAGTTATCATATCGGCTTTTTCATAAACTAAAGATCTTAATTCTTCTTTTCTTGCTCCACCTGATATCGCATCTTTAATTTCTTGGTTAATAACTAAAACTTCTTGGATAGCAACTCTTCCACGATATCCATTTATACATTCTTTACATCCAACTGGAGCATATATGCTTTCTATTTCTTTATTTAAAACAACTCTAAATAAGTTTTTTTCATATGGAGTTGTGGTTCTTCCACTTCTACAAACGGGGCAAAGTTTTTTAACTAATCTTTGAGCGACAATTCCCGATATGGATGATCCTAATAAATAACGTTCAACTTCCATATCTAGTAATCTCTCAATTGTACTTAATGAGTTATTCGTATGTATTGTAGATAAAACTAAGTGACCAGTAATAGATGCTCTAACTGCAATTCTAGCAGTCTCATCATCACGTATTTCACCAATCATTATAATGTCAGGGTCTTGCCTTAATATACTTCTTAATGTATGAGCAAAAGTTAAACCAATTTCACTCATAACTTGGACTTGATTTAATCCTGCTATTTTCATTTCAACTGGATCTTCAACCGTAATTATATTTTTAGTAATATCATTTAATATTTGTAGCATAGCATAAACAGTTGTAGATTTACCAGAACCAGTAGCACCTGATACTAATATAATACCGTTAGGTAGTGCTGCTAATTTTTTAATTTTTTCTAAATTGCTAGGTAAAAATCCTAAACTGTCCAACCCTGCTAAACTCATTTCGTAGTCTAAAATACGAAGAACAATTTTCTCGCCATCGGTAATAGGTAAACTAGATACCCTTAAGTCCATTTCTTCTTCGCTACTTAAGTTTTTAATAGCTCCATCTTGAGGTAATCTGGTTTCAGTTATATTCATACCAGATATAATTTTAATTCTGGTTGTTAAGTTCTTTTTAATAGTTTCAGGCACTTTAGCATATTCAAGTAATTCACCATCTATTCTAATTCTTACATTTAAAGTAGTAGGTGTAGGATCAAAATGAATATCAGAAGCTTTTTTACTAATAGCATCTAAAATCATTTCGTCTACTATATCTACAACAGGTTTATTATCATAGTCAAACTCTCTGAACATATAAAAACGCCTCTCTATTCTTAAATTAATTATACTATAGTATATATTAAATAACAATTAAAATTGACAAAAATACGCTATTTTGATAGACTTAATATGTTTTAAAATTCATTTTGTTAAAACCGCTCTTAAAAGGTTAAAAGTTACTATGTACACCTATCAAGGCGCGACTTATAAAGGAGGTATGAAATGAAGGCAGTTTTTGAAACTGGCGGAAAGCAATATTATGTTCAAGAAGGCGATACAATCTATGTTGAAAAATTAGATTTAGAACCTAAAAGTAAAATAACATTTGATAAAATATTGTTTGTAAATGATAAAGCCGGTATGCCATATGTAAAAGGAGCATCAGTTGTATGTTCTGTAATAAAAAGTGGTAGAGCAAAAAAGATTAAAGTGTTCAAGTTTAAAGCTAAAAAGAAATATAGAAGAACACAAGGTCATAGACAACCATATACAGCGTTATTAGTAGAAAAAATAAATGGTTAGTTATGATTACAGTAGAAAAAAAAGATAATAAAGTTATTATCTCTGGCCACGCTAAATTTGCTGATCATGGTAAAGATATTGTATGTGCTAGTGTATCGAGTATGGTTTATACAACAGTTAATGCTATACTTAATTTTGATAAAGATTCTATAAAGATTGAAGATAAAGAAGATTTTATTATTACTTTATTAAAAGATAGTAAAGAAACTAAAATATTAATTGATAACTTGATAACTTTATTAAAAGACTTAGGAGAATCTTATCCTAAAAATATTAAAGTAAAAGGAGAGTAAGAAAATGTTATATATTAATTTAAATATACAAAGATTTGCTCAAAAGAAAGGACAATCCTCAACTGATAATGCTAGAGATTCAGCAGGTAGAAGACTAGGAGCTAAAGTATCAGATGGAGAGTTTGCCACTGCAGGAGCAATTATATACCGTCAAAGAGGAACTAAAATTCATCCTGGTGAAAATGTTGGACTTGGTAAAGACCATACATTGTTTGCTAAAATAGATGGATATGTTAGATACGAAAGATGGGGTAAAGACAGAAAAAAAGTAAGTGTATATACCGAAAGGTAATATACACTTTTTTTATTGTTTTCTTGTTCTAACTTTAGGTTTGTTTAAATCGTCATAATGTTGTTGCAATTCTTTAAGTTGTTCAATTTTTTCGTATAACTGATCAATTTTATTTTGACAATTTTTAATTTTATTTTCTCTCATTTGTATTAAATATAAAGATATAAATTCTTTTAAATAATCATCCATTAATTCAGAAGACAAGTCGGTAACCTTATTAGACAATCTTTTCTTTATAACGAAATTAAGAAAATCAATTACGTAATGGTAGTGTTCATCTATTGCATTAATTCTGCTTGTATTGTGATCAAAATACTCACCGACTATAATAACTTTTCTGTTTCTAAAAGCTTCGGTTTCAGGATTTGTTATTTTCAATTTAAAATCATGTTTTGAAAATTTAGCGTTTTTGCTTATTTCTAATTTAAATTTTTCTTCATGTAATACAAATCCAATGTGTTTTTTAACGTAACTTGAAATTGAAAACAATCCTGAACTTTGTCCCCTATAATAATCCATGAAATCTTTATTCTCGTGTTCTTTTGCTACAACTACGTGAGCAAAATTAAATCGTGGTTTAAACACTCTTTTTCCATTTTCTTCTTCTGGAGTACGATCAAACTCCTTGCTTTTAAATGTAACTGGAACATATTCTTTTTCTTCAATAATTGATGCTAATTTAGCAAGAGTAGAGTTCAACACATTTAAATCAAATGTATAAAATTCGAGATTGTTTTTCCAATCCTCTTCAAAATACAATTCTTTTTTCATAAACCCTCCATAAAAATTATTATACACTATTTAAAAAAGTTTTCAAATATACAATATTATTGTAATATGGTAAACTTTAAACAGAGGTAATTATGTTTATAGATGAGTTAGTTTTAAATATCGAAGCCGGATCCGGTGGAGATGGTGTTACATCTTTTAGAAGAGAAAAGTTTGTACCATTAGGAGGTCCAGATGGTGGAAATGGTGGACGAGGTTCTAACATTGTTTTTAAAGTTGATAAAAACTTAAAAACTTTAATTGATTTAAAATATCAAAAAACAATTAAAGGTAAAAACGGTGAAAAGGGGCAAGGTAAAAACAAATATGGAAGAAACGCTAAAGATGTTTTTATAAAAGTTCCGGAAGGAACAATTATATCCGATGCTGACACTGGTTTAATAATATGCGATTTGATTGAAGATAAAGAAGAATATATTGTTGCTACTGGTGGTAGAGGTGGACGTGGTAATAAAGCTTTTGCTACAAACAAAAACAAAGCACCTAGAATAAGTGAAAATGGTGAACCGGGAGAAAAAAGAAAAGTTAAATTAGAATTAAAAGTATTGGCAGATGTAGGAATAATTGGTTTTCCTAATGTTGGTAAAAGTACTCTGCTATCACAAGTTAGTTCATCTAAACCGAAAATAGCTGCGTATCATTTCACTACACTTTCTCCTAATTTGGGAGTAATTAAATTAAAAGATGACAGATCATTTGTTATGGCTGATTTACCTGGCTTAATTGAAGGAGCTCATACAGGAAAAGGATTAGGTAAAGAGTTTTTAAAACATACAGCTAGAACTAGAATATTGTTACATGTTATTGATATATCCGGATCAGAAGAAAGAGATCCAATCGAAGATTATGAAATAATAAGAAATGAACTTAAAAATTATAGTGAAAAACTATACAATAAAAAAGAAATTATAGTATTAAATAAAATAGATTTAGATACAAAAGATAATGTTGATAAATTCAAAGAAAAATATAAGAATAAAGAAATATTTCAAATATCTGCATTAAATAATGAATTTATTGATGAACTATTAATTCATGCGGCGGATACATTAGATAGCATAGACAAAGAAGAACTACATCAAGAAGAAGAGTTTGAACATTATATGATTTATAAATTTAAAGAAGAAAAACCGTTTACTATTACAAAGGTAGATACTGGATATAAAATTAGTGGTGATGACATAGAAAGACTAGTTAAAATGACTAAATTTGAAGAAGATGAAGCCGTTGATAGATTTATGATGATATTAAGAAAAATGGGTATTTATGAAGAGTTAGAAAAACTAGACATACAACCAGGGGAAGATATTCATATTTTAGATAAAACTTTTATTTATAAAGATTGAACTGAATATTAACTTTTGATATACTTAACATGGTAAAGTATATGAAAATAAAAAGCAAAAAAAACTTTTATATTACATTAATTTCATTGCTAATTTTTTTAGTGACTCTTTTTTTACTTTCATATGCTTATTTAAAACCAAGAATAGGTGAAAAAGCTTCGACTGCTGTTAGTATAACTTCTTGTGGTTATTTCACCTTTTTAGATGGATCTAGTTCTATAAATTTAACTAATACTTTTCCTATGAGTGATAATATGGGGAAGAAAACAACCCCCTACACTTTTAGTGTTAAAAACACATGTGCTGAGACATCTAATTTTGTTATATATTTAGTTGTACCTAAAACTTCAGAAATACCAATAAACTATATTAGTTATGAATTACAACCTACAAATACTTCTGGTAAGTTAATAGATAAAGTTAATACAAATTTAATTCCGACTTTAAAATCTCAATTAGAAAGAACACATTCTTATGAGATAGAAAATGTAATTGAATTAACAACGGATACATTAACTCCTGGCATGACTAAAACATATGATATTAAATTATGGGCTAATAAATCAGCTTCTAATGATG
>CAZJTX010000001.1:0-133728 GCA_964549115.1 uncultured Muribaculaceae bacterium | reverse complement strand
TCGTTTAAACTATGAATGTTCTTTCATTGCATTAATTGTAGCCTAATTACTATATGTTTATTAATCACTATAGTAATCTTTTTTATATTTGCTTTTAAACTTTTTAATATATTCATTAGTTTTAGGATTCGATGATAATTCAAGTCCAAGGTCTGAATATAATTGTTCAAATAATTCTGCATTATATTTTGTATTGAAATTTGTCTTTCTTAAAAGTCTAATAATTGAATCAAACTTTTTATCAATTTCAATTTCTTTTAAAGCTTTTTCTAATAATTTACTTACCGCATGAGAATATCTTAAATTATGTTCTTCTGCATATGTTCTCACTTTATTATCTAACTCATCAGTTATAGAAATATGTGGATTTGCCATAATTTTCCTCCTTTCTTCTTTTTTTGTTTAGGATTAATTTAGACCTAAGGTTTTTAGATATTGCCCTAAAATAGTCCTAACCGCTACACATGTTTATTTGCTTTATATACGGTGTTTAATTGAAAACTATGTTGTTTTAATCACACTCTTTAGGATCGATTTCGCAAGTGCGTAATCATAAATGCCGCACGATTTAGCCCGTAACTACGGGAAAATCGTGAAATATGCGGCGGTTCTCTTATGCTCTTAAAATATATAAGAGAGTTTTAGGTGTTTTATAATGCTTAATTTTGATGATTTTTAGTGTTATATAAACCCCATCTAATAAATATGTCTTCAGTTAAGAAAGTAGCACTAGGTCCGTCTTTAGAAATTATTAAATTTACTGGGATTTCATGTTTTTTGAAATCTTCTTTTTGATTTAAAATCATTCTTACTATTAAATCATCGTCATCAAGTTCTAATCCTTTTAATTCATTTGTTAATCTATTAAATGTTCCGTTATATAATTCAACATTATAATGTTTATTTAGTTTACTAATTTGTTTTTCAATAATATCAATTGGTAAATATTCACTATACCTAATTGTTTTACTTTTTCCGTTTATTAAAGTTTCTATCTTTTTATCAATATATCCTTGTTCAAATAATTTATTAAACTCTGTCCAGAAGGTAGGTCTAAAGTTTACTTGTTTAATTTCCCAAGTAGATAATTTTCTTTCAATTTCTATATTATCTACATATCTCATAATAAGTTTATATTTTTCTTCTCTACTTAACATATCCCAATTAGTTTTAATTCCGTAAAATAACAGGTCAAACTTTATTTGATTTAAAAAATCTATATCTCTTTTGACTAAAATATCTTCTAAGTTTAAATTTAAGTCATTGATACTTTTGTTTTTCAGAATTGTTTTTTTAACTTCTTTTATTTTAAGTTCTATTATTTCATTTTCTATTTTATATTCCTCTTCAGTAAAAAGGGAACTAATATATGCTTTTCTAATTCTTTCTTTTTTAGTTTCAAGTTTTGCAATTTCTTTATCTAAGTTTTCTATATCACTATTAAAGTTTGATTTACTAATTGGTAAAAAGAACTCATTAACTACTGAATCAAATTCAAAGATATCATTTAGAATATTTCTCATAGAATACTCTAAATTATTTTCTTTAATATTTAAATCACAATCTCTACACCTGTAATAGTAATAATGAGTATCATTACTTCTTTTATAAGTTGCAGATCCAGCTAAAGCTTTTCCACATTTTGGACATTTTAATTTTTGTAAAAATATATAATTTAAAACTCTTTTATAGTTTTTTTGATTTTTTCTTTTTTGAATCTGACACTCATCCCAAATATCTTTTGGAATAATAGCTTCAACTACATTCTCAAAGTATCTTGGATTATTAACAGTTTTACCTAGAACATAATCTCCCTTATAAATCTCATTAGATAAAATAGAGAAAATTGATGAATCGCCCCAGTTAGTTTGATTATTAACTTTTTCTTTATTAAATATATTAGCAATAGTTGAATATGAATTGCCTTCGTAATATAAATTAAATATTCTTTCTATTATTTTTCTAGTTACTGGATCGGGTACTAGCTTTTTATTATCTCTTTTAAAGCCAATGGGAGTTCTCCCTGGCATATGTCCTTGTTTAACTGCACCTTCAAGTCCAATAACTGTTCGTTCTGATGTTCTTTCAATTTCATTTTGAGATACACTCATCATTATTCTTGAAACCATTTTTCCATTTGCATTAGTTGTATCAATTTGATCATTTACAAAAGCTAGTGCTACATTGTATTTATCAGAGTAGTCCATTAAGACTTCCCAGTCTCTAATGCTTCTTGTAATTCTGTCTAGCTTTAGGGCTATAATCATATTGATTTTACCATCTTTACCATCTTGTAGCATTCTTTCATACTCTGGCCTATGATTTCCACCTTTAGCACTAATTCCGGCGTCTGTATAGTAATCTATTATCTTATAGTTATTAAATGTACAATATGCTTCTAGTCTTAATTTTTGTTCTTCTAAACTGAATCCTTCTCGTGCTTGATCTTCTGTTGATACTCTCATATAGATTCCACATAATATTTTATTTTCCATTTGTTTACCTCCTTTTTACCAAGAAAAAAGGAGCGAAAGATACTAGTAAAGTCTAATACCTTTTGCTCCCAAATATGTTAACTGAATAATTTAATAACTTATTTTTCTTTTTCATAAAATCTCTCCTTTGGTTTTTGAAACTACTGGACTGATTTATTAGTTATTTATATTAACAGTTTTTGCGTGAAAGTCAAGGTTTAAAGACTTTTTAAGTATTCTTCAAGTTCATTTAACTTGAGACTTTTGTTTAAGTTTTCTATAAAGATTTCTTTGTTGTTTTCAAATATCAAAAAATTGATACCATTTATTACAACTTTATGAGGTTCAAAATACATTAAGTTTGTTTTGTCTATCCTAACAATATTACCGTTTATAAACTTAGGTTTTACTTTAGCAAAATCACATATTAGTTTTATCTTTTTTTTAATATCTTCATCTATCGTTATCTTTTTCTTAATTATTTTTGCCATATCTGATCCTTTCTGTGATTTTTAACCATTAAAAAATCAACTTATTTATAAGTTGACCGATTATTAACCAAACTTTTACTTAAAGTTTGGACAGATTCAAATATGGGGCGATATATGGGAATCGAACCCATGAGTAACGGAGCCACAATCCGCCGTGTTAACCACTTCACCAATACCGCCATGTAGTAATAATAATAACAAAATAAAATAGTAAAATCAATTAATAATGATTATTGTTTATGATATAATGAATAGTAGGTGAATATAGATGAGGAATAAAGAGGTTGAATTATTAAATAATTATTGGAAGGCATTAAATTATTTGGCTGTAGGGCAGTTATATTTAATGGATAATCCATTACTAAGAGAACCATTAGAAATGAAGCATATTAAATATAATGTTGTAGGACATTGGGGTACTGTTCCAGGACAAAATTTAATATATACACATTTAAATAGAATTATAAAGAAATATAATCTTAATATGTTTTATATTTCCGGACCAGGACATGGCGGTAATGCTCCGGTAGCGTGTACATATTTAGAAGGTAGTTACTCAGAAATTTATCCTAAAGTAACTCAAGATATAAAAGGAATGCAAAGGTTATTTAAAAGCTTTAGTTTTCCCGGTGGTATATCATCTCATGCTGCGCCAGAAACACCAGGTAGTATAAACGAAGGTGGAGAACTAGGTTATTCATTGGCACATGCTTACGGCGCTATACTGGATAATCCTAATTTAATAGCAGCTACAGTAGTGGGAGACGGAGAAGCAGAAACTGGACCTTTAGCTACTTCTTGGCTTTTAAATAAGTTTATAAATCCTAAAAAAGATGGAACTATATTGCCAATATTACATTTAAATGGATTTAAAATAGCAAACCCCACAATATTGGGTAGAATGAGTAAATCAGATTTAAAAAGTTACTTTATAGGAATGGGTTATGCTCCATATTATGTAGTAGGAAACGATATTAAAAGTTTACACAAAAAATTAGCTAAAGCTATGGATAATGCCATTAAAGATATTTACTTTATAAAAGAAAATCATGAAGATCTTAAAAATATATATTGGCCAATGATAATATTGGACTCTCCTAAGGGACTAACTGGTCCTGAGGAAATAGTGGGAATACATCAAGCTCATCAAATTCCGTTTCAAGTTAGGGACGAAGAAACTTTACAAAAATTAGAATTATGGCTAAGAAGCTATAATCCAGAAAAATTATTTGATAAAGATGGTAAACCTAATAAAGAAATATTGGCATTAAATCCAACTAAGAGTAAATTGATGGGGTTAAACCCAGTTACAAATGGTGGGCATTTATTAAAACCATTAATATTACCCAAATTTAAAGATTACGAAGTTAAATTTGATAAAAAAGGTAATTATGAAACTAGCGACATGATGGAATTAGGAAGATATTTAAAAGATGTTTTTAAATTGAATAATGATAATAAAAACTTTAGAATATTTGGACCAGATGAAGCGTTATCAAATAGATTAAATCATGTTTTTGAATATGAAAAAAAGACTTGGAATATGAAAACTAGAGACACTGATGAATTATTAAGTGAAAAGGGAAGAGTATTTGACGGCTTTTTATCAGAACACGTATGTCAAGGAGCATTAGAAGGATATTTACTTTCAGGAAGACACGGAATATTTCATTCTTATGAAGCATTTATAAGAATAATTGATTCAATGACTAGTCAACATGCTAAATGGTTAAAAGTTACAAAGGAATTACCTTGGAGAAAACCAATTAGTTCACTAAACTATATTTTATCTAGTCATATATGGCAACAAGATCATAATGGATATACTCATCAAGAACCGGGTTTTTTAAATCATGTAACAACTAAAAAGTCGGATATAGTTAGAATATATTTACCATTTGATGCGAATTCATTAATTAGTACAATAGATCATGTTTTAAAAACTAAAAATTATATAAATGTAGTTGTAGCAAGTAAACATCCTAAAGTTCAGTGGTTAAACATGAAAGAAGCAGTAAGACATTGTACAAAAGGAATAGATATTTGGAGATGGGCAAGTATGGGTAATGTTAATGAACCAGATTTAGTATTAGCTTGTGCGGGTGATACCCCAACTCTAGAAGTAATGGGAGCAATGTCTATACTGAAAAAAGAAATGCCTAAATTAAATATAAGGGTAGTAAACGTTGTGGATTTATTTAAGTTAGAATCACACCAAACACATCCTCACGGTTTAACTGATGGAGAGTATAATAAAATATTTACAAAAGATAAGCCAATTGTATTTGTGTTCCATGGTTATCCTCATTTAATACATCAAATAACTCACAATAGAGAAAATGAGAATTTACATGTAAGAGGTTACCAAGAAGAAGGTACTATTACTACACCATTTGATATGAGAGTACAAAATAAAATAGATAGATTTAATATAGTGTTAGATGTATTAAAATTTACTAAAAATGATAATTTAAAATTAGCTAAAGATATGAGAGCAAAATTAAAGACTCACAATTCATATATTAAAAAACACGGAAAAGATATGCCTGAAATACTAGAATGGAAATGGGAATAAAGAAGAAATTAAATTTTCTTCTTTTTTTATCTTTAAAAATGATACAATATTATTAGGAGTTTTTATGATTTACAATGATTATGATCTAATTATTACTAATAATTATATAAAAGAAGAAATTTTAAAAGAGGTTAGTAATAATGAATGTGTTTTAAAACCTAAAATTATTACTAAACAAGAATTAAGAACCATTCTAGAAGGAAATGTTTCTAATGATTCTTTATATTATTTAATGAAAGCACATAATCTTGATTTTAATAATGCTAGCTTAATATTAAAACACATTTATTTTCACGATGAATATTATCGTGAATTAATTGATAAAGATTTAATATATAAATTAAATAATTTCAATTATAAAAACATATTAGTTATTAACGAATATATAGATCATTATTTAATTAAGTTAATGAACAACGCCAATATTCATTATGTAAATGATGAAATCAATAATAAAAATTTAATAGTTAATGAATTTAATGATATTGAAGAAGAAGTGTACTTTGTAGCGTCTAAAATATTTGAATTATTAAAAAACAATGTAGATATAAACAAAATAAAATTAATTAATGTATCTAGTAATTATAATAATATAATAAATAAAATCTTTAATTTTTTTAACATACCCATTAATTTAAATGATAGTTATATGATATATAAGACTAACGATGTATCATTGTTTTTCAAAACATTAAGTGAAACTTTTGATATAGATGAATCTTTGAAAGTAATAAAAAACGACAACATTTATAAAAAGATCATAAATATATTAAACAATTATAACTTTGATATTATTGATGAATTAGTGATATCAATAATAAAAGAAGATTTAAAAAAGATTAAAATAAAAGATAAAAGATATAAAAACGCCGTAGAGTGTATAAGTATAAAAGAAGTGTATTCTAAAGATAATTATTATTTTTTCATGAATTTCAATGAAAAAGAATTTCCGACTCTTTATAAAGATGATGATTATTTTAATGATTTAATAAAACAAGAAAACGGACTTTTTACCAGTGTTGAAAAAAATGTTTGGGAAAAGGAATTATTTATAAACGTTTTAAATAAGGTGGATAACATAACTTTATCTTACAAATTAAATGATTATTTTAATGAATATTATCCCTCATATCTGGTGGATGATCTAAATATGGTAGTTATTAAAGATCACAATAAGAACTATAATTATTCAAATAAGTATAATGAAATTATGCTTTCAACTATGTTGGATAATTTTATTAATTATAATAAAAAAGATTATAATTTAAAATTATTATATTTTAATTATAAAGATTTATTATATAAAAAGTATGATAATAAATATGGGTCTATTGATAAAGATTTATACATAAATAAGATTAAAAAACCAACATTATCATATTCTAGTGTTAACAACTTTTACTTGTGTGGTTTTAAATATTATTTAACCAATATATTATACTTTGATGATTTTGAAGATAACATAAATATTATAATAGGTAATATGTTTCATAAAATATTAGAAAAAATTTATGATAAAGATTTTGCCTTTGAAAGAGAATTTAATAATTTCATAAAAGGTTATGAAGATGACAGACGAACAAGTTTTTTCTTGAAACTATTAAAAGAAGAGCTTAGCTTTGTAGTGGATACAATTTTCAAATTGGAAACTAACACTAATTTAAAAAATGTCTTAAACGAAGAAAAAGTGGTTCTTGATTTAGGGGATTTCAACTTAAAAGGGTATATCGATAAAGTATTATATGAAAATATAAATGGGGAGTTAGTTGCGATAGTAATAGATTATAAGACTGGATCTGTTAATACAAACTTACAAAATATTAGTGATGGATTAAATTTGCAATTACCAATATATGCTTATTTATTGAAAAATAAAAACCCTGATTATAAAATTGGTGGATTTTATTATCAAGAGCTATTACATAATTATGCGATGGATGAAAAGATTGAAGACCGAGAAAAAAGTTTGAAATTACAAGGATATTCTATTAATGAAGCGGCTTTGTTAAAAGAAATAGATTCGTCTTATGTAAAATCAAATATGATTAGAAGCATGAGTTTAACCCAAGAAGGAAGATTTAATGCTCATGCAAAGGTGTTAAGTGAAGATGATATAAAAACACTATTAGATTTAGTTGATGAAAAATTAAAAGAAGCAGCAGATAAAATATTAAATAGAGAGTTTGATATAAACCCCAAAAGACTAGATAATAAAAATATAAGTTGTCAATTTTGTAATTTTAAAGATATATGTTTTTATAAAGAAGAAGACGTAATAAATTTAGATAAAAAAACTTTGAAAGATACATTAAAATAAAATATATGGAGAAACATGAAATTTACTGAAGAACAAAAAGAAGCAATATTTAAAAGAGATAGTAATATCTTAGTAAGTGCAGGCGCCGGGTCAGGTAAAACTGCAGTTTTAAGTGAACGAGTATTAGAGTTGTTAAAAGAAGGAAATAGTATTAATGATATTTTAGTTTTAACTTTTACAAATGCTGCAGCAAGTGAAATGCAAGATAGAATCAGGCGAAAAATAAAAGATGAAAAAGAGTTAGCAAGTGAATATGAAAAAATATCGTCATCTTATATAACTACTTTTGATTCTTTTTGTTATTCTGTTTTAAAAAAATATCATTACTTAAAAAAGTTGCCTAAAAACATTAATATAGCGGATGAAAGTATACTAAAATTAAAAAAAGAAAAAATTATAGATAATTTATTTAATAAGTATTATGAAGATGATAATGAATCGTTTAAAAATATAATAAAAATGTATTTTTTAAAAAATGATAATACTTTAAAAACATTTATATTAGATACATACGATAATATGAATTTGATATATAATAAAAAAGATTTTTTACATAATTTTATAAATAATTATTTTAGTGATGAATATATTAATAATTTAACAAATAGGTATGAAAATATACTTTTGAAAAAAGTTGAAGAAATTAAAGTTTTAATGGATGAAATATCTTATATAGGTGAAGATTATTATTCTAAACTAGCAGAGTTTTTAAGTATCAAAACAGAAAATTATGATGATATAAAAGTATTTTCTAATTTTAGTGTACCTAGACTTCCAAATGGTTCGGAAGATGACTTAAAAATAATAAAGGCAAGATTTAATGACGAAGTTAAAGCTTTAAACGAATTATGTAAATATAATACATTAGAAGATTTATATAACGAATATACTTCTTTAAAAGATATTGTAATTGAGATTATCGATATAATTAAAGAATTTGATATTGAATATAAACAATATCAAAATAAAGAATACTTATATGATTTTTTGGATATAGAAAAATTAGCTATTGATATATTGATGGAAAATGAAGATGTTAGAGATTATTATAAATATAGATTTAAAGAAATATTAATAGATGAATATCAGGATACATCTGATATTCAAGAATTATTTATAAGTTTAATAAGTAATAACAATGTATACATGGTAGGAGATATAAAACAATCTATATATAAATTTAGAAATGCGAATCCTTATATATTTAAAGAAAAATATGATTCGTTTAAAAATAATGTGGAAGGTATTAAAATAGATTTAAATAAAAACTTTAGATCTAGTGAAGGCGTTATTAACATAATTAATAATATATTTAATATAATTATGGATGATGAAATAGGCGAGGCTAATTATAAATTAGAACACAACTTAGTGTGTGGTAATAAAGTTTATAATGAGTTAGGTTTAAACAAAGATTATTTTAATATTTTAAATTATGAAATAGATAAGGAATCAAAGTATAAAAAAGAAGAAGTCGAAGCATTTTTAATAGCAAAAGATATAAAAGATAAACTGGATAACAAAACTAATATATTTGATAAAGATTTAAAAAATAAAAGAGAAGTAAAATACAGTGACTTTGCAATATTAATGGATAGGGGTAAAAATTTTGATTTATATAAACAAATATTTGAATATTTAAATATTCCGTTATCTATATATAGAGATGTAAAAATAAATGAAGAAATAAATATAAAAGTTATTAAAAATATATTTAATTTAATTAATAAAGTATATTTAAAAGAGTACGATACTAGTTTCAAAAGATCTTTTTATGCTCTTGGAAGAAGTTTCTTATACGAACTAAAAGATTCTTATTTATATGAGGTGAATCAAAAGAACTTATATAAAGAAACTAAGATATATGAAGATATAAAAGATATTGCTATAAATTTAGATGAAAAAAGTATATATCAAATAATTAAGGAAGTAATAAATAAATTTTCTTTTTATGAAAAGTTTATAAAATTAGGCAATATAGAAAATAATAATGCAGTATTAGAATATTTAATAAATACTACAAAAAGTTTAGAAAACTTATATGATATAAATGATTTTATAAATTATTTAGATTTAATATTAAAAGATAAAGTTAAAATAGAATATAAGTCTAATGATAACTCCGAAGGTGTTAAATTAATGACTATACACGGTTCTAAAGGATTAGAATTTCCAATTCTATATATAAGTGGTATGTATGAGAAATTTAACGATAGAGACATTAAAGAGAGATTTTTATTTAATAAAGATATTGGATTTTTACTACCTGTTTATAATGAAAATTTAAGTGTATTATTTACAAAAGAAATATTAAAATATAATTATCAAAGAGAAGATTTATCAGAAAAAATCAGATTATTTTATGTAGCATTAACCCGTGCCAAAGAACAATTGGTGTTGGTTAGTCAAATAACCCAAAACAATTATGATAACTTACTAAACATTAATCGTAAAAACTCTAAAAGTTTTGATGATTTATTAGAATTAGTTATAAACAATTTATCTAAATATAAAAAACAAATTAATTTAAATGATTTAGATTTAACTAAAGATTATAAATTAAATAAAAAAATGGACTTAAATGCATTGTTTGAAAAAAATGATGTAATAAATGTAGTCGAATTAAATTTATCTAAAGAATTAGAAGAAAGAAAGACTTTTTCTAAAAGTGATATATCTTTATTTGCTGACAAGACAAAAGAAAATATAAAATTAGGTAATAAAATCCATTTTATATTAGAGCAAATTGATTTTATGAATCCAGTTTTAGATCAAGTTGATAATAACTTAAAGGGTTATGTTCAAAATATTCTTGATTTAGATGTAATAAAAGACGCTATAAACTTTTATAAAGAATATGATTTTGTGTTTGAAAAAGAAAATACAATATATAGAGGAAGTATAGATTTATTAATCGAAAAAGATGATTCTTTCGTTGTAATAGATTATAAGTTGAAGCATATTAATGATGAAGATTATTTTAATCAACTAAAAGGATACAAAGAATATATAGAAGGAATAACTAATAAAAAAGTATATATATATTTATACTCAATAATAGATAACAAATTAAAAGAAGTAAATTAATTACTTCTTTTTTCTTACTTTAACTGAACTTCTTTTAATTCTTTTTCTTTCCAATACTTCTTCTTTAGTAATATTTCTTATACATGTATAATATACAATTTGTTTATAATGATCTACTCTATCTACTCTTACTTCTAATGAATGCCCAATTTTATGAGCCCATCCATCTTTATCTACTATGGTGTTATTTTTAGGATTATACTTTAATTTACCAGGCATAAAGTCTTTATAAATTATATGTCCTTCGTGTATGTTTTTCTCATAAATAATTAATCGATCTCGAAGTATTCCTTGAATTCTAACTTCAAAAGTTTCTCCAATTCTGTTTTCCATATATTTAACGACATTAGCTTTTTCGGCCTGATAATATAATAGATCAGCATCTCTTTCCTTTTTGTTAGATAATTTACAAACGGTATTTATTAATTGATATAGGTCATCAATAATTTCCGTTGTTAATTCTTTTGTTTCGTATAAGTCTAATAAATAAAGTATTAATAAATCAATCATTCTTCTTATAGGAGCACTAGCATGGGTGTGATAATCCTGCGCTAAACCAAAATGACCAATATTATAAGAACTATAAAAAGCTCTGTTTAAAGATAAAATAATAATTTTTGAAATTAGTTCATAAGTTTCTTCATCTTCGGCTTTTTTTAGAATGGTTTGTAATATTTGATTGGGATTTGTACATTCAGTAACATCAACCTTTAATCCCATTATACGTAATTTTTTTAAAAGTGAATCTATAACATGTTTAGCTGAAACACCGTGATTTCTAAAACAAAACGGAAGGGTACCAACGTATTCACATAACGTTTCGTCGGTCGCAACCATAAAATTTTCTATTATTTTCTCAGCTGCTCCACTATTGACGACATTTAAAAAAATTGGATTTCCAAACTCATCTAAAGCAAAACATAATTCATTTGAAGCAAAACTTAGACTACCATTTAAATATCTTTTTTCACTTATTAATTTTGACAGTTCATGAGCAGCTTCTATTTCTTTTTTAAAATCTATAAATTCAGGATTAATTAATCCATCTTCAACATATGTGTTTATATCATCAAAATCCATCTTAGCTTTGCTGTTAATAACTGATAAATACGTTTTAAAGTCAGTTTTATTACCTTGTAAATCATAATGCATCTCAGTTGTTCTAACAAGTCTATCTACACCTTCATGTAAAGAACAAATACCGCTTGATAATTTATGAGGTAACATTGGATTTACTCCCCCAGGTAAATAAATACTAAAACAATTAGTTAATGCATCATTAAATATAGGCGAAGAGGGCTTAACATAATGTGAGACATGTGCAATGTGTACTTTTAAAATATATCCTTTATTTGTCTTTTTTATAGAAATAGCATCGTCTAAATCCATAGCCCCGACACAATCTATAGTAAAAGTTTTTTCTTTTCTTAAATCCACTCTATTTATTATATCTTCTTCAGTAACGTTTGATGGTATATTTTCTAATTCTTCCAAAGCTTCTTTACTAAAACCATATCTAAAACCATACATTAAACATAAAGTTTGATAGTCATCGGTTAAATCTTTTTTATTTCCAATGTAAGACCTGTACGTTGCTTTATAAACACCATTATTATTTAATTCTTTATCCAAATTAACAAAAAATCTATCACCAGCAATTAGAGATTCTTTTTCTTTTTTACTTAAAACCACTTTTACTGGATAATTTTTGGGAATAGAAGGGTTAAGAATTTCGTATGTGTATACTCCGTATTTTATTACCACTTCACATATTATATTAGTATTATCTCGATCAAGAATCTTGTCTATAATCATTTCGTTATTTAAGTTTTTAACAATTATTTTGTCAAATAAAACCGGTTTTATTTTGTCGTTGTTATAAATACTATATTTTTGATTGTCAATTTCATAATATAGATTACCTATTTTAGTACTTCTTACTTCTACCATATGATAATTGGGTGGAAAAAGAGAATATTTATCATCAATATCATCATAATAAAGAGTAGCATCTTTTTCTAATTCATTTAAAACAATGTTAAATTCGTCTAAATTAAATTCTTGAAATTTTGGAATATTATCAATTGTTTTTTCAATAAAAAAATTAGAGTTAAAAAGGATAAGATTTTTTCTTTTGTTGATGTGATATCCACTTTCCTCTAATTCAGGATTGTATTCTAAAATGTTCTTGAGTTCTAATGCATCTTTATATTGATAAGATTTAAATTGCTTCTTAATAGCATTAAAACTTAGTTTAAGAGAGCAGTCTTCTTTAAATAAAGTTAAGATAATTGATTTAAGATGCATTTATATCTGCCCCCACATTACAAGTATAAAATAAAAACGTGACTTTGTAAAGAGGTTTTTTTAATCAATGCAACTGTTAATTATAATGTAAATATGGTAAAATTAAAATGGTGATTTTCATGTTGAAAATTAAAGATTTAACTGTATCTGTTGAAGATAAAACAATATTAAATAAATTTAATTTGACTATAAATAATGGTGAGATTCATATTTTATTTGGTCCTAATGGCGTAGGAAAAAGTACCATAGGTAAAGTAATCATGAATAGTGAAGACTATAACGTAAGTGGTAGTATTTTATATAATGAAAAGGAATTACTTGAATTAAATACAAATGAAATTGCAAAAGAAGGTGTCTTTTATTTGAGTCAGAATCCTATAGCTATAGAGGGTGTTACAAATGCTGAAATGCTTCGAACAATTTTAAGTGAACACAAACGAGTTAATTTATATGAGTTTAATAAAAAATTAGAAGAACTGTGTAAAAAGTTAGACATACCAAAAAGTTTTATACATAGAGAGATTAATATGGGAATGAGTGGAGGAGAACGTAAGAAAAATGAGCTTCTTCATCTTTGGATGTTGGAACCATCCTTTGTAATTATAGACGAAGTTGATTCCGGTTTAGACGTAGATGCACTTAAAGTAGTTATGAAGTCCGTAAAAGAATATCAAACAAAATATAAAGCATCTATTTTGTTTATTACTCATAACCCTGCGATATTAAATTATTTAAAACCTGATAAAGTTCATGTTTTAAATAATGATTCCACATTAGAAACTGGGGATATATCATTAGTTAAAAAAATAGAAGAAGAAGGATTCAATGATTAAAAATTATAACGGTTTATTAACTGATTATTCTAAAAAATTAATCTTAGGTGGAAAATCAAACATATTAATAAAAGACTTTAAAGGAACTTTAAATATAGAACTTGAAGATGAAGCAGATATTATTTTAAATTTTTATTCAAATAAAAAATTGGGTAAAATCAATTTAAGTATTAAGCAAAATAGTAATTCTAAAATAAAAATTATTGAATCATTTGTAACGGAATCTAAATTAGAATATAACTTAACAAATGAAGTAATTGGAAATAACAATTACTTTGAAGTAAAGATAAGAGGGTATGCAAAAGAGGATACACTTATTACATTACTTGCTAAAGTAAATGAAAAAACAGTTAACAATGAAATTGTTCAGGATGTAAAGATAATAAAAGAAGATTGTAAAGTGTTGGTGGAGCCGAATGTAGAGGTTTACACTGACGATGTAATAGCAAATCATATGGTTAGTATATATGATGCTACTGATGAAGAGTTATTTTATTTAAAAAGTAAAGGTTTAAATAAGAAACAAGCCAAAGAATTAATTAAGAATGGTTTGTTATATGGCTCTTTTAATGATAAAATAAAGACTCTCATTAAGGAAGATTAGTATGAATAGAGAAGATTTCAACATATTAAAAAAAGATGTAATTTATTTTGATAACGCTGCAACAAGTTTAAAACCAAATGTAGTGATTGAAAAAATAAATGAATATTATAATGAATACCCTGTAAGTTATCACAGGGGAGAATATGATCTTGCCTTAAAAGTTGAAAAAGAAGTAGAAGAAACTAGATTACTTATAAAAGATTATATAAATGCAAGTAGTATTAATGAAATTATATTTACAAGTGGTACAACTCTAGGTATAAATTTAATAGTTAATGGATTTTTTAAAAAATATTTAAATGAAGGTGACGAGGTTTTACTTAATAAAGGTGAACATGCATCTTTAGTGTTACCATGGTTGATATTAAAAGAAGAATTAAATATAAATATTAAATATATTGATTTAAAAGAAGATTTAACTTTTGGTGTTGATAACTTTAAAAAAAGTATTACTGATAAAACAAAAGTAATCGCTTTATCACATATAACTAATGTAGTGGGGGATATTAGAGATTTAAAAGAAATTATTAAAATAGCCCATGATAATAATATATTAGTGTTAGTAGATGCGGCTCAAAGTTTATCTCATATAAATATAGATGTTAATGAATTAGATGTGGATTTTTTAGTTTCATCAGCACATAAAATGTTTGGCCCAACTGGTGTAGGTTTTATATATGGTAAAGAAAACTTATTAGAAAAAACCAATCCATATATAGTTGGTGGTGGTATGAATTTATCACTTGATGATGAAATTATATATAAATCACTTCCTTATAAATTAGAAGCGGGAACTTTAAATATATCAGGCATTATTGGTTATAAAGAAAGTATTAAATATATTAATGAGTTGGGTATAAATAACATAAACAAACGAATCGTGGAATTAAGTGAATATTTGATTAATAATTTAAAAATGGTAAAATATATTAAAATTTTAAATCCAAATAGCAAATCCGGAATAGTGTCTTTTAATGTAGGAGATTTGTTTTCCCAAGATGTAGCACATTATTTAAATAAATATAATATATGTGTAAGATCAGGTGACCATTGTGCTAAAAACTTAAAAGACATAATAGGTTTTAAAAACACTATAAGAGTGAGTTTATCTTTTTATAATAATAAAGAAGAAATAGATAAGTTAGTATCACTTTTAAAAGATATAGAAAAAATAAAAAAAGAGATGATTTTATGAACGAGGACGAAAGAAGAGAAATTATTTTAGACAATTATGAAAATCCTGTTAATAGAAAAAGAATGGACAACAAGGATTATATTAAAGTGAGATCAAATAATGAATCTTGTATTGATGATATTGATTTATATGCATTAATAGATAAAGATGTAATAAAAGATATTACATTTGAGGGAGAAGCTTGTGCTATAAGCGTGGCCTCCTCCTCCATAATGATAAAAAACTTAATTGGAAAAACCATAAAAGAAGCAAAAGAATATATCGATAGTTTTTACAACATGATAAATGAAAAAGAATATAATAAAGATATATTAAAAGATGCACTTGTATTTGATGAAATATATAAACAAGGTTCCAGAAAAACATGTGCATTAATCCCATATATGGGGATTAAACAAATATTAGATTAAAGAAGGAGAAAAAATGATAGATATTAATTTAATTAGAACTAATAAAGATTTAGTAAAAGAAAACATTAAGAAAAAGTTTCAAGATGAAAAATTACCTTTAGTTGATAAGGTATATAAACTTGATGAAGATTTTAGAGATGTTAAAAAGAAGGCCGATGAGTTAAGAAGTAAAAGAAATGAGATTAGTGATAACATTGGTGCTTTGATGAGAGAAGGCAAAAAAGAAGAAGCCGAAAAAATTAAAGAAGAAGTAAGGGTAATAAATGAGGAAATAGATTCTTTAGAAGAAAAAGAAAATAAGTTATCTAAAGAAATTACTGACATTATGATGGTGATTCCAAACATTATTGCTGATGATGTACCACTAGGAAAAGATGATACAGAAAATGTTGAAAGAGAAAGATGGGGAGATCCAGTAGTTCCAGAATATGAAGTACCATATCATGCAGAAATAATGGAATTATTCAATGGTTGGGATAAGGATGCAGCTGGAAGAACTAGTGGACATGGTTTTTATTACTTAATGGGAGATATTGCTCTTTTATCTACAGCTATGATTAATTATGCTAGAGATTATATGATGGATCAAGGTTTTATATATTGTATTCCACCATTCTTAATTAGAGAAGAAGTGGTAAGTGGAGTTATGTCATTTACAGAAATGGATGCAATGATGTATAAAGTTGAGGGAGAGGACTTATACTTAATAGGTACAAGTGAACACTCAATGATTGGTAAATTTAAAGATCAAATAATTAAAGATGAAGAATTACCAATAACTATGACTTCATACTCACCATGTTTTAGAAAAGAAGTAGGAGCACACGGTATTGAAGAACGTGGAATATTTAGAGTTCATCAATTTGAAAAACAAGAAATGATTGTAATATGTGATCCTAAAGATTCAAAAGAATGGTATGACAAAATGTGGATGTATACTGTTGAAGTATTTAGAAATCTAAATGTACCAGTAAGAACATTAGAATGTTGTTCAGGGGATTTAGCAGACTTAAAAGTTAAATCATGTGATGTAGAAGCATGGAGTCCTAGACAACAAAAATACTTTGAAGTTGGATCATGTTCTAATCTAGGCGAAGCTCAAGCTAGAAGATTAGGAATAAGAAATAGAACAAAAGATGGAATGAGATACTTACATACTTTAAATAATACTGTGTTAGCAACATCAAGAGCGTTAATAGCGTTTTTAGAAAATAACATACAAGAAGATAATACAGTTATAATTCCAGAAGTATTAAGACCTTATATGAGGGGTAAAGAGAAGTTAGTTCCTATCAAAAAATGATAAGTTTTGTCGAATAGATTGAATAAGTTTTTAGGGTAGATTATGATGTATTTGAAAGCGACAAAAGATTATTATCCTATCAAAGTTCATACAAATATCTTACCCTAAACACAAAATCCAAACTCAATCTTACTCGCTTTCACAAAATAGTTATCTATGATAAAATAACCGTTGTAAGGACGGTTATTTTTATGAGTAAACCAAACTATAAAGATGCACTAAAAAGAGATAATTTAGATGCTAATTATATAACGTTAAATAATGATATAAAAAATATAGTTAAAAATAAAAAGTATTATATTAGAACTTATGGATGTCAGATGAATGTTCATGATTCTGAGCAGATTGTATATTATTTAGAACAACTAGGTTATGAAAACACAACAGATATGAAAGATGCGGACATAGTTGTTCTTAATTCGTGTGCAATAAGAGAAAATGCTAAAGAAAAAATCATTGGATTTTTATCAATAGCTAAGCATATAAAGGAAAAGATTAATTCTGATATTATAATTTGTTTAGCCGGATGTTTAATGCAGCTGGAAAAAGAAATAGATGAGTTAAATAAAAAACATAAATATATAGATATTATTATAGGAACTCATAATATTCATGAACTGCCTGAATTAATTATAAATAAACAAAAGAAATTAAATATTCAGGTATATTCAAACAGTAATGAAGTATTTGAAAATATACAGTATAAAAGAGATTCTAATGTTACAGCGTGGGTTAATATAACTTATGGATGTGATAATTTTTGTACTTATTGTGTAGTTCCATTTACAAGGGGAAAAGAAAGAAGTAGAAAAAAAGAAGAAATAATAAACGAAGTAAAATGTTTAAAAGAAAACGGCTATAAAGAAGTAACGCTTTTAGGACAAAATGTTAATTCGTACAAAGATGGGGATTATAGATTTTCTGATTTGTTGGAAGATGTTGCTAAAACTAATATAGAAAGAGTTAGATTTGTAACATCAAATCCTTGGAACTTTACTGATGAGTTAATCGAAGTAATATCTAAATATAAAAACATTATGCCTTATATACATTTACCAGTACAATCAGGTAGTAACGAAATACTTAAAAAAATGAATAGAAAATATACTAATGAATCGTATAAAGTTTTATTTGATAAAATAAAAAATAAAATACCTAATGTTTCAATTACCACCGACATTATAGTTGGGTTTCCTAATGAAAGTGATGAGGATTTTAAACAAACATTAGATTTAGTGAATTATTGTAAGTTTGATGGGGCATATACTTTTATATATTCAAAAAGAGAATATACAGTAGCGGCTAAAATGGAAGATAATATATCATTAGAAATTAAAAAAGAAAGATTATACAAACTTAATGATTTGGTTAATAAATATTCTTTAGAAAATAATAAAAAGTTATTAAATAAAACTGTACCAGTTTTAATATTGGGTAAAAGCGAAAAAGATAATACCTTATTTTATGGATACACCGATACAATGAAATTAGTAAATGTTAAAACTACTAAAAATAATGTTAATAATATCATTGATGTTTATATTACTGATGCTAAAAGCTTTAGCTTAGATGGTATAGATATTAAATTAAAATAAAAAATGTTATAATAAAATACATAAAGATATGAAGATAAAACATTTTAAATTATTATTGGTTATATTATTAATGTTGTTTTCCATGAATATGGTAAACGCAGAATTAGTGTTGGATGAAACTGGAGAAAGATTTTCTATTCCGGGTACAGCATCTGGTTTTAAAGGTGGAACAGGAACCAAAACTTTAGGCAAACATATAGCATGTGCGGGTATTCCTAAAATTGGAACACCTTATGAAATGGGAGGTCATAGACTTGATGCTTTTGATTGTACGGGTTTTACTCATTACGCTTTAACTCAGGTCGGTTTATTCTGGGAATCTCCAAACAATCCTGGGGCTTCATTAGGAAATGGCGTTGTGCAATCGTATGCAGCGATGAAAAAAGCAAACTTGTTGTTGGAAGACTGTAATTATGTCCAACCAGGAGATTTATTATATTTAGATCATTATAGAATGTATGCTACAGATAATCCTCCTCACGTTGGTATATTTTTGGGTGGGGATAATTTTATCCATCAGACCGAATCTACATATGCTAATGCTGTTCAATTTGATATATTATCTAAACATTATAGTTTGCCAGGACAAATTGTGGGGTGTGCTAGACCTTATACTTATAATCAAGAGTTAGCTTATGAAATGAAATATCAAAACTTTTCTAAAGAATCACAAGCAATAGATGGCTATAATTTTTCGTTTTCTGTTTCTGGTCTAAGAAAGCAAACTAATTATATTCGTTGGAATGATTGGAAATGTGAAGAAATTGTTGGAAGAGGGGGTAAAATTCCATTTGAAGTAATAAATTCTATTCAAACCAGTACGGGATCATCTTCTGATTCGGAAGTAATAAAATTAATCAAAATTGATGATGAAACAAATTTGCATTTAAAACCTCTTGAAATGGATAAAACTTTTCCGTGCGATGGTCTTTTAGGAAATGTAGGAAATAAATCGGATCCTGCTTATTGGATTCAAATGGCTTTAAATGTAATAAGAATTGCGGCTGTCTCAGCATTATTATTACTTAGTACAATAGATTTAATTAAAATGTTATCTTCTCAAGATGATACAGTAACCAAAAAAACAATAACTAGATCGTTAAAAAGATTTATGTATACTATAATATTGTTTTTCTTACCTATATTACTTAATTTGCTATTTGGTTATATGAAAGTTTATGGTAATGAGTTTAATCCCGAATGTGGAGAAATAAGATAGTAATTGTTTTATTATTAGGACATATTAAAAAGATGGTGGATAAAACGGTATAAAAAGAAGTTGATAATATTATAGATGTTTACATAACTGATGTTAAAAGTTTTAGTTTAGACGGTATAGATATTAAATTAAAATAAAAAATGGTATAATAAATTAAATAAGGATAAAGAAATGAATAAAAAATATATTAAATCGTTATTATTTGTGTTATTAATGTTCTTTGCTATAAATGTGGTAAATGCTGAATTAGTAGTAGATGAAACAGGAGAACGATTTTCAATACCAGGTGGTCAACCCGGCTTTAGAGGTGGCACCGGTACTAAGACATTAGGTCAGCATATTGCGTGTGCTGGGGTTTCTAAAATTGGCGTAAAATATGTACTAGGAGGACACAGTCTTACTGGTTTTGATTGTACAGGTTTTACTCATTATGCTTTAACTCAAGTTGGATTATATTGGGCTGATACAAAATATACTAATACTGCAATAGGAACGGGTGTTGTACGTTCAGTAAGAGCAATGAAAAATGCTAACTTAATGATAGATTGTAACTATATACAACCAGGGGATTTATTGTATTTAGATTATTATAAAAAATGGGGTTTGGATATGGCGCCTCACGTTGGTTTATATTTAGGTGGGGATAATTTTATTCACCAAACCACATCAGGAACAGGTGCGGTGCAAGTAGATGACCTAACTAAATATAAGTCGCCTGGTAGAATGCCAGGTTGTGCAAGACCTTATACATATAATCAAGAATTAGCTTATGAAATGAAATATCAAAACTTTTCTAAGGAATTACAAGCAATAGATGGATATAATTATGCTTTTTATGGTTCTAATCTTAAAAGACAAACTAATTATATTCGTTGGAATGATTGGAAATGTGGAGACATTGTAGGAAAGGGTGGCAAACTTTCTTTTAAAGTAATAAATTCTGGTTCTTTTATAACTGGTGCTCCTACTGATGAAGATGATGGAATAATTAGTTTAATAAAAACAGATGATAAAGCAAATTTACACCTAACTCCACTTGCAATAGATGAAAATTTTGCTTGTAACGGTATGTTAGGAAATATAAATAATAAAGCTGAACCTGCTTATTGGATTCAAATGTCTTTAAATATTGTAAGGATTGCAGCTATCGCAGCATTGTTATTACTTAGTACAATAGATTTAGTAAAAGCATTATCTGCCCAAGATGATGAAGCAACTAAGAAAGCAATTACAACAACTTTAAAAAGATTTATGTATACTATTATATTGTTTTTCTTACCACTTTTACTTAATTTATTATTAGGGTATATGAAAGTTTATGGAAATGATTACAATAATGAATGTGGAGAAATAATAAAGTGATTGTTTTTATTATTAACCCTTTAGCGGGTGGGGGTAATGCCCAATTAATTGCAGATAAACTAGAAATGATTAAAGAAAAGGACTGGATATTAACCTACACTAAAAAAGCAGGCGATTCAGTAAAACTTGCAAGACGATATAAAAACAGAGCTAAGGTTATATACTCAGTTGGTGGCGACGGAACATTAAACGAAATAGTAAATGGAATGGTTGGAGGTACAGCTATGCTTGGGGTAATACCAGGTGGTAGTGGAAATGATTTCTATAAAACAATAAAAAACCATCCACAGGTTTTTAAATCAGATCTGGGAATTGTTAATGATAAATATTTTATTAATGTAGCCTCTGTGGGTATAGATGCTGAAATAGCTAAAAATGCTAACAAAATGAAAAAAACAACCGGAGATACATCGAACATTTATATAAAAAGTATACTTTATACTTATTTCAAATATAAAAACAAACTATATTCTATAAACAATGATAATTATAAAAAGTATACAATCCTTACTGTTTGCAATGGTAGATATTATGGGAATGGTTTTAAAATTGCACTTAATGCGAAAGTCGATAATAGTGTATTAGATTTTTATGCAATAGAAGGAATTAATAAGGCGCAGATAATTAATGCTATAACCAAGTTAGTAAAGGGAACACACGAATCTTTAAAATATGTAAAAAAACAACAAATCACTAATGTTACTATACGGTCTAAAGAAATAATGCCATGTAATTATGATGGTGAAATATTAGAGGATAGTATATTTAATTTTAGATTAGCTGAAGAACAAATTGTAATCTTTAATAATAAAAAACTTATAAAAAGTTTAATTGTAAATAAAAAATGAAATAAATATGTAGTATAATAAATTAAAGGGAGTAATTATGAAAAATAAATTTGGAGTTTTAACGATATTGTTGTTACTAATTTTATTGCCCAAAACAGTAAATGCAGTAACGCCTATAAATCTTGAAACTTGTGTGCAAAACAAATTGTGTATTCCATTATGTACTTATAGAAGTTCTGGTGCATCGGAAGATATTATGCAAATATTATATATGGTTGATCCTTATGACACAAAAATAGGTTATTTTGCTCTTTATTCTCCGAACAATTCGAATTATACACAAGGTCCGTCAAGTTTTAGAGCTATATTTGAAAAAAGAGTTGATGATGAAGGTTGTCACTCTGACACTAATAGTAAATGTACATTTCCTAGAGGAGCATATAACTATTATAAAAAAATGTATTTGGACCCAGATCCTACACCGGGAGAACTTACAACTGTTACTACGGTAGATGGAATAACAAGATTTTCTTGTGCAAATAATGTGTATTTTGATGATTGGGCATATACCGAACCAAGATCAAAAACCAATTATAATGCTAATTTAAAGTGCTTTGCAGATGCTCCAAATGTGTGTAAAGATTCGTTTGTGTATTGGAGTGTTCCTATGATTGGAACAGGATCAATGAGAATACATCCTGAACATGATGGTCATCCGTTGCAAGTGAATGAAGAAACAACTTTTAAAAGATCTGTTGAAAATTCTATTTCTCCATCAATGGATAAAATACTTGATAAATACATAGAATTATATCCTGATTTAAAAGATAAAAAATCTTCAGAACAAATTGCGGATGAAATATATGAGGCGATATTTAAAGAACTGATAAATGTTCAAGAAGAAAGAATAAAAAAAGATTACGCTACAAACTTGTTAATTTTACCTGAATTTATGAAAAACTGGATACGAGAAGTCTATAGGGGTAAAGATTATCTTTCTGATAAATCAGTTAAAGAAATGATTCTAGATGTTCTTGAAAAGAAGGCTAAAGAATTGGCAGATGCCGGAGATGAATCAGGAGCAGAATTAGTTCAAGGCTTATTGGATAACCAAGGAAATATGGATGAAGTATTATTGGTTACTTTAGATGAGTATTTTGATTTGGGAAATTTAGAAGTAAAAGATGCATCTTGCGGTGCTATATTTGGAGAACCTGATGATAAAAGTCATCCAGCTTACTGGATACAGTTAACATTAAATATTATTAGAATAGCCGGAATAGGCGGATTATTTCTTTTAAGTTCTATGGATGTCTTTAAGGCACTTATAGCCCAAGATAATGACGCAATCAAAAAAGCTTCCTCGACAGCATTAAAAAGATTTATTTATACTATAATATTGTTTTTCTTGCCAATTTTAATTAAATTATTGTTCACTCAATTTAATTGGTACGGAACTATAGAAGTGTGTTCTGAGATAGTATAATTATTATGAAAAGAGTATATGCGTTAAGTTTTTTATGGATAATTATAGATCAAACTTTAAAGATGTTTGCTAATAAATTATTAATTGATATTGCATTAATTAATAATTTTTTGTATATAACAAAAGTTAAAAATTATGGTGTGGCTTTTGGTCTTTTAGATAATGTTAAATATATAATAATTGCAATAAGTATTTTGATATTGGTTTTTATAAACAATGAATTAATGAAAGAAGATAAAACGAAATTAAATGTAATTATATATTCTTTTGTAATCGGCGGATTACTAGGAAATTTAATTGACCGTATATTTAGAGGTTATGTTGTAGATTATATATCTGTAAATATATTCGGGTATGGATTTCCTGTTTTTAATTTTGCAGATATACTAATAACTATAGGTTTTATATTATATGGAATATCAATTGTTTTAAAGGAGAAAAAAGATGAAACTAGTCGTTAATAAAGAAAACATTAGAATAGATAAATATGTTGCTAGTAACACGGATATATCAAGATCTAAAATAGAAACTTTAATAAAAGAAAATTTAATATTAGTTAATGGTGAAAACGTTAAACCATCTTATAAAGTTTCTCTTAAAGATGTAATAACAGTTTTTTATGAAGAAGAAGTAATTGAAATATTACCTGAAAATATTAAGTTGGATATTATATATGAAGATGAATATATATTAGTTGTGAATAAACCAAGTGGAATGGTAACTCATCCTGGAAGTGGTGTTTTTAAAAACACTTTAGTTAATGCTTTATTATTTTATACTAAGGAATTATCCGATATAGGGGGAGAGGAAAGACCAGGTATAGTGCACAGATTAGATAAAGATACAAGTGGATTGCTAATAGTAGCTAAAAACAATGAAGTACATAAAATATTATCAAAAGATTTTAAAAAACATAAAATAAATAGAGAATATAAAGTGTTGGTTGAAGGAATAGTTCCATCATCAAAAGGTAAAATAGATGTACCTATTAGCAGAAGTAATAAAGATTTTAGATTA
The DNA here is from genome assembly GCA_964549115.1 of uncultured Muribaculaceae bacterium. Classification (GTDB taxonomy): domain Bacteria; phylum Bacillota_I; class Bacilli_A; order RF39; family UBA660; genus CAKOSP01. Next base: position 108,665 of record CAZJTX010000001.1, on the reverse strand, counting down.
ATGGAAGCTTCTAAAGATGGAAAAGAATCTATTACTTATTTTGAAGTTTTAAAAAGATATAAAGAACATACATTATTAAAAATTAATTTAAAAACTGGAAGAACACATCAAATAAGGGTTCATTTATCTTATATAGGACATCCTGTATATAATGACCCAGTATATGGTAAATATAAAGAGGATTCGTTTAATCAATATTTGCATGCGTATAAATTGAGTCTTGTTCATCCAATTTCAAAAGAAGTAATGACTTTTGAAATAAAATTACCGAAAGAATTTGATGATAAACTAAAAAGTCTCGAACTTTACTAACCCATTTATATATAGTAAAATATATAAGTGGAGGAGTTATGGATTCAATTTCAGTAAGACCCCAAGATGGTATGGTAATGAGTTTAGTTCATTATTTTGTAACAAAAGAAAACTATTCTCCAATTATAGTGCATGGTTCTAAAAACGAAGTGTGGTTAGAAAATCTTGAGGGCCCTTATAAAGTAATAAGAATAAATAATAATTATATTCATAATAGTGAACAATATGAATATGATGTTTTAAAAGTGGAAAATGTTATAAAACAAATAAAAAAGAAAACATTATCTTTTAATTTTAATACGTTAAATATTTGTGTTAACATAGGTGATTATGTTAAACCTTCAAAAACAAAAGGCATAGAAACTATAAATGCTAAAAATATAAAAGATTTTACAAAACAAAATAATATAAAAACTGCCTTTCCTGAAATTTCTAAAAAAATAAATAAAGAAATAGATAAAGTTGATCATTTATTTAGTATGACAACAGATATAAACGATAAGACTGAAAAGAGTAATAAAGTATTTGAAAACATATTTAGACCAAAAAGAATTATTATGACAAAAATAATGATGGCCCTGTGTATAGTAGTGTTTGCTCTTACTTATATATTAGGAAAAGGATCAGAAGACCCAATAACGTTAGTTATGTTTGGGGCAAATTATGCACCACTAGTTAAGAGTGGTCAAGTTTGGAGATTGGTAACATCAATGTTCTTACATGCTGGGTTTTTACATCTTGCAATAAATATGTATGCTCTTTATATGTTGGGATCTCAAGTAGAAAATTATATAGGTAAATTGAAATTTACGGGTATATACCTAGTTAGTGGTATAATCGGTTCTTTAATGTCGGTGTTATTTACTAACAATATTTCAGTTGGGGCAAGCGGTGCAATATTTGGTTTAGCTGGAGCATTATTATATTTTGGGTTTCATTTTAGATTATATTTATCTAATGCCCTAAAAAATCAAATATTACCAATTGTAATAATTAATTTAGCATTAGGATTTTTAATACCTGGTATAGATGTAGCAGCACATATAGGAGGATTAATAGGAGGGTATTTATCAACCGCATCATTTGGTATAGTTGATAAAACTTCTAAGCAAGAAAAAATTAATGCAAGCATTGCATTAATTATATTAATCGCGTTTTTAAGTTATATGATATTTAGGTAATTATATTTTTCTATATAAACCTACAGCGACACCTAATATATTAACTTCATTTAATATTATTGGTTCTAAAAAGTCATTTTCAGGTTGTAACCTAAAATGATTTTTTTCTTTGTAAAAAGTTTTAAGTGTTACTTCATTTTCATTTGTTAGTGCAACTACAACATCACCATTATTGGCACTAGGTTGTTTTTTAACAATAACTATATCTTTATCATGGATACCTTTATTAATCATAGACTCTCCTGATACATCTAATGCAAACACATCTTTTTTGCTTGGAAGAAGATTAGATGGTATAGCAAAAAACTCGTTGGGTTGTTCAATAGCTAACACTGGGTCACCAGCACTAATCATTCCAAGAAGTGGTATTTTAGAAACTTCATCTCCACCTTCAATATATTCATTTTCAACTAACAATTCGATTGTTCTAGATTTTCCTCCAGTAGATTTTAAAATGTTTTTTTCCTCCAACTTTTTAATATGCGTAAACACAGTAGCAGGGCTACTTAAATTTAATCCTGCTGCTATTTCTCTAATAGAAGGGGGAAAACCATTTTTTGCTATAAACTTTTTAATAAACAAAAGAGTGTCATATTGTCTTTTTGTTAATTCTTCCATAATATCACCTAATTAAATAATACATAATGTATTCCCCGATGTCAAACAATTGTTCTGGTTTGTAATAAAAAATAAAAACGATTTCTCGTTTTTATTTTTTAATTTCCATAATTATTGGTAATATTATTGGATGTCTTCCGGTTAGTTTATTTATAAACGGAAGCAACTCTAATATTATTTGGTTTTTCAAATCAGTATATGTATAAGTAGATCTTAAGAAAAATGAGTTTACTATTTCAATTAGTTTATTTTCTATTTGTTTCATTAGTTCCGGACTTTCATTAACTAATACAAATCCTCTAGCAGTTACGTTTGGTTTTAATAATAATCTTCTTTTAAAGGGATCTATGTTTAATATTGCTATAAGTATTCCATCTTGAGACATCAGTTTTCTATCTTTTAATACAACGCTTCCAATTTCTCCGACTCTAGAACCATCAACATAAACATCTCCGGCTTGAACTTTGCCATTTCTTATAACCTTACCATCTAATAAGTTTAAAACATCTCCATTTTCACAAATGAAAATATTTTCTCTAGGTATTCCAATCTCCTCAGCTAGCTTAGCATGACCTTTTAACATTCTATATTCGCCATGCATTGGCATAAAATATTTTGGTTTGGTCATTCTAAGCATCCATTTTAATTCATCCATTTTAGCATGTCCCGATGTATGTATGTCATTAAATTCAGAGTTAGTATAAACTTTTACTCCTTTTAAATATAATTTGTTAATAATTTTATTTATACTATCAGCGTTACCCGGGATAGGACTTGATGAAAATACTACTAAGTCATCTGGTAATAATTTAATTTGTTTATGAGAACCATTTGCAATTCTAGAAAGAGCCGCTAAAGGTTCACCTTGAGAACCAGTACATAAAATACATATTTCTGATTTTTTAAAGTTTTTAGCTTGAGCAGTAGTTATAAATATACCTTTATCTTCGATCAAACCATTTTTAATAGATATATCAATACTTGCTTCCATACTTCTTCCAAAAACTAAAACTTTTCTGTTGTTTTTCTTACAAGTTTCTATTATGTGTTTAATTCTATATATATTGGATGCAAATGTAGCTATAATAATTCTTCCTAAATGTTTGGGGAATATATTATTAAGAGCATCGTCTACCGAACTTTCACTTTTGGCAGATCCGGGTGAAAATGAATTTGTTGAATCGCTTAATAAAAGGGTAATACCTTCGTCTGCTATTCTTGCAATCTTATGAATATCAGTAGGGGGTCCAATAGGGGTTAAATCAAACTTAAAATCTCCAGTTTCAAATATCGTCCCATTTGGGGTTTTAATAGCCATTGCAAATGTATCCGGAATTGAATGAGTGGTTTCTACAAATTCAACTTCAAAATGTTTCGTTTTAACAATTAAATCTTTGTTGATAATTTCAAAATTATCATACTTAATTAATTTTTCAACTAACTTTTTTTGTATTAGATCGTATGCTATTTGGGGAGTGTAAATTCTAGGTATGTTTAAACTTCTTAATAAAAATGGTATACCTCCAATATGGTCTTCATGACCATGGGTAATAAACAAAGCTTTTATTTTGTGTTCATTTTTCTTTAAATAAGTAATATCTTGAATTACAAAATCGATTCCCAACAATTCGTCTTCGGGAAACATTACTCCTGCATCAACAATAATAATTTCTTCTTGGTGGTTGATGACGTACATATTTTTACCTACTTCACCTAAGCCACCTAAAGCTACGATTGACGTAGCACTAGTATTTTTCAATATAGATTCCTTCTTTCGTTTATAAAGTTTTAATAACAAATGTATTATACACTAAATTTTTATGAATGTCCATATTTTTAAAGATATTAAAATATTGACAAAACGATATAAATTGGTATAATAACACACTTAAGAAAGGGGGATAACGATGAATAATATAAATTTTAGAGATCCCGATTTAGAAAATGTAATTAATGAATTGCTAGAAGCTGGTAAAGAAGACAAATTAACAGCCCTAACTTATAAGGGGAAAGTGTTCTTTTCTGGTTCTATTACTATGGATGCTGCCTACATGGAAGTGCATGGTATGACGAAAGAAGGATATGATCAATATCATAAATCGTTAAGAGAAGTTAAAAAGATTGGGGATAATGCTGCCGCTTTATTAAAAAGAGGAGAAAGTTTAATATATCCTGAGAGAATAAAAGAGTGGAATAAGTATGTTTTAGATTTAGTATTTAAAAACTATACTTGGGAAAAACAAATTGAATCAGCTTTAAACATTATGGAAGGATTAGAAAGTGATTTGTCATACGAAGAAGCTGTTGGGATATTGCTGGATCAAAACAAGGATAGAGCTTCTTTAGAAACAGTAAGGGAAATAATTTTCAACTTTTCTAAATTAGGACCCGAATTTTATTTAATGACGACTTTGAATGTAACTCCAGAAATAGAAGATTTAGTAAAAACTAAAATAATAGAAAATGAAGAGTTAGAACAAATTCAAAGTAAAAGAAGATAAGACAAAACAAAAATCAGTTTAATACTGATTTTTTGTTTGGAGTAACTTACTATTTTTTCTATAATTTGTTAAAATAATATTAGGTGATTTATGTGGGTTTTTTCAAAAAAATTAAATCAATTTTAAAAACAAAAGATTCCGAGGCGGATATTTATTATGATGGATTAGAGAAAACAAGAGAAGAGTTTTCTTCTAAACTAATAAATTTAAGTAAAAAGCATAAAGTTATTACAGAAGAATATTTTGAGGAATTAGAAAATATATTAATAATGGCCGATATTGGAATAAACACTGTTATGGATTTTATTGAGAGATTAAGAAAAAGAGTAAAGAGTGAAAATATTAAATCCACCGAGGATTTAAAAGAAGTTATAGTTGATGAGTTATTTATTATATATGTAGATGAAGGAATTTTAACCGATAAAATAAATGAAGTAGAAGAAGGTCCTACGATTATATTAGTAGTGGGAGTTAATGGAGTAGGCAAAACTACTTCAATTGCTAAACTGGCTCATAAATATAAATTGGAAAATAAAAAAGTTTTAATGATAGCAGGAGATACTTTTAGAGCGGGAGCAACAGAACAACTAAAAATATGGGCAGATAGAACTAAGAGTTTATTTTTTGGAAAAGAAGATAATGATCCAGCTAGTGTTATATTTGATGGACTAGATTATGCAATAGAAGAAAAGGTTGATATAGTATTAATAGATACCGCGGGTAGATTAGAAAACAAAGTTAATCTAATGAACGAATTAGAAAAGATAAATAAAGTTATAAATAGTAAGATAGAAAATGCTCCTCATGAGACATTATTAGTAATAGATGCTACTACTGGTCAAAATGGAATATTGCAAGCGGAGAGCTTTAAAGAAATTACTAATGTAAGTGGTATAATACTAACAAAGTTAGACGGAACAGCTAAAGGTGGAATTGTTTTAGCTATAAAAGAAAAAGTAAATATACCAGTTAAGTTTGTAGGTCTAGGAGAAAAAATGGAGGACTTAAAAACATTTGATTTAGAAAATTATATATATGGATTATTTAAGGATGTGATATAAGATGGATAAGTTAATATACTTTAATAAATTATTTGATATTTATAAAGATTTATTTACTGATAATCAAAAAGAGATATATAGATTATATTATGAAGAGAATTTATCTCTTCAAGAAATAGCGGACATTAACAAAGTTTCTAGAAGTTTCATTAGTAAAACTATAAATCAAGTATCAGATAAATTAGAGTACTATGAAGGGGTGTTAAAAAACCTTTATAAAAAAGAACAAATAGATGAAATATTAAAGTTAAAAGACGCTGAAAAAATTAAAAATAGATTAGAAAAAATATTTTATAAATAAAAAACTAGTCTTTTTTATTGAAATAATTGACAATACGCAATCCTGTGATAAAATTATTATAAGAGTAGAGTATAGTAAAGGGAAAGATATGGATAAAGACATTCGTGAAAAAGCCATTGCTGTAAACAAGAAGCGAAAAAGACGAAAACGACTTAAGTGGGTAGTCGTTGGCGTTTTGTTTTTGCTTTTTATTTTGTATCTAGTTATTAGTGTTTTATACACCAGCTGGGGTTTTACGATTATGTTAGATAGAAATCTATATTATGAAAAGGGAATCATCATATACGATGATCCGACTTATAAAGTATACCGCTCTGAATTATTTGCTGAATCATTAGAATCATTTGATAATATGTCTGGTAAATGGTTGCCACCTGGTTTAGAAGAACACGAAGGTGGATCTAATAATGGAGACAATTATGTTTCTTATACATTTTTTGTTGAAAATACCGGAGAAAACGTTTCAGACTATTGGTATGAGGTTAATATAGAAAATGTTATAAAAAATGTGGACGAAGCAATAAGAATAAAAATATTTAGAAATGGTGAAGAAACAACATTTGCAAAAATGGGAAGAAACGGAAGGCCAGAGCCTGAAACTGAACCTTTTAAAAAAGATGATTGGGTAATGATGGAGCAAGTAAAACATTTTTCACCAGGAGATATAGATAAATATACAGTTGTAATCTGGTTAGAAGGTAGAGACCCAGATTGCACAGATAATTTAATTGGGGGACATATTAAAATAAGTATGCAATTTAACTCAGAGTTAATTGAAAAATAAGGAGGACAAATGAAGAAAGAAAGTACAATTAAAATAAGACGTCAGTTGATTCTAATGGCTTTAAGTGCGGTAGTATTAATCTTTACTGCATTTGGTTGGTTTATTGGAATGCAATCAGTAATGGTATCATCATTTGATATTGATATTGCAGCAGCTGAAAACTTATTATTATCACTAGATGGAGTGAGCTGGGATACTACGGTAAGTATTAACCGAGAAAATTTAGAAAATGTATCATATCCAAATCATACTAATTGGTGGTCAGGCGGCGGATTAGAACCGATGTCAACAATTGGACAAATTGATGTGAATACATCTAGATTAATGCTTTTTGAAAAGGCAGGAATAACTGCTATACCTGGTGGCCATAGTTTAATGGCAAGTAGAGTAGAAAATACAGGAGACAAAGAAGCAGATGGTTATGTAGTATTTGACTTGTTTGTTAGAAATATGACAGGAAGTGCTTATACTCCAGAATATAATTTATTAGATGAAGAAGGAATTTATTTATCTGTTGATTCATCTGTAGAAGTTGCTATAGATGGTGGAGTTGAAGATACAGGACTAGAAAATTCGGTACGTGTAGCTTTTGCTCAAATCGGAAGAGTTATAGGTACAGAATTAGATCAAGAAAAAATTGCTTCTATATCATGTAATCCAGATGGAGAAGGTAAACCTAGTATAGTTGATGGAGTAACAGGAATATGTAGAGCTGCATCAATTTGGGAACCAAATGATACTAAGCACGTGGCGGGAGCTATAGATTGGTATGATACTCATTGTTTAAAAAGAACTGGAGGAAATTCAAGATTACCAGAATCTTATGGTGGAACTTGTAATCCTATAGTTGATGGAGTAGCGTACCCAACATATGTAGTTAGTGAACCTATTGCATCAAGTGATTATGTAAATATATACGATGGACCAGCATATAATACATATGAGGGTAGTACTAAGTTATTTAGCGTTCCTTATTTTACAGATACAGATAAAGAATTAGAAGGTGTTGAAAGACTACCTATTATGTATTTGGCTCCAAATAGTATTACTAAAGTAAGAGTATATGTATATTTAGAAGGTCAAGATGTAGATAATTATGATTATGCTTCAATAGGAAGAAAATTATCAGTTAAATTCGGATTTACAAAACAAAGATTTACTGAAGACGATATTGGATACGAAGGACCGAATTTAGAACCTCTAAGAGATACAATTAAACCAATTATATTATTAAATGGTTTAGATGAAATAACTATTAATCAAGGATCAACATATGACGACTTAGGTGCAACAGCAAGTGATAATATAGACGGAGATATAACTCCTTATATAGTTGTAAATAATCCTGTCAACACTGCGGAAACAGGAACATATATAGTTAGATATAACGTAAGAGACTGGGCAGGTAACTGGGCAGATGAAGTTACTAGAACTGTAATAGTTGAATAGGAGATAGCAAATGACTAAAAAAGATACGAAAAGATTAAAGAAATTAATAACAGTTACAACAATAACAGCTATATTATTGCTTGTAACAACATTTGCTTGGTTTATAGGAATGCAAATAGTTAGTGTGACATCATTTGATATTGAAATAGCTGCAACGGATAGTTTGTTATTGTCACTTGATGGTAAAAAATGGAACACAACTGTGAGCATAACTAAAGAAACAGTAGATGAAGTGTCTTATCCAGGACATACGAATAGGTGGGGTGGAAGAGGACTTATACCAATGTCTACTATTGGTGAAGTTGATGTTAATTCATCAAGGCTAGTATTTTTTGAAAAATCTAGTTTTACAGCTACTTCGGGTGGACATAGAATTATGGCAAGTAGAGTTCACAATACTGGTGAAGCCGAAGCGGACGGTTATGTAGCGTTTGACTTATTTATTAAAAATTTCTCGGGACCAAAATATTTTGAAATAGACGATGTATTAAATGAAGAAGCAATATACTTATCTATTGAATCAGAAGTTAATGTTGCCGAGACTGGTATAGCAAATACTGGTATAGAAAATTCAGTAAGAGTAGCTTTTGCTCAAATCGGAAGAGTATCAGCAGCTGTAACAGATCAAGAGTTAATTACATCAATAACATGTAACGCGAATGATGTTGGAGTTCCTTCAATTAAGGACGGCATTACAGGAATTTGTAGAATAGGTCAAATTTGGGAACCAAATGATATATATCATGTTGAAAACGCAATTAAATTTTATGATGCAACATGTAGAAGAAGGGTAGGAACCCAAATACATATGCCAACAGCATATTCATCAGATAAGTGTCACCAATTAGAAGATGAAACATATTATCCGACATATGCTATAAGACAAGAATTAATGTCATCAGATAATGTTGATATATACGATGGTCAAGAATATAACAGTTATGCTCCAAGTCCTAAAGTTATGAAATATCCATATTTTACAGATACAAACAGAGATATGCCTGGTGTTAGAAGACCAACATTTATGACACTTGCACCAAATAGTATTACTAAAGTAAGGGTATATATTTATATAGAGGGTCAAGATATTGACAATTATGATTATGCTGCAATAGGTAAAAGGATATCAGTTCATTTTGGATTTACCAAAGATCGTTTAACCGAGGAAGACTTCGATTATGATGGTCCAGATATAGCACCAGCAAGAGACGTTACTCCTCCTGTAATTACATTAATAGGAGACCCGATTGTACGTATAGCAACTGGTTCGACATATACAGATGAAGGTGCAACGGCAGATGATAATTTAGAAGGAGATATAACTGAACATATTGTTGTTCAAAACCATGTAAATACAAATGTAGAGGGTACATATGTAGTTAGATACAACGTAAGAGACTGGGCAGGTAACTGGGCAGAAGAAGTTATTAGAACAGTCATAGTAGAAGATTAGGAGTTATCATAAAAAAAGAAGTAAAATTAAAAGATCTTAAAAATAAATTTAAAGAAAAGCCAATGGTTTTAGCACTACTGTTTTTAACAACAGTGCTTCTAATCTTTGTTACTTATGCATGGTTTTCTGTTTCTTTGAATGTTAAAATTAAATTCTTTGAAATGAACGTATCTAGTAATAGTGGTTTATTTATTTCTTTAGACGGAATCGATTTTTCAGATTCGGTCGAAATTACTTCAAAATCAATTATAGATAATTTAAAAACAAGATACCCAACGAACACTAATCAATGGGCTGCTAAAGGACTGTGGCCAATATCTACAATAGGGATAAAGCATCCCAACCAAGATAAGTTTGAAATATATGAAGGAACATTAGTTAAAGCAAGAGATAAAGATAGGAAACTTTACCGTTTCTTAAATACTGCTCATATGCCAGAGGACTCATCTAATTTATATAAATCATATTTAGCATTTGATATATTTTTAAAAAATGTGAGTGGTTCACCTAAAAGCGACAACTTATATATAGATGAGGGAACATATATAGATTTTGGTGATGACGTGGATGAAGAATCAAGAATAGAGATGGATGGTATTATTAACTCTATAAGGTTCGGATTTTTAAAAATAGGAAGCACTTCATCAAATGATGAAATAAGAAATATTCAAAACTTGAAATGTAATAATGATTGTGCGGCAGTTATATATGAACCAAATAAAATAAAACATTCACCGCTTTCAATAGAAAGAGCTTATACAGATTATGGTGTTACATTAGTAGATGGAGAAATATCACCCACATACGCTATTATAAAAGAAGGTAGAAGACTAGAGTATGCCAATGGTCATGAAGGATCGGGAATACCTTTAGATACTGAACATTTCCAATTTCAAGAAACAATAATGGAATCTCAATTCATTGATCCAATATTTCAAATACCAAATGGAATTACTAAAATGAGAATTTATGTTTGGTTAGAAGGTCAAGATATAGATAGTTTGGAAACAAACTCAGAGGGGGCACCAATATTCCTTGCTATAGATTTATTAAAAGACTTAGCGGGGTATATAGATTTTTAAAAAAGACTTTAATTTGTGTCAATTATTATTGACAAAAAATGGTAATGTGATAAACTTTAATTAGAGTAGAAAAGAGGACTTTACAAAAGTTCACAAAAGAGAGGGAGAAAGATGAACAAGAAAAATCAAAGACACGATAATCGTGTAAGAAATCTAGTAGGTATAAGTGCACTAAGTGCAATTGTCTTATTAGTGGCAACATTTGCATGGTTTATAGGAATGCAAACAGTTACTGTAACTTCATTCGATATTGAAGTAGCAGTTGTAGATGGCCTGATGCTATCATTAGATGGAAGGAAATGGGACACAACAGTTACTATAAATGAAGATAATTTTAATATAGATTCATATGAAGGTAACACTAATAGTTGGGGCGGAACACATGGTTTAATTCCAATGTCGTCAGTAGGTGAAATTGACTTAGAAGCTTCAAGACTAAAATTGTTTGAAAAAGCAAGTCATACACCAGTACCAGCAACAGGACCAGGTGGATTTAGATTAATTAGTAGTCGAGTAAATAACCACGAACAAAGCCAAACGGAACAAGCCGGTTATGTGGCGTTTGATTTATTTGTGAAAAATACTGGATCAACAGCTTATATTGAAGATAGAGATCTTTTAGACGAAGAAGCAATTTATCTAATTACAGACAGAGATGAAGGCGTTGAAGCAGGTGCAGGTTCAAAAGTTGAAGTAGCAGAAGCTGGAGAAGAAGATACAGGCATTGAAAACGCAATTAGAGTAGCATTTGCTCAAATCGGAAGAGTTATCGGAACCGAAACTGATCAAGATAAAATTACCGGAATCACATGTAATGTGGGAGACGGTGGACAACCTGATGTTGATAATGGAATAACCGGAATTTGTAGAGATGCACAAATTTGGGAACCAAATGATACAAAGCACGTTGTAAGCGCAATCAATTATTATGAAACAAACTGTAGAGAAAGAGTAGACGAAACTCCAGATATAGATGTATATGATGAAGATTCATATTCGGAAAACGCATGTGGATTAATTGAAGAAGATGCAGCTTATCCAACATATGCTGTACAAGATGTTATAACAGTATCAGATCATGTAAACGTTTATGATGGTGAAGCTTATAACGGACACATGGAAGCAATAACAAATAATAAATTAAAAGCATATCCATATTTCACAGACACACATAGAGATTTACAAAGTGTTAATAGACCAGCTTTCATGACACTTGCTCCAAATAGTATTACTAAAGTAAGAGTATATGTTTTCTTAGAAGGTCAAGATATTGATAACTATGATTTATCATTTATCGGTAAAAGAATATCAGTTCAATTTGGATTTACAAAACAAAGAATGACTGGAGACGACTTCGGTTATGAGGGACCTCGTCCAGAAGTTGAAGACACAACAAAACCAGTTATAACACTAGAAGGCGAAGAAACAGTAAACGTTGATTTAAATGATGACTATATTGATGCGGGCGCAACAGCAGAAGATGATGTTGACGGTGACATAACATATAGAATCCAAGTTATAAATCCGGTAGATACATCTAAAGCAGGAACATATTACGTAGCTTATGATGTAAGTGACTGGGCAGGAAACAGAGCTGTTAGAGTTTATAGAACAGTTATTGTAAGTTAATAAATACTAACTATTGATTATGTTAGAAATATAAAATTATTAAGGGTAATCTAGTTGGTTGCCCTTAATTAATTTAAGGATAAAAGGTGGATAGATGAAAAAGGAAGTAAAAAAAGTTGATTATGACATGTCAGTATTAAGTTTAACTGACTTAATTAAACTATATAATGACATTGTTGAATTTATTAAAACATTAGAAGATTCTAAAATAGAAGAGGAAGAATCATGAGTAATTTTTTAGAGTTTATAGAAGAAGATATAGCTGCTAAAACCACCTTAATAACATCTCTTCCTGTTAGAACGAAAACTAATAAAAAGAATAAAAATAAAAAGATAGATGAAATACATGCTAAATACGAAGAATATGAAGATCAAGTAAAAAGATATTTAGAAGCTAAAACTAAAAAAATACTATCTAAAAAAGAATCTCGTAAAAATGAAGAATTAATTGAAAAGGTTAAAAAACTTGAAGAATTAAAAATGTTACTTAACCCAAGTAATACATATTACGAAAAATTAAATTTTGATAATTTATTCTATGAGTTAAGCAATTATACTGATTTTGAATTTAAATCACTTAATCGAATATTAGAAGACTTATTAGTAATATTTGAAAAAGTTGATATTAAATTAGTGTCATCGGACTTTAAGTTAACCTCATATGTACATGATTACATGAAAGCGTTCTTAAAAGAAAGATCCCAAGAAGAAAAGAATTTCACTAAATTAAATAAAGTGTTTGAACAAATATACTGGTTAAACCCAGAAATAGTAAAACACATAGAATTAACTTTTAGAAAATTAGTAAAAGATAATGCCAAAAAGTTTGATGCTTATATCAAAGATAAACAAACAAAGTCTATGCAAGCTGAAAAGATTAAAACTTATCAAGAATGTATTGATAAACTAAAAGAAGCTTCAAGAGAACTGTTATTAACTCAAAACGAAACTATTTGGGACATAATTGATTTAGCTAAAAGCGGAGAAGCTGATGTTAATAGTTTCTTTGAAGAAAGTAAAAACCGAACTTCAGCATATACAACACTATCCATCGAAGCATTGGATATGGATGATAAACAAAAATTGGAAAAGTTTTATTCTTCAGTAGAAAAACTAAGAACAAATGTAGTTGAGTTAAAGAATTATATGACTTTTTTACCTATTGTAAATAATTTTAAACAAGAATATATAAAAGAACTAGAACAAATTGGAGACAAAAAAAGAGTTAATTTACATTTAAAAAAGATTAAAGAGATTAACAAAGACATTAAAAAGAACGAACGTAAATTAGCAAAGATTAACAATACTATATTTAAAAAAGATACAATCTTAAATGATAATAAGACTAATTATGAAGTAAAACAATTAAAAATTGAGTCTAATAAGTTAGCTAATTTAACATATGATCTATATATAAAGGAAGATAATGAGTTTTTCACAATAAATGTATTATCAATGTTAAACAAGGCTCTAACTATTTCGGAATTAATGAACTTTTATCATAGCCATTCTTATTATAAAAAAGATGTAATTAAAAAATTAATGGACCTAGAAACATATTCTGATTTAATGAAAATTAGCGATAACTTTGATGCTTACGCTAAAGAAACAACAAACATTGTTACAAAAGGAGCTTTAGTATTTGAAGATAATAACTTGAAAAGTACTATAGTTAATAAATATAGATTAGAAAACATAAATGTTACAGAAGAGGACTTTGAAGAAGGCGACATTGATTTACTTTTAGAGAAACTGGATTTACTGCTTAGAATAAAAATAATAGAAGAAAGTAAAATCGATGTTGAACAAATTTGGTTTGTAACTGAAACTAATAAAATATTAAAGACTCAAAAAACAGAATAAACGTCAAATAATATTGACAAAATCAAATGATATGATAAAATTAATATAATAGTAGAGAGACTATTCAAAATAAAGGAAAGAAGGAGAAAAAAGTATGAAAAAAGAAAACCCTCAACACTCTAAAAGGGTTAGAAACCTAATAGGTATTAGTGCACTTAGTGCAATCGTATTATTGGTAGCAACATTTGCATGGTTTATAGGAATGCAAACAGTCAACGTAACATCGTTCGATATTGAAATAGCAGCAGCTGATGGCTTGTTATTATCGTTTGACGGCGAGAATTTTGACACAACAGTAGCAATTAGTAAGGAAACCTTTAACGACACCGATACTGTCTATGAAGGTAATACTAATAATTGGGCTGGACGTGGTTTAATACCAATGTCAACGGCAGGTAAAATTGATCAAACCTCATCTAGACTAGTTCTATATGAAAAAGCCAGTTTAACCGCTGTACCGGAAGGAACACCGGGTGGACTAAGACTAATGGTTAGTGAAGTTCAAAATAAAGGTGATAAAGAAGCAGATGGATATGTTGTATTTGATTTATTTGTTAAAAATAGCTCAGGTAATCAATATCTAAAAGCTCTAGATATTTTAGGCGAAGAAGCAATTTATCTAGCTCCTGATTCATCGGTAACTGTAACTGAAGAATCGGCACCAGATGCAGGAGACGGCGGCGTAGCAGGTTCAGGAATTGAAAACTCAGTACGTGTAGCATTTGCTCAAATCGGAAGAGTTTCAGCATTAGAAGAATTAGATGCAGAAGTTGTAACGGGAATTACTTGTACGGGTGATGATAACGTAACTGGAATTTGTAGAGATGCACAAATTTGGGAACCAAATGATAGAAATCATGAGACTCATGCAATAAGTTATTATGCAACCAACTGTGCGGCAAGAACAGGTGCGGATGTTACTAAAACAGATTCATATTCTGGCGAATGTGAAGAAGTGATAGATGGTATTGGTTATCCAACATATGTAGCGCAAAAAGTAATTGGATCAGGTGATAACGTTAACATTTATGATGGTAAAGCATTTAATACATACGAAGCTAATAGCGAGTTCGTAGAAGAATTTGAATATTTCACAGATACAATGAAATTAATGAGAGGTAGATTAAGACCAGAATTCATGAGACTTGAACCAGCAAGTATTACTAAAGTAAGAGTATACATATACCTAGAAGGACAAGACATAGATAACTATGACTTTGCAGCAATTGGAAGAAAAATTTCAGTTAAATTTGGATTCTCAAAACAACAACTATATCCTGGAGATTCAGGCTATGAAGGACCAGCACTTAACCAAGGAGCAGGACCTGGAGCATCAGATACAACAGCACCAGAAATTAAATTCTTAGCTGGAGATGGCTCATATTTAGAAAATGATGAAATTGAAATAGCGTTAGGTACAGAAGGAGACTTAGAAGATCTGTTACCAGAAGCTGAAGTAACTGATAATGTGGATACAAATCTAACAGATGCTGACGTAACAAAAGCAGGAACAGTAAACTTAGCGAAAGCAGGAACATACTACGTACTATATTCTGTTGAAGATGCAGCTGAAAACTGGGGTCATAGATTATTAAAAGTAATTGTTAGTTAATAACTTTTAGATCCTTAATAAAATAAATAATAAAAATTGAGTGATTATTCACTCTTTTTTTATGCGATAGTAGTTTTATTAAAATGTATTATATGCTATTATATATATAGATATAATAGTAAGCGAGTAGGATAATTATATGTATAAAAAGAGGTTTAAAGATTTAATAAAAAACAATAAAACTTTAATAATTACACTATCCAGTGTACTTCTTTTAATGCTTACTATATTTATAGTTATTCCAACTGCGGCAAGATTTAAAAATAGAGCTAGTATAGTAACTACTTCAGTTTGGGATGGAACAGTGGCGACTAAGTATAAAAAAGGTGATGGTTCAATAACTGATCCATACATTATATCTAATGGTAGTGAATTAGCTTTCTTTGCTGAGGAATTAAATAATACAAACTACGAAGATGAGTATTTTAAAATTAGTAACAATATAGTTTTAAATCATGGTATATTTGGATACGATGAAGAAGATGGTTTAATTTATATATTAAACGATAATAAATATTATATTAAAAATAATACAAATGAATATTACGATGATTTATTAAAAGAAGATGTTGTAGGACTTTTAAATAACTTTAATACACTAAATAATTTTAAAGGTAATTTAGATGGCAGTTATTTTAGAATATATGGTCTTTTTATAGCAAGTGAAGAAGATGAGGTAGGTCTTTTTACAAACTTAGAAGGAAATATAGAAAACCTATATGTTGAAAATACTATTATTAATGGTGGTTATATAACCGGAGGTATTGCGTCTAGTTCATCATCATCTAATTTAAAAAACATATTATTCGATGGAATAGTATTAGGAAATGAATCAGATGAAATAATTGAAAGTATAGATTTGGAAGACTATACAACTTCTTTAAATAATTTATTTATAACAGATGAAATATTAATAGATAATGACTTATTATTAAAAGATGGAGACATAGTAAAAACAACCCTTTATGGAACTATGGATTTAATTAATACTAGTCAATCAGTTGATTTGAAAATTAATAATGAATCTGTGTTAACTAAAAACTTTGAATTAAACTTTAACCAAAATTTATATGAATCTCTAAATTTAGAAATAGAGCCTTCTTTATTAGAAGGAGAGTTAAAATTATCTAATTTAAGATATGAAATAATATATAAAAATACCCATACAGGCGGTATTGTTGGTTATGCTAATAATGTAGTGTTAGAAAACGTTATAAACAAGGGAAGAATAATCGGAGATTATAACTCAAGTGGATTAATATCTCTTGTAAGAGGCTCTTTTGATATAAAAAGAAGTTATAACAAAGGTTTTATACATTCTAATCACAATACAGCAGGATTAATAAACACTATAGATGAATCATTAGAATCAAATATATATAAATCTTATAATGATGGAGTATTGAATTCATCTCTAAAATCTAGTTTGATTGGTAATGTTTATAACTCAGATGAAATTAATTTATATCATGTAATTAGTAATTCAGAAGACCATTTAATTAACAATATAATAGACACAGATGTAGTAGTGTCAAATTCTTATACTACAAAAGAAGAAGATCATGTTAATAACGGATTATTAATCGGTGAGTTCAACTATGCTTTGTTAGAAGACATATTAATTGATGAAGATATTAAAGATGATTTATTATATGATGAATTTATTAATTTTAATGACATAGAAACAAACGATGAAAATGTATGGGTATACGATGAAGGTATATTGCCAATACTATTTATAGATGATTTAAAAGATTCTTTAGTTAGTATAAACTCAAGTATTTATACTTGGACTAATTATAGTATGGAGTTAGATTATTATAACTTCTCATCTAATATTACTTTTAACATAGAGGATTTAGATGCTCTAAACCCTTCTAAGAAAATATATTATTATATTTCTGATACTGAAGAAGCGTTGTTTTTAGAGGATATAAAAAGTATAGATACATGGACTGAGTATAATGATATTGTTAAAATAGAAGAAGAAGGTACATATGTAATATATGTTAAAACTATAGACTATAACGACAATGAATATTACTCTAACACTGACTTTTTGGTATTAGATCAATCTAATGAAGGAACAAACTTAAAATTAAATAATTATGTATGGGGAGATTATAATAATAGTCCTAAAACTATATATATACATAAAAATGAAACAATTGACTTAGAGCTTGGAAGCGACATTGTAAGCGCTTATTATCACGTTACTGAATCTAAAAAGACAATTAAAGCATTAGCGTCAATGAGTGTAAGCAGCTGGGATGAGTATGTCGATGGAATAAATATAGAAGAAGAAGGTAAACACATAGTATATGTAAAAATAACCGATATAGATGGTAAAAACTTATACTTAAATACTGACTATATTTTATATGAAGGATATAATTTAAATAATGTTTATAATATTTCTAATATTAGCAATAAATCAGAAATAAAATTAGAATTTACATACTTTAGTGATTATTTATATCACGAGGTAGAAAAACATGTGCTAGTCACTAATTATTTATTACCAGTAGGAACTTATATAAAATTAGAGGACAATATTAATAATAAAAAATATTACTATAAAGTATCAACTAGTGATGATTTATATGGATATAATAATAGTTGTGATATTTTAGATTTAGAATGTGAAAAAGAAGCAGTATACTCATTTGAAGACTTTAAAGAAGTTGGATCAACTAAAGATTATTATGAAGAAGATAACTATTATAAAAATAATGAAGTAAATGAAGATTTTACTATTACGTTACATTTTAATAACGCCACTATAAACGACGATATAGAAGACTTTAGAGCTCGTTTAAGAGTGTACGATACAAATGACGATATAATGAGATATACCCTAAATAAAGACGTTAAATTATACAATATAATAACCTCTAATGATTATAGAGAAGAAATAACTATTACTACTGATTTTGAAGAAGAAATAATTTATAATAGTAACTCTATTACTAATATAGAATTAGATACTAAGATAGATTATAAATTGTTAAATTTAATGGAAGTGTATGATACAAGATTATTTAATAAAAAGTTAGGAATGGAAGTATCGTTTGTAAAAAACAACAACATTGTAGATGTTAAATATTTAAAAAATATGCAAATAAAAGTAGATGGGAAAACTTATTATCCGGATAAAAATGGAATGTTTAGAATTAGATTAAATAATAATGTTGTTAATTCTATTAATGACTTAGAAATAATAACATTGGCTGATAATAATAACTTAAGTGAAGGTTTATATAATTTAAAATTAACATTATTTGCATCAAATGATGGTTTGTTCGGAGACAAATATATAAAAGAAGATATATTAATACCAGTAAGAGTATTAAATAATGAAATAGTTAATACTTATATTTATAGTGTAAGTGGTGATAAAAACTTGATAACAAAAGAATTATTACAAGATACTATAAATTATAAAATATCATTAAATACATCAGTTGTTAATCCTAATATAAGAGTGTCGTTATATGAGAAAAAAGAGTTATCGGCGTATAACCAAGAGTACACCTTAATAAATATAAACAATTATGTATCAAACAATTTAGAATTAATTGCTAATAATGTATATTATGCATTTAAAAACCCAGTATTATATGAATCGCCATTTCATTTATTTAACCAATTAGATCTAGAGTTTAATACATCTAACTTAGATTATAATTCATATAAATTAAGGTTTGAGTTTTATAACGATAATACAAAAATAAATACTATAGAAAAGGTATTCATAGTAAGGTGATGTATGAAAAGAAAATATAAAATAATATTTATGATAGTATTTTTAAACCTTTTAAGTATAGGAGCCGGAGCAACATACTCATATTTTAAAAGTGGAATTGTAATGGAGTCAGATAATCCTAGCTTTGCTAAGTTTGTATTTGAAGCAAGCACAGTGGAGGATTTTGAATTGCCGGTTAATAATATTTCACCAGGTATGGAAAAAGAATATATATTTAATGTTAAAAATAATGAAGATAGCAAATTGAGTGATATTGATGTTGAGTATAAAATTACTATAAAAACATATCATTTCATTCCACTAGAAATCCTGTTATATAATGTTGAAGATGAAACTGAGACTTTAGTAATGGATTGTAATGAAGATGATTTTGATCGTAATGACAAAAATGAGTTAGTATGCGAAACAGATAATATGTTACTACAATATAAATTAGCTAAGGAAGACGTATATAAACTTAAAATAATATTTCCAGAAGAGTATAATGATTTACAATATCAAGATTTAGCAGATTTTATTCAATTAAATATAAATAGCTGGCAAAAGAAGGAAGATTAAATATGAAATTAAAATCAAAACCATTATTCGTTCTATTGATACTACTAGCAATATCATCAATGTATATATCATTTACTTTTAGTAGATATGTATATAACAAAATGTGGACTCATTATGTAGTATCAAATGAATTTCATTTTGAAAGTGATTATTTAACAAAAAAGGGAATCGACAATCATTTTAATTACTGGCAAGGTGAGGATATTTACTTTAATATTAAAAACTTTGAAGGTAGCGATATAACAGACTTAGATATTTCTTATAATGTAACTTGTGAAGTATTAGGGGAAGCGTCTAGTCATGCGACTTGTAGTATTAATGGCACAGATGCGGATGAATTAACTTTATCTTTAGATAAAAACGATTACTGTGTGAATAATATTGATGAGGTAGATGTGTCGTCTCATAATGTTGATAGATGTAATCAAGAAGGATATGAATGGCATAAAGAAAAAGTGGAAGATGAAATTTATTTTAATGTTAAATCAACAAATGAAAACTATCAATTAGATCAGGTTGAAGTTTTAATAAAAGTGGAGTCTACTAGTCCATATAAAAAAGTATTAAAAGGAACGTTTTATTTAATGAGGGTTGATCAAGAACTAGAAGACTTAATAATTGATATAAATCATAAAACTGACTTTGATGAAGTGTATATAATAAATACATTTAATGAAGATAAATGCTACAGCTTGGATTGGGATAAAAACACTATAAAGATAGACGAAGATTTAGATAACTTTTTAGATTACGAAGAAGATCCAACTGGTTTTATTAACGAAGTACATTTTAAAATAAATAAAAAATCGTCTAAATTGTACAAATTTATTAATTTAGACATAAATAATATTATTAAAGTAGAAGACTTTACAATTATTGAGTTAAAAATGTGTCCATGAAGATGTCAATATAATTGTTAGTTAATAAATAATGTGGTATATTAAGGATAGGTGAATTATGAAGATATTAAAGAAAGTAAAAACGTTTTTTGTAGGTTTATTAGTCTTAGCATTTTTTATATTTGCTACGGCGATGGCTTTAGTATTAATTTATAGAAATAAATATGGTGTAACTCAATTTGGGGATACGTCATTAGTATTAATTAATACTCAAAATTCTTCAGAAAAGTTTAAAAAAGGGTCTTTAGTTTTAACGGAGAGTAAAAAATTACAAGATTATAAAATAGGCAAAGAAATGTTTGTTTATGTTGTAGAGGGAAAGATCGTTCATATTGAATTTGGTAAACTAGGGGTAGTAGATAGCGACAATAAACGAATAGTGTTTGAAAATGGACGTATATTTAAAGATGAATTTATAATAGGACAACCAACGAAGTCTTATGAGTTTATGGGTACATTCCTCTCAGTGGTAGGGTCTACAATGGGATTCTTGTTTGTCATTCTCATACCATGTTTCCTAATATTTATATATCAAATATATGCTTTAGTTGTAGAAATAAGATACGGAAAAGAAAATTACGCTTAAGAACATCAAAAAAAAGATGTTCTTTTTATTTTCATAACAGTATAATCGTTGTAAAAACAGTTTTAATATGATAATATTTATATATGATAGAGAAGATAAAAAACGGGGTAATTGACAATAATAAAGTATTTAAAAAAATAGCGAATATATTTTTAAATATACTAATTTTTTTATTTAGTTTAACACTAGTACTTGTTATATTTATAAACTTAAAAACAAAGTTTACTGATTCCAAACATGCGACATTTTTTGGATATTCTTTGTTTGAAGTAGAAACTGGGAGTATGGCTAAACACATCATGCCTCAAGACTGGGTTATTGTTAAGTTAACAAAAGATGTTAAATTAAATGATGTTATAACTTTTGAATCTAATCAAGAGTTTATTACACATAGAGTAGTAGGTATATATC
The DNA here is from genome assembly GCA_964549115.1 of uncultured Muribaculaceae bacterium. Lineage (GTDB taxonomy): Bacteria > Bacillota_I > Bacilli_A > RF39 > UBA660 > CAKOSP01. Next base: position 86,599 of record CAZJTX010000001.1, on the reverse strand, counting down.
AAGATAAATATATAACTAAGGGAGATGCTAATAAAGTTAAAGATGAACCTGTATCTTCAAAACAAATAGTAGGTAAAGTAGTAAAGATTATACCTAATGTTGGAATATTTAGAAAAGTTATATTAAATAAAATGGTATTGTTTTCGGCATTGTTAACCGTGGTTATTTTTAATTATATATTAAAAACTTATAAACCTGTCCCAAAAGAAGAAAGACCGATAAAAGAAAAGAAAAAACCAAAACTTAAAAAAGAATTAACTGAAGTTATAACAGTTAAAGATGAAGATATAGATAAAATAAATGAAGACTTAGAAAAAACCGTTACTTTTAAGACTGTATTAATTGATGATATGGAAGAGGAAGAGGTAAAAGAAGAACCAAAAGAAGAAGTAATCGAGGAGAAATCGACTGAAGAGGATACAATAAGTGATGAAGAATCGGAAACGGTATTGTTTAGGATGATATCGGTTGATGAATCTGAGATAGATGAGACCTTATTAGAAATTGCAAATACAGAAATGAAAGAACAAAAGCCAGTACCAGTGGTAAAAGAAGAGCCAAAAGAAGAAGTAGAAAAAGAAAAACCAAGAGAACCATTAGTAATGCCTAAGAAAGAAACTAAGGCTGATAATGTACTGGAGTTATTACTAACTTTAAAACAAGAAGAAATTATTGAAATAGTAGACTTGTTAAACCAAGATGATCTAAAGTATGTAATTAATTCTAAGTTTAAAAAAGATTATAGTGAACATTATGTTAAAGGTTATTATTATAATTTCTATAAAGGTGTACCAATTAAACCGGTAGAGAAAAATATAACAGATAAAATGTTAAAAGTAGTAAAAAGACTTGAGAAAGACTTATTAAAAGAAACAAAAGACGATAAAGAAAAAACCATTATTAAAAAATATTCTGAGTACTATAATGTTGTGTCTCATTTAGAGCATGCTAATAAAACTGTAAAAGAAGATAAAGTTAAGCAAGAATTTATTAAAAAGACATTAGCTAAAAACTTTAAAGAATGGGAAGAAGAAAAACATCCACATATGGCGGAGAAAATACTTAAAGTTCAAAACAAATATAAAGATTTATATGTATATTACTTTGAGGAAGAGGGAGCTCCAACATTTGAGTTAGACTTCTTTAAAGTAAGAACAAGAAAGTATATGAAAGTTGTTAAATTAGCTCACAATATTACGTTTAGCAAAGTGTTTAGTGATTACATAATTGATAAAACATATAATGAAGGAGTAGTAGCGGAGGACAAACTAGAAATATTAATCACATTATTATTAAAACAACTAGTAAATGATATAGTTAATAATAAACATGATAAAAAATATTATATAGATGTTCCAGGTAGTTTATATCCAAAGGTAAAGAAAACACAAAGATTGTTTGGTTTATTTGATAATGAATATGCAAAGGATAATGTTATTTCATGTATTACATATGAGGACTTAAATGCTAATCATAAAATTATTAAAGAATTAAAACAATTAGGTTACAAGTTTGCTTTAATATTAGATACTAATGCTAAATTAGCTGTAAAAGATAAAACAAGAATATATTTGGCAGATTACTTGTTTATGACAAGAAAAGTAAAAGATAATACACCAGTAAGTATAATTAATGATTATAAAGGTAATATTATTTATGAAAATATATATAAGAAGTTAAAAGAAGGAGAAAGTGATTAATATGCACACATTTGTAAGATTCTTTTATGAGTTTATCTCAATATTCTTTGATGGAGTTATAACTATATTTAAAGGAATAGGTTCGGGCTTTGCTAAAATGTTTAAGTTTACGAACTATCAAAAAGTATTTAACTCATACAATACAAGTTTTACAACTGTTGAATGGATATTAGTGGGTTTAACTGTTTTAGTTTTAGTTGCTATGGTAGGATTAACTTTTTGGTTAATCTTTTGGGGTATTAAAAGATACATTCAATTTGGAAGAGGAAAATATAATCAAGAAGAACTTTTAAATGAAATCGGAGATTTAAATCATCAAGTTAAAAAACTTATGAAAGAAAAAGATGAGATCATGGCAATGAAAGTTTCGCAACTAGGATTATCTCCTGATGACGAAGAAGTTCAGTTGACTGAAGATGGAGAAGAATTAGAAGAAGGCGAAATAGATTTAGCTAATGTTAGATTTACTAAACTTACAAAATTAGACGAAGAATACAAAGGATATAAAGTTAAAAATTATGGTAATAATTTTAATTTAAAAGAATTAACCGACAACTTTAGAGCATTCGCTGCTAGTCAATTAAGATTGTATTATGATTATAGTATTTTAAGACCATTTATGGCGGGTTTAGCTTGTGGTAAGTTAATTATCTTACAAGGTATATCTGGTACTGGTAAAACCTCTCTAGCATATGCTTGGGGTAAGTTTGTTAACGTTGATGCATGTATAGCATCAGTTGAACCGTCTTGGAGAGATAAAACAGAATTATTAGGATACTTTAACGAATTTACGAAAAAGTTTAACGAATCAGATGTTTTAGCGGAATTATACGAAGCTGGATTTAACGACGATGTTCACACAATTATATTAGACGAGATGAACATTGCGAGAGTTGAGTATTACTTTGCGGAGATGTTATCTATATATGAAATGCCATCAAGAAGTGAGTGGGTAATTGAAGTAGTAAGTAGTGCTTGGCCAGATGACCCTAAAAGAATAGAAAATGGTAAATTAATACTACCGGAAAATCTATGGTATATCGGAACAATTAACAACGACGACTCGACCTTCATGGTTACGGATAAAGTTTATGATAGAGCTATGCCGATAGATATCAATAGTAGAATTGATCCATTTAAGAGTAGAGAACAGGCAGCAATGGATATTAATTCTAGTTATTTAGAAGGATTATTTAAAGAAGCAGAAGAACAAATAAAAGTTTCAGAATCAAATATAGATAAAGTTAGAGCAATGGATGATTATGTTATTAAACATTTTAGAATAGCTTTTGGTAACAGAATTATGAAACAATTAAATACATTTGTTCCAGTGTATGTTGCTTGTGGGGGAGAAGAAGTAGAAGCTATAGATTACTTTATAGCAAAGAAAATTTTAAGAAAATTTGACCAATTAAATATTACATTAATAAGAGATGAAGTTGATCCATTTATTGCATACTTAAATAAGGAATTCGGAAATGGAGCAATGATAGAGTGTATAGATTATTTGGAAAGATTGAAAAAATCAATTTAGGAGTGATTAGTCTTGGCTAAAAAGATTAATGTTGAAAATACAGAATTAGCAAAAGAAAAAGCTACACTATTCATGGATAGTGTAGATTCTTCAATGTATTACAAGTCGGAAGTAGACAGTGATACAATGTCTTTAAATTGGTTGGATGAACTAGAGTTTGCTTGTCCTTATATCGATAACATTATAAAGAATCCTAGAATGGCGCTTATAAATGAAGAAGACATAGTAACAATAGAAAAAGCCAAAAAAATAGGGGTGGCAAGTGTTAAAAACTTGGCTAAAAATACTCACTTTATCGATAAAATAGATTTAGAAACTATGGAGGTTCAACCATCTAAGATATTAATTGAAAGAAGAGAAGAAACTTATAATACATATGAAAACAGATTTATATATACTTTAATAGATCATATGTTAAGATTTGTCTTGGATAAAGAGAGAATGTTAGATAACTTTGAGATGAAAAACCATAAACATCTTGAATATTCATCTACTGCTAAAACAGATGTTGAAAAAATAGATATAGAATTTAGAATTACTTCTGGAGAATTACCAAAAGATAAAAACCCTGAGGAGTTTGCAAAAGAAATTGAAGATATAAGATCTAGAATAAAATTTGTTCAAGATTATTTAACTAACTGGAGAAGAAGTGAATTTGTTACATCATTAGAAAAAGCAAGAGTACCATTTGTTATTCCTCCAATTAGAAAAACTAATATGATATTAAAAAACCCCAACTTCCAAATTGCAAGTAAGTTATGGCAATTTTTATTAAATCAAGACATGATTAAAGAAAATGCCCAAGGTAAACAATCGTTAGAGACAACAGGTAATGAAATGGTGCGTGGAATATTAGACGATGCGTTTTTAATGAGTTATTATGTTTTAGATTCAATTTCAAGTAGAAAACGAGATCAAAACGAAAAATTATATCATTATGGAATCGTTATGATTACGGAACAAATACGAAGAGTTATTGAGATTCTTCTAAATAGTGGTTATGATATAAGTGAAGACGAAATTATAAAAATGATTGCAGATGAAATTAAAAATGAGAAAATAAAGAGAACTGCTGGAGAAACAGAAATTAAAAAACAATTCCAAGATGAAATGAAAAGGTTCTTAAAAGAAAATAAAAAAGGAGTCGTTTAATGAAAAAAGCATTTAAAATAACAAAAAAGATATTAAATGTTGTGGTTACTATTTTACTACTAGCGTTTATAGTAGTAGTTTTATTGCAAAGAATAAGTAATAATCAGGTTTCAATATTTAAATATCGAATGTTTTCCGTCATATCTGGTAGTATGATGCCTAAGTATGACGTAGGAGATGTGTTAATCTCAAAAGAGGTACCGCCCTCATCAATAAAAATTGGGGATCCGATTAGTTACCAAGGTAAAGAGGGTAGCTTTAAAGGAAAAGTAGTAACTCACGAAGTTACAAACGTAATGCAATCCTCAGATGGAAAATATTATTTTTCAGCTAAAGGTTTAGCCAATATAATTGAAGACCCAATTATATCAGAAGATCAATTATACGGTAAGATAATTTATCGTTCAGTAGTGTTGTCGTTTATATATAAAGTAATAAGTAATAAAATAGGATTTTTATTATTTTGTATAATTCCGACATTTTATATAGTTGGAGCTCAAATACTAACGTCATTGTTAGCAAAAGAGGAAAAAAGGAGAAACGCAGTATAATTTAAAGAAGGTATCCGATGAATAAGAAACTAAAAATAATAAGAGCTAATTTAGTAACAGTTGCACTAGCAGTCACATCTTTTATGGCTGTTACTTTGGCGTGGTTTGCTTACAGCGGATTATCTTCAATGACTACAGAGATAGATGTTAAGGCATGGTATATAGAATTAACTAAAGACGGGGAGGCAATCTCTAATCAAATAGAAATTAGCTTATCGGACATTCACCCAGGTATGGATTTAGTAAGTGAAAAGATGGAAATAAAAAACATGGGGGATTCTGATGCTAGTTTAAAATATATTGTAACATCAGCTAGAATTCTAGGAAACGAAGAAGATTATTATGAATATGATGAAATTAATCCGAATACTCTTTATATAGAGGACTCTATATCTCATAATTATCCTTTTCATATTAACATGAGTTTTAGTAAAAACCACTTATTAGCACACGGAGATGAAGGTACATTTACAGTATCAATTTCATGGCCATTAGATTCAAATGATGATGAAGCTGACAGTTTATGGGGTAATGGAGCATATGCTTTTCAAAAAAGCGAAGCCAATAAAAAACTACAAGATCCTAATTACCTAATTCAACCATCTATAAAGATAGTTATTAGCGTAATAGCGGAACAACATATAAAAGATGCAACATCATCAGATCTTGATTATCCGATGGGGAAAAAGGTGTTATTTAACCCAGTATTAAATCAAGCTTGCTCAAGTGTGGGTAATGATTGTTATAAAACTAGAGTTATAGATGGAGATAATAAAAAAGGGGATTTAGAGGTTAATTTAATGTTAGACCCTTCAACTCAGTATGTTACATCAAATCAAACAGATTATGCTTCTAATATGCAGTTATTAGCTTCAAGTTGGACTGTTCCTTATAAAGGCTTAGAAGTGGGTGATTTATTAACTATTGTTTCTAAAGACGTTGTAAATACTCAAATAATAACTACGGGTATAGCCCCCGAAATCTTAGGTCACATATATTATGGAGATAGATTAAATACTATTATAAATAAAGCTAAATTAAACAATTCTATATTTACTTTTAATAACAAACCGGAGTATTTAGTTTCTAATAATTGTTATTGGACTAATACAGTATATGATACTACCTCAACATTTGCCATAAAAAAAGAAGATGAGAACACCTCTGCTATATATAAAAAGAATAATTTAGAATCATGTAATATAGTACCAGTTATTACAGTAGAAAAAATAAACTTATAAATAAAAAAACAACTTTTAAAAGTTGTTTTTAATTGAATATTTGTTCAAATGTTATATCTGCACTAATATCTAATTCATAACCTTCAGTAGCTGCTAAATAACCTATTTCTGTATGGTCTGTTTCTTCATTGTCAAACCATTCAAAGTATATTCTAATAGTGAATTTTTCGTACTTGAAATTTTCTATTGTGTTGTTCATATATAATGAGTTCTCTATTTCGTTATCCATTATATTTATAAATGTTAGTGGGTCTTCTTCTTCGTAATCAAGTGGTAACACCGCGTATTTACTCATTAGTAGATCTGGCACTTCTTCATTTTCAATTTGTAAACTTAATTTATATTTAAATGATACATCTACATTAGTAGGGTCTATTTCAATATCGAAGTATCCTTTTGAAGAAGGGGCGATAACATTATCTCTTACATGTTCACTTTGTTCTATGACAGGAGTAAAACTAATACTGTTAGTATTATTATCAGTAATATCATTATTGTTTACTAATAATTGCCACTTAGCAAAGTCAGCTTCAACATTACCAGTAGTACCAGCAACATATCTTGAATAGGTACTATTCATAAAGCCGATAGTAATTGTTAATGATAATAGTAATAGAATAATCTTACCTTTACCTTTCATAGCCACTCCTTTACATAACTTACCCTGTAAATATATTATAAAGGAAACGCTTATAGTTGACAAGCATTTAAAAAACGGTTTACACGAATTGGTAAACCGCTTGTAAAGGCGTGTGTTTGTTATTGAGCTGTATATCCGCCATCAACTGGTAGTGTTACACCTGTTATAAAAGATGCATCTTCGCTAGCTAGGAAGGTTACAGCCTTGGCTACCTCGTAATCAAATCCTAATCTTCCAATTGGATGTAATGGAATTAAATCTTCTTCTGGTATCGACTCTATTAATGGAGTTTTAATATACGCCGGAGATATTGCATTAACTCTAATTCCATCTTTTGAATATGCTAGAGCAGCTGATCTGGTTAGGTTTATAACTCCAGCTTTACATGCGCAATATGCAGGAGCGACTGGATTTCCAACTATTCCTAATATGGAAGACATATTAATAATGGAACCACTTTTGTTAACCATCATTTTTTTAATAGCATATTTGTTTGATAAAAATACACCGGTCAAGTTAATGTCTAATATTTTATGCCAAGTCTCAGTTGGTTCATCTGCAAGTGGGTCTGCATCTCCAATACCAGCATTAGCTACTAATATATCTAACTTGCCAAACATTTCAACTGTTTTGTTCATTAAGTTTTTAACATCTTCTTCGTTACTAACGTCACACTTTACAAACCTAGCATTAGGTCCAAGTTCTTTTAATAACTCAGGTCCGCGATCTCTTGATCCGGATATAACTACTTTTGCACCTTCTTTTATAAAATCTTTAGCACAAGCAAATCCTATTCCACTTGTACCGCCTGTAATAACCGCCACTTTATTCTTTAATCTCATCTTAAAATCACCTATCATCATTATATATTATATTTAAGTAAAATTCATCATTACTGCTAAGATTTACAAATATTTAGTAAAGATGTAATTTTAAAGAAAATAAATTAGTTTTGTGTTAAAATTATTATAGTAGGAGTTGTGGTAGTGTGATAAAAGAAACTCATAAAAAAATAATTACATTAATACTTGGAGTTATTATAACTTTTTTTGGCGTTAAAACATTTTACTTAATATTTCTAGTTGAAAGTAATGTGCCAGAAAAAACAGAGCAAGTAGACGTAGCAAATGAATTTGATGTGGCGCGAGAAATAATAAAAAATATAGTTTATATTCCTGGTGATGATGGAGTATATAAAGAAGAGGAATTAAATTTAGAAAATATAAATCATAATATTTTAATCAAGTACCTAATGTATATATTTAAAGACAGTGTTAACCAAGATACTCCACCGGAAGGATTTCTTTTATTTAAAGAAGAACATTGTACTGAATCTAAAGAATGCGTTTTTATATCTAAAGAATATGTAAATTATAATTCTAATATCACATTTGGTATCAGCGAACTTGAATACATTCAAGAAGAAGGTAGTAATTGTATATATACTGAGAGCGATGTATATTGTGCCTTTTTAAAGGAATCAGACGTTACTAAGATAAGTTTAATAGAAGGATATAAAGAAGCTGAGGATAGTTTATATATTTATGAAAGACCCGCATTCTTATCGGGATTAGAAATTACAAAAGAAAATGACATGTATATTCAAAAAATAAAACAAATAAGAAAAACTTCTATTTTTAATACCGATGAAAATGTAATAGTTGAAAACACTGAAACATCTTCATTAGATGAAGATTATAAAAACATAGTAATAAATAAATTTAAAGATAAATTATATTTATATAAACATACTTTTAAAAGAAAAAACTCTAACGAATTAGAGTGGGCTGGTACAAAAATAGTAAATAGTTTGAATGAATAATTCAAACTATTTTATTAATTTGGCATGAACAACAAGTCTCTTAGTTCCTTTTTCTTCACAAGTAGATAAGGTTAATATCTTATCTTCCCCAGTTATAGTTGTATCAAATTTATGAATACTTCTATCTTTTAACATATTGAAAAATTCTAATCTATCTAAAATATTGTCATAATTAATTCTTAAATAATCGTTAACAGGTGGAACAATATAAACTGAAAATATTTCATATTGTAGATTACCGTATAAAGAATCAAATGAAATAATAAGATTCTTTTTGTTTGATATCCATTTTTCATTTAAAGCATATTTTAAAGTTCCAAACATAATTGTGCTTTCATAATAATTATGCCCGTATATAATTGTATTATCATCACTCATATCTCTTTTGTTTCTAGCGTCCATAAAGATCCATCCGATGCTTCCTTTTTTCTTTTTAAAATCTCTTCTTAGATAAAACTCATTATTTTTAGCTTTAACAACCGAATAATCTATTCTTGTATTAGGAACTTTTAACCAACCAACGGTATCGCTATTTATAGTTATTAAACTAGCTATATAATCATTAATTACAACAGAATTTTCTTTTTCTTCAATTTCTTGAATTATTGTTTCTGCATCTACTGTTTTAATAACTTCTTTAATATCTTCTTGTATTCCTTCGACTTTTTTATGTGATAAATAATTATCTGTAAATATATATATAAAACTCACAGATATTAAAGTAATGATTAACAATATACTTATATTTAATATCGTTACATTAGTTTGTTTTAATAAGTTCTTTTTTATATAGTTGTCACTATAAGATACTGTTATTTTAATCCTTTTCTTTTTTAATAAATTATTTTGTTTTTTAATAAGTTCTAATAATTCTATGTCTGTTACATTATCATGTAAAACTATTTTTATACTTGTTTTTTTGTGTTTTAAAATAATATCTAATAAAACAATCAAATCGTCTTTAGTGGGGTTGTTGATGTGAATAACTTTAAGATACTTATTAATGTGTAAGAAAGCCCCAAAGTCTTCTATATCAGATTTAGTTAGGGGAAAGTTAAAATTAAGAATTTTCTTATAATAAATACTTGAGTATTTATTTAACATATTTAATTCCATGAATTCACTTACAAAAAGATGTTCACATCTGATTTCTACTATTATGTTATTTCTATCCAAATATTCAAGCAAAAAATCTTGAAGAGTAAAACAACTAACCATTTTAATGTTTGATTTTATAATTTCAGAACACATATTAAATGAAAGAGGAACATTATCTTTTAATATTAAGTTTTTAATGTTAGGGATATGTTTTAAAATAGTTATTAAGTCTCTTTCTAAAGAGTTGTTATAAATAATCGCGGTATCTATATTATTGTCCTTAACTAATTCTTTTATAAAGGTAATAACTATTTTTTTGTTTTCGATAATATACTCATCAGAAAAAGTTAACTCATTACCAGAAATAATGTTAGTATTCATTATATTTTCTTGATTTTTAGTTAATTTTCTTTTGGATCTAAAATATATATTATTGTTTTCAATTTGAATTAAAATCCTTTTCATTCTATCTCCTAGAATAATAATAACATAAAACTATATTATTTAAAATGTAAAAAGGGTGTATATAATTTCAAAAAATGCATTTTTATGTTGATTTTAATTAAGATGTGATATAATTGGATTATAAAGATAGGAGAGTGTTATGAAGAAATATTTATTAGGATTACTTTTAATGGTCATGTTTGTTCCTGCAGTATTTGCTGCTACATCGATTACTGTTACTCCAAAAGACTCTTGTTTAGCAGGAGAAGATATTTGTGAAACAGAAGTAAGTATATGGATTGAAACAGATCAATTGATACCTGCGGATTCTGATATTGTAGCTACATTGGAGATGGCCGAAGGAGTAAGTGTTGCTAGAACGGAAAACAGTGAATTCTTTACTGTAGAACATGATGGTGACAAAATAATATTTACGCCTAAAGAATTATTTGAAAATACAGATAAAGTTCTTTTAGGTAAAGTTGTGTTTTCATACGCAAGTAATATCGAAGACTGTAGTGTTAAGTTTTCATTTAAAGCATATGCTCAAAATCCAGAAGTAACAATTAGTACTGGTAAACCAACACAAACTGGTGTATCGATGCCATTGGCAATTATTAGCGTCATCTCAGTTTTAGGTATTGGAGCGTACTTAGTATCTAAACGAAACACTAAATTTTATAAAGTATAAATAAAAAAACTAGTCTACTAGTTTTTTTTTTGATTAAATGTTAGTATATTACTAGGTGATTGTGTGAAAGAGTTAACAGAACAAGAACAAGTTAGAAGAGATAAATTAGTTAAATTAGAAGAAAAACAAATTGATCCCTTTGGTCATAGTTTTGATTTAACACATTATAGTAAAGATTTATTAAAAGAATATGGTGAGTTAACCAAGGAAGAATTGGTTGACTTAAATTTAAGTGTAAAAGTAGCTGGAAGGATCATGACTAAACGTGGTAAAGGAAAAGCCGGTTTTATGCATATTCAAGATAATGTTGGGCAAATTCAAATATACATTAGAGAAGATATGTTAGGTGAAGATAATTATTATTTATTTGATATAGCAGATTTAGGTGACATTGTAGGTATTGAAGGAATATTAATGAAAACCAATACTGGTGAGCTATCTATTAAAGCTACTAAGTATATTCATTTAACAAAAGCATTAAGGCCATTACCAGAGAAATATCATGGATTAGCAGATTCGGAAATAAAATTAAGAAAAAGATATTTAGATATTATAACTGATCCCGAGATTAAAGATTTATTTAGAAAAAAACAAATATTTTGGGCAACTATTAGAAATTATTTATTAGAGAACGATTTTTTAGAAGTGGAAACCCCAGTATTAGAAAATACAACAGGAGGAGCTGCTGCAGAACCTTTTAAAACTCATCATAATGCACTAGATATAGATGTGTTTCTAAGAATATCTATGGGTGAATTGTGGCAAAAGAAATTGTTAGTTGCAGGTTATGATAAAACTTTTGAAATAGGTAGACAATTTAGAAATGAAGGAATGAGTCCTGAACATTTACAAGATTATACTCAAATGGAATTTTATTGGGCTTATGCGGATTATAAAATGGGTATGGATTTTGTGAAAAAAATGTATCAGTTAGTAACTGAAAAAGTAATGGGTACTTCAAAAATTAAAATTAAAGAATTTGATATAGACATGAATAGTGAGTGGGCTATATATGATTTTGAAACAATTATAAAAGAAAATACAGGAATAGAAATATATAATTCAAGTGAAGAAGAAATTATCAAAAAATTGAATGAATCGAATGTTGAATTTGATCCAAATGTTCCTTATTGGAGATTAGTAGATTTACTTTGGAAAACAGTAAGGAAAAATTTAGCAGGCCCTGGATTTTTAGTAGGACAACCTGTTGAGTTAAATCCATTACCAAAAAGATTAAAAGAAGACCCAAGAAAAGTAGCTCAATTTCAAATTATATTAGCGGGTTCAGAAATGGGAAATGGATACACTGAATTAAACGATCCAATTGATTTAGATAAAAGGTTTAAAGAACAACGAGAAATGGCTGAGGCGGGAGATTTGGAAGCTCATGAACACGATAAAGAATTTACCGAAGCTTTAGAATATGGTATGCCCCCAGCATTTGGATTTGGGGTATCAGAAAGGTTTTTTTCATTCTTGGTAGACAGACCCGTAAGAGAATGTGTAATCTTTCCTTTAATGAAACCAAAAGAATAATAGACTCATCAAAGAGTCTTTTTTTTATGTCTAATAAATGTTATAATTTGTTTGGGAGGTAATAAAATGAAGAACAAAAAAACTTGCAAACTAAATTTAAACATAGCTTATTTAATTCCTGTAATAATAGGATTTGTTTTAACATTAGTTGGTATTTTTGGAAAGGAATTATTTGATGTATTAGAACCATTAGCAATTCCATTTAAATTGTTTGGTGTTTTGATTATGTCTGTAACTTGGTTAGTCTCAGCTATTAAATCAGATGAAAAACCAGCTTTAAAAAGTATTGGTATTTTGACTTTAACAGCTATTGTATTAACTTGGTTAATACCACATGGTCAATTTGCTCAACAACAATTTATGGATCAGTCTTATCAAAGATTTGGTTTGAGTGATGTTGCAATTGTATTGTATTATGCTTTATATTTTAATTTAGATAAAATTATATTTTTATTACAAGTGTCAGCATTATATTATATGTTGTCACAAACAAAGGCATATCAAAAATTAATTGCTAATATTGCTAAAGGATTAAAAGGTATTGAAACATATATTACTATTTTATTTGCTACATTATTTATATTGTTAACATCTTTTGTATCACATACACTAATAGTGTTTTTATTCGTACCATTTGCATTATCAATTTTATCTAAACTAAAAATAGATAAATTAACAACATTTGCTGTAACGTTTGGAGCTATTTTAGTTGGATTAGTTGGTGTACCATTTGGTTCGGAAGGACTGCGTTGGTTTGGTTATTATTCATCAATTGATGGAGCAGAAGGTCTAAAGTATAGATTAATTTTACAAGCAATTGTATTAGTTGGATACTTAGTATTCTTATTCGTAAGACAACACTTAGCAACTAAAAAGAAAATTAAAGCAGTTGCAATGGTTGATCCTTATGAAGTAAAAGATAATAGAGCAAAAGTTAGTACAGTTCCTTTAATCGTAATCTTTTCATTATTCGCTGTATTAATATTACTTGGTTATATTGATTGGTATAGTAACTTTAACATAACTGTATTTAAAGATTTCCATACATGGTTAACAGAATTATCAATTGCTGAACATCCAATTTTCGCATATATTTTAGGAACATCTGCCACTGAATTTGGATCATGGGATATTATAACAGGAATAGTAGTAATGTTTATCTTTAGTTTCGTTGTAGCATTGGCTAACAAAGTTAAAATTAAAGAAATGCTGAAAAGTTACGAAGAAGGATTTAAAATAATGATTAAACCAGTTTTATACTTTACTGCGGTATCATTTGTATTTGTAGTATTGTATTCAACACCATTTTTAAATACATTCTTAGATTGGGCTTATGGTTTAACAGAAGGATTAAATCCAGCTATATCATCATTATCAGCGATGATTACGTCTGCATTCCATCCAGATCTAGGTTATACAGGATACTTAGTGGGCGGATATATAACAAGTGCATTTAGTGAAAACATAGGTATTGTTCATACAATATTTATATCAGCATATGGATTTATGCAAATATTTGTTCCAACAAGTGCATTGTTAATACTAGGTTTAGAATTAACTGAAACTTCATATAAAGATTGGATAAAATATATATTTATATTCTTAATTGCTTTATTTGTAGTTTTACAAGCTTTCTTAGTATTAATTACATATTTAGTTTAAAAAAGCACATAGTGCTTTTTTTATTGCAATTTAACAGTGGTTATACTATAATTAGTATGTGCATGGGATGCACCCATAGCTCAATTGGATAGAGCGTTAGACTACGGATCTAAAGGCTAGGGGTTCGACTCCCTTTGGGTGCACCATAAAACGAGAAGTAGCACAACTTGGTAGTGCACTTGGTTTGGGACCAAGGGGTTGCAGGTTCAAATCCTGTCTTCTCGACCATTGTTAATTAACTCTCAATATGAGAGTTTTTTGTTTGGAATAAATAGTGTATAATAAATGTAGTAAAACAGGTGATGAAATGAAAAGACTTTTAATTATATTTAGTATGTTATTTTTAATTGTAGGGTGTTCTAAATCCAGTTTAGAAAGTAGTGTTGAATTTGATATTACTGGCATGTGGGTTGAAATAGAAGAAAATAATAATGGACAAATTATAGATTATAGAGATAATAAAAATGGTTATTTAGAAATAACAAACAATAATATAAGTTTTTATTCTTACTATGACGATGCTGGAACTTTTGCAGTTGATCATTATTTTTACAAATTAAAAAATAATAAGTTATATATAGATAATGAAGAATTTGAAGATAATAATTGGGAAAACCAAGTAAAAGAATCACCCTTTGGAAGTAGTTATATTGTTGATTTAAAAGATGATACTTTAATTTTAAAAGATGATCGTCAAGATAATCATAAAAAAACCATAACTTATGAAAGAATATCCATGGAAGAATTTCCTATAATAGAAGAATAATTAAGTAGAAAAGAGAATATATGAAACCAATAATAGGAGTAACATCCAAAATAAAGAAAAACGAACTAGGCTCATATGTAAGTTTAAAATATACTTATATTAATGCCATTAAAGAATCCGGTGGAATTCCAATAATAATTCCAAATGATTTAAATAAAGAAGATACTAAAATGTATATTGATATTTTAGATGGACTTATATTAACGGGTGGGGGAGATGTTTCACCACTTTTATACAATGAAAATCCTATTAAAGAGATAGAAGATATATGCCAAAAAAGAGATGAGACTGAACTTTTATTATTAAAAGCATCCACTGAGAAAAACATTCCAATATTAGGAATATGTAGAGGAATGCAGTTAATAAATGTGTTTTTAAAAGGAACTTTATTTCAAGATATATATATATCTAAATCCGATGCATTAGGCCATGTATCTAAATCAACACTAGAAAAAGGGCATCACACGATAAATATAAAGAAAGACACCTTTTTATATGATGTGTTTAAGAAAGAAGAAATAATAGTTAATTCATTTCATCATCAAGCCATTGATAAATTAGGTAAGGGATTGACTATAAGTGCAACATCTAGAGATGGAATTATTGAAGCAGTAGAGGGTAACAACATATATGCTTTTCAATTTCACCCAGAAGAGATGATTAAAAACAAAACTTTTTTAAAAATATTTGTTAATTTTATAAATAAATGTGGGGGTAAATGATGATTAATAATGATTTATTAAAATATATAAAAAATGAATATAAAAATACTAATCACAATATAAGTGATAAATATTTTTATTTAATGCAAGAGTATATAAGTAGTATTATTAAGATAGATAATTTATATGTTAATTACTTTGAATTAATAAAAACATTTCCTAATGTATTAACAGAGGTTTCAGAGGAACCTTTAGATAATGTATATGGTTATTCGCATGAGACTACAATTGTGCTAGCTGAAGATAATAACGAAAAAGAAAATACAATACATTTTTTTCATGAATTAACTCATGTGCTTCAATCTTATAATCAAGACGGTATAGAGCGATGTGGTTTTTATGATGGCGTTACAGGTATGTTTTTAACTGAAGGTGTAACTCAATACTTGGCAGAAATTTTATATGCTGTATATAAAAAAGAAGAATTAACTTATAAAACTAATGAAAATTATTTAAATAACCACAAAGTAGTAAGTATATTAAATGATTACTCTTTAAATGGTAATATATTGTTGATGTTATCGAAGGTTTTAAATATACCTATTTATGAAATGCTAGCTCTTAGTTATGGCAAAAGTGGTAGAGATAAGATTAAACATATATATGATTCAATTCCTGAGATGGAAGGTACATTTGAAAATTTAATGTATGATTTAGAAAAATTGTACTTAATAGATGCTGCAACCGCTTCGGGATATGAAAAAGAAATGCAAAATATCGTTCCATATCCAATAAGTTTACCTAACACTGAACAAAAATTTTATGGTAATTATGAAATATTTCATGATTTAATGGATAAAGTACAAAAAGAATTAATGCTTGCTTATATATTTAATAACAATGTAGAGTATATATTGCATAATTATGGGGATTTCTTATGCTTACTTTCATCAGAAGATCTACAACATCGATTTTTAACAATAATACGACATATTGCTAGAAATAATGTACAAACCCATAGTTATGAATTAGACTTTAATTAAAAAAAATCGGTATAACCGATTTTTATTATCTAGATTTTGTTTTGCTTGAAGTTTTTTCTCTATAAAGTATTAACGCAAAGTCACATAAATCTGCCCATGTTTTTAATGAATGTTTATCCGAAGGTGTATCACCATTAATAAATGGAACGTCAATTTTACCTTGTTCATATTTGTTTCTTATTAAATAAGACTTAACTGTATCTGCAAAAGGTGATACATAATAGTCTCTATCCTCAGTAACAAATGCAATAACACCACAACTCACACGATATTTTTTTTCGGAATTACGTTTTGGATAAATACGTTCTTCTGCAAAAGTTTCAGTATTCATGTTAAAAGGTAAAATGCCATTAACCCTTAGACAAATTTGTTGTATATTTTCGTCTAACACACCAAACCCCTCCTTTCAAAATTAAATACAAGTGATATCCTAACATAAAGGGGGGAATAATTCAATATGTAATTGGTGTTAAGCGCCTTTGATTAAATTGACTTAGATTTTATAATATGTTAATATTACATTGTCTTTAGGGACATTTATTTTTTGTAAAAGAGGTAATATGTTAAAAAACGACATTGAATTTTATCAAATAGTAGAAGATATAATTAAACATAAAGAATTTATAAAACTAAAGGATGAACTACATCACGGTATATCTAGATTAGATCATTCTATTAATGTGGCTAAAATTTCTTATTATTTAGCAAAAAAGTTTAATTTGAAAAATTACGATGAAATAACTAGAGCAGCGTTATTACATGATTTTTACTTGGATAAAGACATTGATGGTAAAACAAGTATATTTTCCCATGCTAAGTTATCTGCATATAATGCGGTTAAGTATTTTGATATTGATTATAAACAATATAATGTTATAGAATCTCATATGTTTCCATTTAATAGAGTATTGCCATTATATAAAGAAAGTTGGATTGTAAATTTATCAGATAAATTTTCTGCTGTATATGAGTGTGTTAGATATAAAGTTCCTTTAAAAGCAGGAATTGCATCTTTATTTTTAATTAATTTATTACTTCAACCAATTTATAAATAAGTCCTCATAGCGTAGCAGGATAGCGCAACTCCCTCCTAAGGAGTAGGTCGTGAGTTCGAATCTCACTGAGGACGCCACTTAAATAATAATTTTAATGAAATGTTTTTATAACATTTTTTTAATTTCTTTAATAAAGGGAGAAGGATTGTCTCTTGGTACTAATATGTATAATTTTTTTCTAGCCCTAGTCATAGCTACAAAAAATAACCTTCTTTCCTCAGCATATAAGAAAGATTCGCTTTCTTTTTCTATTTTATCTATAAATATATGATTTTTAATATTTGAAGGAAATCCATAATATCCATTATTCATATTAAGTATAATAACAATATCTGCTTCTAAACCTTTAGCTTCGTGAACAGTTAATGTTTTATAATTATTTATACCTTTTAAATCATGTTTATATCTACTAAGAATCATAATGTCTTTACTTACTCTTAAACCTTCTTTTAAGGCTTTATTTAAAGCTTTTTCCTTGTTAGAGTAATATATTATGTTAATTGTGTTATTGTTGTATATTTCGCTATAAATGTCTTTTTTAATTTGTTTATCGTTCTTAGTTATAAAACTATTACTAATAGTAATTAAATCGTTACTTAATCTATAATTCTTATTAAGAGTTAATGTTTTAATGTTGGGTATATATTTATTTATATTTAACATAATAGATAACTTACAACCTGAAAAAGCATATATAGATTGAAAATCGTCACCAAATATATTTATTATAGAATTTGTATTAATAAAAATATTGTATATTAAATCAAATCTAATTTGAGATGTATCTTGAAATTCATCGACAAATATATATTTATATTTTAAATTTAAATTTTTAACTACTTTACTAGCCTCAGTAATAAGATCGTCTAAATCCAAGCTATTAGTACTTCTTAGTTCATTGTTATATAAAGTCATAATATTAATAACAATTAGTATGAATAGCGAATCTTTCTTGCTCTTAAGTAAAGTTAATATATAATCATAACTATAATTGTTGGTTTTATATAATTTGATAAAGGTGTGTATATTTTTCTTATAATATTTAAATTTATTTGATTTAATTAAACTTTTATAATTTAATTCGAAAAAATGTTTGCAAAGCAACTTCTTTTCTATATCATTTATATAATTTATAAAGTATTCATTTATACTATATATAAGAATATTATCTCCGACTAGTTTATAGTTGTAGTTATATTTGTTTAATAAATATATTGCTAGTTTATGGAAGGTAAAAATATGAATATCTTCATTTAATTTTCCTTTTAAGTTATTAACTGTTTCATTAGTAAAAGATACTATTAATATTTCCTCACTAGAATATGTTTTTAATAAATGTTTAACTTTATGAATTAAAGTAAAAGTTTTACCTGATCCAGCACTAGCTAATATCAACAAATTATTTTTTTCTTTTATTATTTTTTCTTGGTATTTATCTAAAATCATAAAACTATTATAATCAGAAAAACATATGTATTTTCGATATAAAACAATAATTGACAAAATATTGATTTATAGTAATTAGTTATTGCAATAGACACTATATTATAGTATAATTTTAATTGTCTTAAAGAAATGGGGTGCTTAGCTCAGTTGGTCAGAGCACTTGCCTTACAAGCAAGGGGCCATAGGTTCGAGTCCTATAGCGCCCACCATTTTAGCCGACATAGCGTAACTGGCAGCGCAACTGACTTGTAATCAGTAGGTTGGGGGTTCGACTCCCTCTGTCGGCACCATTTTTGTGGAGGGATAGCGAAGTGGTCAAACGCGGCAGACTGTAAATCTGTTCCTTAGGGTTCCATGGTTCAAATCCATGTCTCTCCACCATTATTGCCTCGTAGCCAAGTGGTAAGGCATCAGACTTTGACTCTGACATTCCGATGGTTCGAATCCATCCGAGGCAGCCATTTACTTTGTTCCGTTAGCTCAGTAGGTAGAGCATTTGACTTTTAATCAAAGGGTCATGCGTTCGAGTCGCATACGGAACACCATTTAAAAACAAACTCAGGTAACTGAGTTTTTTTTATGAGTTTTCTATTTCGTATTTAGTTTTGTGTGGTTCATCAAAACATAAATCAGGATAATCTTGTTGTCTTAGTGCTTCGTATAATACAATAGCCACTGAGTTGGACAAGTTTAATGCTCGTACATTATTACTCATTGGTATTCTTAGACAATTATTTAAATTGTTTTTTAAAAGTTTCTTAGGTATACCAGTGCTTTCTTTTCCAAATATAAAATAATAATTTGTATCTCTTTTATTGTATTTCATACTAGAGTGGGGGTTATGTCCATATCTTGTTAAAAAGTAATATTCGCCTTTGTTTTTACTTTCAAAATCAGAAAAATCTTCATATACATGAAGATCACATTTATCTATATAATTAACACCGCTTCTTTTTATGTATTTACTATCTAATTTAAAACCTAATGGTTTAATTAAATGAAGTCTTGTATTTGTAGCAATACATGTACGCATTATATTGCCAGTATTTTGTGGTATTTCTGGTTCAAGTAAAACTATATTAATCATTATTTAAGTAATTCGAAATTGTATAATTTTAATAAATTATTAAAATCACTTTTATTAAAAGTGGAATTATCTTTACTTTCCAATATTTCTACAACTTCATTATTTTTAAAATATATTAGGGCAGGGATGTTTTTGATGTTAATCTCTAATTTTTCATTTAAGTTTTTTAAAAAATTAGTCTCTTCTTTTAAATCAGTAACGTCAAAATAATAAAAATTGTGATTTAAATTATATTTATCAATTAATGGTTTTAATCCTTTTTCAAGATTAAAAGTTTCCTGATTTTTTCTATAACTAATAAATAAGAAAAAATCTGTTGGGGCTTCTTCAAATATAATGTCCATTTCTTCAAGTTCGTTTAGCACTAAACTAGTAGTGTTTGATTTAATTAAATAACTTTCTAATAATCTCGTTTCATTTTTAACGTTATACCACATAAATGAATACACGACTAAAAATATAACCCCAAAAAACATTAACGCTGCCAATACATAATTTTTAAATGGAACTAATCTTTTCTTTTTCATTCTTCTTCCTCCTCATTACTTTCTAATTCTACTAATACATCTCTTGGTTTTGATCCTTGTTGTGGTCCAACAATTCCTCTTTCTTCTAATAAATCAATGATTCTAGCTGCTCTATTGTATCCAAATCTAAATCTTCTTTGAATTAAAGAAGTACTTAAACTTTTATTTTCTATAGCAAATTCTACTACTTCATTGTACATCGGATCTTCATAATCTTCTTCTTGAGTAGTTATTGCTTTTTTCTCTATAGTGCTTTTACTAAATCTGTCATCGTATTTTGTATTATCGTCTTTCCAATGTTTAATTAATTTGTTTATTTCTCCATCACTTATAAAACAACCTTGAATTCTTTTTGGGGTATTTTGATCCATTGGTAAGTAAAGCATATCTCCACGCCCAATTAATCTTTCTGCTCCGCCCATATCTAATATTGTTCTAGAGTCAATTTGACTTGCTACCGAGAAAGCCATTCTAGATGGAATATTGTTTTTAATCAATCCTGTAATAACATCTGTTGAAGGTCTTTGGGTAGCAACTATTAAATGTATTCCTGCTGCTCTAGCTATTTGAGTTATTCTCATAATAGATTCCTCAACTTCTTTAGATGCAACCAACATCAAGTCAGCTAATTCATCAATTATAACTATTATATGTGGCATTCTTTGTTGTGGATCTTCTGGTTTTTTCTGATTATGTCTATCTATATAATCATTATACGCTGCGATATTTTTATATTGTTTATCACTGAAAGTTTGGTATCTTTCTTCCATCTCTCTAACTATATTTTGTAACACTCCCGATGCATGTTTAGGATCGGTTACTACAGGTGTTAGTAAATGGGGTATACCGGTATAATTTGTTAACTCAACTTTTTTAGGGTCAATTAATACTAATTTAACTTCGTTAGGTTTATAACGCATTAGGATAGACGCTATTATAGAGTTAATTGCTACAGATTTACCAGATCCGGTAGAACCAGCTACTAATAAGTGAGGCATTTTTGTTATATCTTCTAATATTGAAGTTCCCATAATGTCTTTACCAAGAGCTACAAATATTTTGTTTTTATCATTAATATGAGCAGTATCTTCTAAAACTTCTCTTATATGAACAAGAGCAACTTCTTTATTTGGTATTTCAATACCTATAGTGCTTTTACCAGGAATAGGGGCTTCTATTCTTACATCTTTAGCCGCTAAAGCTAAGGCAATTTCCTTGTGTATACTACTAATTCTATTTACTTTAGTGCCTTGAGGTACTGTAATTTCATATTGAGTAACAGCAGGACCCACATGAATTTTTACGACTTTTCCTGTAATTCCAAAATCTTTTAAAACCTTTTCTAATATATCCTTGTTTTCTTTTACGAACTTTTTATCATCGTCTTGTTTAATTTCAATTTTATTTAATATATCAAAAGTAGGTAATTTATCATGTGTAGACTTACTTCCCAAATCAAGATTTGATGTCTCTAACGATGTAACAGTTTTTTTACTTTTAACTTCATCTAAACTAGTAATAACTAATTTTTCTTTTTTCATTTCTTCTTTTTTTGGTTTAACTATTACATTACCTTCTTCGTCTAATTTTACTTTTTTTGGTTTTTTGTTTTTTCTTATAAAGTTAATAAATGTTTTTAGCATTTCAAATAAATGAAGGTCTAAACTTAAGATTAACCCAAACACAACAAAGATTATAGTAATAACTTTAGCCCCGGTTAATCCAAATAAACTGGACAATAAAAAAGCTAAGGTAGCTCCAATCATACCACCGCCTAATAAAACAGTAGGATCGCCAACAAAACCAATACTACTATTTTGATTTAAATCGCTTACTTTATTGAAAAAATTATTATAAGTAATGTTTATAGTATCTTTAAAATTGTTGTTAATTACTTTAAAGTGAAATAATGCAATGACTGATATTATTAAAACAGCTGTTCCAACAGCTTTATTTGTTGAAAAATCTGGCAATGTTCTTTTAAATAACATTAAAACACCGGTCATTATAGTAACGGCAATAATTAAAAACCATAAATCTCCAGCAAAGAAAATCGTTATCTTTTTTAAATAAACTCCGACAACTCCTAAACCTAGCCCGATTACTCCTAATAAAAGTAATATAAGTCCAGTTAATTCCACTCCATAACTAATTGGTTTTTTAGTACTTTTTCTTCTCTTTCGTTTTGCCATCATATTCACCTAATAATATTATAACTTAAATTAAGCTATTTTTCTATTAAATAGGGAAAAAAATCTTTACGAAATAGGTGTTACTTTATTTGACATAGCGTATTATATGTTTTAAAATTAAATTAGATAATTGTAGGATAAAATAATATGAAGATAAAGAATTTACTTAATGAATTAAAAACTATAATTAAAAAAAATAAATTTTTTCATGTTTCGTTTGTGATAATTGTTTTAATGTTGTCTGTTTCTTGGTATATTTCGTATGCTTATTTTAAAACAACCTCAAGCAGAAGTTTAATTACTGGAAAAATAGGGGACGTTACTCAGCCAGACTATAATATTACTTATATGATTGAAAATAGAACTTCTTCTGGTGCAGGTAATGGAACTTATTATGCAAGTTATAAAGCACCAGAAAAGGATTATACATATCAAGCGGGACAATCTAGTTGTACTAATGGTGCGACATTTACCAAAAATGAAGATGATACATTTAATATTACGTCTACTGGTCCAACCAAGTGTTATTTTTATTTTAATGCAGTAAATATAAATACATCAGACGATATTAATTTAGTATTGAAAAAAGAAAGAAAAAAATTAGATGGTTCAGGTTCTGGAATATATACTAATGTAACTGACTTATCAATTAGTGGACTTATTAAAACCGGTTATATGTTTAATTCGTCAAAATCAGGTTGTTCTGATAGTTCACCTTTAGAATTTGACTTAGTAACTAAAAAAATAAAATCTAGTGCTGGTGCAGCTAATGTATCATGTACCGCTTATTTTGATGTTGAAACAGCTGCTACTGTAAAATTTTTAGTATCAAACGGTACTATGTCTAATTACACTCATACTGTAAGTTTTAACGGGAGTTTAAATACTTCATTTACTCCTAATAATGGGTTTGTTAATACTTATGCTAGTATGACGTGTGATGATGGTATAGATGGATTTATTAGTGGAAATGACATTTCATTAACAAAAGTGATGAATTCAGGAGTGTGCGTTATAGGAATTCCTAATGAATTTCCTACATCTGGAGCATTACAAACATTACCAATAATGAATTCGGGATATTATAAAATCCAAACATGGGGAGCCCAAGGTGGTAATGCTGGTGGAAAAGGTGGTTATGCTGAAGGTGAAGTATATTTAGACAAGGGAAATCATTTATCTGTAGCTATAGGAGGCGCCGGATCGGTTTCAACATCTGGTTGTGACGGTGCCGGATATAACGGTGGAGGCTGTGCATTTACAACTGGTGGCGGTGGTGGTGGAGCCACATCTATTAGATTAAATGGTAATGATTTAAATAAAACATTATTAATGGCAGGCGGCGGCGGCGGAAAAGGTGGCGACACTTGTGCACCAGGTGGAGTCGGTGGAGGTATTTCTGGCGGAGGCCATTACAATAACGGTTCATGTGGAACTCAAGGTGGCGGCGGCTCACAAAATGCGGGTGGTGTAGCAGGACAAAATAGTTATACACCAGGTTTACCGGGGAGTCATGGAAAAGGCGGAAATGGTGTTGATGGAGCATACGACGGCGGAGGCGGCGGCGGAGGCTGGTATGGTGGCGGATCTGGAGCCAGTGGATCTTATTCATCAGGAGGAGGCGGCGGCTCAGGATTTTGT
Organism: uncultured Muribaculaceae bacterium; assembly: GCA_964549115.1. Taxonomy (GTDB): domain Bacteria; phylum Bacillota_I; class Bacilli_A; order RF39; family UBA660; genus CAKOSP01. The sequence continues at coordinate 62,109 of CAZJTX010000001.1, read as the reverse complement.
TTTAATCATCCAAATATTAATATAGAAATATCGACCAAACATTTTGTGAAAAATTGTCAATTAATTTCAGGAGATTCTTTATTTCCTTCAACAACGGGGACAACAGAAACAGGTCATTCGGGCAGTGGTTATGCTAGAATCACCTTGATAAGGGTGTAACTATGTATTGTGAAAATTGCGGAAGTGCTATACCAAAAGGAAAAGTGGTTTGTGAATTTTGTGGAAAAGTAATTAGCAAAAAACAAAGTGATATAAAAAAAGAAATAGAAGAAAGACAAGAATTTAAAAGGTTGTCTAGCCAATTTGGGGTGGATAACAAAATAGAATTTAGAGAAGATAACAAAAATATTAAAGGTTACATATTATTATCAATAATATTAGTTGTATTTTTAATAATATTTCTAGTTATCAAGTTAGGAGAATAAATGACGATAGGTTTAACAGTATTCTTTGCTAGATTTATTGATGTATCTTTAGGAACAATGAGAGTTTATTTATCAGTTAAGGGTAAAAAAACATTTGCAGCTATGCTTGCTTTTGTAGAAGCATTAATTTGGTTTTTAGTAGTAAGGACAGCTTTATCGTTTGAAGGAGCAGGAGCTTTGACTCTTCCACTCTTTTATGCAGGCGGTTTTTCTGTAGGAACTTTATTTGGTACTTATATAACTGATACATTATTTAGCGCTTTTATAAGAGTTCAAATAATAACTAAAGAAGCTAAAGACCCATTAATAAATGTGTTAAAAGAAGCAGGTTATGCGATGACCATAATGGATTTACAACAAACTGCGGATGGAATAAAAAAAGAAATGATAATATTAGAGATAAAAAAGAAGAGCTTAAAAGAATTAACTGAATTAGTTGAAAAAACCGGAGAAAATTATTTCTTAACCATAAACGAAACAAAATATGTTCAAAACGGAATTATTAAATAAATGGAGTAAATACTCTGTTTTTTAATATATCTTTATTTATTTTAAATGTATGTTATAATGTTTATAGCAAATTTAAGTGGGCCAAATCCCACTTTTATTATTAAGGAGATTCAAAATGTTAGACAAATTAAAAGTTGAAATTAATGAAGAATTAAAATCGTTTGATATTTTCGTAGATAATATAAAATATGAGAAAAAAGGCAAAAACGAGTTTTTAAATATAATATTAGATAAAGATGGTGGATTAGATTTAGATTTAGTTGTTAAAGCCAGTAGAATAATAAACAAATTAATTGATAAAGAAGACTTACCGTATGAAAATTATGTGTTAGATATATCAAGTAAAGAAAGAGGTGCAAAATGAACGGAAAAGAAATAATTAAAATAATTGATGATGTAGTAAAAGAAAAAGGCATTGATATAGATGTGGTTTTTGAAGCATTAGAACTTGCGTTACTTACTGCATATAGAAAAAACTTCGATTCTAAAACCAATGTTAAAGTAGATATAAATAAAGATACAGGAGATATTAAAGTTGTGTCTTATTTAGTAGTAGTGGATAAAATTGACGAAGGTAGTGAGGAAACAGACGAAGAAGGAAATATTGTTAAAATACCTCCTGAAATTAATTTTGATGCTCAAATACTTTTAGAAGATGCTAAGAAAATGAAAAAGGATGCAAAACTAGGTGATGAAATCGAAGTTGAAGTAACTCCGGAAGATTTCGGCAGAGTTGCAGCAGGTACCGCTAAACAAGTAATAGTTCAAAAAATAAGAGAAGCTGAAAAAGATTCTATTATTAAAGATTTTGAAGGAAAAGAATATGAATTAATGCTTGGTATGGTTGCGATGGAAGATGAAAGAAATTTCTATATTGACCTTGGAAGAGGAAGAGGAGTTTTACCTAAAGCAGAAACTATACCAGGAGAAGAAATTGAAATGGGAAGTAATATAAGAGTTTATATTACTAAAATAGATAGTAATAATAAAGGTCCAATTATACTTTTATCAAGAAGACATTATGGATTTGTTAAAAGATTATTTGAACATGAAATACCAGAATTAGCTAGTGGAGAAATTGTATTAAACGCTGTAGTTAGAGAACCGGGCATTAGAAGTAAAGTCTCAGTATACTCAACAGATCCTAAAATAGATCCAATTGGAGCATGTATAGGTGAACGTGGTATTAGAATTTCTAATATATTAAATGAGTTAAAAGGAGAAAGAGTAGATATTATATTATATAGTGAAGATGATGCAGAATATATTAAAAATGCTTTATCGCCAGCTAAAGATGTAATAGTTAATATTGTTGATCCAGAAAAAAGGGAAGCATTAGTTATAGTTAATGAAGATAATTTAAGTTTAGCTATTGGTAAAAAAGGAAGTAATGTTAAATTAGCAAGTAGATTAACAAGACATAGAATAGATTTAAAAACATTAGAAGAAATAAATGCGGAGGCTAATGAGTAAATCATGAAAACAAAAAAGATACCTCTTAGAACATGTATTATTACAAAGGAAAAATTACCTAAAAAGGAATTAATTAGAGTTGTAAGAACCCCGGAAGGGAATATAGAAATTGATTTAACAGGTAAAAAGAACGGAAGAGGTGTTTACTTTAAAAACGATATAGAAGTTTTTAAAGAAGCCAAAAGACAAGATATATTAAACGATGTTTTTGAAGAAATAATTGATGAAAAAATATATGAAGAATTAATTAATAAATAAGAAAGGTGGTAGTAAAATGACAGTTAAAGATTACGCTGAAGATATTGGCATATCTATTGCAGAAGTACTACAAGAGTGTAAAAACTTAAATATCGATGTAAAAGATAAAGATGATATGTTATCGGAAGATGACATTATTATGCTGGATAATACACTACATTTAATTAGTACGGATGATGAGATAACTCATGAAGAAGATGAAAAGATGGATGAGTTAGTTGAAGATTATGTGGTAGGTAGTGAATACGAAGATGTAGAATATACTATTACTAAAGAAAAGGTAAAGGATACTACTGATGAAGTAAACTCTAAGGAATTTAGAGCTCAGAAGAAAGAATTGTATAAGAAAAAAGAAAGATTAAAAAGAAATGTTGCAGATGAAAAAAATATTATATATAAAGACGGAATAACTTTATATGAAATAGCCGAACAAATGAGAACTAATCCAGCTGAGATTATTAAAAAATTATTAACTTTAGAATTGGAAATTGGTATTAAAGATGAAGTATCTAAAGAAATTGCTGAGCTAATTGCATCTGAATATAAAAGAAACTTAAAATTAGAAGACGAGGCATCTGATATTTCAAAATTTGAAGATTATGAAATTTATGACAAAGATGAAGATTTAGTAAAAAGAGCCCCTATTGTAACAATTATGGGGCATGTTGATCATGGTAAGACATCACTTTTAGATTATATTAGAAAATCAAATGTTGTTGATGGTGAAGATGGGGGAATTACTCAAAGAGTTGGAGCTTATCAAATTAAACATAATGATGATTATATTACATTTATTGATACACCTGGTCATGCTGCATTTACTCAAATGAGAGCAAGAGGTGCTAGTGTTACTGATATAGTTATTATTATAGTAGCAGCAGATGATGGAGTTATGCCACAAACAAAAGAAGCTATAGAACATGCAAAGAGTGCAAATGTTCCAATAATCGTAGCTATTAATAAAATGGATAAGCCAACAGCTAATCCAGATAAGGTAATGCAAGAACTTGCAGAAGCAGGGTTAACGCCTGAAGAATGGGGTGGAGAATATCCATTTATTAAAATATCTGCAATAACTGGTGAGGGTATACCTTTAGTTTTAGATACTTTAGCTACAATAGCTGAAGTTAGTGAATATAAAGCCAATCCTAAAAGATATGCTATTGGAGCGGTTATAGAATCCAAGATGGATAAAAAAGTTGGAGGAATAGGTTCCCTACTAATTCAAAATGGAACATTAAGAGTTGGAGATCCTATAGTTGTAGGAACAGCGTTTGCAAAAGTTAGATCTATGAAAAACGATAAAGGAGAATCTATTTTAGAAGCTGGTCCTAGTACCCCAGTTGAAATAACAGGATTAACATCAACACCAGATGCCGGGGATAAATTTATGGCTTTTGAAACTGAAAGTGAAGCCAAGAAAATAGCAGCTGAAAGAGCAAGATGTGAAGAAGATGCAGCAAGTTGTGCAATGCATATCTCTTTGGAAGATTTATTTGCTTCTATTGAACAAGGTAATAAAGAAATTAATATAATATTAAAAGCTGATATGCATGGATGTGAAGAAGCTATTAAAAGTTCTTTAGAAAGAATTGATATAGACGGGGTTAAAGTAAAAGTCGTAAGAAGCGGAATCGGAGCTATTTCAGAAAGTGATATTGATTTAGCTATAGCGTGTGGTGCAATTGTTTTAGGATTTAACGTAACTACTGAAACTATAGCTTCATCAAAAGCTAAAGATCATAGTATCGATGTTAGAGTTTATACAGTAATTTATAAATTAATTGAAGAAATAGAACACGCTATGAAAGGTATGTTAGATCCCGAATTTGAAGAAAAAGAATTAGGTACAGCTGAAGTTAGAAAAATATTTAAGTTCTCTAAAGTTGGTAATATAGCTGGGTCTTATGTTACTGAAGGTATAATTAAAAATAATACTATGGCTAGAATTATTAGAGATGGCAAAATAGTTGGAGAATCTAAAATATCTAGTATTCAAAGAGGAAAAGATACTGTAAAAGAAGTTAAAAAAGGTTTTGAATGTGGTATAACATTAGAAAGTTATAATGATATTAAAGAAAAAGATTTAATTGTGTGTTATGAAATGGTCGAGGTAAAAATAAAATGACCAATTATAAAAACAAAAGAATATCTACAGAAATAACTAGATATGTTAATAGCATTATTTTAAAAGATATAAAAGATGAATTAATTAAGAGTATTACTATAATTGATACTGAGTTAAATAATGATTTGAGTATAGCTAGAGTGTTTTTTACAGCTATTAGTGACTTAACTCATGAAGAGTTAGAAAACCATGTTAATGAATCTTCTTCTTTTATAAGAGGAAAGTTATCAAAATTAATAAATTTAAGACATACTCCTGAGATATTGTTTGTTTATGATAAATCAGTTGAGTATGGAGATAAAATAGAAAAGCTTATAAAAGAAATTAATAAGTAATATGAAGGGCATAATAGTTATTAATAAGGATAAGAATTATACAAGTAGAGATGTTATCAATAAATTGAATAACATATTTAATATGTCTAAAATAGGACATAGTGGAACTCTTGATCCTCTTGCAACCGGTGTGTTAGTGGTGTGTTTAGGAAGATATACAAAACTGGTGAATGAAATTACTAGTTTGGATAAAGAATATATAGTTGAAGTACAATTAGGTATTAAAACTGATACATTAGATATAACTGGACACATAGTTGAAGAAGCTGACTATAATATAAATAAAGATGAATTAGTAACTGTTTTAAACTCTTTTTTAGGTAAATATAGCCAAACTGTTCCTATATATTCGGCAGTATCTATTAAAGGAAAACGCTTATATGAATATGCTAGAGAAGGAAAAGAAGTTAAGTTACCTACAAGAGAAGTAGAAATATTTAATATTGATTTAATAGATTTATCTGAAGGCAAGTTTACTTTTAAAACAAAAGTAAGTAAAGGTACATATATTAGAAGTTTAGTAGATGATATTTGTTTGAAATTAAATACTGTTGGAGCGATGTCTAATTTAAAAAGAACAAAACAAGGAACTTTCGATATTAATAATAGTTATACAATTAAAGATATAGAAAATAATAATTATAAACTTTTAACAGTTGAGGATATATTTGATTATGATGTGTTTGATTTAAATGATGATGAATATTTTAGAGTTAAAAACGGAAATTATATTAATAAAGACTTAAAAGATGGTATATATATTTTAAAATATAACTATGAAGTAGTAGCGATATATAATTTTGAGAATAATGTTGGTAAAATAAAATATATGTTGTAATCAAAACTATACAATGATTCATATCAATTAAATATATAATGTATTGCAATAAATACAAATATGTTATAAGATGGTAATGAAGTTTTTACTAAGTAATTAGAAACCTTTCGACTATTACTTGGTTTAAACCGATTATAAAAACAAGAAAGGAGATTTTATGGCGTCTAAAGAAGTAAAAGCCAAAATTTTAAAGGATTTTGCAAAGAATGAAAAGGATTGTGGTTCAGCAGAAATTCAAATAGCAATATTAACACATGATATTAATAATTTGACTGAACATTTAAAAACACATAAACATGATCATCATTCAAAAAGGGGTTTACTTATAAAAGTTGGAAGAAGAAGAAAATTATTAAATTACTTAAGAACCAATGATGTAGTAAGTTACCGTGAAATAATTAAAAAATTGAATTTAAGAAAATAGGCACAAATAATTTTTTGTGTCTTTTTAAAGAAAAGAGGCAATATGAAAAAGAAATTTAGTTTAGATTTTAATGGAAAAAAATTAGAAGCTGAAATAGGTCAATTAGCTAAACAAGCAAATGGTTCTGTTTTAGTTAGATTTGGTGATACAGTTGTGTTATCAGTTGTAGTTATGGGTAAAAATCCAGTTACTCAAGATTTCTTTCCGTTACAAGTACTTTACCAAGAAAAATTATATTCTGTTGGTAAAATACCAGGTGGTTTTATAAAAAGAGAGGCAAGACCTAGTGATATAGCTACTCTTGCAGCAAGGTTAATTGATAGACCAATTAGACCTTTGTTTAATGAAAACTTAAGATATGAAATACAAGTAATAAATACAGTTTTATCAGTAGATCAAGATCATGCCCCTGAAATAGCGGCAATGTTTGGTTCATCATTAGCACTAGGTGTTAGTGACATACCTTTTGAAGGTCCTATAGCTGGAGTAAATGTTGGATATGTTGATGGAGAATTTGTATTAAATCCAACCGCAGAACAAAATGAAAAAAGTTTATTAGAACTTACGGTAGCAGGAACCAAAGATGCTATTAATATGGTTGAAGCAGGAGCTAACGAATTAGATGAAAAAATTATGTTAGATGCTTTAATGTTTGCACATAAACATGTGGTCGAACTATGTGAATTCCAAGAAAAAATAATAAAAGAAATTGGAAAAGAAAAAATAGAACTAGAAATATTTGAATTTGATCAAGATGTATATAAGGCAGTAGAAAAATATTCTGCTAAAAAAATGTTAAAAGCTGTTCAAATTAAAAGTAAATTAGAAAAGTATGAAGCAATTGAATTATTAAAAGAAGAAGTTGTAGAACACTTTACTGAAGTTTATGCAGAGGATGATGAAAAAGATCAAAAGATTAAGCAAGTAAAAAGAATTATAAATGAAATAGAAGAAAATCAAATTCGTTATTTAATAACTGATAAAAAGATAAGACCTGATGGAAGAAAGATGGATGAAATAAGAAATTTAGAATCATACATTGATATTCTTCCTAGAACTCATGGATCGGGCTTATTCCAAAGAGGAGAAACTCAAGTATTAGCTGCTACAACATTGGGAGCATTAGGAGAACATCAAATATTAGATGGATTAGGTATAGAAGATTCAAAAAGATTCATGTTACATTATAACTTTCCACAATTTTCAGTTGGAGAAACTGGAAGATATGGAGCTCCAGGTAGAAGAGAGATAGGACACGGAGCATTGGGAGAGAGAGCTTTAGAAAAAGTTATTCCTAATGAAGATGAATTCCCATATACAATTAGAGTTGTATCAGAAGTTTTAGAATCAAATGGTTCTTCATCACAAGCTACTATCTGTGCTGGATGTTTAAGTTTAATGGCAGCAGGTGTACCTATTAAAGCACCAGTAGCAGGTATCGCTATGGGATTAATTGAAAACGGAAAAAAATATACCATTCTTACAGATATCCAAGGACTAGAAGATCATATGGGAGATATGGACTTTAAAGTTGCGGGTACAAAAGAAGGTATTACTGCATTACAAATGGATATTAAAATTAAAGGAGTAACAGAAGCAATATTAAAAGAAGCATTAGCCCAAGCTAAAAAAGCTAGATTAGAAATATTAGATGTAATGACTAGCGCAATAGCGGAACCTAGAAAAGAATTAAGTCCGTATGCACCAAAAGTAGAAATATTTATGGTAAAGCCAGAAAAGATAAAAGATATTATAGGCCGTGGTGGTGAAGTAATTACTAACATAATATTAGAAGCATCTGGAACTACAACTGTTAATGATAAAGATTCAGTAAAAGTAGACTTAGAAGATGATGGAAGAGTAATAATTTATCATACAAATCAAGCAGTAATTAATAAAACCAAAGAAATGATTGAATTAATTATTAGAGAAGTTGAAACTGGAAAAGCATATAATGCAAAAGTAGTTAAAGTTGAAGACTTTGGATGCTTTGTAGAATTATGGCCAGGTACTGAAGGGTTAGTACACGTATCAAAGTTAGCTCATGAAAGAGTTGAAAAACCAAGTGATGTAGTTTCAGTCGGAGATGAAATATTAGTTAAATCATTAGGTTATGATAATCGTGGTAGGTTAAATTTATCTAGAAAAGATTGTTTACCTAAACCTGAAAAAAAGGATAAACCACCAAAAACTTTTAAAGATAAAGATAAAAAACAAACACATTAGTGTTTGTTTTTTTATTTGACAAAGAAATAATAAAGGTTATAATAAATATCCCAAGAGAGGATTGGTAATATGAAAGAAGAATTAGACGTTTTTGAACAACATTTAAAGTATTTATTTGAATATCAAGAAAGTCATGATAAATATAGTGTTCTTCAAAATAAAGCATCAAGAGAAATAAGACAAAAACAAATAGCTATTAAAAGAGAAATTTTAGAACAGTATAAAGAAGAATTATCTGAATTAGATACCATTAGAATGGAAGCAGAAGAAAAATATAGAAGACATAGAAGGTTAGTTAAAAGAGTAACTACATTTGATGTTACAGACTTAGGTAAAATTTTAGGAAAATTAATTACTTTATTTGAAGGCGAATTATATGTGTATCAAAATGCAGATTCTATGAGTATAGTAGAAAATACTAATTGGGAATCTCCAAGTAAATTACATTTAATAATTAATCATGCTATTTCTAAACCAGAATATAGTAGTAAAGAAGAATTACGAGATATTGAAAACGAAGGATTAGCATTATTCTTAACTGAAAAAACTGTCTGGCATTTTAAAGATAATACTGTTGCGTTATATAAAATAGGTAGTATGGGTATTTCTAAAGATAAATTTAATTCAAAATTTAGTTATGTAGATGACTTTTTAAATTATTTAGTAAATTATAGATATTATAATAAACTAATACATATTACATATGATGAATTAGAAGAGTTGCTAAGTTCATATGTAAACGATAACTTACATATATTGCAATTTAAAAAAGAAGATAGAGAAGCAGAGTTACATACTAATCTTAGTCAAGACTTATATGACGAAGATGAAATAATTAAAACAAGATAAAAAAAAGAAACACATTAGTGTTTCTTTTTTAATAATCTCTTCTTTGTTTTCTTTCTTTGTTTTTTCTTCTACAGTCTGGGCATCTTACTGGTTCGTTTGTAAAACCTTTTTCTTCAAAAAATTCTTGTTCACCAACTGTAAATTCAAAGTTTTCTCCACAATCTTTACATTTAAGAGTTTTGTCTTTTTTCATAATTCCTCCTTCTTGAAATTTTATATTTTTAATATTTGTTCAAAAAGAAGAATATTTAAATATAACAAACAATATAAGGTTACCACATTTAATTTATAATAACAACATTAATACTCTTTTATATATAAATCATAGTACTCATCATAGGTTAAATTTGATTCATACACTTTGGTAGCAAGTTCAATACCTAGATATCTTAAATGCCACGGTTCGTGAATATATCCGGTTATTTTAGTTTTACCTTTTGGATACCTTACAATAAATCCATATTTATAAGAATTTTCTCTTAACCATTTTTCCTCAGTAGGGGTAACATTTTTCCCAGTAGCTTCTTTATATGCTCTATTAATTACATCCATAACTAATCCCGTTTGATGTTCTGAGTGTCCAGCTCTTGCTGATGATATATCTGCAGATGCTTTACCATTTACATTTACCCAGTGGGCATAAGTTGATACTTGTGTTTTATAACTTCTATATCCAGATCTAGGCACAATTGGAAGTCCTGCATCATTCGCATCTTTTTGTAATTTTTTATATTGCTCTGCTGCTTCTTTTCTCATTCTTCTAGTTTTATCCACATACACTAAATCATCGGGCTCATATGTGTCTGACAATCTATAAAATTTATTTACATTTACATATAATTCTCCTTCATGTTCATTTATGACGGGATTACTATACCAAGGTTTATCCAATCCTATATTTACATATGTAACAGTTGTTTGAATATCCTTTTTCTCTTTTTCTAAATAATTAATATATCTTTCATAATTATTAACATCAAAATTTTTAATTTCAATATAATCAGCAATATCTATGTATTCTTTATTAAGTAATTTAGAAATGTTTTTATCACTTAATAAATAAATATTATTAATTTCAGTAGAGTTATAACCTTTATTTAAAAATATACTTATATTTTTTATAAAGTTATCTTTATCTTGATTTTTAATATTAATATATTCATCTTTAAAATCTTCATTATAATATTTAGTATCTTTTATTAAGTTATATACCTCAGATTTTGAGTATTTATCCGAAACGTCAACATTATAAGTTTCAACTTTTTTAAAGTATTTATTATATATATAATAAGTTGGGATGCATAGTAATACGATTATAATTATTATGTAATACCATTTATATGTTTTCATTAAATCACCTAAATAAATTATAACATTTAGAAAGTAGTAAAGATATATGATAAAATTAAAGAGGTGATTAATATGTTTGACTACATTGGAGATAGATTATCAAACGCTCTTAAAAATATCAAAGGTATGGGAAAAATTACTGAAGATAATATTAAAGATGCGACTAGAGAAATAAGGTTAGCTTTACTAGAAGCTGATGTTAATTATGATGTTGTAAAAGAGTTTATAGAAAATATAAAAATTAAAGCATTGGGGATAGAAATAGAAAAAAGTTTAAAACCCGATGAAGTGTTTATAAAATTATTAAAAGATGAATTAATTTTACTTTTAGGAAGTGATTATGAACCACTTCATGTAGATAGTAAACCTACAATTATTATGTTAGTAGGACTTCAAGGAAGTGGTAAAACAACCACAGCGGGTAAAATCGCTAATTATGTTAGAAAGAATTATAAGAAAAACCCTTTATTAATAGCAGGAGATATTTATAGACCGGCGGCTATAGATCAATTAGAGCAAATCGCTAATCAACTAGGTGTTAATATTTATTATGATAAAGATAATAAAAGTGTTGTAGATATTGTAAAAAAAGGAATAGAGTTTGCTAAAGAAAACAATAATGATTACATTATTATAGATACTGCGGGTAGATTACAAATAGATAATGTCTTAATGGATGAGTTAAAAGAAATAGAAGACAATATAAAATTAAACGAGACTATATTAGTAATTGATGCGATGATGGGACAAGATGCAATAAATGTTATAAAAGGATTTAACGAAATAATTAAATTAACAGGTTCCATTATTACTAAATTAGATGGTAGAACAAAAGGCGGAGTAGCGCTTTCAATTAGGCATCTAACTAATATACCAATTAAGTTTGCAGGAGATTCAGAAAAGTTAGATGGATTAAGAGAGTTTTATCCAGAACAAATGGCAGATAGAATTTTAGATATGGGAGATATACTTGCAATAGCAAGTAAAGTAGAAGATGTAATTAGTGAAGAAGAAGCTAAAGAACAAGCAAGAAAACTAAAAAGTGGTAAGTTTGATTTAGAAGATTTTTTAAATACATTTAAACAAATAAAAAAGTTGGGTCCACTTGAAAATGTTTTAAAGATGTTACCTGGAGCTAGAAAGATGGGTTTAAATGATATATCAATTAATCCAAAAGATTTAGCACATATAGAAGCTATTATATTATCAATGACACCGGAGGAAAGAAGGAATCCGAATATATTAAAAGCAACAAGAAAAGTTAGAATAGCCAAGGGTAGTGGAAGAAGTGTTGAAGAAGTAAACAAACTATTAAAACAATTTGAAGAAATGAAAAAAATGATGAAAATGATCAATAGCGGTAATATGAAATTACCATTTTAGGAGGTATATGAAATTAGTTGTAGAAAATTTATCTAAAAGATACGGTGAAAAATTAGTTGTGGATAATGTATCCTTCACAATGGATAAACCAACTATATTTGGTTTTTTAGGAACCAATGGTGCGGGAAAGACAACATCCATTAGAATGATTCTAAACATTATTAAAAAAAATAGTGGTAAAGTTTTATTAAACGGAAAAAATTTAGAAGAATCTAAATTTAAAATTGGTTACTTACCAGAAGAAAGAGGATTATATCCTAAGACTACTATATATAATCAGTTAATGTATTTTTCTAATTTAAAAGGAATAAATAAAAAAGAAGCTGAAAAAGATATTAACTACTGGTTAGAGAAGTTAGAAATAACTGAGTATAAAAACTATACTCCAGAAAAGTTATCTAAAGGTAATGCTCAAAAAGTTCAGTTTATATTATCATTATTAAATAAACCAGATATTATATTTTTAGATGAACCTTTTTCAGGATTAGATCCAGTTAATAATAAATTACTAAAAGATATAGTTTTAGATTTGAAAAATGAAGGAAAATATATAATATTATCATCACATCAAATGAGTGATGTAGAAGAATTAGTAGATGATTTATTAATACTTGACCGCGGTAAAACAGTTTTACAGGGTAACTTATCTGAAATAAGAAACTCTTATAAGGCTAATCATTTGTATTTAGAGACTGATAAAGATGTATCTAAATTATTAGATTTAGATAAGAAGGAAATAAGGGGATCTAATATATATTTAATAAATATAACAGATGAATTAGAAGGAGAAAAAATGTTGAAGACTTTAATTAAAGAAAAAGTTAAAATTATTAAATATGAATTAAAAAAACCTACTTTAAATGAAATCTTTATAGAAAAGGTAGGAGGTAAACAATGAAAGATATATTTGTAATTTCAAAATTTACTGCTCTTGAGACTATAAAGAAAAAAGCTTTTATAATATCTTTTGTAATAATGTTATCTATGATAGTTATAGGTTTTAATATACCTAATATATTAAAATTATTTAAAACAGATATCTCAGCTCAATCTGAAATATTAATAATAGATAAAGATAATGTTTTTCAAGATAAATTAACTATGTTAAATGAAATGGATAAAAATACTAAGTACAAAATAAAAAATAAAGATTATTCAGAAAAAGAAATCCAAAAGTTAGTAGAAAACGATTATAGTGCTTCGATATATTTTTATAAAGATGAAAATGAATTAAAGTCGATATATTATGTTGATAAACTGAATCTAGAAGGTTATTTACACGTTGATATGGATTTAATGAATATGATATATCAACAAATAAAATTAGAAGAAAAGGGTTTAAGTGAAAAAGAAATAAGTTATATTAATACCCCGATTATGTATGATGTTAAAGAATTTAATAAATCATCATCGGAAAAAGAAGTGGGTATATCAGTCATAATATCAATTCTTTTATTCTTTTTTATATATTATTCTTCATATCAAGTATCGACCGCTATTACTACAGAAAAAACATCTAAGATAATTGATAATCTAATTACTTCAACTAAAGCTAAATATATAGTAATAGGTAAAACATTAGGAATTGGTTTAGTAGGATTTACACAATTAATTATAATGATACTAACTGCATTTATATCTTATAAAGCGTTTTTCCCAGCAAACTTATTTGCATCAATGTTTAGTGGAATAATATTTAATTTTAAATTAATATTTACATTTTTAACATTTTTCACATTAGGTTTCTTATTTTATGCATTTTTATTCTCACTTGTTGGATCGTTTGTTAATAAAGTAGAAGAGCTGCAATCAGTTAATAGCGTTGTATCAATGCTTTTGTTTATATCATATTACTTATCAGTATTAATGCCAACATTTCAAGCTGATAGCGTTACTAAAATATTGTTGTATATACCATTTACTTCTCCGTTTATGGCCCCGGGAAGTTATTTATCAAGTAATGTTAATTTATTAACTATAATTTCATCGGTTATTATATTAACTTTGTCAATTATTTTAATGGCGTATTTATCTATAAGAATTTATAAAAATGCAATATTAAATTATGGAATTAAACTTAATATAAAAGAATTAATCAGAATGTATAAAGAAAAGAATTAACCTAGAACTAACCTTGCTTTAATGTTAAACTATATATAATAAAAGTAGGTGGCAAATATTAACGTTTCAAGAAAATCTAAAATAACCATACTAAGTATAATAGGGATATTAATAATAGCCTTGTCTCTTACTTATGCTTATATGGCACCTCATATTGGCAAAGCTGCAACAACAAAGGTAGACATTGTAAGTGGTTCTCTTGATAAGATGGACTTTGAACAGGGTACTCCAATTGGTCTAACGGTGGATAGTTCCACACTAGGGATAAGTAAAGGAAATTTAACGGGAAGTACAACTTCATCAGTTACCTTAGTAGCAAATAATACAACAAACGAAGCTACTAAATATTATGATGTTGTTTTTTATATAGAAGAAAACGGTTTTTTTTACACAACTCTTGAAAAGACACCAGAAATAATACTGACTATAAAAGATCAAAATAACAATAACGTTACTTCAGTACCCGGGCTAACTTATGTTAACCAAGGAGGAGTATCGGGTTTCGACATAACTGAATATGAAGGAGAAATAGTTTTAAAAAGCAAACAAGAAATAACTACTACTTCGTCAACGACAGGCACTACTCATATATGGACATCAACAATAACTTTCATTAATTTAGATGGTAAAGACCAAAGTGCCATAGAAGGAAAAACCATGAGTGCGAACTTGATAATAAAAAAATATAAGTCAACCTTTAAAGAAACTCTTTTGGCTAATAACGGTAGCAAAGAATCTATAGAACAAAAGTCGCATGCGCTAGATATTATATCTACCACAAATGAAGGTATGTATGCTATAGAAGATGATTATGGAATGAGTTATTACTTTAGAGGAGCTGTAGATAATAATTGGGTCAAATTTGGAAAAGAAGACGACAATGATATATGGTGGAGAATAGTTAGAATAAATGGTGATGGGTCGGTAAAACTAATATACACAGGAACAGAGGCCCCAACAGACGCACAAAAAGTAGTAATGACAGGAACAAAAACTCAAATAGGAAAATATTATTTTAACTCACCAGATCATAGAGGCGAATACATAGGTTATATGTATACCTTAAATGAACATAGAGGTCATTCTACAAATAGTGTAATAAAAAAAAATATAGATAACTGGTATGAAGAAAACTTGCAAGACTATGAAGACTACCTAAGTGACTTTGTAGTGTGTAATGATAGGAGCTTTATCACAGACGAATGGATACCAATAAACCTACCAGACACAATAAAGTTTTCAGATGTGTAGCATAGACTATATACAAATAATAAGCCTCAATTAACATGCCCTGATAAAGAAGATGCGTATACAGTGTCAGATACCGAAGCAGGAAATGGGCAACTAACATACCCAATAGGCCTATTGACAGCAGACGAAGTAATTCTGGCAGGAGGCCATGGAACGACAACTAATCAAAATTATTATTTATATATAAATAATAATTATTGGTTGGTTTCGCCGAGCCTTGTGAACGATTCTCAAGCTTTCGGATTTATCGTAAATTCGTCCGGTGCTTTGAACTTGTTTTTTCTGAATGTTGCTGTTTCAGGCGTTCGTCCCGTTATTTCTCTATCATCAGATCTTTCTGTATCAGGAACGGGACATTGGAATGATCCTTATATAGTTGACATGTAAAAATATATAATAAAGTAAAACAAGTTATGATATAATTAATATGGTATAAAATATGATAAGTAATAAGACTAGATTTATTCTTTTATCAATTATAGGAAGTTTAATAATAGTACTTTCTATTTCTTATGCTTATTTTATGTTAGATATACAAACTGAAGCTAAAACAAGCGTCAAAGTTAGTAGTAGTACATTAGATGAATTAAAATTTACCGAAGGAGATCCAATACATTTAGAAGTTCATCAATTTAATTTACCCGTTGGGGGAGGTAATCTTTCATCTACAACGTCATCTCAAGTTACATTAATTGCAAATGATAACACTAACACCGCTACAAAAGATTATGATGTTTATTTTGATATTGTGGAAAATGAATATATATATACGACACAAAGTAAAAAACCTGAAATATTATTAACTATAACTGATCATAACAATCAACCCATTACTAATATAGTAGGATTTAATTATGTAACAATAGATGGTATATCTGGTTTTGACATAACTGAATATAGAGGTAAAATTCCGGTAAAAAGAAAACAAGAAATAACAACCAATTCTAGTACTACTGGAACAACTCATATATGGACAGCTACGGTATCTTTTATAAACTTAGATACTTTGCAACATCAAAATCAAAATAAAGATTTAGAAGCTAATTTAGTAATGGAAGCATATCAATTACCTAGATTTTACGAAACAATATTATCAGATAAAGGTGGAGCGTCTTATATAGAAGGAAGATCTACTCCTAACTTTAATGCTGTTGCTACGACTAATGAAGGAATGTTTCCTACTGAAGATGATTATGGAACAAGTTATTATTTTAGAGGAGCAGTTAATAACAACTGGGTGAAGTTTGGAAAAGATGGTACTAAAGATATATGGTGGAGAATCGTTAAAATAAATGGAGATTATTCAGTTAAATTAATATATAGTGGTACTACTGCTCCAACGAGTGGACAAGCCGTTATAATGGAAGGAACAGGGACCCAAATAGGTACGAGTGCATATCACTCATTAATAAATAAAGCTGAATATGTTGGTTATACATATGAAGTGGGTAAACATAGAGGGTATACATCAGAGAGTATAATTAAAGTATCTATAGATAGTTGGTATAATAGTAAATTAAAACCATATGAAGAATATTTACAAGATGTTATTATGTGTAATGATAAAACATCATTCTTAAGTACAAACGGAGTTACTCCAGTTGCAGCTATGGGGTTACCATCAAGCGGTACTTGGTATTATGGAACTTATGTTAGATTGAATACTCAAAAAAATCCCACCTTAAAGTGCCCTAATAAAGAAGATGCGTATACCAAGAGTGATTCAGTAAAAGGAAATGCTAAATTAGCTAATCCAGTAGGTTTATTAACCGCAGATGAAGTAATGATGGCGGGAGGTAAATTTAATACAGGTAATAACAATTATTATTTAAATACAAATCAAAATTATTGGTTATCCGCACCATATCAAACTACAACTTCAACCTCATATGCATTATATGTATTTACGGGGGGGCACGTTTATAGTAATTCAATTCAAGATTCTTATGGTATAAGACCGGTTATATCTTTAAAACCAGATTTAATGGTTACGGGTAATGGACTATATAACAATCCATACGTTCCAATAATAGAATAAATAAGACAACTACAAGTTGTCTTTTCTTTTAAGATACCGATAAATATAGTATAATACTAGTGGTGTTATGAATGGATGAATCACTAATTAGAAACTTTTCAATTATTGCACATATCGATCACGGAAAGAGTACTCTAGCTGATCGTATTTTAGAATTGACTAATGCAGTATCTGATAGAGAAAAAAGAAGTCAATTTTTAGATAATATGGACTTAGAACAAGAACGCGGTATTACGATTAAATTAAACGCAGTTAGATTAAATTATAAAGATTATGTACTTAATTTAATAGATACACCAGGTCATGTTGATTTTTCTTATGAAGTATCAAGGAGTTTAGCAGCCTGTGAAGGTGCTATTTTAGTCGTGGATGCAGCTCAAGGTATAGAAGCCCAAACGTTAGCTAATTTATATTTAGCTATTGAAAGTGACTTAGTATTAATACCGGTTATTAATAAAATAGATTTACCTAATGCAAATATACCAAAAGTAAAAGAAGAATTAATTAAAGTATTAGGCTTTAAAGAAGAAGATATTATATTAGTAAGTGGAAAAACAGGTGAAGGAGTATCTGATTTATTAGATGCAATAATTAATAAAGTACCTGCACCAAAGCATAATAATGAAAATAAAACTCAAGCATTAATATTTGATAGTTATTTTGATACTTATAAAGGCGCTACATTACTTGTTAAAGTTGAAGAAGGAATAATTAAAAAAGACGACACAATAAAATTAATAAACTTAGGCACAGAGTTCCAAGTAACTGAGGTTGGGTATTTTACCCCAAAACAAGAAGAAGTAAAAATGTTAGAAAGTGGTAGTGTTGGATACATTACTGCATCTATAAAAGATATATCAGAAGTAGCAGTAGGAGATACAGTTACTACACTAAGAAATGAGGCAACTGAGGCCTTACCGGGTTATAAAGAAATGAAACCAATGGTATTCTCGGGCATTTATCCAACTGAAATTAATAAATATGATGACCTTAAAAAGGCTTTAGAAAAATTAAAGTTAAATGATTCTTCTTTAACTTATGAGATTGAGAAATCTGATGCTTTAGGATTTGGATTTAGAATGGGATTTTTAGGACTTCTTCATATGGATATAATAATAACTAGATTAGAAAGAGAATTCAATTTAAATGTAATCGCAACTAGTCCAAGTGTTATATATCATATATATTTAACAGACGATACTATGATTGAGATTGATGCTCCCAATAAGATGCCTGATAAGGTCAAAATTGAGCGAATAGAGGAACCTTATATCCAAACAAGTATAATCTCACCTGCTGAGTATATAGGTCCTATAATGGAGTTATGTCAAGAAAAAAGGGGTACATATAAAAATACTGGATATATAGATGAATCTAGGGTTAATATACATTATGAAATACCCTTATCTGAAATTGTATATGACTTTTATGATAAATTAAAAAGTTATACAAAAGGGTATGCTTCATTTGATTATGATATATCAAGTTATAAAGAAAGTAACTTAGTTAAAATGGATATACTTTTAAATGGAGAAATAGTAGATGCATTATCTGTTATAGTACATAAAGATTTTGCGTATGAAAAAGGAAAACTAATTACCGAGAAATTAAGAAAATTAATACCACGACAAATGTTTCAAATACCTATTCAAGCAAGTTTAGGATCTAAAATAATAGCAAGAGAAAACATATCAGCTTTAAGAAAAAATGTTTTAGCTAAATGTTATGGTGGGGACGTATCCAGAAAAAGAAAATTATTAGAAAAACAAAAAGAAGGTAAAAAGAAAATGAAAATGGTAGGAAGTGTTGAAGTTCCTAGTGAAGTTTTCTTAGAGGTTTTAAAAAATGAATAATATAGATGTTAAATCTGTTTATATTCATATTCCATTTTGCAAAGAAATATGTACTTATTGTAATTTCTCTAAAATATATTACCAAGAAGATCTGGTTTCTTTATATTTGGATGCTCTTGATAAAGAAATCAAAGAGTTTATTTGGGATAATAAAATTACTACTCTTTATGTAGGTGGGGGTACCCCAAGTTCGTTATCTATATCTAATTTAGAAAAACTATTTAAAATATTAAATAAGTTTAAGTTAGATAATTATTATGAATTTACTTTTGAGTGTAATATTTCTGATATAAGAGAAGAGTTATTGTTACTTTTAAAGAAAAATAAAGTAAATAGACTTAGTATAGGAGTTCAATCATTTAATAAAGATAAACTTCAAACATTAGGAAGAGAAGCCGATTTTAAAGATGTTAAATCTAAAATAAAACTAGCGCGGGACCTTGGTTTTAATAATATTAATTTAGACTTAATGTATGCAGTAAAGGGTGAGTCAATAAGTAATCTCAGAAAAGATTTAAATCAATTTATAAAGTTAAATCCAGAACATATAAGTACATATAGTTTAATAATTGAAGACAACACTATATTAAAAAAAGAAAATATTAAACCTATAGATGATGATTTAGATTACAAGATGTATAAGACTATTGTTAAAACATTAAAAAATAATGGATATAATCATTATGAGTTAAGTAATTTTTCAAAACCAAATTATGAATCTAAGCATAATATGGTTTACTGGAACAATGAAGAATATTATGGATTTGGATTAAGTGCAGCAGGGTACTTTTCTGGAGTAAGATATGAAAACACTAAAAACATAACTAAGTATTTAGAAAAAGAATTTATAAGTGAAAAGAATATACTTTCTAAACAAGAAATAATGGATTATCATTTAATGCTAGGATTTAGAAAAACTAAAGGTATAAATTTATTGGATTTTGAATATAAGTACAATGTTAAATTAGAAGATGAATATAATATAGATAATTTGTTAAAGTCAAAAGATTTAATAATTAAAGAGGGTTATATTTACATAAACCCAAAGAAAATGTATTTAATGAATGAGATACTACTTAAATTAATGTAGTATAATATATAAAAGTAGGTGTATATGAATATTATTGTTACAGCGGGAGGCACTGGAGGACATATTTATCCAGCCTTAGCTATCATAAATAAATTTAAAGAAAAAGAAAAAGATTTAAATGTATTATATATAGGTACAGAAACTAGAATGGAAAAAGATATTATTCCTAAACACAATATAAAATATATACCTATTAAAATACATGGTTTTAGTAAAACTAATTTTAAAAGAAATATCAAGAACATATTTTTTATTAAAAAAGCTTATAAAGAATGTTTGAAAATAATAGATGACTTCAAACCAGATGTTGTTATTGGAGCGGGTGGGTATGTAACTTATCCTGTTTTAAAAGCTGCAAAAACAAGAAAAGTGAAAACATTTATACATGAACAAAATAGTATACCTGGTAAGACTAATAAATACTTAGCAAGAGGAATAGACTTAGTAGGTATATCTTTTAAAAATAGTAAAGTCCATTTTAGGGGAGCTAAAGAAGTGTTTTATTCAGGCAATCCTTGTGAAAGCAACGCTAAAGAAACACCTGTTATAAAAAAAGAAACACTTGGATTTACTAAAAACAAAAAATTAATAATAGTAGTAGCGGGTTCTTTAGGCAGTAATACTTTAAATGAAAAGTTTAAAATGTTTTTAGAATTAAGCGAAAATGAAGAGTTTGAATTATTATATATAACTGGGAAAAATCATTATGATAACTTTATAAAAGATTTTAAGGCTCCAAGCAATGTAAAAGTTTTACCTTATTTAGAAAATCTACCCGGATTAATGAAAGAAGCTGACTTAATAATTTCAAGAGCTGGAGCATCAACTATTAGTGAGATATTAGCATTAGAGTTACCAAGTATATTAATACCTTCACCATACGTGGCTAATAATCATCAATATTATAATGCTCTTGATTTAGTTAATTTAGGTGTATCAACCCTTGTAGAAGAAAAAAAGTTAACGGTGGATAAACTTTTAATAGAAATAACAGACATTTTAAATAATAAAAACAAATTAAAAACAATAAAAAGTAATTTTAAGAAACATAACACTACTTCGTCGTCGGATTTAATATATAACAAAATTATGGAGTTATTAAAAAAATGAAGTATTTCACCGAAGAAAACATAAGTTTAAAAAAATATAACACGTTAGGTATAGGCAATATAGCTAAATATTTATATGAACCAACATCATTTAATGATTTAAAAGACGCTTTAAAATATTATAAAGATAACAATATTAAATACTTTGTGGTGGGTAATGGCTCTAATATAATATTTCCAGATAATGACTTTGACGGTGTGTTAATAACTTTGAAAAAATTAAATAATATTACTATTAATAACAATGTTTTAGAAGTAGAAGGCGGAGTATTACTGCCTCATTTGAATAAACATTTATTAGATAAGGGATATACTAATTTTATATGGGCTGCAGGAATACCTGGTACAGTAGGCGGAGCTATATACGGTAATGCCGGTGCTTATAACTTTGATACATTTCATTATTTGAAAAATGTAACTATATTAAAGGATAATGAAATGCTAACTTTAAATAAAGATGACATTAAATATGGATATAGAGAAACTAATTTAACAAATACTATTATTTTAAAAGGTTCATTTGAACTATTAAAAGATAATTTAGAAGAGTCTATTAATATAATGAATGAAAACTTAGAAAAAAGAAAATTATCTCAACCTCTTGAATATAAAAATGCTGGATCTACTTTTAGAAATCCAGTAGATAATTATGCTGGTAAATTAATTGAGGATTCTAATTTAAAGGGTAAAACTATTAATGATGCAATGGTTAGTACAAAGCATGCAAACTTTATTGTTAATTTAGAGAAGGCTACAAGTAAAGATATAACAGATTTAATATATATAATAAAAAAAGAAGTAAAACAAAATTATAATATAGACTTAGTATTAGAAAATAAAATTATTAAGTGGGAAGAGTTATGAAAAAAACTAAAAAGAGATTAAGATTTAGAGGTTTTTTAATTATATTATTAGCTATATACTTAATGGGAGTAGTACTGGCTAAGATTATTACAATGCCTGTTAAGAGTATAGAAGTTAAAGGTATAACTTTATTAAAATCAACCGAAGTATTAAAAAAAGCTAATATAGATAACTATCCTAACTTTTTAAGAGTGTCTACTAATAGTATAAAAAAGAAATTAATAAAAGAGCCCTTAATAAAAGATGTATCTGTTAAAAAAACAATTACAGGGAGAATTGTTATAGATATTACAGAATCTAAAGTTTTGTTTTATAATGCTAATTCTAGAAAAATAGTTTTAGATTCTAAACAAGAAGAAGACTATAAAGATATATTTTTGGGAGTACCCATTTTAATAAATTATACACCCGACACTATATATGATGAATTAATCAATAAATTATCTTTAGTAGATCAATCTATAATTAGTAAAATAAGTGAAATAGAATATTCCCCTCATGAAAAAGATGGTACAATATTAGACCCAGAGAGATTTATATTAAAGATGAATGATAAAAACACAGTCCATATAAATTTATTAAATATAAAAAAGTTGGATAAATATAATGAAATATATGAAATTCTAGAAAATAGTGGCACTCTATACTTGGACAGCAGTAGTAAAAATTATATATTTAAGGCATACAATGATCAATTATGATAAAGAATTACAAAATATAATTAATAATTTAAAAAATGAACCAAGTCTTTTACTACACGCTTGTTGTGGTCCTTGCTCTACATATGTAATAAGTTATTTGGATAAATATTTTAATATAAGTATATATTTTTATAATCCTAATATAGAACCTTATGAAGAGTATTTAAAAAGAAAAGAAGAGTTGTTAAAGTTTTTAAGCAATTATAAACATATTAAAATAATAGATGATAATTATGATAATGAGTTATTTACATCTAAAACAATTAATTTAAAAGATGAACCAGAAGGTGGATCTAGATGTGATATTTGTTATACGTTGAGATTAGAAAAAACAGCAAAGTTAGCTAAGGATTTAAAATATGATTATTTTACAACCACTCTAACGGTCTCCCCATATAAAAATAGTAATATAATTAATAAAATAGGTCTTAATTTAGAACGAAAATACAACATTAAATATTTAGTCTCAGATTTTAAAAAGAATGATGGATATAAAAAGAGTATAGAGTTCTCAAAAGAATATGGCCTGTATAGACAAGATTATTGTGGGTGTTTAAGTAGTAAAGAAAACATATAGGAGGGTATATGGAAAAAGATTGTTATTTAATTGAAAGTATTGAAAATGTAGATGCGAGAGTTGATTACAAACAAATTATTAATTTTTTTATAAATAATCATATGGGTATGGAAGAGCAAGCATATCATAGAGAAATATCTGCTACACTAATTGATTTTATTAATGAAGATGAAAATAAAGAAGTAATATATAACATGATATATTTTGGAACAATAGAATCAATAGTAAAGTCTATTTATGTTAAAGATTATGAAAAAGCAAAAGCTATATATGATATGAATCGTTTAAGTTTAGAAAAATTATATATAAATAAAGATAAAACAAAGGAGTTATAAAATGGATATTAGTATTATTTTAGCTGCGGGTAAGGGCACAAGGATGGAATCTGATTTACCTAAGGTGTTGCATAAATTAAATGGTGAAGAATTACTTTCTTACGTATTAAAAGCAAGTAAAGGTGCAGGATTTAAAAACAACTATATAATAGTGGGTTATAAACAAGAAGAAGTTAAAGAAGCTTTTAAAGGAGAGTATTTTATTTATCAACCAACTGGGGATGATAAACCTTATGGAACTGGATATGCCGTTATGCAAGCTATACCACATATCAATGATTCCGATAATGTATTGATACTTTGTGGAGATGTTCCATTAATAAAAAGTAGCACATTAGCTTCTTTGTTAGATTACTACAACACAGATAATTTAGATGGAATAATACTAACTGCTATAATGGACGATCCTTTTGGATATGGAAGAATATTAAAAGATGAAACTGGTAACGTAATTAAAATAGTTGAAGAAGCAGATGCTACTAAAGAAGAAAAGAGTATAAAAGAAATAAATTCGGGAACATATATTTTTAAAGGAAAACATTTAAAAGAAGCTCTTAATAAATTAACAACTGATAATAAAAATAATGAATATTATTTAACAGATGTTATAAATATATTTTATGAAAATAATTTAAAGGTGAAAACTTTTGAAATTTCTGATAATAATGAAATAATAGGAATTAATAGTAAAGAAGATTTAAAAAATGTGGAAAAATTAATTAATGATATAATATAATATATAATATTAATTTTTATTTATAGAAATGTGGGAGGAATATGTATAATCACAAGAAAATAGAAACAAAATGGAGTAAGCGTTGGGAAGAAAGCGATGCATTTAAAACAGATGTGTGGGATTTTTCTAAGCCTAAGTTTTATATTTTGGATATGTTTCCATATACATCAGGAGAAGGATTACATGTTGGACACGCTATAGGCTATACTGCAACTGATATATTATCAAGAGTTAAACGAATGCAGGGCTTTAATGTGTTACATCCAATGGGATTTGATTCGTTTGGATTACCTTCAGAACAATATGCAATTAACACTGGAAATCACCCAGAAGGATTCACTCAAAAAAATATAGATATATTTGTAGATCAACTTAAAAAAATGGGATATGATTTTGATTGGTCTAAAAAAATAGTTACATCAGATGCTGATTATTATAAATGGACTCAATGGATATTTATGCAACTATATAAAGAAGGTTTAGTTGAATATATTGATATGCCAGTTAACTGGTGTGAAGAATTAGGAACAGTTTTAGCAAATGATGAAATAATTGATGGGAAAAGTGAACGCGGTGGTTTTCCTGTTATTAGAAAAAACATGAAACAATGGGTTATGAAAATAACTGATTATGCTGATGAATTGTTAGATGGATTAAATAATATAGACTGGCCAGAATCCACAAAAGAAATTCAAAGAAATTGGATTGGTAAATCTAATGGGGCCAATATAATATTTGAAATAGATGGAACAGATAAATCTTTTGAGGTATTTACAACAAGAGCGGATACAATATATGGGGTAACTTATTGTGTATTATCTCCGGAACATGAGTTAGTAGGAGAAATTGTTACTAATGAATTCAAAGAAAAAATAAAAGCTTATCAAAAAGAAGCTGAGCTGAAGTCAGAGTTATTAAGAACTGATATGAATGAAGATAAAACAGGATGCTTTACCGGTGCATATGCGATTAATCCTGTAAATGGTAAACGTATTCCAATTTGGATAGCAGACTATGTATTAACCTCATACGGAACGGGTGCAATTATGGGGGTACCTGCTCACGATGAGAGAGATTTTGAGTTTGCTTCAAAATTCAAATTAGAAATTATACCAGTTATTGATGAAGATGGTAATTATATTAATTCGGAACTATTTGAAAATAAAACATTTGAAGAAGCTATAGATGTAATTACAACTTGGTTAGAAAAATATAATAAAGGTAGAAAAAGTATTAACTATAAATTAAGAGATTGGATATTTGCAAGACAAAGATATTGGGGAGAACCAATTCCAATTGTACATTTTGAAGATGGCAGCATGGAGTTATTAAAAGAAGATGAACTTCCTTTAATATTGCCCGAATTAGATGGTTACAAAGCAAAAGATGGCCAAGCTCCATTAGATAATGCCATAGAGTGGAAGAATGTTGTAATAGACGGTAAAAAGGGTTTAAGAGAAACAAATACTATGCCGGGCTCAGCAGCTTCATCATGGTATTGGTTAAGGTATTTAGATCCACATAATAATAATGAACTAGCTTCTAAAGAATTGATGGATCATTGGTTACCAGTAGATTTATATTTAGGTGGTCCAGAACACGCAGTAGGGCATTTGCTATATTCAAGATTTTGGAATAGATTTATGTTTGATAAGGGAATAGTCCCAGTTAAAGAACCATTTCAAAAATTAATTCACCAAGGAATGATACTTGGTTCAAATAATGAAAAAATGTCTAAATCAAAGGGTAATGTTGTAAATCCAAATGAAATAATTGATGAATTTGGAGCAGATGCTTTAAGATTATACTTAATGTTTATGGGGCCAATTGAATCTTCAAAACCTTGGTCTACAACCGGAGTTTTTGGAGCAAGAAAGTTTTTGGAAAGAGTTTGGAAGTTATACAAGGAAGAAAATATAATAACTGATAATTTTAACAAGACATTAGAAAAGGTATATCATCAAACTATTAAAAAAGTAACAAGTGACTATGAAACCTTAGATTATAATACAGCTATTAGTCAAATGATGATATTTGTTAATGCAGTATATAAAGAAAAAGAATTTCCAAGAGAATATGCGTTAGGTTTATTAAAATTATTAAATCCTATAGCGCCATTTATAACAGAAGAATTAGCCGAAGATGTCTTAGATTATAAAGACATATTATCAACATCAGAGTTCCCAAGTTATGATGAGTCTAAAACAAAAGAAGACACATTTAATTTAGTTGTTCAAATAAATAGTAAAAACAGAGCAGTAACAGAATGTGAAATGGGTTTAACCGATGATGAGATAAAAGAAATTGCAGTAAATGAACCAAAAATTAAAATGTTATTAGAAGATAAAGAAGTAATAAAAACATTTGTAGTTCCAAACAAGTTAATTAACTTTGTTGTAAAAGATAAATAAATGTTAAAAAAGTATTGACAAATAATTTATATTTGGTATTATGTATATAGAGACCACAATTGTTAATTAATTTTAACGGCTGTGTTCTCTATTTTTTATGTTATATTTGACATATTAAAAAGAAGAATATATAATTAATACATCTTATAAAGAGTGATGGAGGGACTAGCCCTATGAAGTCACACCAACCTATTAAGTTAGGTGGTAATGCTAGATTGATAAGATGACTTTAGATGCACAAGTTATCTTGGGCATTTTTTTATTGGATAGAAGGGAGACAATATGTCTAAAAGTATTATGGATTATCAAGAAAAATATCCAAAAAATGAAGAAGGGGAAAACTTAATATTAAAGAGTAATGAAATAGTGTTTAGGGGTCATCCGGATAAAGTGTGCGATCAAATAAGTGATGCCCTGCTTGATGAATATTTATCTAAAGATAAATTGAGTAGATGTGGTATTGAGGTAGTAGGTGGCAAAGGAATAATCTTTATAACAGGAGAGGTTAACTCTAAAGCAGAAATTGATTATGAAAAAACAGTAAAAAGAGTATTAAAAGATATAGGTTATAGTACCAATTATGAAATTATAAATAATGTTGGCAAACAAAGTGCTGATATATCTATTGGAGTTGACCAAATGGGAGCGGGGGATCAAGGCATTATGTATGGTTATGCATGTGATGATACAAAAGAATATTTGCCAACTGCGATGGTGATTTTACAAAAATTAAGTATGGAGTATGACAAGTTAAGATTAAAAGATAATAGGTTTTTACCAGATGGTAAAGCGCAAATAACCGGTTATTATTCTTATAACAAATTAAAGAAAATAAAATATTTCATTATTAGTTATAACAATACCGAATTAGAAAGAGATAAAACAGATAAAATCATTAAAGATATAGCTCTTAAAATATGTAGTAAATATAATATAGAGGTGGAAGATTTTTTGATAAATCCAACTGGTAAATTCTTAATAGGAGGATTTGAAGGAGACTCTGGTTTAACTGGTAGAAAACTAGCAGTAGATACTTATCAAACTTTTGCTAATATTGGGGGAGGAGCCTTAAGTGGTAAAGATTTAACTAAAGTAGATAGATCAGCAACTTATAAAGCTAGGGATATTGCCGTAAAATATTTGCAAAAAAACAAATTAATATGGTGTGTAGTTGAGTTATCATATGCCATAGGAATTAAAGAACCCCTGGCTATTAATATAAATAGTAATATAGGTTATTTGAAAGCTAATAAAAATCTATATAAAGAATGTAAGGTAGAAAACTTAGTAAATGAATATAGCAATGTAAAGTTTGAAGATAAATCAAGATTTGGACATTTTTTATAAATCAGATTTGATATAATATTGTTATAAGGAGTTAATGTGAAAATAAATGCCAGATCTTTAATTAAGTTTATGAAGGCTTCTATAATAACAATATTTGCGTCGTTATTTTTATTGTATGTAATAGATCCGTACTTATTATATTATTTGATGTTTTCAGTTTTTGTAAGCGCAATTATACTAGGAGTATTAAGCAGTTTAGTTTTGTTGCTCGAAGAACATTTTGAAAATTATGAACCAAAACCCTGGAACATTAAAAAAACAATATTTTTTGTTTTAATTTCGTTAATATTAATTTTCCAAATATATAAACTAATAACTAACTTGATAAACGTCGGTAATGTTAATAGAGTATTAAGGTTTTTAGGTAGTGAACCAAGGGGTGTTGCGTTCATGGTATTTTTAATAATATCAACGGTACTTATATTATTTATAATAAAAGAATTGATAAGACATTTAGTTAATAATTATTTGGATAAAAAATATCCGGAATTAAAGGACGAGCCATTGATGGCTTCTTCTGCTAAAAATAGATTAGTTAAAGTTATATCGTTTGTTAAAGGAATTATCATATTCTTTTTGATTATAATTAATTTTGTTTATATAATGCCTGGTTTCCAAAGTTTAACCATTTCTACATTGCTCTTTTTTTCACTAGCATTATTAACCGCAGTACAAACACTTTTTACAAAATAATAAAAAAGTATTGACAAATAATTTTAATATGATAATATGTATTTAGAGAGCACATTTAGTTAATTCAATTTAACGGTGTGTTCTCTTTTTTGTGTCCAAAAAAGAAGGTTATATTACACCTTCTTTTTAACTTATTTAATTAATAAAGCATGTATAACTATGTATTCATTTTTATCTAGATGTGTAGTTATGGTTAATACTTTGTCCGTTCCGGCTGTGTTTTCGTTAAATGAATGGATGCTTGCTTTACTAGTAGTGTTTAAAAACTCACTAAGCTCTGTTTGGTTAA
This sequence comes from uncultured Muribaculaceae bacterium, assembly GCA_964549115.1. Taxonomy (GTDB): domain Bacteria; phylum Bacillota_I; class Bacilli_A; order RF39; family UBA660; genus CAKOSP01. The sequence continues at coordinate 32,495 of CAZJTX010000001.1, read as the reverse complement.
AAGTTTTTTTTGTAATTAGTTCTTTGGATTTATAAACACTATATATTTTCCATATATTCATTTCTTCTTCTGTAAGTATTTTAATAAAATGACTAGTTTTACTTTCAAACCAATTTTTACTTAATGTTCTTTTTAAATCCCCAAACATCTCTTTTTTATTAATATTTATTCCGTATATTATTATATGGTTGTCGTTTAAGTTAGTATTATGATCCATAAAAGCCCATCCGTTGTTGTTGTTTTTCTTGTAAAAAGAATGGGATTGATAATAATCATTATTATTAGTTTTTAAAAATGGATAATTAACTTTGGTTCCGTTTAATTGAATCCACCCATATGTTTCTTTATTAATTTCTTTTAACTTTTCAAAATCAATATCTCTTATATGAGTATTAACGTAATCTAAATGCTCTTTAATAATTTTATCAGTATGTTTAATGTTTTCTTTTTCTTTAATATATTGTTGAAGTTCTCTAATTTCTTCTTTTTGTTTGAAAGAAGCACTATTAAGTAAAAATATATTTACTAAAAGAATACTTACCAAAATTAAAATAAGAATTCCTATTTTAAACCATTTTTGTCTTTTCTTAACTTTCGGATCAATTTCGTATAACATATCTTTTATAATATCTTTCATAAATATATTATACCAACTATTTATATTATTTGTAATTTTTATTTAAGTTTTGATATAATAACAAACTAATGGATGGAGTATGTTGTGATAAAGTATAAAACTGAAATAAAGACAAAATCAAATTTAAACCATAATATAAATTTTGATAAATTAAAACATTTAAAAAATAAGAAAGAACTTATATTATATTTGTTTGAGATAATTCCGAAAAATTTTCATTTTAGATTTATTAATAATTTGGAAAAAGTAAAATTTGGTTACCGATTGAATGAAAAGAAGTATTTATCTGATGACAAAGTAACTGATAACGACGGTGTAACTTTTGCTTTTTATTCATTATTAGAAAATGAAATTATGTTTTGTTTAAATAGTGTAGTTGACCTTATTAGTCAAGCAAATGGTCAAAAATTTAAAGTTGATTATTTAATAAAAATAGTTTCTTCAATTTATTTGCATGAATTAACCCATTTAGCTAGTAGTAGATTTGATTCTAAAGAAAATGTGCTTTATACAGGTTTTACAAAAATAGATTATAATAAGAACGTTTCATATAATATGGGAATAACAGAAGGTATGACAGACATAATTACTAACAGAGCATTTCCAACCATTGATAACAATGTTTATTACTATGAGTTTGCCACTGCGTTTGTAGGACAATTATGTACGATTCTATCTTTTGAATTTATGGCAGGAGAATATTTTAAAGCAAACGGTATAGATAATATAATTTTAGAATTAAATAAATATGTTGACTCAGAAAGTAATCGTAAAGTATTTAATATTATTGAATTTCTATATTTAACTCAGCACCACAATGATAATCCAAATTTGTTTTATAATGGTCCAGGTCTAGTTCAAAAGTGTATGTTTGAATATTTCAAATTGGAACTTATGAATAAACTTGAAAATAATAAGGATTCATTATTTAAAACCTTAGAGTATATTTCTGATTTCGAAAAGTATATGATTACTCCATATAGATTATATGATATGGATTTACCATATGAAAAATTTCCGGGTATAGGGGAGATTTACTTGGAATTTATCGATTTGAAAAACGGTATATTGAAAGTTTTTGCCAAACAGTTAAAAAATCAAGAAAATAAAAGAACAAAAACTTGCTAGATATAGATACTTATGCTAAAATACATATTGGCAGTAAATGCAAATAAGCATTAATATGGATTATAATCTCTAGTGCCTAAATTAGGTGAGATTGTAAGTTGATGTATTAAGAAGAAAAAAACGAAGGAGGTTGTTATTTATGGCCGTAGTATCAATGAGTTATTTATTAGAAGCAGGTGTACATTTTGGTCACCAAACAAAAAGATGGAATCCAAAAATGAAAGATTATATTTTTGGAGCTAGAGAAGATATTTATATTATCGATTTAGAAAAAACATCAGAGCTACTTAAAGTTGCTTACAATGAACTTAAAACTATTTCTGAAAATGGTGGAAAAGTATTGTTTGTAGGAACTAAGAAGCAAGCTCAGGAAGCAGCAAAAGAAGAAGCAACAAGAAGTGAGTCGTTTTATGTTACTGAAAGATGGTTAGGTGGAACTTTAACTAATTTTAGAACAATTAGAAATAGAGCGAAAAGACTTGACGAAATTGAAATAATGGAAAAAAATGGTGATTTTGATAAATTACCTAAAAAAGAAGTTGTTAAAATTAAGAAAGAATATGATAAGTTAAATAGGGTTTTAAGCGGTATAAGAGGAATGGACAAATTACCTCAAGCAATTATATTAGTAGATCCTATAAAAGAATATAACGCTATTAGAGAAGCGAAAAAACTTAAAATTCCAGTATTTGGTTTAATAGACACAAATGGCGATCCTGATGTTTTGGATTTTGTGATACCAGGTAATGATGATGCAGTAAAGTCAATTAAAATTATATTTGGTGTTTTAAACAATGCTATTTGTGAAGGAACTGGATTAGAAATGGTTGAGTATATTAAAGAAGAGGATAAACAACCAGTAAAAGAAGAAAAAGTAACAGAAAAGAAAGAACCTAAACCAGCAGAAAAAGTTGAAGAAAAAACAGAAGAAAAAGTTGAACCAAAAGAAGAAAAGAAAGAATCTAAAAAAGAGGAATCAAAAGAACCTACTAAAGAAGTCGTAAAAGAAGAACCTAAAGAAGATTTAAATGAAAAAACTTTAGTTGAATTAAGAGCAATAGCAAAATCTAAAAACTTAACAGGTTACTCATCGCTTAAAAAAGCAGATTTGATTAAATTAATACAAAAGGAGGGATAGTATGGAAATCACAGCAAGTATGGTTAAAGAACTTCGAGAAATAACTGGTGCAGGTATGATGGATTGTAAAGCTGCACTACAAGAAACAAAGGGAAATATGGAAGAGGCTATTAAATACCTAAGAGAAAAAGGAATAGCTAAATCTGTAAAAAGAGAAGGTAAAATTGCTGCGGAAGGATTAGCTAATGTATTAGTAAAAGATAATTTTGCAGTAATATTAGAAGTAAATAGTGAAACTGACTTTGTAAGTAAAAATGAAGAGTTTATAGAAATGGTAAATACTATAGGAGAAACTATTTTAGAAAATAAAGTAAAAACAATGGAAGAAGCTTTAGAATTAAAAGTTGATAAAGATACTTTAAACGATTATGTAGTCGAAAAAACTGCTAAAATCGGTGAAAAAATAGCATTTAGAAGATTTACTTTATTAGAAAAACAAGACGATGAAGTATTTGGAACTTATATCCATATGGGCGGAAACATCGCAGTTTTAATTAAAGTAAAAGGGTCAGATGAAGAAGTGGCTAAAGATGTCGCAATGCATTATGCGGCTATGAAACCAGAATATTTATTTAAAGAAGATGTATCTGAAGAAGTTATTAATGAAGAAAAAGAACTATTAAAAAAACAAGCAATGGATGAAGGTAAACCAGCAGACATAGCCGAAAAAATGGTTGCAGGTAAAATCAACAGATTTTACAAAGATAATTGTTTAGTAGAACAAGCTTTCGTAAAAGATGATAGTGTAACTGTTGGAACATATCTAAAAAATAATGACTCAACTTTATTAGAAGGAATTCGTTATGAAGTTGGAGAAGGTATTGAGAAAAAAGAAGAAAACTTCTTAGAAGAAGTTAAAGCTCAAATGGGTGAGTAGGACTTTAAAATATAAATTGTTAAAAACTTGACTAACTTAGTCAAGTTTTACTCAATTTTAAAATAGAAGAAAAACGCGTTTGTAGTAGATATTATGTAACCTTTGTGTTATAATACCAATAAGTTTTTAAAGGGGATTAGTATTTGAATCAATATTTTATAAATAATAACAATTTAGAAAGTAAAATAAAAGAAATTAAATATAGTTTTAATGATATTGAATTTTCTTTTTTTACTGATTTGGGCGTATTTTCTAAAGATAAAATAGACTATGGAAGCGCCTTTTTAACTGAAGTTATTTTAAAAGAAGGAAATGGTAATTACAAAACAATATTAGATGTTGGATCAGGATATGGATTTATAGGTATAGTTTTAACAAAGATGTTAAATGCTAATACTACATTTAGTGATGTAAATAAAAGAGCACTTCATTTAACTAAGATGAATTTAAAGAAAAATAAATTAGAAGGATTAGTTATTGAAAGTCATGCTTATAATAATATAGAAAATAAATATGATTTAATTGTTAGTAACCCTCCAATAAGAGCTGGTAAAAAAATAGTGTTGGAAATATTAGAAAACGCCAAAAAACATTTAAATCAAAATGGCGAATTATGGTTCGTTATTAGAAAAGATGCAGGGGCAAAAAGTATAGTAAAAAATTTAGAAACTACATATATAGTTAAAAATCTTAAAAAAAGCAAAGGTTTTTATGTATATTGTGCTAAAATGATTGACAACTAATGGACATTTTTGCTAAAATTATAAATTGGTAACTTGTTTTTTTAAACAAGCATTAAGCTTAGAAATAGGTTGGGTGGTAATGTGGCTTATAAAACAGAAAAATTTGGAGATTATCGTAGAAGGAGAAACTTCTCAAAAACAAAGAAATCGTTAGAAGTATTAGACCTTTTGGAGATCCAAAAGAAATCTTATCAAGATTTTTTAGACAAAGGAATTAGGGAGATTTTTGATGAATTATTCCCAGTAGAAAGTTTTACGGGAAATATTTCGTTAGAGTTTGGAGATTATTTCTTCGACGAACCAAAATATACTGTTAAAGAATCAAAAGAGAGAATGGTTACATACTCGACTCCTTTAAAGGTTGAGGCTCGATTATTTATACACGAAACTGGTGAAGTTAAAGAACAAACCATTTTTTTAGGTGATATGCCTTTAATGACAGATTCGGGAACCTTTATAATAAATGGTGTGGAACGTGTTATAGTTTCTCAACTAGTTAGAAGTCCTTCTATTTATTGTAAAGAAACATATGATAAAACTAAAAGAATGTTAACTGCGGAAGTTATACCTAATAAAGGAACTTGGCTAGAGTTAGAAACTGATGGTAGATTAAGAAATGTTATGTATGTAAGAATTGATAGAACTAGAAAAACAACTATTACAACATTATTAAGAGCTATGGGTTTATCAAGTAATGAAGATATCATTAAAGTTTTTGGTGATAATGATTATATTGTTGATACATTAGAAAAAGATTCATCAACAACTAGTGAAGAAGCTTTAATAGAAATTTATGAAAAATTAAGACCAGGAGAACCTGCTACTTTAGAAAGTGCTAAGAATCAATTAGTAACAAGATTCTTTGATAGATTTAGATATGACTTAGCAAAAGTAGGCCGTTATAAATTTAATAAGAAATTATACATAGTAAACAGATTACTAGGTTTAACTTTGGCTGAAGATATTAAAATTAAAGATAAAGTATATGCTAAAAAAGGAACTTTAGTTGACAAAAAAGTATTAGAAGACATTAAGGTAGCTTTTGAAAAAGGATTTAACATTTCTAAAACTATGATTAATGAAGAATTAGACACATATGACTCAATTCAAACTGTCAAGGTTTTTAATCCTGAGAATCCTAAAGAAGTAGTTACATTAATAGGTAATGACCAAAGCGTAGACGTAAGAAGATTGACAATTCCGGATTTATATTCAATTGTTTCATATTATATTGGTTTACATATGGGTATAGGTCATTTTGATGAAGTGGATCATCTAGGAAATAGAAGAGTGCGTCAAGTAGGCGAGTTAATTTCGACTCAATTTAGAGTTGGAGTCTCTAGAATGGAAAGAGTTATTAGAGAAAGAATGACTACTCAAGAAATTGAGACAGTTACTCCAAAATCATTAATTAATATAAGACCTGTTACAGCATCATTAAAAGAATTCTTTGGATCAAGTCAATTATCTAAGTTTATGGATCAAATAAATCCAATAGCAGAATTAACAGATAAGAGAAGATTATCAAGTTTAGGGCCTGGTGGGTTAACAAGAGAAAGAGCAGGAATGGAAGTTCGTGACGTTAACGTATCTCATTATGGAAGAATATGTCCTATTGAATCACCTGAAGGTCAAAATATTGGGCTTATAACATCTCTTGCAAGTTATGCAAAGATTAATGAATATGGTTTTATAATGACACCATATGCAAAAGTTGAAAAAGGTAAAATTACTAATAAGATAGTATATATGACTGCTGATGAAGAAGCAGATTATCATATTTCACAAGCAACTATAAATATAAATGATAAAAATGAAATAGTAGATGATGAAGTTATTGTTAGATTAAATGCTGACAATGTTATAGTTTCAAAAGACACAGTAGATTTTATAGACGTTGCACCAAGTCAAATTGTATCGGTTACAACAAGTTGTATCCCGTTCTTAGAATTTGACGATGCTAATAGAACATTGATGGGTGCAAATATGCAGCGTCAAGCAGTTCCTTTATTAATACCAGAAGCTCCAATTGTGGGAACTGGTGTTGAATATATTGCAGCAAGAGATTCAGGTAGTTGTATTATTGCTAAGGGTGCTGGTGAAGTTGAATATGCTGATAGTTTAAAAATGATTATTAAAACCGCTAAAGGAAAAGACACATATTACTTATCAAACTTTGAAAGAAGTAATGATGAGAGTTGTATCAATCACAAACCTTTAGTACAAAAAGGTGATAAAGTTAAAGCTGGACAAGTTATAGCTGATGGACCATCTATAGATCAAGGAGAACTTGCTATAGGTAAAAATATGGTAATTGGTTTTATGACTTTTGATGGTTATAACTATGAAGATGCGATTATTATTAGTGAGAGATTAGTAAAAGATGATGTTTATACATCACTACATATAGCTCATTATGATATTGAGTGTAGAGAAACAAAACTAGGACCTGAAGAAATTACTAGAGATATTCCAAACGTTGGTGAGGAAGCAAGAAAGAATCTGGATTCAGAAGGTATTATAAGAATAGGTACAGAAGTAAGAGAAGGAGATATTTTAGTAGGTAAAGTAACTCCTAAAGGTGTACAAGAATTAACTAGTGAAGAAAAATTACTACATGCTATTTTTGGTGAAAAAGCCAGAGAAGTAAGAGATACATCACTACGTGTAGATAACGGTGCAGCAGGTATTATTCATGATGTTAAAGTTTATACAAAAGAAAACAGCGATGAATTATCACCAGGTGTATCAAAAATAGTTAGAGTATATATAGTACAAAAAAGAAAAATCCAAGTTGGAGATAAAATGTCTGGTAGACATGGTAATAAAGGAGTTATATCTTTAATATTACCAGAAGAAGACATGCCTTATTTAGAAGATGGAACACCAGTAGATATATTATTAAATCCATTAGGAGTACCATCAAGAATGAATATAGGTCAAATTTTAGAATCTCACTTAGGTATGGCTGGTAAAATTCAAGGTGTTCATTATGCATCACCAGTATTTGACTCAGCAAACTGGGATGATATTTTAGAAGAAATGAAATCGGCAAAAATGGACGAAGATGGTAAAGTTGTTTTATATGATGGTAGAACAGGAGAACCATTTGATAATAGAGTAAGTGTTGGAGTTATGTATATGTTAAAACTTCATCATATGGTTGATGATAAACTTCACGCCAGAGCTACGGGTCCATACTCACTTGTTACTCAACAACCACTAGGAGGTAAAGCTCAATTCGGTGGACAAAGATTTGGAGAAATGGAAGTTTGGGCACTTTATGCATACGGAGCGGCTAATGTTTTACAAGAAGTATTAACTGTTAAATCAGATGATATAGTTGGTCGTGTAAAAGTATATGAAGCTTTAGTAAAGGGAAAACTTGTAAATCAAGCAGGAGTACCTGAGAGCTTTAGAGTATTAGTAAAAGAATTCCAAGCACTTGGATTAGATGTTCAAATATTAGATCAAAATGATAAGTTCTTAGAATTCAGAGAAGTTGAATTAAGTAACTCAGAACCAAGGATAGTAATTGAAGAAATTACTAAAGAGAAAAAGGAAGATGGGGAGTAGGTGGCTAAATGTTAGATGTAAATAGTTTTAAAGGAATAAGGATTGGTATAGCCAGTCCGGAGAAGATAAGAAGTTGGTCATTTGGTGAAGTAACAAAGCCAGAAACAATTAATTATCGTACTCTTAAACCCGAAAAAGATGGACTATTTTGTGAAAAAATATTTGGTCCTACTAAAGACTTTGAATGTAGTTGCGGTAAATACAAAAGATTAAGATATAAAAACGTAGTTTGTGATAGATGTGGTGTTGAAGTAACCAAATCTAGCGTAAGAAGAGAAAGAATGGGGCATATAGATTTAGCTGCTCCATGTTCTCATATTTGGTTTTTTAAAGGCATACCTTCTAAAATTGGATTAGTTTTAGATATGTCACCAAGAGAACTAGAAGAAGTTTTATATTTTGTTAGTTATGTAGTAGTAGACCCAGGAAAAACTCCATTAGAGAAAAAGCAAACATTATCAAATAAAGAATATAGAATGTATTATGAAAAATACGGAAATGTATTTAGAGTTGGTATGGGTGCTGAGGCTATTAAAGAATTATTAACAGACGTTAATTTAAAAAGAGAAATCAAAGAAATACAAGAAGAATTAGAAGATGCTAAGGGACAAAAAAGAATTCGTTTAATAAGACGACTAGATTGTTTAATGTCATTTTTAAACTCAGACCAAAGACCTGAGTGGATGGTGTTGGATATTATACCTGTTATACCTCCTGAATTACGTCCAATGATCCAACTAGATGGTGGTAGATTTGCAACAAGTGATTTAAATGATTTATATAGAAGAATTATCAACAGAAATAATAGACTTAAAAAGTTAATCGAATTAAATGCACCTGGTATTATAATTCAAAACGAAAAAAGAATGCTTCAAGAAGCAGTAGATTCATTACTTGATAATGGAAGACGTGGAAGAAGTATTACTGCATCAAATAACAGACCACTAAAAAGTTTGTCACACATGTTAAAAGGTAAACAAGGTAGATTTAGACAAAACTTATTAGGTAAAAGAGTAGACTATTCTGGTCGAAGCGTTATTGTTGTAGGTCCAGAGTTAAAAATGTATCAATGTGGTTTGCCTAAAGAAATGGCAATTGAATTATTTAAACCCCACATTATACATGGATTAGTTAAAAAAGAATTAGTTCATAATATTAAAGGGGCTAAAAAATTAATAGATGCAAGAGATGAATCTGTTTGGGATATTGTTGAAGAGGTAATTACAGAATACCCAGTATTATTAAACAGAGCTCCAACATTACACCGTTTAGGTATTCAAGCATTCGAACCTATATTAATAGGTGGTAAAGCTATTAGATTACACCCACTTGTGTGTAATGCGTTTAACGCTGACTTTGACGGAGATCAAATGGCGGTACACGTTCCTTTATCAGAAGAAGCTAAAGCTGAAGCAAGAATATTAATGTTGGGAGCAAATAACATCTTAAATCCTAAAGATGGTAAGCCAGTTGTAACACCTTCACAAGATATGGTGTTAGGAAATTGTTATTTAACAATGGAAAAAGCTGACTCAAAAGGAGAGGGCAGAGTATTTAAAAATAGTAATGAAGCATTAATGGCATATGAAAGAAAAGAAATTGCCCTTCATTCTAGAATTGCTATACCAGTTAATTCATTTAAATACAAATTATTCTCTGCAGATGTAAAAGAGAAATATTTAGTAACAACTGTGGGTAAAGTAATATTTAATGAAATATTACCAGATACATTCCCATACATAAATGAAGCAACAAAAGCAAATATCGAAGGAATTACTCCTAATAAATTTTTCTTAGAAATGGGTTCTAATATTAAAGAAGAAATTAGTAAGATGGAATTAATAAAACCGTTTTTACAAAATAACTTATCACAAATTATTGCTCAAGTATTTAAAAGGTATAAAACTACTGAGACGAGTATTATGTTAGATAAATTAAAAGATTTAGGATTTAAATATTCAACAATCGCTGGAGTAACATTCTCAATTACTGATATTGTTGTTAGTGATAAAAAAGAAGAAATAATAAAAGAATCTAAAGAAAAAGTTGAAAAAATAAACAAAGATTATAACCGTGGTTTAATGACCGAAGAAGAAAGATATGCAAGAGTTATAGAAGTTTGGAGTAAAGCAACTGATGATGTAAGAGCGGAGCTTAAAACTATATCAACTGATAATTTTGATAATCCAATATTTATGATGATGAATAGTGGAGCTAGAGGTAAAATATCAAACTTTACACAACTTGCAGGTATGAGAGGATTAATGGCTAAACCGAATGGTGAAATAGTTGAAATTCCAATAACCTCATCATTTGTGGAAGGATTAACCGTTTCTGAGTTCTTCTTATCAACACACGGATCTAGAAAAGGAACTGCGGATACAGCTCTTAAAACAGCTGATTCAGGTTATTTAACTAGAAGATTAGTTGATGTTGCTCAAGATGTATTAATTAGAGAAGAAGATTGTAAAACAATAAAAGGCGTTATGGTATATGATCTATTAAATGAAAAAGATGGAACTGTAATTGAACCATTTATTGAAAGAATATTAGGTAGATTTACAAATAAAAAAGTAATTGATCCTGAGACAAAAGAAGTAATATTAAAAGAAGGCGAATTAATAACTGAAAATGTCGCTAATAGAATTATTAATGTTGGTATTAAGAAACTAGAAATAAGAAGTGCATTAACATGTAATTCTGAAAATGGTGTTTGCCAAAAATGTTATGGTATTAACTTAGCAACTGGAAACTTAGTTGAAGTTGGTGAAGCTGTAGGTATTATGGCTGCTCAATCAATTGGTGAACCAGGTACTCAATTAACTATGAGAACATTCCATACAGGTGGTGTTGCTGGAGATGACATAACTCAAGGTTTACCTAGAGTTGAAGAATTATTTGAAGCAAGAATACCATCATGGAAAGCTACAATTTCACCTTATACAGGTAAAATAAAAGAAATTAAAGATATTTCTGATAAAGACATAACTAAATATGAAGTACACATAGAAACAGAAGCTGAAGTTGGAGTAGTAAAAACTGACGCTAACATGAAATTAATTGTTGGTGAAGGTGACGAGATTGAAGCTGGAGATAGAATTACTGAAGGTGCAATATCACCTAAAGAATTATTATCAGTATCAAGCCCACTTAAAGCTCAAGAATATATATTAAGAGAAATTCAAAATGTATATAAATTACAAGGTGTAGATATTAATGATAAACATATTGAAATTATTATTAAAAGAATGATTAGTAAAATGAAAATTACTGATTCAGGAGATACTTCATTAGTAAAAGGTTTATCAATCTCAGCTAGAAGATATAATGAGGAAAATAAAAAAGCATTATTAGATGGTAAAACACCAGCTAAGGGTGATCCAATTATGTTGGGTATTACAAAATCTTCATTAGAAACTGATTCGGTATTATCTGCTGCATCGTTCCAAGAAACAACTAGAGTGTTAACAGATGCTGCAACTAGAGGAAAAGTAGATTACTTAAAAGGACTAAAAGAAAACGTTATTATAGGTAAACTAATACCTGCTGGAACAGGAGCTAAAGAATACAAAAAAATGGAAATTGAACTTGAAACCGCATTATTTGATGATGATGCAAGCGAGGTTTTAGAAGAACAATTACTAGAAGATAATTAAAGAAGTTTATAACTTCTTTTTTTTTGATATAATAATGGTTACCGAGGTGACTTATGAAAGACTTTAAAGAAAACACCCATAAAAGAAATATGGATTTAATGGAATTTGCAACTATGGATAAAGATGCTAAGAGACTATATCCGGATGATGAAGATATACGAACTGCGTTTTTTAGAGACATAGATAGAATTTTATTTTCTCTAGCATATACTAGGTATATTGATAAAACCCAAGTGTTTACATATCAAAAACATGATCATTTAACAAAAAGAATGATTCATGTTCAATACGTTAGTAAAATAGCAAGAAATATTGGAAGAGCATTAAAATTAAATGAAGACTTAATAGAAGCTGCTGCCCTTGGACATGATTTAGGTCATGTACCATTTGGACATGTTGGAGAAGTGCATTTAAATGAACTTAGTTTAAAACATAACGAAGGATATTTTAAACATAATATTCATAGTGTAAGAGTTTTAAAAGAAATAGAAAAATTTGGTAGAGGATTAAATATAACTTACCAAGTATTAGATGCTATTATGTGTCACAATGGTGAAATATTAGATCCAATATATAAACCAAAAGAAAAAGATGAGCAAGAATTTTTAAAAGATTTTGAATTAAGTTATAAAGAAAAGAATAATCTTTTAGTACCGGGAACTTTAGAAGGTTGTGTAGTTCGAATAAGTGATTTAATTGGATACATAGGAAGAGATATAGAAGACGGCATTAGAGTGGGATTAATAAAAATCGAAGATATACCCGAAAACATCACAAAAGTCCTAGGAAGTCGCAATAAAGACATAATAAACACTATTGTTACTGATATATTAAAGAATAGTTATAATAAAAACTATATTAAGTTAAGTGATGATGTATATAAAGCTATAAATGATTTAAAAACATTTAATTATAAAAATATATATCACAAAGCTTATACAGATAAAGAAGTAATAGAAATAGAAACTATGTTTAATGTTTTATTTGATCATTATTTAGAAGTGTTAGATAAAAAAGATAAAACATCAAATATTTATTCATCATATTTATCAAATATGACCGAAGAGTATAACAATAATACTCCAGCTAGAATTGTAATAGATTATATAGCGGGTATGACTGATGAATTTTTCATTAGTGAATATAACAAAGTAAAGGAACAATATGGAAACTAAAGTATATAATTTAGATTATGCTAAACTGCATGTAATTAAAACAGATTTATCTAAGAAATGTTTAATGAGTATAATGTATATTAATAAAACATCTAAAGATAATAACATACAAGAAAAATATGTTTTAGAGTTATTAACATCTTCAACCAAGAAATATAAAACAAGAAGAGACTTGGCTATTAAACTAGAAGATTTATATAACGCTAATAATATGTCTTATTCTTTAAACCTAGGTAAAATAAATCAAATGAATTTAGATTCATCATTTATATCGCCAAAATATATAAATGATGATGAATACTTAAAAGAAGTATTAACTTTTCCATTTGAAATATTATATAACCCAAATGTTAAAAACAAGAAATTTAATAAAAAAGATTTGGAAATAATAAAAGATTCAGTTAAAAGAAGGATAAGTAAAGAAATAGAAAATCCAGGATATCAATTACATTTTAATGCATTAGAAACAATGGATGAAAATAGTTTGTCGAGTAAAAAACCTTTTGGAACGATTCAAGATGTAGATAAAGTAACTACTTCAGAATTGTATAATAATTATAAAGACTTAATTAAAACTAGTGAAATGCATATATTAATAATTGGAGATATTAATTTTAACGATATACATAATATTTTTAAAGAAATAGAAATAGATTATAAATTTACAGAAATTAAAAAAGACTTTTTTATAGAAAACAAATTAAAAAAAGTACCTATTAGAAAAGAAAAAAATATGCCTTTTACTCAATCTGGTTTAGCTATGATTTATAACGTAAACAAACCTACTAAATTTGAAAAAGAAGTTGTGTTTAATGTTTTAAATCATATTTTAAGTGGAGCGGGGCTATCTTCTAAATTGTACAAAGAAGTAAGAGAAAAACATTCGCTTTGTTATTATGTCGGAAGTAGTTATATGCTTTTTGATGGTTTATTTATGATAACGTCTTCTTTGGATTATAATAATATACCTAAAGCCGAAGAATTAATCACTCAAGAATTGGAAAAAATTAAGAAAGGGGATTTTAAAGTTGAGGATATTAAAAATTCTGTTTCAAATTTAAAGAAAAGGTTGGAAGGTGTTGATGAATCTAATGTTAAAATATTATCTAATTATATAACAAGTAAAGTATTTGGTTTAGTTGATGCTAAAGAAGCTATGAAGTTGTTAGATAAAGTTACTAAAGAAGATATTATAAAAGCTGTTAATAAATTAGTTCTTAACACTACATTTATTTTAAAAGGAGACAAAAATGGAGAAAATTAACATTGTTGGATTAGATGAAGTTATATACAAACAAACTTTAAAAAACGGTTTAACTATTTATATGTGGCCAAACTATATAGAAAAACATATATCAGCAAGTTTAGTTGTGAAATATGGTTCTATTCATACAAATTATAAAGTTGGAAATAAAACTTATAATCACCCAAATGGAGTGGCCCATTTTTTAGAACATTTGAAATTTAATTTAACAAATGGTGAAAGAGCTGAAGATTTATTTAATAAGTTAGGTACTAAGTTTAATGCTTATACAACATTTGATCATACAAATTATTTTATTAATTTTAGAGATAAATTAGATCAAAATATTAACCATTTATTAAATTATGTATATGATGGTCATTTTACTAAAGAGTTAGTAGAAAAAGAAAAAGGTATTATTATAGAAGAAGAAAAAATGGGAGATGATAACGTTGAAAGACGTATGATTTTTGGCATTAATGAGTTGTTATTTCATCAAAAAGGTTATAAAACTTCAATAACAGGGGATGAAGAAGACATAAAAAATATAACCGTAACTAACATTAAAGATGTATTCAAACATTTTTATCATCCAAAGAATATGTTTTTGGTAGTAACTGGTCATTTTAATAAAGAGGAAATGTTAAACACAATAGAAAAGTGTATGGAAAACAAAAAATTTAGTAAATATAATAAACCCATACTTAATTTAGGAAAAGAACAAGATGAGGTATATAAAGAATATGCTGAAGAATTTAAGGAAGTGGGAATACCTAGAGCGAGAATTGCAATAAAGATTAACAAAAATACTTTAACTGAATTTAACGATATTGAAAAATTCGAATATTTAAATTTATTAATTAATAGTAATTTCTCTAGTACAAGTGAATTAAATTATTCATTTAGGAAAAAGAATATTGGCCAAATAAAGGGAAGTTATATTGATTATTATAATAATTATTTAATAGCAAATGTTTATATAGAAGCCCATAATATCAAAAGAGGGGTTAAACTAGTTAAAAAAAGATTAAATAATTTAAAATTAACTAAAAAAGATTTTGTTCGTAAGAAAAAAGCAAAAACTGCGTCGATTATAACTGATTATGAAAACTATGAAAGAGTCGGTAATAAAATAATTTATGAGTTATTAACTTTTAATAAAATAATAAATAACACAAAAACCTTAACTGAAAAATCTAGTTATGAACAAGCGTTAAAATTTAAAAGTCAATTAAAAACAAACAATATGAGTATATTTGTTATACACGAGCAAGAAAAAAGTTCTCTATAGAGAACTTTTTATCTGTTGTAAAACTCAACTATTAATTGTTCGTTTAATTCTTGATTTAATTCACTTCGTTCTGGAAATCTAATATATTTTCCAGTCATGTTGTTTCTGTCAAATTCTACAAAAGCTGGTACATTCATTTTTAATTCAAGTGCATCAATGATAGCTGGATGATTTTTCGATTTATCTTTTATAGAAATAAAATCTCCAGGTTTACAAGTATATGAAGGTATATCAACTTTATTCCCATTAACTAATATGTGTCCGTGATTAACAATTTGTCTTGATGATCTTCTAGTTCTAGCTAAGCCCATTTTATATACTAAATTATCTAATCTAGATTCAAGTAATATAAGTAGGTTTTCACCAGTGATACCACTCATTTTTTCAGCTTTATTAAACACTTTTCTAAATTGTTTTTCTGTTAAACCATACATTACTCTAGCTCTTTGCTTTTCTTGTAATTGTATTCCATAGTCGTTTTGTTTTCTTCTTCTAGCTTTACCATGCATTCCAGGTGGAAATGGTTTTTTTGCTAAATCCTTGCCACTTTCTAAAGTAGAAAAACCTAATCTTCTAGACTTTTTAAAAGCCGGCCCAGTATATCTTGCCATAGTTCTCCTTTCTGAATATTTAAAGCTAATGTTTAATTTATTTAATAGGGAGTTTATTTAATTTCACTTGGGGCAGTCCAAGTTACTTTATTTTTCAATAAACACGTTATAAACAAAGTTAAACCCTGCCAAAAACATCATAGATATTATATATATATATGAAGAGTTTGTCAAATGTTATTGGTGTGCACCACAGTCTTCAACTTTTTCTTCAGATATAATAGTATCTTTAATTCCTTTTTTATCAAACCAAACTAAATATTTAATTAATACATTTTGCATATCTTCTTCTTGTTTACAGAAAAATAAGGCTAACTCATTATGTTGATAATTAAACTGTTTTTTAAAATCAAATTTAGCATGTTGTTGATTTGAATGGAAAAACGCAACTGGGTTTATATCTTTATCGTATACAACAAATTCATAAAGATTTTCTTTAAATCCAGATCTGAAACCGTATATTAAAAACGTTTGGTCAATTATTCCCACTAATTCTAATCGATCATAGGATTCTGTGTTTAATTCTAGTTGATGTTGATTGATACCTATTGTATCGAAAATTTCTTTGTCGTTATGTAAGTTAATATTTATTTCGTATTTTTTCTTACCTAGTAGTCCATTTTTAATTTTTTTATAACAAGGCTTGTTTTCTTCACAATGTTCATCAATTTCTACGATAAACGTTTTCTTTTTATTTTTAATAATGCCATAATTATGAGCTTCGTGTGTAGGTATTGCTTTTTTGTTGGAAAATCCATTTAAAATTAAAAATAGAAATAAAAATAATATTAATATAAATAAAAATCCAACTAGTAATGATTTTTTGTTTTTCATATATAACCTTCCTTAGTTTAATTATAATGTTTTAGAAATTATTGTCAATTAAAACCAATTTTTATAATTGAAAAAATATAAAGGATAATGACTTCTTTTGGATAAATAATTATTGAAGGGAGAAAAACATGAAAAAAGCATTTATTGTAAAACAACAAAATATAAAAGATTGTGGCGCAGCATGTTTATTGTCTGTTGTTAAATATCATGGTGGTAATATTCCTTTAGAAAAAGTTATTCAAGATACATGTACGAATATTGAAGGAACGACTGCTTTTAATATAATAGATGCTTCTTTTAAATATGGTTTTGATTCAAGAGGCATAAAATTAGATAAAAAACATTTGTTAAAAGAAAAATTGAGTTTACCAGCAATTTGTCATGTTCAAGAAAACAATTTAAATCATTTTGTAGTTATTTATAATATTACTCCTAAAAAAATAACGTTAATGGATCCAGCAGTAGGAAAAAGAATAATATCTTTTAGTGATTTTATGAATATATGGTCTGGTAATTTAATAGAACTATTCCCATCTAGATCAATTGTTTTTTATGAAAAAAATATTAAATTAAAAACTCTTTTTGTTAATGTTTTAAAAAACGAAAAAAGTCTTATATCAAAAATTGTTGTAGCTAGTATTTTCATTACTATAACAACAATAATTACTGGTTATTATTTTAAAGTAGTTATTGATAATTTTGAATTGGGAAAACATTTTTTAAAACAAACATTTATTTTGTTTCTCTTTATAACGTGTATAAAAATTATGTTTACCAAGTTAAAGCTGTATTATGAATTATATCTAAATAAAAATGTGGATATATATTTGTTAAGAGATTTTTTATATCATGTTTTAAACCTTCCTTCCAAAGTAATTCAATCTAGAACAACAGGTGAAATAGTTGCTAGAATTAATGATTTAAATAATTTCAAAAATCTTTTTTCAGAGATTATTGTGTCTTTGTTACTAGATTCTCTTTTAGTAATATGTTTAATACCAATATTATATTTATTAAACAAGACTTTGTTTTTAATATTACTGTTATTGCTAACTATTTATTTGATTTTAGGTCTTTCATTCAAAGGAGTAATTTATAAAAAAATCCTCAAAAATATAAAGTTGGAAAATAAATTCACTTCTATATTTATTGAAAGCATCTCTATGATAAATAGCATCAAAAACATATCTGGTATTAATGAAGCTTTAAATTATATTGAGGATAGTGCCTCTTCTTATTTAAAAGATAGTTATAAATTATTGGGGTTCAATAATATACAATTAAATTTAAAAAGTTTTATAAACGAAATGGGAACATATATTGTTAATACTATAGGATTTGTATTATTAATTAATAATTCTATTTCCATTTCTGAGCTTATAACTTTTAATGCATTAATGTATTATTTTTTAGAACCTGTAAAAAATCTGATAGATAACATCCCAAAATATAATTTTATCAGTGCATCAGTTGAGAAACTTAGCGAATTTATGAATATAGAAAAAGAAAATATAGGTTCTTTAGAGCAAGTTAATGGTTATGGTATTAA
Organism: uncultured Muribaculaceae bacterium; assembly: GCA_964549115.1. Lineage (GTDB taxonomy): Bacteria > Bacillota_I > Bacilli_A > RF39 > UBA660 > CAKOSP01. The sequence goes on along the minus strand of CAZJTX010000001.1, from coordinate 14,037 downwards.
ATTATCAAATTTAACGTTTAGTTATAATAAAATTCATAATATAATAAACAATTATAATTTAAAAATAAATGAGGGGGAACATGTTTTAATAAAAGGAAGAAGTGGATCTGGTAAAAGTACTATATGTAAACTTTTAATTAAACATGAATTAAACTACAAAGGTGAAGTTACATTTGGAAACATCAACATTAAAGATTTAAGTTTATCTACTATTAGAAATAATATTAGATATGTGTCTCAAAGAGAATACTTGTTTTCTGAAACATTGTATCAAAATATTGTTTTTCATAAAAAAGTAGCTAAGGATTATTTTATGGATATATGTAACTGTTCATGTGTATCTGAGATAGTAAAAACCAAACCAATGAGATATCAAACTTATATTAATGTGGATTCAAATAATTTTTCTGGGGGAGAAAAACAACGAATTATATTAGCGCGGGCATTGATAGATAACTTTAAGGTGTTAATAATAGATGAAGCCTTAAGCGAAGTTGATATTAAAACTGAAAAGAGGATAATTAACAATTTAAAAACTAAATTTAAAGATAAAACCATTATTTATATTAGTCATAAAAATTTAGATAAGGAATTTAAAAGAGTTATTTATGTATAATAAATTTCAAGATTTAATAAATTTAACTCCCCAAAACAAACTTTATAGTGTGGTAGTTATAATAACTGTTATATTTATGTGTTATTTATTCACAGTAGATATTTACACAATATTTATTACGAAAGGATACTATAAAGATAATATGTTATATATGTCAATTGAGTATAACGATACCTCAAAAGTGAACGATGCTGTGGTAATGAGTATTAACAATGACAAGGTTAAATTCACAATAAATAATATTAGTGAAATTAAATTAGATGAATATAACTTGGTTAATTATCAAGATTACATAATAGATTTAGATAAACAATATAAAAATAATGAATTATTAGATATTAAAATGTATTACAACAAAGAAAGAGTATATAAAAAATTACTTGGAAAAATAATATGAAAGGAGTACGATGAAAACATTATCAGTATATGAATTAAACCAAATAAAAGGTGGTATTAATGTGAGCCTAGTTGTAGGCATAGTCGGAGCATTGACATTTTTAATAGGAATAATAGATGGATATGTTAACCCGCTTAAATGTCGTAAAAAATAATGATAGAATTAAATAATTATGAATTAACTAACATATCTGGTGGTGCAGCAGTAACAGCAACTATGTTGAATGCTGTATCAAGATTGATGACAACTGTATTATTATTAGGACAAATAGTAGGTTCGGCAATAAAATTAAAAAAATCAAAAAATTATTGCTAAAAAAAGCCGTTTTAAGACGGCTTTTTCCTTGAAAAGATATCTCGAAAATGATATAATTGATTTGCAATTTGAAGGGAGGGAATATGACAAAAGTAGTTGTACAAAACGGCAATGTTGATGCTGCGTTGAGAAAGTTTAAAGCAAAAGTTGCTAAAAGTGGAGTCCCTTCAGAAATAAAGAAGAGAAAACATTATGAAAAGCCTGGAGTTCGAAAAAGAATCGAAAAAAAGGAAGGCATTAAAAACTTTCACAAAAAAAGAAAATTTCAATAATTAAAGACTTTTGACAAAAAGTCTTTTTTTGTTATGAATTATACCCTTTAAAAATAGTCAAAATGTTATATAATATACATAGAGGTAAAATGATTTTTAAAATTATAAAAGAAACAATTATGGAAATGTTGCCAATGATATTACTATTCATTGTAACTTTTTCATTGATAAGAGTTTTTGAACTAAAAAAATCGAATAGAAGAATATATATTTATGATGAAGTAATAAGTTTATTGTTTATTTTATATATTATTGTTTTGTTTACATTTTTAAGTAAGACCGAAATAAATGTTTTCCATGGATTTAATATAATTCCTTTTGAAGAAATATCTAGATATAAATGGGGATCTAAATTATTTGTATATAATGTAGTTGGAAATGTGGTAGCATTTATACCTTTTGGATTATATTTTGCTTATAAAATAAAACCTTCTAAGATATATCCGGTGATATTATCGGCCCTTAGTATAAGTGCTTTAGTAGAGTTTATTCAATATTATATAGGAAGATCTTTTGATATTGATGATATTATATTAAATGTATTAGGGGCAACAATTGGATATATATTGTTTAAAATTTTAAGGTGGATACATTCCAAGTTACCAAGAATGTTTCACAAAGAGGGATTATATAATCTGGTTCTAATTTTAATTTTAGTTGCGTTAATAGTTTATATATTTGTTTCAATGGGAGTCATTAATTTAAATGAATTCTTATGACTTAATTAATAAAACCGATTTTAAAATAGATAAAACTGTTTACAAATTAATTAATAAAACGTTAAAAAAAGAAAAAGTGAAAAGAAGCTATTTTTCTATTATAATTATTGATAATAAAGAAATGCGCTTATTAAATAAAAAATATAGAAATAAAGATGAGCCTACAGATGTGTTATCTTTTAGAATATTTGACGAAGAAGATTTAAAACAACATAAACATAAAATGTTGGGAGATATATATATAAGTGTAGATAAAGTAAGAGCGCAAGCACTGGCTAACAACCACAGTGAATTAAGAGAGATGGGATTTTTAATAATTCATGGCTTGCTACATTTGTTAGGTTATGAGCATAATAATAAAGAAGAAGAAGATTTAATGCTGAATAAGCAGGAGGAGATATTAAATGAAATCAGACGAACCAAAATTTGAAAGAGGAAAAGCTAAAATGTTTACTTTTAAAAGGGTGATTGCTAGTGCGATCAACTCAGTTAACGGTTTAAAGTATGCTTATACAAACGAACAGAGTATGTCGCTACATGGGGTTGGTACCATTTTTGCTATAGCAATGAGTATATTTTTAAAAATCAATTTTAATGAATGGACATTTATACTTTTAGCTTCGGTGTTTGTTTTAAGCATTGAATTGTTAAACACTTCTGTAGAAGCAATAGTTGATTTGATTACGGATGAATATCATGACTTGGCTAAAATAGCTAAAGATTGTGGATCTGCAGCTACATTTGTTTCAACACTGTCATATGTTATAATTTGCGCTTATATATTTATACCAAAATTATGGGTAATGATTAGGTAATAATGAAAAGCGGATTTGTAAGTATAATTGGTAGGCCAAATGTTGGTAAAAGCACTTTACTAAATTCTTTAATAGATGAAAAAGTGGCGATTGTATCAAAAGTACCCGGAACAACACGAAATGTTATTCAGGGTATTTATAATGAGGAAGGCTATCAAATTGTATTTATAGACACTCCCGGTATAGGAAAACCAATTGATAAGTTAGGCAGACATTTAAATAAGGAAGCAATAGCCCTAACTAAAGATGTTGATGCTGTTTTATTTATGGTAGATGTATCAACTGGTTATGGAAGAGGGGATAAATTTATATTAAATTCTCTAAAAACTAATGATGTACCTATAATATTAGTTTTAAATAAGATAGATAAAATTTCGAATGAAAAGTTATTGAAAAACATTGATAAAATAAGAGATGATCATTCTTTTGCTGAAATAGTACCAATTTCAGCTATGAACAAGGATAACACAGACAGATTGTTAGAAGTTATAAAAAAATATTTGACAGATGACGTTAAATATTTTGATGAAGACGAATATACATCTGCTCCTGCATCTTTTATAGCAAGTGAAATAGTAAGAGAAAAATTATTTGAATTAGTTTATGAAGAATTACCACATGGCATTACATGTTATACCGAAAGTTTTAAAGTAGCGAAGAATATAATACATATAAGCGTAAATATAATAGTAGAAAGAGATTCATTTAAAAAAATAATAATAGGTAGGAATGGCACTGTCATTAAACAAGTAGGTACAAATGCAAGACTAGAGTTGGAAAAATTGTTTGGTAAAAAAGTGTATTTAGAAACTTATGTTAAAACAATTAAAAATTGGAAAGATAAAGAAAAATATTTTAAAGAATTAGGATTTAGAAATAATTAAAAGATAATATGTTAAAAAAAGTAGAAGGTTTTATATTAAACGAAACATCGTATAGTGAGAGCTCAAAAATATTAAATGTTTTCACTAAAGAATATGGTTTAATTGGCATAATGGCGAAAGGTGCTAAGCGAATTAAATCACCATTTAGATCAGTTGCTATGAGGTTTACTTATGGCTCTTTTAATATATATTATAAAGCAGATAAGTTATCTACTTTAGTTGCAATTGACGTTATAAATCCTTTTGTTAATATTAAAAAAGATTTAACATTGATTAGTTATTTAACATATATAAGTGATTTAACTAATCAAGTAATAAGAGACAACAAGAATGATGAGATATATGATTTGTTTATTAATTCGTTATTAAAATTAGAAGAAGGATTTGATCCTTTAGTGATTACAAATATAATAGAAGCTAAATATTTATCTTACCTTGGCGTTGAATTAAATTTACATAATTGTGCTTTGTGTAGTGAAGAAGAAGATATTGTGACGTTAGATTCCACCAATGGCGGTTTAATTTGTAAAAAATGTATTACCAATCAAAAAATTGTGGATCCAAAAGTGTATAGATTATTGCAATTGTTTATAGAATTAGATATAAGAAAAATAGAAAAATTAAATTTAGGAGATGATCTTAAAACGGAAATTAATTTATTTTTATCTAATTATTATGAAAAATATACTGGTATATATTTAAAGAGTAAAACATTTTTAGACAATATAATTAATTTAGATGTTGAATAATATATTATAAAATTTCAAGGAGGTAATATGAAAGTTATAATAAAAAAAGATTATAAATCATTAAGTAAAGAAGTAGCTAAAATACTAAAAAAGGAAATAAACAATAATCCAAATTTAGTCTTAGGTTTAGCTACAGGTAGTACTCCTATGGGGTTATATGAAGAATTAATAAAAATGAATAAAAAGAAAGAAGTCGATTTTAGCAACGTTACAACATTCAATTTAGATGAGTATGTGGGTTTATGTACAGATCATAAGAACAGTTATAATTATTTTATGTATGATACATTGTTTAATCACATTAATATAAAACCGGAAAATGTTCATATTCCAGATGGAGTTGCGAAAAATTTATATAAACAATGTGTTCAGTATGATAATTTAATAGATTTAAATGGTGGGATTGATGTTCAAATATTAGGAATCGGTACAAATGGTCACATAGCATTTAATGAACCAGACTTGGAATTAAATTTACATACATCTGTAGTTGAATTAGCAGAAGCCACTCTTAAAGCTAACTCTAGGTTTTTCGAAAATAAGGACGAAGTTCCAACACATGCTATAAGTATGGGAATGGGGAGTATTTTAAAAGCAAAGAAAATAATATTAATGGCAAGTGGATCTACTAAAAAAAGAATCATGAAAAAATTATTAAACATGAAAACAATAAATACAGAAATTCCGGCTTCTATATTGTTATTACATCCTGATGTAACAATTATAATGGACAAGGAAACAACATAGTAAAGTGTTGAAAGTTAATAATATATTTGTTATTATTAAAGAGTAAAAGAGTAGGAGGTATGTGATATGGCCTTTAATTTTAAAAAATGGTTTAAAGATGATGATGATAATTTAACTGGAACAGAAGATGAATACTATAATATAAGTGAAGAAGAATCATTAAAAGAGGGCGAAAAGTGTGGTAATAAAATGATTTTGGTTGAACCAAGAGCATTTTCAGAAGCACAACAAATAGCTGATCATTTAAAAAGCAGAAATAGTGTGGTTGTAAATTTAAAAAGAGTAACTACAGATCAAGCAAAGAGAATTATAGATTTTTTGAGCGGTACCATATATTCAATTGGTGGTTCTATGCAAAAAATTGGAGTAGGTATATACATTTGCGCTCCTAAAAATGTTAATGTTCAAGGTAAAATAACCGAAGATGGTGAAAAGGGAACTACAAAAAGCGTAGAAGATGAATTAAACTGGTAAAGGAGAAAAATGGATAAGTTTAGAACTAGTATTCCAGGTTATTCAAAAAAAGAAGTTAATAAATTCATATCAGATATAATATCTGAATATGATGTTTTATTATCTAAATTAAAAGAATGTGATAATAATAATGCTTTATTATTAAAAGAGTTAGAGAAATATAAGAATTTGGAAAACACTTTAAATAGAGCAATTTTAATAGCTGAAGAATCTAGTAATACTATCCGGAAAGTAGCATTTGATGAATCCAGAGTAATAATAGAAGATGCTAAAAGAAATGCTTCAAAAATAGTTAATACAGCATTAATAAAAGCTGATAGAATAGAAATGGAAGCAGAATCATTAAGAAGAAAGGTTGCAGTTTTTAAGAAAAGGTTTAGGAATGTCGTTGAGGATAGTCTAGACGAAATAGAAAAATTTGATGAACTTTTATAAAAAATGAAGCAAAACTTCATTTTTCTTTATTTTAAACGTAAATAGTATTATACTAATTAAAGGGAGTAATATGAAAACAAGAATTATAAGTGCGATTATAGCTTTTGCTATAACAATACCACTAATATTATTAGGAGGCCAATATTTTGCTATATTTATTGGAGTTTTAGCTTTGCTTGGATATAAAGAAATAATAACTTTAAAAAAAATAGATAAGAATACACCTCTTTTAGTTAAAATATTAGGAGGTATATCGTTATTATTAATAGTGTTTGCTAACTATGATAATGATTTGTTTTTAGATATTAGTTATTATCGTTTATTAATACCAATAATATTGTTATTTGTTCCAACTATATTTTATAAAAATAAATATAAAACTGAAACAATGTTTTATTTATATGGAATAATTATTTTCTTAGGATTAGGATTTAATTCTTTATTGTTTATAAGAACAGATATGTTAATTTTAATTTATTTGTTTGCCATAACTATATTAGGGGATACTTTTGCAATGTTATTCGGAATGTTAATTGGAAGAAATAAATTAATTCCTTCGATTAGTCCAAATAAAACTATAGAAGGTAGTGTTGGCGGTTTTTTAATAGCATTAATCGTCCCAATAATTATTTATATTAATTTAATAGGGGACTTTACCTTGAATTTATTTTTGGTTACAGCACTCCTTGCAGCAATATCTCAAATTGGGGATTTATTATTTAGTAAAATAAAAAGAGAACATAAAATAAAAGACTTTTCTAATATAATGCCAGGTCATGGTGGAATATTAGATCGTTTAGATAGTATATTATTAGTATCAATATTTTATATGATTTTAAAAGTATTTTTATAAAGGAGAAACATGAGTATAGGATCGTTATTATTATTAATTTTTATATTAGGCATAATTATTTTGGTTCATGAATTAGGACATTTTTTATGGGCTAAGAAATTTGACGTACATATATATGAATTTTCATTAGGAATGGGACCAGTCTTATTTTCTAAATTAGGAAAGGATAATATTAAATATAATATTAGGGCTATTCCAATTGGGGGATTCGTTAGCATGGCTGGTGAAGTATTAGACGATGATGATGAAAACAAAATAGATAAAAGTCGTTTAATGTGCAATAAAAAATGGTATCAAAGATTAATTATATTAGTAGCTGGTGTTGTGAATAATTTTATATTAGCAATAATAGTCTTGTTTACAATGGGATTAATTTGGGGTGGTTCTTTAATAACTACAAATGTAGAAAAAGTAATGAAAGATTATCCTTTTCACGCGGCAGGAGTGCAAAAAGGGGATAAGATTACTAAAATAAATGGTATCAAAGTAAAAAGTTGGGATAAAGCGCAGTTAGTATTACATATGAAAAACAAAAACAAACATTATAATTTTGAAATAATGGATAAAGAAGGTAATAAACAAGTTCATAAAATAACGCCTAAAAAAGAAAAAAACGAAGATGGTGAACAAGTTCTTACATTTGGAATTGGGCTAGAGGTTAAAAACATGAAAGGGTTTAAATCGTCATTTAAATACTCTTTTAAAAAATTGTTTGATGTTTTAGATTCAATGTATTTAACTATATATGGTTTAATAACAGGAAAAATAGGTGTTAAGTCATTAGCCGGTCCAGTTGGAATGTATAAAATTGTAGATAGTACTAAAGTATATGGTATAGCTAATATTTTATATTTAGTAGCATTTTTATCTATTAATGTTGGATTCATTAACATACTTCCTTTTCCAGCTTTTGATGGAGGAAGAATATTGTTTTTAATCATAGAAAAAGTAAGAAGAAAACCAATTGACCCAAAGCTAGAAAATATTTTCCATATAGTTGGTTTCATATTATTAATGATATTAATGATTTATGTTTCAATAAACGATATTATAAGATTATTCTAATAAGTCCTCGTAGCTCAGCTGGATAGAGTGAATGCTTCCGATGCATTAGGTCGGGGGTTCAAATCCCTCCGAGGACTCCACTATATTAGAACAAATGAAAACTCAATATAATATATTGAGTTTTATTTTATGATTGGTTTGTTATTGTGTTCAAACTTATATGATTTACCATTAGTAAGCTGATCATATATCAATGAAGCCTTAAGCTCATAATCATATATTTTAGATTTTTTATCCACGATTAAAGGTGCCTTAATTTCTTTTTTTATTTTATTTAAATAAGATTTACCATTATTATTAAATCCAAGTACTTTAATATAATCAAATTTTATTTTTTTCAAATCTTTTTTTAACAATCCACATAATATGTGAGTAAATGTTCTATTTATATTATTTTGGGTGTATCTTTTAGTTGTTACCGCTTTTACCAAATCATTATAATTATCAACTTTATTAATGTGTTTTTTTATTCTAAATTCTAATCCTTCATTTACCCCCACATATTTATTTAAGTTGTGATCTGTAATTATTTTTAATTTTAAAAGGTCAAATAATAAATCATAATTAATAGATGTAATATATTTTTTAACTCCTTTTGGAATATATTTATCAATCTTTTCATTGTTGTTTATCTTATCTCTTATATTAGATGCACTTACAATATTGTTATTACTTTCATTATCATGAAAATCACTTGTTCTTTTAATAGTTTCATATTTAATTTTGTATTTATTTTTTAATATACTTTTTATATAAGTAACACCTAATATATCATTAGGGTTTTTTATATTTGACTTACTAGCTAATCCAACGGATTTAGGATAGCTGTAACCTTTTTTTAAATTGGTTTTAACAAGTTTGTGAAAAGTCTTATTGTTTAAGTGTTCTTTAGCCACATTTTCTAAAAGAGAAATATCATTACTTTCACTTCCGAATATTATTTTTTCAACATTTAAATAATTTAATAGTTTAACAGATGCTTCACTAAATATGTCGGCACTTTGAGTTCCGTAAATAAAGGGTAGTTCAACAACAATATCAATTCCGTGGTTAAGAGATATTTTTGTTTTATTTTCTTTACAAATAATTGAAATCTCTCCACGTTCTAAAAAGTATCCGTTTAATATTAAAATAATAATGTAATCGGGATACATTTTTTTTATTTGATTTATAAAATATAAATGACCATTATGAAATGGGTTAAATTCACAAATAATTCCAATTGATTTCATACCGATAATATAACAAACTAAATTGTTTAATACAAGATAGTATACTATAATAAAGTTGGTGATATAAGTGATTATTGCAATTGTAGGACCTACAGGAGTGGGTAAAACCTTTGTTAGTGAAACATTAAGTGAAAGATTAGATGCAGAAGTTATAAATTGTGACGCAACCCAAGTTTATAAAGATTTAAATATTGGAAGTGCAAAACCGAGAAAAGATGAAATTTCAAGAAAGAAACATCATTTATTTGATATCGTTGATATTAATGATAAATATAATGCTTATTTATACCAAAAAGATTTAAGAAATATTATAGATAATAATAAAGACAAAAACTTTATAATAGTAGGGGGTACTGGATTATATTTAAAAGCGGGTTTATATAATTATACTTTTAGTCAAGAAAATAATGACCGCTCTAAATTGAAGGAAGAAGAAAATGATTTGTTATATAACGTAATATTTATTGGTTTAAAAACAAATAGAGATAATTTATATGAAAGAATAAATAAAAGAGTAGATGTAATGGTTGAATCAGGTTTAATAGAAGAAGTTAAATCGTTACATAAATATAAAGATACTAGTAGGATTCTAAACACCGCAATAGGTTATAAAGAATTATTTAAATATATAGAAGGTGAATTAACTAAAGAAGAAGCATTAGATTTGATAAGAAAAAACAGTAGAAAATATGCTAAAAGACAATTTACTTGGTTTAATAATAAAATGAACATCAAGTGGTTTGATGTTGATTTTGATAACATAACTAACACAATAAAAGAAATAGAAGACTATATAAAAACTGAGATTAATTAATCTCAGTTTAGTATATCGAAATAAATGTATTTATTAAATTTATGTTCATCTCCAAGAAGATTACTATCTTCATGTTTTTCTTTTAATGTTTTATCTAGTGTTTCTAGTTCTTTACTCGTTAATAAAAAGTAATTATGTTCTAAACGATCTCTTCCTTCTGGATCAACTGGATCATCCCAAGTTATATCCATATGGACCCATTTGTTATCATAATATATAACATTCCATACATGACCAACATCCGAGTTTTTCATTTCATGGGCTAATACAGACACTTTAAAATTTTTGAAACCTAGTTTATCCAAAAATACACCAGCTAAGTCGCTATATCCACTACAGTTGGCTAAACCATTAAATAAAGGTCCGTATGCAATTTCAGAATTGTGTTCTGATGTTTCATTTGGTAATTTATCAACATCATATTTAGCATTATTAATAATATAATCATGTACTGTCTTTAGTTTATCATAATCTTTCATATCATCTCGTATAATTTCCGAGATGATTTCGTCTACTCTTGAATCGATTTTTAAAATCATTTCTTGATCATAAACATAATCAATTTGAATATTAATTTCCCCAGAATCTGCTATAACTAATTTAACATTTGAATAGCCGTTAAATGGATGAACAAAATTATTAATATGAGAAAGTAATAAATCATCTTTACTAATTTTAATCGCATCATTAATACATTCTTCATATTGATGAGCACAATAAAAGGTAAAGTTAGTCCATCCATTATTCATAGTAGTATATATTATATTTAATAAATCTTGATATGAATAGGGAATAAACGAATCAACATTTGAAACAAAAGAAACTAAATCTTCTTTTTTATAACTACTCGTAACCTCAACAATAGGAGGTTCTTTTTGAATGATTTTATTTGTAATAAAATTAGATATATTATTGTAATAAAAAAGAGATATAAATAATATTGAATAAACTAATAATCTATTTAGTATTTTTATCAATGTATCACCATATAAATAATACCAAAAAAAAAGTAAGTAGACAACTTACTTCATATTTTTAACTTTATTATTTAAACGAGACTTCTGACGGTTTATTGTGTTTTTATTCATTAAACCTTTTGCAACAGCTTTATCAGCATATTTTTGAAAATCTTTTAATAACTCAGTAGCTTTGTCTTTATCGTTTTGATTAATAGCTTTTTCCAAATTTTTAATAATGTTTACAACTCTTTTTTTAGTTTCGTTATTTTGGATTGATTTCTTTTTGCTACTTTTCATTGCCTTTTTAGCACTTTTTAAATTAGCCATGTGTTCTCCTCCTCGTCTTTGTTATTTTATCAAAAACTACTACAATAATCAAGCATTTAAAAGTGTCTAAAAGTTATAGTGACCTTTTCAAATTAAAGATAATTTATTATAATGAAACTATTGATATGAAAAGTAATGAGAAATTATTAAAATTAGAAAAAATGTTAAATAATAATATCTTTATTAAAGAGACTTTGCATAAAATGGCTCCGAATGAAGAATATTTTTCAAGTGTAGCTGTTTCTATGCAATATAGCGATATGTTTTTAAAATATCTTGATTTATTAAAGAGAACTTTTAATAATATGCTGGATGATTTTGGATTAGAGGTTTTTACGAAAGTTGAAATGGAAGAATTGTTTTTAACTATTGAAAGAGATGTAGTTAGAAATTATGGGAATCTTAATGTTACTAAAACATTGTTTGAAAAACACATATCAAGTATGAGAGAAGATTTTGTCGAATCTGTTTCTAAAGGATATATGGGATATTACTTAATGAGTGGGGTAGGAGTAATGAAACCAATTACTTTAAATGAACTACTACACTTACATCATTTTGCCACTTTAAATAATGAAAGGTTATTTGATAGAATGCCTTTAATAACGAAAGGAACTGATCCTAAAACTTCCTTTATAGAGGAAGGTCCTTGGCAGGGGGTCGAATATTTTGGAAAAGAAACGAAATTTTCCAATAAAATATATGAAGCTATATACAATATTATGTATAATTCTCCAAAGTTTAGTTCATTCAAATCACTTGCCCATGTAATAAGTTTAAATAATAAAATAATAGTTATGATAAGAGATTTAGGCCATGCTACAACAATGGAAATTAATTATGATGACGCCACTGTGGATATAAAGTACTACATACCTAAAATATGTAATTATGAAATGGCACAAAATTTACCTGGTATTATGCATATAAGTGGTAATGATGTTAGAGATTATGCAAAAGGTTCTTTTGAAACAACAAAAGAAGATTTTATTGATGAATTTAATTCTTTCCTTTATGCAATACCAATGGATACTGATATTAAATTTAATACAATAAGCATATAATTTTGGTATTTAATCTATTTTTAAGGTATAATTATAACGGTGATTGAATTATGCAAATTAATAAGGTTTTAGAACCTGTTATAGCAGTGAGAATTAGTCAGTATCCGGAAGACTCTAAAAAAGAGTTTTTACTTGTAGGAAGAAGTAATGTTGGTAAAAGTAGTTTTATTAATACGATAATAGAAAGAAAAAACATGGCTAGGACTTCTTCTAAACCTGGAAGAACTCAAACATTAAATTTTTACTTAATTAACGATTTGTTTTATTTGGTTGATGTTCCCGGATATGGATATGCTAAAGTAAGTAAACAAGAACATAAAAAGTTTGGCTTAATGATTGAAGATTATTTGAAAACAAGAAAAAATTTATCCAAAGTATTTATGTTAGTTGATTACAGACATAAACCTAGTGAAGATGATGTTTTAATGTATGAGTACTTGAAACATTATAATAAAGATGTAGTGGTAGTAGCTACGAAGTTTGATAAAGTTAAAAAAAGTGGTAGAGAAAAACAAGACAAACTAATTAAAGATACATTAGGAATAGAAAACTTTATATCTTTTTCTACAATAACAAAAAGAGGAAAAGAAGAAATACATAATATAATAAGCGAACAGTTATAGGAGGTTTATGGAAACTATATGTTTAATAGGAAAACCCAATGTAGGTAAATCTACTATATTTAATCGTTTAATTAAAGAAAGAAAATCGATAATTTTAGATACTCCGGGAGTAACTAGAGATCGTTTGTATGGAATAAGTACTTATAATGATAAAACTTTTAGAGTAATAGATACAGGCGGTATAACATTTGATGATGACAAATTAAATGAAAACATATTAGTTCAAGCATCTATTGCAATAGACGAAGCCGATATAATTCTTTTTATTGTTGATGGAAAAGTTGGTATAGACAGTACTGATATATATATAAAAGATTTATTACATAAAACTAAAAAAAACGTATACTTAGTTATTAATAAAATTGATAATCCTAAAAGAGAATCAAACATATATGATTTTTATGAACTTGGTTTTGAAAAAATGTTTCCAGTTAGTGCTGAACATAATTTGGGCTTTGATAAGTTATTAAATGATATAACTAAAAATATGAAAGAAATTGAGCCTAAAGAATCTAAAAATATTTCGTTTTCATTTTTAGGAAGACCAAACGTTGGTAAGAGCAGTTTGGTTAATGCTCTTTTAAATGAAGAAAGGGTATTAATTAATAAAGAGGCAGGTACGACCAGAGATACAGTTGATACTACGTTTAAATATAATAATGAAGAATATATAGTAA